>JAHHIE010000015.1 GCA_019358945.1 Stenomitos rutilans HA7619-LM2 | reverse complement strand
CACAACTCAATTCCCGTAACGTCCGGTCTTCTTCTTCGCTCAGCGTCACAGACACAGGAGCAGGCATAGTCAAATCTTCTTTGAATCGACACGCTCTATATTAGGCTTAATTTGGTTGATCTACTTAAGAGCAGGGTGGAAGCTTCTAACGTCTTGCTTCATTAAAACTTGCAGCACTGGCTCATAGTGAACCCTGTAAGTTTTGTCGCTAACCTTCAGGGCTTCAACCCACTTAGCAAACATTTCTACAGGAGTTCCTAATCTCTTTACCGCTTTGCTTAGCCCTGCTTTGTAACGCTCTAGCGTAGGGTCAAAACATTTCTCTAGTATGTCTGCTTCGATAGCTCTTACAAGCGCTTCAGCTTTCGCTTTATCAGAGTGTGAATCAGTATTACCTAAACCGTAGAGACTATATCTCTGCCCGTCTACCGTCCACTGAAGTCCGATTCTTCCTTTGCGGTCTTGAAGCTCTAGTTTTCTCATCTCTTTCCCCTTGGCGCACACTTTAGCGCACACGTTTGTTTTAGGGAAAGACGTAAGTACCGCTGCTAAGGGATTTTACGCAAGGAACGCTAACCGTGTGAAGGAAGTGCGCTACCACTGTGCTAATCGCCCTTAAGGTTTAGGACTAAATAACAGTCCTAACTCCATCAACCCAGACAGCCTAAGGATTCTAGCAGATTCCCTCAGACTTTTGGCAGGATGAACGTCCGTATCGGTTTTCTCAAACCAGGTGCATCAGTCTTGGCTTAGCTCTGTTCCATCTGGCATTGTTGTGCGACAGAGCCTTGCACCGTTTAGTTCAACCCCCTGAAACTCGGCCCAGCGAAGGTCGGCATCTTCCAAATCAGCGTTCCACAGTTCGGCTCGCCATAATTCGGCTCCTCGCAGATTGGCTTTCTGTAAATGAGTCTCTCGCAAATTGGCCCCAGACAAATCGGCATCACGCAGATTCGCTTCTTGTAAATTTGCAGCCTGAAGATTGGCTCCGCGCAGGTTTGCCTTTTGAAGATTCGCTCCACATAGGTTTGCCGCTGACAGATCAGCTTCTTGTAAATCGGACTCTTGCAGATTAGCCATTTCGAGATTCGCTTCTTGCAAATCAGCCTTGGGTAACCTAATTCTGGCTAAATTTGCGCCCGCCGCGTCCAGGCCTCGTAACGAAACGCTGTCTTTGTGGAGATCTTGAAGGGCGATCCGGCGAGCGTAACTGGTGGAGACATTAGCCGCTGCTGCATTGTCGATGACGCGCCACGCTTCGTAATGCTTTTGAGAGCGTCGATCGGGCGCTTCTTTGAGATAGAGAATAATCGCGACGACAACGGCGATCGACTGAGATTGGGCAAAGACCGTTTTGATCGTTTCGCGCGAAGTCAAGTCTTGCCATGAGCGGAGCTGTATATCATCCTCAGCCCACAACGCTAACACCACCAGGAAAATAACCGTCACTGCGATCGCCAGCCAGGTTGGAATAGACTGAACGGTTTGTTCCAGTTGGCGTATTAACTGCGATGACTTCCGTTTCATCCGTCCGTTGCGTTCACGCATCCTTACCTTAGTAGTCCATTCAATTTATGAGCTTGGGATAGAGTAAAGCTTATTATTTTAGGACTTACGCATTTGCCCATAAAGCCCCAGAATTGGGGGTTTAATTGGCTCGATTCCCCCAGAATTGGGGACTAGGGGGCGAAAGATGGCCGCTTTTGCGTAAGTCCTATATTTGTTCGTTTTTAACCCACAAATCACTCTTGGCTGACCACTAGACGCAATCGACGGACTACAAGCTGATCATTTAACCTTTTAAGCTTAAGAATGTGGCAAACGCAGGATGCACTCGAAACTTTTCAATGTTCTCTAGATTAACAGTAGGTAACTCATAGTGTCCTAAATAACTTCCCTTATTGGTTGCATCCCCTGTGGCTTTTGGTATCCACGCCTTCAAAAAGCCAATTTGCCAGAGCAGGCTCTTCAGCTCCAGGTAGTCCATCTCAGAAACCCATTCGGTTGCACGATCGACATGCACTTCACCACAGACCATAGAGAGCAATAAATAATCTAAATCGTCTTTTGCAAAGCAGCAGTTTCGACCTCTAAAGACCTCAAAAACATCTAAGAGATGAGGATATTGAAAGCGATATTCAGAGGCCAAATCTTTGGTCTTTTGTTCAGAATAAATTTCTTCGGCTGCCATGATGGCCGATTCATCAATTTTCTTACTGCCCGCATAGTATTCTCCACACAGCTTGCAGAACTGAAGCAGTTCTCTAGGGCGTAGCTGAGTTCTGCCGATAATATAATCTGCTGAATCTTCAAATTTAGAGTCTAATTTCGCTGCAAAAACTGTTTTCCAGCGGTTTGCAGTATCCAATCTGGCCGTTTCGGGAAACGAATGAGCAATTCTTAACCCAATGAGTTCCAGCAACTCGTTTTTACCCCAACGGATGACCTCAACATCCTCTCTAATCTTTTGGGCATCATCGTAAATTTGGGGAATGTTATCAAACAGCTCTTGGCGGATAGACACGTACACGCGCAGGTCAGGGCTGATCAGGTTAATTTTTTGAGTGGCTTGAAACAAACCAGCAATAAAGTATTTAGCGTCTTCAGAATCATCCCAACCTTTATCAAGTTCATCAATCAAGACCTTCATTCTTGATTTTTCTAACACTTTTTTGAGGCTGGGAATCAGATTTTTAATTTCTTCTAAGCTGTAAAGCGCTTGCAGATTTTTTGACTTAACCACACTTTCGTGCGCATCGAACTTGACCGTTTCTAGCTGCTTTAAGTAGCTAACCAAAACGCCGATCGGGCTCAACCCTTTCATGCTGGAGTTTGCGTTGACATAATTATAAATATCTCGTTGAGGCCCCAATAGCAAGCCGCGCTTGTTTTCAACGATCTTATTAAAGATTAAGTTATATAAAAGATACTGCCACGCAACAGAATAGGAACTTTGTTTACCCCAGGAGCCTTCATTTTCACGTTTTAAGTAATCTGAAAGTAAATCGTAAGAGTATTCTTCTGGGGACAGTTCTAAAACTAAATTGCCCTTCTTGGCTTCAGTTGATGCAATATACTTAAAAATTGCACTTTTACCAGCGCCTCGATTGCCCACCAGAATCGTCTTTTTGCTGTTCAGAAATTTCTGATATGCTGAATTCTGATAGAAATATTCCGACAAGCCGACTGTAATGTCTCGTTCTGCGGAATCTGAACCAAGGTTGAGCTTTTGAATATCTACCAACATTACTGATTCAAGAAGTTTGACCTAGCTAAACCGCTTAATTTTCTCACGTAAAGAATTCTGTGTCCAGTTATAGCTAAAAGCGCTCTAGTCCTCTTGAGGGCACTCACTCCACAGGCTGGTGGTTTGACGTAGGCTGAGAAAATCACCATTACCCAAAATGAGATGGTCGAGTAAGGGGATACCCAAAAACTCTGCGCCTGCAAGAAGTTGACGGGTCAGCGTGATGTCTTCGTTACTGGGTTCTACACTGCCAGAGGGGTGATTATGCGCCACGATCGCGCGCGTTGCACCCTGTTTAAGCACTGCACGAAAGATATCACGAGGATGAGCCAGGGTCTCGGTGGCGGTACCGATCGTAATTACCTGAGTTCCCAGTAAGCGATGCTTGACATCTAGCATCAGAATGGCAAAGCGCTCTTGCGGTTGCCACATGAGATCCTGGCTGAGGGCGGCGGCGGCAATGGAGGGGTCATCCACGATCGTATGTTCGGGTGGACGCGATTGAAACACACGTTTACCAAGTTCGATCGCGGCCAGAATCGTCGCGGCTTTGGCTTCACCTACTCCAGAAATGGCGGTTAACTCTGGAATGCTGACTTCTCGCAAGGCAGAAAGCGGGTCATGTTGATGCTGTCCAACGTGTTGCAGAATGTATTGACCGAGGCCCACAGCAGAGAGCTTTCCCGGCCCTTGTCCTGTCGCTAAAAGAATGGCGAGTAGTTCAGCCGTTGCCAGATGTTTTGGCCCGTGTGCAATCAAGCGTTCCCGTGGACGTTCAGTTGCAGGCATATCAGCGACTTTAAGGCAGTAGGTCATGCACCAAAAATTTGTTGAGTCATACCTTTTAGTTATGCCCAAGCGCTGAGGAGGAGGTGACAGTAGCAACTCAGAAATAAAAATTCATTATGTCGAATACTGCCGAGGCGCAGAGAACGCTGAGGGTTGTCTCTATTGCCTCTATCGGTTTGCGATCGAGTAATACCGATTTAAAGAATGACGGCTACAGATCAATCGGTGGGTAGGGGCAAGGCAATGCCTTGCCCCTACAGGATGTGTCGCATTTTTAATTCAAATTGGTATAAATGCTATACAACTTAGTTAATTTGCAATCCTGAACAATAAAAATCGCCCCAGAGCTAAATTTCTGAGGCGATCGCTAAGTTGTTGTTTTGATGACTAAAGAGAGCGAACTAAGCTTCGTAGGTTGGAGTGCCGCTAAATTTCAACTTAGCAGGCTCAGGGTTGCTGCCGATGTTGCGAGCAACGCTGTTCACTTGAGGACGGCCAGGATTCACCTTTTCTGGAAAAACACCATCTTTAGGATGGAGGTACTCAATGTCTCCGCTAGGATACACACGGTAGATTTTATAGTCGTTGATTTTGAATTTTGCGCGCAGTTGCTGACCACCCAGCGCAATGCATTGCTCTTTGCGAGCTAGATACAGCAGGTTTTCACCCTGGCGCATCACAGCTGCACCGCCAGTGGGCAGTTCAAAGACTTGCTCTTTAGGGCTTGTCCACGTGATTGCATATTTTTCTTCAACAAGAGCTTTGGTCAGCAGTCCGCCCGTACTACCGCCGAATAAAGGTGCTTGTCCAGAAAGAGTTTCTGCCATTGGATTTCTCTCTCGATATTTGAGCAAATCCTATCACTGAGTCTGTCACCATCGATAAACTCTCATACGATCTGTAACAGTTGTTAGCAATCGACGTGTTGTGCAAGCAAAGGAGACCACAGGGGACGATCGTATCCCTTTCAGCCTTGGCCTCTCATCGACTGCGCGCACGGGGAATTTTACCTCGCTCTGTCCTGTTTTTTGGAGATGCTTCCTCTGGTTTAGAGCAGACGATCGGCACCGTGAAGTGAAATTGGCTGCCCTGGTCTTTACCAGAAGATTCTGCCCAGATGCGCCCACCCAACCCAGTGACAATTTGGCGACAGATGGCAAGTCCCAGTCCTGTCCCTCCCGTGGTACGGCGTAAGGCTCCTTCTTCTTGATAGAAGCGATCGAATACCGTTTCCAAACGATTGGGTTCAATGCCGCGCCCCGTGTCGGCCACCGTCACTTCGAGCATCTGTCCACCGTTTTGATTTGCCTGTACCACCACACGTCCTTGGGGGTCTGTGAACTTGCAGGCGTTGTCCAGCAATTTTGAAAGCACTTCGACCAGCCATTCACCATCGGTTTGCACCAGAGGCAGATCTACTGGCACTTGAGCCGTAATTTCGGGCAGATCCCCTTGCTGCTGGCGGGTGCGAAGGCTACTGAGGGCCAGATCCACGCATTCTTGCAGCGGCAGCGGTTCCAGGTGCCACTGTACCCGTCCGCTTTCAAGTTGCGACAGCGTAAGAAAGTCCTGCACCAGCTTTCGCATCCGTTCAGTGTCGGAGAGAGCCGATTGGAGCATGATCTGACGCAGTTCTGGAGGCATGTCAGGTTCGGTAGAAAGGCTTTCTAAACAAACTTGAATGGTTGATAGGGGCGTGCGGAGTTCGTGCCCAGTGATAGCGATGAGATTGCTGCGGGTGACATCCAATGCGGCAAGCTGTTGGTTCAAGTCTTCCAGGTGGGCATAGGCTTCTGCTTGAATGAGGGCAACCCCAATTTGAGTGGCGATCGCATCAATTAGCCCAAGCTCAGCCTCTGTCCATTCATGCAGGGTGCCACCACAGGTATGTAGCTCTACCATGCCCAGAAGACGGTTTTGATGCATGACGGGTACCATCAGCCAGGTGGCGATCGTCCAGCGCTGCGCCAGAGATTCGGGTTGAGCTTCTCTTGCAGACGGTTGGGCGATCGACGATCCGGGCGGCAGGACGGTTCGTCCGTCTTCCAGAACCCACGGATCGGCCTGGGCATCGTTGAGGTAAACTCGCTCCTGGTGTTCTACTACAGCCTGGAAGAGGGGATTGTCACGCAGTACCCACGCTTGCCCCACAAGAGAATCAACCGCAGCACCCAGGTATTCATGCTGAATGGTCACGGATAGGTCGGTTTCTTTACAGCGATAAATTAGACAACGGCAACCCCTCAATGCCTGTCCGAGTTCTCGCACAGCTACCGCAAAAATTTCTTCAGGATCAAACGATCGCCGAATGGCAGCCGTGATGGAATTAACCAGGCGTTCTTTCTGCTCTTTTGCAGCGATCGAGCGATAGGCTTTGAGCAGTTTGTACTGTCCTGCTTGCAGATAGGTAACTAACCGTTCAGCAAATGGTTCGGGATCCGCATTATTGGCACTGATGCGTCGTGCCACCTGAAGCTGCGCTTTCGCCTGAGAAATCTTGGTCGCTAACTCTGGGCGGTACGCTAAAATCCGATCGAGCAGCAGTTCTGCGACCACACAAACCGTTTTACGATCGAACGTCCAGATCCCTTCAAACCGTCGCGCCTGATCGGTAGCAAGCTGCGTCGAATCTGCTTCGGCGATCGGCACCTGTTTCTCGCGGCAAATTAGACAGGCGGCATAGCGGGCACCGATGACCACGAGATGCCATTCATGAGCCAGCGCATCCGTTGGTGCAAAGGCGATCGTTTCGTACTGACCAGACCGATTCGCAAAATCTGTTTCTGGTGCGGCTAGAACATACACCTGGTCAGCGCGTTCAGAAATGCGTAAATAGCGATGGGCTTCCTGTCGGTAAAACCGTTCGCGCTGAAAGCTGGCAATCACCAACGAGCTACCGACTCCGGCAAGCACCTGATCTTCCATCGCATGCGAGAGAGCAGTCAAGGATGACTTGAAGTAAAGCTGGGTTCTGAGTTCAGGCAGGGTTTGCAGCAGGTCTTCCAGGATGGAAGTAGAATTGCTCATCGAGGTTGGCTCTACTCGTTGATGCGGGGGCAGACCTCAACAACTAAAGGTCTTGGTGGCAGATGGTGCATCGCTTCATCGTCATCAGGGCGCTTTAACGTGCCTCTGACCCAGTTTAAACAGCATGCATTCCCATCATATGGGGATTAAACTCACTATATCGCCTCAGCTTTAGCAAAGCAGCGATCGCGCAATTTTTATTGAGTTAGCTTTTAATAAATCAGCTTTTAGCGGTCAGGGTCAGCTTTCACCTTCAATGAGACTGACGACTGACCGCTTACAGCAACGCACAGTTTCATCCATGATTCAGAGCGGCTATGCGAACTGAGGCAACATGAATGAGAAGCATCGAGTCAATGGCTAGAGAAGTAACGGCCAGAGTAGCAACGGCTAAGAGAGGACAAGCGAGTGCGTCAAGCGGTTGACATTGTGATTTTATCCAACGGCCCTGGAGAACTAGCAACCTGGGTCAAGCCTGTTGTACAAGCGTTACGGCAGCAGTGCGGCAACGATCGCACGCAAGTGAGAATCTCGGTGGTGCTATCACCTTGTGTCAATGCCAGTGGGCAGGAAGCCGCGATCGCCCATCGTTACCCAGAAGTCGATCGCGTCCAGAGTGCCGAACATTTCTTTCCCTTCCTCTTGTGGGGTCAAACAGCAGACAAGTGGGATTGGCGATCGCAGGGTGTAGTACTCTTTCTCGGCGGCGACCAGTTTTTTCCAGTCGTGATTGGCAAACGGCTAGGTTACCGCACCGTCATCTATGCCGAATGGGAAGCTCGCTGGCACCGCTGGATCGATCGCTTTGGAGTCATGAGCGACAGCATTCTGACCCGTGTGCCCCCAAAGTACCGTCACAAATTTACCGTTGTGGGTGATTTAATGGCAGAAGCGGGGCGTTGGAAAGCAGGGGAGGCAGGGAAAGCAGAGACGCAAGGGGAAGCAGAGGAAGCAGGGGAACGGGAAAAGCTTGATTCGACCGTTGAAACTCAACACTCAACACTCAACACTCAACACTCAACACTTTATACCCCACTCCCCACGCCCTACTCCCCACGCCCTACTCCCCATCACCTCATCGGACTCCTCCCCGGTTCCAAGCCGACAAAACTTTCTCTCGGTGTTCCCCTGTGCCTTGCGATCGCAGAACAGGTCTACGCAGCCAACCCATCCACACGGTTTGTCATCCCTGTCGCACCTAGTCTAGAGTTAGCTACACTTGCGACATTTGCTGACTCTACGCAGAATCCTGCGATCGAGCAGCTTGGTTGGTCTGGTGCTACTCTCGCGGTGCCAGATGCACCCAACGAGCGACCGTTTCTCAAAACACGCTCTGGGCTTCAGGTCGAACTCTGGACAGCATTTCCCGCTTACGAGATTTTGACGCAATGCAGTCTTTGCCTGACAACCGTGGGCGCAAACACGGCAGAATTAGGCGCACTGGCGGTACCCATGCTTGTGCTGATCCCGCTCCAGCAAATTGACCAGATTCGTACATGGGATGGCATACCAGGGCTACTGGCAAACCTGCCGCTTGTAGGAGGACGCGTTGCAACCCTCATGACTCGTCTCGCGTTAAAACGGCTGGGGCAGTTAGCATGGCCCAACATGTGGGCAAAGAAGGAGATTGTGCCTGAACTGGCTGGCAACCTGCAACCCGAAGACATAACAGCGATCGTTCTAGACTGGCTCAACCATCCAGAAAAGCTGAACCAGATACAAACTCAACTTCGGCAGGTACGAGGACAAGCAGGAGCAGCTACCAAACTGGCGCAACTAATGAATGAAGTTTTGCAGAATACTGGGTGAGGGGGCAGAGGGCAAGAGTAGCAGTTCGCAAGAAGCTGATATAAACAGGACTTCCGCATTTTACCAAAACCTCGGAGGTTTAAGCGACGACATTGGGTGACAACGCCTGATGCTGGGTGAAGCCCTCCGAGGTTTGCGTAAGTCCTATTTAAAGCACTTCAAGCGCGATCGCGTAACTCCCTGCGGCATTGCCTGTAACTTCAAGGGTATAGTCACCTTCTTGAGGTAAACGTCCCTGCCAGCTTTTCGTGCCGATTGCACTGCCGCTCAGTCTTTGCCCATTGGGTGCGATCGCGCTAATACCAGCATTGCCCTGTAGCACTTTCACATCTAGCGTTTGTCCGCGTTTGGCTTGAAGCAAATAGCGCTGCACTTTGTTTGGTGCCAGTTGTCCGGTGACTGTAGTCCCCGTTTTGCCAGGTGCAAACGTCACTCGCTGAATCGCTGCCTGTGCAGAGCGAACCAATGGCGTAATGGCTATTTCTAACGTGTAAGCACCTGTACCAGAAACCTGGATGGTGTAGCGATCGTCCGCAGGCAGTTGTCCCGTCCAGCTGCGCGTCTGGTAAGATGCCGCATCGATCGCTTCCTGGTTCGATCGCAGCACATTCATCACGGCCTCAGCCCCTTCAAGGGTGACGGTCATAATCTGCCCTTGCGAGGCTTGCAGGACATAGGGTTGTACCTCAGATGGCTGTAGGCTTCCCTGAAGTACCGTGGTGCTTTTGCCGCGAGCAAACTGAATTCGTTGCGGTGGTCGGCTCGTTTTAGCTGGAGGGGATTCTGTGCCCGTAGCGTCAGGGGGCGACTTAATCGCCAAATTCGAGCCGTTCGTCACGGGAGAATCAATAATGCGCGAAGCTTCTGACTGCGGCAGTTTGGCACCAGAAACCCAAACATCTCCGGTGCTGTCGGGCGCTTTCATCCACACCTGCCACACGATCGGCAACGCGACTCCTAGCCCCGCCAGCGCTGTGGCCGCAATGCCAGCTCGTACTCGCCCACCGATGCGCTGCCATTTCCAGGGAAACATAGCGTCGTGAGTAACGATCGTCTGGCGAGGCTCTCGTGGGTGGTCAGAAGGTGGCGATGTATAGGTGACAGAGCGAGCCGTTTCAACGGGTTGAACCGCGCGATCGGGCTGGGGCTGTAGAAAGTTTACAATGGCTGGCTGACGATCCGCTTCGGCTGCATGGGGAGAGGGCGATCGCAACAGCGTACTTTCTAACGGCGCAGCACCAAAGGACTGTAGATCTTGTAACACTTCGTCTGCGGACTGATAGCGATCGCCGGGATACACCGCCAACAGCCGCCGGAGTACCATCGACAGTTCATCACCCACCCGTGCATAAGGCTCCCAATTCCAGGTGAGGGTACGGCTGTCTAAAAGCGTTTGTGGCTCTCGTCCCGTCAGCAGCACCAACGCTGTAGCCGCCAGCGCATACAGGTCGCTATTGGGATACACCTTCCCGGTTTGCAGTTGCTCAGGCGGAGCATAGCCCACCTTCCCCACCCGCGTCGGCGTTGAGATCAGGGGCCAGTGACTCGTAGCCTCTTTTACGGCTCCAAAATCAATTAAAACGGGCAGACCACTTTCAGAAGCGGGCTGTGTGGGTTCCAGCGTTGTGGCTGGCTGCGTTTGCAGAATGACGTTTTCGGGCGAAATATCACGGTGAATAATGCCCTGGCTATGAATAGAAGCAAGGACAGGCAGCAGATGATTGAGAAAATGCAGGGCTTCGGTTTCCGAAAAGGTCTGCCCCTTTTGCTTACGATCGCTTAATAGCTGACGATAGGTTTGCCCATCCACAAAATCTTGCACTAAGAAGAAGCGCTGCTCATCTTCAAAGGCGGCCCAAAAACGCGGAATCTGAGGATGCTGAATCTGGTAGAGCGTGCTGGCTTCGCGGTGAAACAGAATTTTTGACTTTTCAATCAGCGTCCCATCGTGATACGGAACAATAAATTCTTTAAGGACACAGGGTTCGTTGAAGCGTTCCTGATCAAGCGCTAGATACGTGCGACCAAACCCGCCCTGACCGAGAACCTGCTGAATAAGGTACCGCTGGCGCAGCACCGTTCCTGAGGGAAGAGGGGGCACCATGTTTTGTTGCGTTGAGAGCTAAACCACAATAGGGACAAGTCTCCTATCGTCCTCATTCTGACCTGTTCTATCTGAAAGATCCTGCGGTGCCTCACCCCTCAGACAGAATCAACTAAAGGCCAACTATTTAAGGTCTTGCCACTCATCCGTTCAATCGTTCCCGGTTGAGCCTACTCTGCGTCAAGACGATTACCCGTGCATGGGTGAAGCAGCAAAATGACCGCTTGGCAGGCTTTTTGTGAACTTTTTTAAACAAATTTCTTTGCCGTTTTCAGCTTGACTGCAACAGGAAGTTAAGCGAAACTGTCAAATATCTGAGTCACTGCTTCAGACAGATTTTAACTTCTGTAACGCGCTGCATACTTTTAAGAACTTGTGTCTCTGTAATGATTTAAGCTTTCTTTTAAGTCAGCCCATTAAATGAGGCGTTAGAGGTTTATCTGCTTCAGTCTTGACTGCGGTTGAGCTTCAAGGATCGAAACGTTCGCTCACTTCTCACCAAATCTATGGAAACGCTCGAATTTATTATTTACCCCGATGGTCGAGTGCAGGAAACTGTCACTGGTATTGTCGGTGCTTCCTGTGCTGAAGTAACGGCCGCGATCGAAGCTCAATTAGGTCAGGTTGTCAGCCAAGAGCCAACCTCTGAATATTTTGCTCAAGTAGATGGTCAGTCGTTGTTTGCAAAAAATCAAGCCACCTTTAGCGAGTGGTAGCTTTTCCCTGTCTAGTCTTTAATCCCCTTAAAATCACCATGTCACATTTCAGCCAGATTAAAACTCAGATTCGCAACCTTTCGTCGTTAAAAGCCGCGTTGACCGACTTAGGTATCACCTGGAAACCAGGCTCTGAGCCAATCCGTGGTTACCGTGGGGCCACTGAAACAGCCGAGATTGCGATCGAGCAAGACAACGGGTATGACATTGGCTTTCGATGGAACGGCAGCGCCTATGAGTTAGTGGCTGATTTGCAATACTGGCGGCAGGAGCTAACGGTTGATCGGTTCCTCAGCCGCGTGACCCAGCGTTATGCTTACCACACCGTGTTGAGCGAGACGGCGCAGAAAGGGTTTCAGGTCACTGAGCAGAAGCAGCAACAAGATGGCTCGATTCGCCTTGTCTTGCAGCGCTGGAGTGCGTAATGACTGATGCGGCTTCACCCAACTCAACCAATCCAATAGCTCCATTGGACTCTGGTTTGATGCAAGATCCGTCTCGCACAGGCCTGGAGCCTGAATTGGGTGGCTTTTTACGGGATGAACCAGAGCGATCGGGGCTAGAGCCTGAGCTGGGTGGAGCACTACGGCAAAAGGGCGTTTACGTAGACGAAATTACCTGCATTGGCTGCAAGCACTGCGCTCATGTAGCTCGTAACACCTTTTACATCGAGCCTGATTACGGGCGATCGCGCGTAGTGCGGCAAGACGGTGATTCTGAAGAGTTGCTTCAGGAGGCGATCGACACGTGCCCGGTTGACTGTATTCACTGGGTTGACTACACCGAGCTAAAGCGGTTAGAGGAAGAGCGCACGTATCAAGTCATTCCGTTAGTGGGTTTTCCAGTTGATACGGCTGTCGTAGCAAGCAATCGCCGTCGTCAAAAGCTCAAATCACGTAAATCCACATCTTAAGGTCATACGAGTACTAGAAGGACTTTGTAAGCAGGATGTTTAACCATCATCCTGCTTTTGTTTGTGGCCTTTTTGCTAAGCCACCAAATGCAACAAAATTGCACAGGTTAGATGGACTGACGGCTGACGGCTGAAAGCTAACTGCTGAAGCAGCTTCACTAGTAGTATCCTTCCAAAAACGTTTTTACCGTGCCATCAGGGCTGAGCACCACTCGGATTTTGGCGTTCCGTCCATTGCTGAGAGGTGACACGAAGGGTGCTCCAACCGACGGGATGCCGACGCGACTGGCGTAATCGCCTGCGGCTTGTCCCAAAGGCATTGTGCGTTGAATGGTGCCATTTGCGCTGACAAAGAGCGTGTATTCTAGAGTTTGCGTTAAATCCTGAGGTGGACTCCAGCGCTGTTGCAGGTATTCTCTTGCCTCAGCTATTTGTGGAATAGTGTCAAAGGCTGTGGTAGTCGATTCAGATTGACGGCCGCGATCGGCTGCGGCGGCTCGTCCCTCCAAACTTGCAGACTGGCTGGAGGGTGCAGTGGCAAGCTCTCGTTTCATCGCAAGTGGCGCTGGCATCGGTGGAGCCGATCGCGCTGTCGTTGAAGGACTACTCTTTTGAGGGGCCATCGCAATCTGGTTACCAGTCTGTGTCCGCGATGGATTCGGAAGGGTCAGAGTAGGCTGACTGGACTGTGCGCCGCCCGTCTTAGTGCTAGCAATCTTAGGAAGCGGTGTTACAGGAGACGGAGATGGAAATGCTGGTGACCCTGGACTGCCAGGAAGTGTAGAACCAAGCGGTGGGGGGGGTGGTAATTTTTGATTGGACGCGATCGACGGGAGAGGGCTTTGCATCGCTGGAGGCTGAAGCGCTACTGGTTGATCACCGTTCGTCTGGTTTGCGGTAGGGGCGGCTAATTTATTGTGATCAATAAGCTTGGCAACAGAAGCGGATAACCCAATAACAATAAGACCAGTCGCCGCTAGCTGTCCCCAACGCAGAAAAGCAGGTGCTGCTTGCCGTGATTGCAACCCCTCTGGTAATACCAGCAGATCGGCAGCGTAATCATCTAGCGCATTAGCGAGGTCAAATAGCTGTAGGGCGTTTAAGGAAATAATGTTGGGCGTTTCGGGTGTTGCCAACGTTCCCAACGCCAGTTCGTGCTTCAGGAATCCTTTGGGGCGTAAGGAAAGCCCTGGAGAAGCTGATGAAACGGCTGCAAGGGCGGTATCCATCCTTGCCATAGATTGGGTTGCGATCGCCGCATCAGACAAGGGCATCCCAGAAGCCTTAAGCTGACCGTGCGATTGCTCCAAAAACGTCTGCACGTAGGTTGAAACGATTTCATGCAGCGCTTCAAGCTGCCCATGATCGCCACGCAGCGTAATCCACTGCTCCTGCGGTCGGGTTGGATCATCCAACGTCAATTGAAACCGGAGTTGCTTTACCACAGGCTGCCCTGCCCAGCGAGCCAACGGCGAGTTTTTCGCCATGATCTCTAGCGTGCAAGTGGGAGGCGTGTATCGTCGCAGGATAGATTGGGACATGCAATGAACACAACGTGTAGATGAACAAGCGAGTGGGGGAAGGGACGATGCAAGGAGTGAAAACCTAGAGGAACATCAAGATGGCGTGAGAGACTGTACGGGAGCGATCGCGGCGTAACCGCTAGTGCCAGTCTAGATTTTTTGCCGCTTACCATCTCCCTTTAAAGGATTAACCGTTGCCATCGATGCATGGCTTCCATCTTTCGATCGATCCATAAGGGCAAGCCAGAGTCGCCGAGAGCCGTGAGTGGCGCTATAGAACAACAAATCAATCAACAGCTTGAGAGCAAGGTTTGACAGCACCGCAGGCGACACAGTTTCTCCCTCATCCATACGCTCCTGATACATATTGTTAAACCGATCGAGGTAATCGCCCAACAGCGCCGTTTGGTGGGGTTCACGCTGTTGCTCTGCCATTTGCTCTAACAAAGCCACTGCACGACGGATTTTTTCAGCCTGCTGCTTTGCTAGATGGCAACTAATCAGCACTAGAGCGCGTGCCTCTTCTACGTCCAGCTTCTTTCGCCCACCTTGCCCCTTGCGTAACGGGCTGGACTGGCGCAACCGCCACAGAGCCACTCGATCGGCCACCAAAGCTTCTAGATTTAGATTGATCGCCGCCTGAAGGATTGCTTCGGAACCAATGCCAGCCAGAGCCTCTAATGCCAGCAAAACCAAATCCAATTGAGCCTTGATGTTGTCCAACTGCGACGGATCAGGATGAGAGATGAGAGGCAGCGTTTCGACAGCGGTCGGGGTGGGCAGTTTGACTGGGGAAGCCATAGCTTTACGATAGAAAACACAACCAGGATCGGTGTAGTGGTTACAGGTCTTGAAACAGGTCTTAAATCTTGCAGCCAGACTTCAAAATCATAAGACTCCAACACTACAGGACTTCAGATTGAATAAGGATGTTTCCGGCTACTCAAACCCACCCGATCGTGACATGTTCGTTCACAGCCTGACCTCACCCAACAGGATAAACGTTTGTCAGAGGATGGGGAGCGCGAAGGTTTGCCTTGATTCAGGGGGGCAGACGGCAAAAGAAGGTAGAAGGCAGGAGGTAGAAGAAGGCTGACGATCGTTGAGAAGTACGCAGCAGAGGGCCGTAAGTCTCTCTTGAAGGCATCCGTCACCCTGGCAGCAACAGTTGGCAGAGGAAAAAGCAGACGATAGCACTCCCTAGCGGCACCGTGAGATTGTCAACGCCAAACTTTGAAAAGGCTTCTAACCCAGTGGCAACGATCGCCACAAGCAGCGAAATGCTCCAGATCTGCCAGAAGTTTCCTTCTACGGCTAAGAGAATGAGAAGACTCACAAGACCGCTGACGATCGCCATTGTGAGTGACCCTTCCCAGCTTTTTTGCATATCCCACAGTTTATAAGGATGCTTGCCAAAGCGTTGCCCAATCAGCGCTGCCAAGCCATCACCCCACGTCATCACCAGTACACCCAAAGCTGCATACTGCGGTTGCTGCGACCAAAACCAGGCCACCAAAACGCCAATACTCACCGCGTAGAAAAAAGTTCCTAAGCTTTTGCGCCCAATACCATTGATACTCGGCAGAATGGGCAAGCGGTAGGAGAGAAAGGCGATCGCGCTAAAGACAATGGACGCACTGATGCCCAACCAGGCAGGTACCTGCAACCACCAGGCCAGCAAAATGACATTCCCTGCACCAATGTGTACCACCTTACGTACCACTTCCGGCTCTACCGAGGTATAGCGATGCAGCCATTCGGCTAAAAAGCCCAGCAAGCCAATCCAGGCTCCAGTGATCGCAATTTGCAACCAGAGCGGTGGCACAGTAGAAAACCAGAGCGGCGCAGTCATCGCAGCAGTCAATTGCGTGAATGGGTCTACATGTCACTGTAGTGGAAATTGAGGAGCGATCGCGAGTAGGACACAATTCTGCTTCACCGTAGAGACCTGTAAGGGTTCAGGAACTTCGATATACTCAAAGTTGTGTCTTTTCGGTGCTGGCTTGTTGATTTGACTGGCTTACCGTTGGCACATGGTGACTGTGGCATTTTTAGCCTTTTCTGGCTTTTACTCTGACGGACGATCGCATCGAGAGGTTTTGCATGAAAGTCGCGATTACGGGTGCAACTGGCTTTGTCGGCGGTCGCTTGGTCGAGCGTTTGCAGGCAGAGGGGCATCAGGTCATAGCGCTGACCCGCAATCCAGAGCAGGCGTTGCGACGGTTTCCTGCCACGGCGTTTCCGGCAGTTGAAGTGGTTGGCTACACGCCCAAAGTTTCTGGAGATTGGCAGCAATCCCTTTCAGGCTGTGATGGGGTGGTGAACTTAGCGGGAGAGCCGATCGCGGAAAGTCGTTGGACACCCGAACGCAAGCAGACCATTCTCGACAGCCGCAAAGTGGGGACGCAAAAACTCGTTGAGGCGATCGTCCAAGCGACACCTAAACCCTCTGTTTTAGTTAATGCGTCTGCGATCGGCTATTACGGCACCAGTGAAACCGCAACCTTTGATGAGACTAGCGCCCCCGGTGATGATTTTTTGGCGCAGGTTTGTCAGGCATGGGAAGCCGAAGCGCAGAACGTTACACAAGTGGGAGTCCGATTGGTGATTGTTCGCATCGGCATTGTGTTAGGGGATGGTGGAGCGCTTGCCAAGATGCTTCCCCCCTTCAAGCTGTTTGCGGGTGGCCCCATTGGTACAGGCAAGCAGTGGTTTTCCTGGATTCACCGTGAAGATCTGGTGAACCTTATTTTACAAGCCTTGACAAACAGGTCGTTTGAAGGCGTTTACAATGCAACCGCTCCCAATCCAGTCCGCATGACTGAACTGGCCCAGACGCTAGGTGACGTACTAAAGCGCCCCTCCTGGCTACCCGTCCCAAGCTTTGCCCTGGAAGCGCTGTTGGGGGATGGCGCAAAGGTGGTGCTAGAAGGGCAGCAGGTCATGCCAAAACGGACTCAGGCGATCGGCTTTCAATATCAATATCCAGCGTTATCACAGGCGATCGCAAACATTTTGTAGTAAGCGACTCAAAGATTGTCTGCCGAGCGATCGCGCCACTGCTTATTCACCCAGCTAATCACACCGCTCAGCAACGCACCTGCCATCAAAATACCCAACGCGGGTGTAAACACAGGCTCCCAAAGCTTATACCAGAGATCTAAGCCCAACGGCACGTTAGCGGCTCGACCAGCAACCGCAGCCGCCAGCCAGAGAAAGCTAAACAGAACCAGAAATAAATCTACCATTAAGGCTACATTCAGCCACTGAAGCAATCGATCTCTCATATAGCGATCCGTTTGGTTTGGGAAAGTCACTCTAGATTAGCTTTCAGCTTTCAGCTTTTCAGTCCAGGCTGACCGCTGGATGCTTATACTACCCCATACTTTTCGCCCATAGCTTTTCGTGAATGATTTAGGGCGGCTGTAGAGCAGGGTTGCTAGATGCAAAGCTTGGCTGGTTAGCAGATTAATTATAAACATGAGTGGCTAACACATAACCATACGGCGACATTGAACCGCATCTCTGGACTGGTGCGGTTAGGAATACTATTAGTAAAAATCGCAAAAAAAGATGACTGGTTTAGGTTTAAAACCAGTCATCTGACACGCCTATTCACGGTCAGCCCTCGCATTAAGCTTGCAGAAGATCCTTCTCTGACTCGATCGCTGCTGCACGTTTCAGATTATCAGGATCAACATAATGGCAGACGGCATCATTCATGCAAATAAACGCCCAGCCTGCGCGATCAATACTGACCAATTTGTAGGATGTTTCTTGAACGAAACTACCTCTGTGATTACGAGTTTCTGGCTTAACTTCTATGTTATCAAGGTCATCAAAAATCATAAGTCTCAACTCCTTAGCCCTTAGAATTTGGCTTCAAAGAACACATTTTATGAAGAGCCAATGCCCCCTTATCCAATTACTTAAATAGTATCACTGCATTCTTAAATCACTCGTTACGTTATGTACGTATTTATAAAAATGTGTAAATCAAAAGCAGGGTTTACGCTTGAAAGACGTCTTTTTCACCGATCAGGTTTGCAAAAAACCGTAACAATCCTAGCTGTGCTGATTCTCGCCTTCCAGACATTTACATTTCGCAATAATATCTCTAATTTAATGTTGAGGTGATTGGTGACGATCGCTACGCTTTGTGGATGTCGATCGCTATGCTGTAGACCGAACTAGCCAGACCAAGCTAATAAAAGCATGTGATCCCACCGTGCGATCTCGATTTGAACTAAAAGGCTGAAATCTCGTAGGCTACTGTTAGTGAGTCACTTGCTGGTACTAGCATGCTCACAGGTTTAATCCGTTGATCAATTTGCATAGCAAAAGCGCAGAGATTTAGGTCTCTGCGCTTTTGTGTCACTACACTTAAATTCATTCCTGATGCTGTCTAGGCAACGTCTTCATTCTCATTGCTCACAAAGCTCTCCGGCTTGCCTTCGTTAGCAGTCTCCAATGCGGCCTTGAGAGTATGCCAGGTTAATGTGGCGCACTTAATTCGTACAGGAAACTGCGACACGCCTTGCATCACATTCAATTTACGCAGTTCCGACGGGAACTCATCTTTACCTTGCATCATGGTTTGAAAACGCTGCACCATCTGAAGCGCTTCCGCTACCGTGCGGCCTCGCATAGCTTCTGCCATCAAGTCAGCGGATGCCATCGCGATCGCGCAGCCTTCACCTTCAAATTTGACATCCTCAATGCGATCGTGGGTGGCATTAAGTTGCACGGTTAACTCGATCGTGTCTCCACAAGAAGGGTTGTGTCCCCGCTGTTGGCGATCAACTGGATCAGTCTTGCCACGATGGCGAGGCTTTTTGTAACGTTCTAGAATGACTTGCTGGTAGAGATCACGCAAATTTCCAAGAGAAGACATGAGCCGCTTTGTTAAGTTTGTGCATCTCTCTTCATCCTATCAGGGCTGTTTAAGGTTGGGGGCGATTGGGAGAAGGCAGAAGAAGCAGAAGAAGCAGGGGAACAATTCGCAACTCACAACTCTCTAGCTTGTCGGCGCAAAGCGCTACTCAAAACTCTCCCCTACTCCCCACCCCCTCCACCGTCCTCTGTGCCCTCTTCTCGCTTTATTCTTCTCGATCGGCCACTTTTGCTGCGCGGGCTACGGCTTCTCCAGCACGATCGCCCATAAACCGCTGTTGCTTATACCCCAGTAGTAACTCCCATGCGTCGTGTGGATAGCGCTCAACCAGAGGCAGTGCAACTTCATCCAGCATCCAGCGGCCATGCAACTTATCTACCTTGATATGCAGCGTCCAGTAGCTCATCGCCTCTGCTGATAGGCCAAGTCGTTCTGCCGCCGCGCTGTAAGGGCTAAAGGCAGCAGGAACCGAAATTTCCGTATGGAGTAGCCCGCCGACGTAACGCAAATAGTCACGCTTGCGCTCAGACAGGAGAAAGCTGTGGTTAATAGTGGCTAAAACTTCCCACGGCACTGCGTCAAAATAGGCTTCTGGCTCGGTGCTCATGCCTAACTCAGACAACATGGTAGCGAAATGGGTCGAGTGTTTGCGTGCTAGTTTACCAACCCCATATTCTTCTACTAACAGGCGCGTCATCACGCTTTGAATTTCGTTGGCGACACCACCCAAAGTGCGCGAAAGCTGACTCGCTTCGACTAAGCCATCCAGCGACGCAATCTCCAGCATCTTGCGATAACCTGCCAGAGTCATCTCGTCCTGAAAATAGCGTCCTGTATCAGAAAGTTCGGGATCTAGGTCAGCCGCAGACCAGTCACGCAATATTTCTACGACATTTAGGCGCTTCAGGCTTGCCGCATCTAGCTGTGACAGTTCCCAGGCTTGCCACGCAGCTTCAATCTGATTGCGGATGGTCTGTAAGTAGAGCGATCGCTCGTTGGTATAGCGGTTTAAGTCGTCATACCAGAAAAACTTCAAGCGATTGATGCGATACAGAATACGGTGCAAAAACAAATGGGCAGCATCGGATTGATACTCATCGCTATAAGCAACTGCCAGGGCTGCTGCCACTGTACTCTCAAAAACGGTCTGCAACCGGGTATGCTGATCCAGGTTCTCATCCAGGTTGTTTACCTCAAGCAGTTTGACAAAGGCTTGTTCTGCTTCGGCGTAGTTAGGAAGGGTAAAAAGGGCAAACTGATCTTGCTTTTGTGCACGATCGCCCCGCTCTATCAGATCGCGCGGCTCTACCACCTCTCTTTCCATCAAGGCTGACAGGGATAAACTTGGCGTAGCCGACGCAGCTAAATTTCGTTGCATAAGTACTCATGTTCTTAAATCTCCTTCTAGTCTGACGGTGATGCTGACAGACTACATCCACTTGAGTAGTAGATTTAACCGTTTGCGGCCGCATCTGGAGAGAGAATGAATGGCTCGATCGATGCCGCTAGCAATACAATGCCTACCCTATTAAGACACCATGAAAGTCTCAGCAACAGTTGAATCGGTTCTACTTGCCGACATACCAGGAACGTTTGTCACACGCCGAGTTGATCGCGTCCATTTAGACATGGCAGGCATTCCTGGCGATTGCCATTATGGGCTGACCCGTCGAGCAGGGGGACGAGAACCCATGTATCCACGCGGCACCGAAATTCGGAATCGGCGGCAAATCAGCATTGTGTCCGTTGAGGAATGCGACCAGATCGCTCAACTGCTAGGGCTGGACATGTTACTGCCAGAATGGTTGGGAGCCAATCTTCTCGTCAGCGGGTTGCCTCATCTGACGCAGCTACCCGCTGGCTCCCGGCTCTTGTTACCAGACGGCACCGGCTTAGTGTGTGAAGGCGAAAATGCCCCCTGTCGTCATCCTGGAGACGTGATCCAAACGCTGTATCCTGATCTGCCTCGCTTGAGTCAGCGGTTTGTGTCCGTCGCCAAAAAACGACGGGGCATTGTGTGTTCGGTCGAGCGTCCAGGCCCGATCATGACAGGAGACGACGTGCGTATCTTAGCCGAACGCTTAGAATGGAGTGTTGTTGCCGTCGGGACGTAAAGAACATGCGAATCTTAATGATGGGCGGCACCCGGTTTATCGGCGTGTATCTGACGCGCCTTTTGGTGAAACAGGGCCACGAGGTAGTGCTGTTTAATCGCGGTCAAAACCCTGCGCCTGTAAATGGGATTCAGCAGCTTCATGGCGATCGCACCCATCCCGAAGACCTGAAAGCAGCGCTTTCTGGTGAAACTTTTGATGCTATTTTTGACAACAACGGACGCGAACTCAGTGATACCCAACCACTGATAGAACTGTTCCAAGGCAAAATCGAACACGTTATCTACATGAGTTCCGCTGGCGTGTATCTCAAAGCGGATCAATTGCCCCATGTTGAAGGCGATCCAATCGATCCCAAAAGTCGGCATAAAGGCAAACATGAGACAGAAGCGTATTTAGTCACGCATGACGTTCCCTTCACCTCGATTCGTCCCACTTATATCTACGGGCCTCAAAACTACAACGATCTGGAAGCCTGGTTTTTCGATCGCATCGTGCGCGATCGTCCCATTCCCATTCCAGGTCACGGTCAACACCTGACCCAGTTTGGACATGTGCAGGATTTAGCGCAAGCCATGACGCAAGTGCTTGGTAAGGCTCACGCGATCGGGCAAGTTTACAACGTATCGGGCGATCGTGCCGTCACCTTCGATGGTTTGGCCCGTGCCTGCGCCATTGCTGTTGACAAAGCGCCCGATGACCTCAAAATCGTTCATTACGACCCCAAGCAATTTGACTTTGGCAAGCGCAAAGCCTTTCCTCTCCGCACTCAACACTTCTTTACTTCCATTCAAAAAGTCCAAACCGACCTCCACTGGCAGCCTCAGTACGACCTTATCTCAGGTCTTAAAGACTCGTACCAAACCGACTATCTCGCCTCTGGACGAGATAAAGCGGGGATCGATTTTTCAGTAGATGAAGAAATTTTGGCGGCAAGGGGAGCAGGAGGGGGAGAGTTTTGAGTTTTGAGTTTTGAGTTAAAGAGCAATTAGCGGTCAGTGGTTAGCCATCAGCCGACTCCCGACTCCCGACTCCTTTCTTCTGTCTTTTGCCCCCTGCCTCCTTTCTTCTGCCTTCTTCTTGCTGCAAAACTTCCAACTCCTACTAGACTTTTTAACAGAGTGATTAGGCGAAAAAACGTTTGTGGGGATTCTTGGGAGCATTGCGATCGCGGTCATTGGTATCGTACTTCTGTTGCTGCTAGCGCTGGAAGTGCAATATCGCCGCCGACCGGGCAATAAGCTGGAGCTAACGGCTGGGCACTGGCAGCTAGAGGTCTACGAACCGCAGCGCTATTTACTAGTAGGCGAACTGGAGTTTCGTAACCTGACTCAGCGGCTAGAAGTCATGGTGCCGGAAATTTGGGTAGACGTAAAGCTGCTGTCGATCGCTGGCCTCAATGGCATGACAACCAGCACACAGGTTATTCCTCGCTACAAGGATGCAGAGCCAAGGGCTGACGGCTACTGGGAAGGCCACATCGTCAAGCGTGACCCCTCTCCGATCGAAATTCAGGTCGAAATTCAAGGGCAAGACCTGAGCGCTTTGAGAGTCGCCTGGATTCGCATCCATTTTTTTAGCTACGGGCCACAGGGACGGCTACCCAGGGTGCGTCATGTCATTGTGCCATTAACCTTTCCCAGCCCCGAAGATTCTAAAAACTGGCGACCCGCGACCAATGCGGATGTGCTGCCCATTCGCACTCACCTGCTAACGCATCTCGATAACCCATTGGCAGTCGTGCAGCGTTACGTGGTGCCAAATGCCCAACCTGGCGATGTTGTGACGATCGGGGAGACGCCGCTAGCCGTGATGCAGGGCCGTTTCCGCCATCCCAGTGAGATCAAGCCAGGATGGGTGGCACGGCGGTTGTGCTACCTCTTTTTACCCACCTCCAGTTTGGCAACCGCTTGTGGCTTGCAAACCCTGGTTGATTTAGTCGGCCCTGTGCGCGTGCTGGTTGCCTTTGCGGTCGGCGCGATCGCCAAAGTACTGGGCAAACCGGGTGTCTTTTACCAGCTAGCCGGAGAACAGGCGCGCCTCATTGACGATGTAACAGGCACTATCCCGCCCTATGACCAGTTCATTGTCCTGGGGCCAGCAGACCCGCAGCAAGTGGTGGATCAAATCAAGCGTGAAACGGGCCTTTCGGCTGCGATCGTCGATGTCAACGACCTGAGAGCCGTGAAAATATTGGCGGCTTCTCCAGACGTAACCACATCGTTTCTCAAGCAAGCCCTGATCAAAAACCCAGCCGGAAACGCCAGCGAACAAACCCCTGTCGTGTTGATTCGCCCTGTCAAAACCTCAGAAACGCCAGCGACAGCAACGGTTCAAGGCAGGAGGTAAAAGGCTAGAGAAGTTATTAGTGATTAGTTGTTGGTTTTTAGAAACCCGCTGAGGGTTGGTAGCTGTTCAACTCAAAACTTCTCCGCTGACCGCTGATAGCTGGCCTGTAGCGTTGTCTGCAATTTCAGCCTGTGTACGTTAGAAAACCCGGTTTAGTGTATAAACCCTTTAGAATATGAAGTGAGCCAGAATGTAAATTGAGCCTTCCGGTTCTCGACGTTGCGCGCGGCTGGTTGCAGCCATACCCACGATGACCCAAGTTCTACCTCAGACGACTCCAATTGTGATTCGATCGATCCAGTATCGTGATCTGGAAACGGTCGAACGTCTTTGTGAGGCAGATGTCGATCGCGATCGTGAGCACGGCACCACCAACGTCGAAAAACCAGCCAAAGCATTATTGTTTAAACCCTTGCATGGGTTGAAAAAAGCGTTGAGCCTGGTTTGGGCACCATCACAGCAGACCTTCGGTGCGTACTTGGCAGACCAGGACAACCAACTGCGCGGCATGATTCGGATTGCGCCCTTCAACCGCACTCGCAGTACGTGGCGCGTCGATCGCGTTGCTGTCGTGCCGAGCGCTGAACCGACCATTGAATCGCTTACAGAAGAAACCCCCGAACCATCGAAAGCACCACCAAAGCTGAGCCTTGCCACCGTTGGTTCCCAGCTTCTAAGACACTGCTTTGAAAAGATTTGGGAAGCACGTACCTGGCTGTTGGAAGTCGATGTTAATGACACGGCTCTGCTGGCGCTGTATCGGCAGAATGGTTTTCAGCCGCTGGCGCAAATGACCTACTGGGTGCTTGCGCCAGAGCAACTGCAAGATATTGCTGAGCGCGAACCCGACCTGCCCAACCTTCTACCTATCAGTAATGCGGATGCCCAATTGCTGTATCAGCTAGATACAGCCGCTATGCCTCCCCTGGTACGGCAAGTCTTCGATCGTCACGTTTTAGATTTCAAAACGAGCCTGTTTAGCTCACTGATGGGTGGAGTCAAAAATTGGTTTAGCCATGCGGAAGCCGTCAGTGGATACGTCTTTGAGCCTCAGCGGAAAGCCGCGATCGGCTACTTTCAAATTCGCCTTTGTCGCGACGGCTCACAGCCACACCAGGCACAGCTTACGGTTCACCCTGCCTACACCTGGCTCTACCCTGAACTGATGTCTCAAATGGCGCGTATCACCCAAGAAGTGCCACCCCAAAGCGTAGAGCTGGCTTCCTCTGACTACCAACCAGAGCGCGAAGAATATCTGGAGCGGGTTGGAGCAAGTCGAGTCGCTCATACACTGATGATGTCGCGATCGGTGTGGCACAAGCTGCGAGAATCGAAACTGCCAATGGCGCTTGACTCGCTCCAGCTTTCTGAAGTGCTGCAAGGGTTTAAACCGGCCCGTAAGCCTGTGCCGGGGCGCATTTCGCTCCTACGTACCTGGAATCAATCCACCACCGATCCAAAGGCAGATGTGAGTATGCCCCCTCATCAGGCCAGCAACACAGATGACTCGGTACGGAGCAACAATCCATTACTAAATTTGCCCACACCAGCCGAATTTTCTGACCCACCTCAGGAAGGGCCTTGCTGTTAGGTGCCAGAGGAGGCACAGAGGATGCAAATCTCTGCGTTGGGCTTAGACGTTGGCAAAAAACGGATTGGAGTGGCAGGGTGCGATCGAACAGGGCTGATTGCGACTGGCTTAACGACGATCGAGCGCCTGTCCTTTCATCATGTGGTGAGCCAGCTCCAGGCATTAGTCGCTGAGCGCGATGTCACCATTTTGGTGGTAGGTTTGCCGTATACCATGAGCGGCACGATCGGCACCCAAGCGCGACACGTGCAGAAATTTGCTCAGGCCATGTCAACCGCACTTCATTTACCACTGGAATACGTTGACGAACGCCTTACCTCTTTTCAAGCAGAACAGTTGCTTCACGCACAAAAGATTTCGCCTTCTCGCCATAAAGGACTTATCGATCGCAAAGCTGCGTCACTCATTCTGCAACAATGGTTGGATGAGCGCCGCCTCAAGGCACCTTACACTCAACCATCTCTCACGCCCGACGCGGCTGATTCCGAAGCCCTGGATTCTACCGTCTTCTGAGTCACGGGCAGAGGTGGGTAGATTGCCTGCAAAATGATCGATTTTAGTGGAGAGTCCGGAATGGATGAAGAGGATCTTGAGATGGATGTAGAAACCGTCACCCTGACGGACACTGCCGGACGGACGATTAACTGCACCATTGAGCATGCTCTAGAAGTAGAAGGGCAAGAGTATGTGCTGTTGCTGCCAGTGAACTCGCCTGTCGAAATCATTGCCTGGCAGGAAGATGGTGATGAGGAAGAAGCGGTCCCAGTCGAAGACGATGAAGACATTGATGTCCTCTTTCCCGTCGCCAAAGTGGTTCTAGAAGAGCAAAACCTGGTGCTGAAGCGCACGGCTGTAACCCTGACAGTTGAAGGCGAACTCCCCGATCTCACCGAGGAAGACGACCTGGCTGGTCTGGAATCTGACACAGAGGGCGAAGAAGAGGAACTGCAATTCTTAGCAAGTTTCTACTACGAAGAGCAGGAGTTTGGCATTTACGCGCCACTTGACCCATTTTTCATTCTGGCGCGGGTTGATGCAGACAACCAACCGCAGCTACTCTCGCCCGAAGAGTTGGAAAAAATTGAGCCGCTGCTGCCCATGATTGAAGACCAGTTGCTTGACCAGTTTGAGTAAGAACACGCGGGTAAAGCTGCTGTTAGAGCTTGGTTGTTAGTTGTTAAAATGTCATGCTGCTAAAAGCCGACAGCAACAGCTAACAACTGCTTTTTTTGACCGTTCGATCGGATTCAGCCTGCAATAGAGCATGAAAGCAAAACACAGCATAGTAAGGGGTGCCATCGTTCTGCTGCTACTGGCAGCGATCGGTGCTGCTGGTTGGCGTAGTTGGGCCTGGTGGACAGCCGCGAATGCCGCACCGATCGCCGCAGGCAACCCCACCAAAAAAGTCAAACTACGAGTACCACAGGGCACGTCTGCCCAGGAGATTGGCAGAGATTTGCAGGCTCTGGGTGTCATTCGTTCAGCCACCGCATGGGATTTCTGGGCACGCTGGTTGATGCTGCACGAACCGCAGGGTGGTTTCAAAGCGGGTGTGTACCAACTGTCCCAGACAGAACCACTCACAACCGTTGCCGCCAAAATCTGGTCAGGAGATGTCGTTCGTTTGAGCTATACCATTCCAGAGGGGTGGTCGCTACGGCAAATGGCAGCTTATTTTGAGGAACAGGGTTTTTTCTCAGCGCAAGATTTCCTGGCAGCCGCGAAAACCTTTCCTACAACTCAATATGCCTGGCTGCCCACCCATGCTTCACCCGGAGAGCGGTCTTTAGAAGGCTATCTTTATCCTGATACTTACGACGTGTCGGGGGCACCTGTACAGCCTGAAGTCGTGCTCAAGCAAATGCTCGATCGCTTTGAGCAAGTAGCACTCCCACTTTATCAAAAGGAACGAGGACAAACCGCCCTGACCTTTGCCCAATGGGTTACACTCGCCAGCATCGTCGAGAAAGAAGCCGTGATCGCCAGCGAACGCCCTCGCATTGCAGGAGTCTTTCTCAATCGACTCCGCAAAAAAATTCCTCTTGGCGCAGACCCAACCGTGGAATATGGGTTGGGCATTCAGCAAACACCCGATCAACCACTGACTCTCGCTCAAGTCCGAACGCCTTCTGCCTACAATACCTATCTCAACACGGGTTTACCGCCCACCCCGATCGCCAGCCCTGGTTTAGCCAGCTTCAAAGCAGCGCTTAACCCAGAAACCACTGCGTTTCTCTACTTCGTTGCGCGGTACGATGGTACTCATGTCTTCAGCCGCACTCTGGCAGAACACCAGGCGGCACAAGTAGAAATTCAGGATAAGCGCAAAGCTACCAAGCCCAGCAAAACTTAACGAAAAACCAATTGAATGAACCGATGCAGGGTAATCTAACCAAATAGGATCGTGCATTGATTGAAAGCGGGTGCTGATTTGACCATCCATTTCTGCTGGTAGCAAGCAGACTCCTCACTGCTTCTACCTCCTTATGATCTTTATTCCGACTGCTTATGTCTTGGAGCGAACTTCTCCAACCTGACCTTATCCTGCGTGGGCCCATCTTGAAGCTAACTCCCGAAGTGCTGCAACAGCATCAGCTTAAGGGGCTAGTGCTGGATGTTGATGAAACACTCGTGCCAATTCGCATGTCTGAAGTATCGGCAGAACTGTTGCCTTGGGTGAACGAAATTCGCCAAGTCGCAACACTGTGGCTCGTCAGCAACAACATCAGCGAAGGGCGTATTCAGCGGATTGCTAAGACGTTAGACCTCCCTTACATTGCGGGGGCTGGCAAGCCGTCTCGCCGTAAGCTAAGACGTGCCGTTGATGCGATGGCGTTACCTGTAGAGCAGGTAGCAATGGTGGGCGATCGTCTGTTCACAGATGTGTTGGCTGGAAATCGTCTAGGTATGTTTACCATTCTGGTTGAGGCAATGGTGAATCCCGACGAGGCCGTCAAGCGGTCTCCCATACATTCGTTTGAGGTCTGGCTCTCCCAAGCTCTGGGAGCATCCCTTATTCCTGATAAGTGATCCCCAAGCGGAAGCATGCCTTGCTCCCATCAAACATCTACCGCATAGAAGAATCTTAAGAAAAGTTTAAGCCAGTCAGGGATCAACGAAAACAGGCGCTAAATTGATGATTATAGTACTGGAGTCAGCTTACATAAAGACTCTAACGATGAATGCCAGTGAATACATGTGTGAAGCGCCAAGCCTTGCTAATAAAGGTTTTGGCGCTTCGCCATTTTAAAGCGATCGCGGTTATGCTGCCTGTAAACTGCCTGATTCTGATAGCAATCACGGGTGAAGGATGCCATTTCCCATCCCCCTTCACAAGTCCACACGTTATACCAATTGAAACAATCATAGTGATAGATCTTTGCCCTGAATCGATCCCCTTCAGTTCCCCTTATGAAAGGGGATGCTGGAGGTAGGGAAATCTTATGTATCGCATTGACAAAGCAAATCGGCATCACTTGCTCACAAAAGGTGATCACGAATGCCCCAAACACTGGTAGTCAAAATCGGCACGTCTAGCTTGACGCAGCCTGAGACAGGACTTTTGGCCCTAGCGACGATCGCCAGCCTGGTAGAAGTGTTAAGCAGCTTGAGACGGCAAGGGCATCGGGTCGTTCTGGTTTCTTCCGGTGCGGTCGGGGTTGGTTGTGCTCGCCTTGGGCTGACGGAGCGTCCCCGCGACATTGCTCTTAAGCAAGCTGTAGCGGCTGTGGGACAGGGGCGTTTAATTCGCACCTACGATGACTTTTTTACCTCATTGCAGCAGCCGATCGCCCAAGTCTTGCTGACTCGCAGCGATTTGGTGCAGCGCAACAGCTACCTCAACGTCGAACGCACCTTTCAGCAATTGCTCCAACTTGGAGTTGTCCCCATCGTCAACGAAAATGACACCGTAGCCGTAGACGAACTCAAGTTTGGTGACAACGACACCTTATCGGCACTCGTTGCCAATCTGGTGCGTGCTGACTGGCTCTTCCTACTCACCGATGTTGATCGCCTCTATTCCACCGATCCACGCCGCGATCCCAAGGCAGAACCGATCACACACATTAGCCGCATGGATCAGCTTAAGGAACTGCAAATTAACCTGGAGCATCGCGGGTCTCGTTGGGGTACAGGCGGCATGGTGACAAAAATCGCCGCTGCCCAAATCGCGACAGGTGCGGGTGTACGAACGGTGATTACGGAAGGGCGATTCCCCAAAAATTTGGAAAAGATTCTGCAAGGTGACGCGATCGGCACTCAGTTTGAACCACAGCCACGACCTGCAAATGCCCGCAAACGCTGGATTGCGCATGGCTTAGTCCCCTCTGGCAAACTCTATTTAGATGGCGGTGCCGTCAAAGCAATTCTGAAAGCTGGACGATCGCTCCTCGCGGCTGGCATTATTCAGGTAGAGGGTGAATTTCAAAGCCAGGAAGCCGTACTGCTGTGCGATCGCGATGGTAAAGAAGTTGCCAGAGGCATCGTCAACTATCGTAGTAGCGAACTCCAGCAGATCAAAGGGCATCAATCGGACGCGATCGCCGCTATTCTAGGCTACCCCGGTGCAGAAACCGTAGTGCATCGAGATAATTTAGTGCTGAGTGGATAGAAGGCAGAGGGCAGAAGGAGCAAGGGGTGCAGGGGAAGCACGGGGGGTTAATCTTTCATCTTTTAGCCCTCACCCCTCATCCTTTAGCCTTCATTCGTCATCCTTAATCCCTCTCTAACTCCTCCCTCTCTCTCCTACCATCATCCTTGCCGACGGTCGCGCCAGCGATTTGCGATGCTGTGGGTAATCGGTGGGCTGTGCCGCTACAGATGTAAGAAACTCCAAGTTAAACCGATAGCCCACGTTGCGAACGGTTTGAATTAAGCTGGGTTGCCGAGGATCGGTTTCAATTTTTTTACGAAGGGATAAAACGTGAGTATCCACAGTGCGAGGATTGTCGATCGCATCGGGCCACGCTCGTCGTAATAATTCTAGGCGGCTCAAAGGCATGCCCCCCGCCTGAGCTAAGACGTAGAGCAAGCTAAACTCCTGGGGCGTCAAATCAACCAGATCGCCCTTAAAGCGCACTCGACGATGAACGAGATCAATCTTGAGGTCGCCATAATCCAGCGATGCAGGTGGCGCAGGCGATTTACTGCGTCGGGTCAACGCTTCTACGCGGGCGAGAAATTCCTGCATCCCAAAGGGCTTCGTGAGGTAATCGTCGGCTCCTGCCCGTAAGCCTTCCACAATGTCTGTTTCAGAGCTGCGAGCAGACAGCATCAAGATGAGTGACTGCTGCTGTTGTTGCAGCCAACGGCAAAATTCAATGCCATTGCCATCGGGAAGCTCTGAGTCCAGAATGACTAGCGTCGGCTGACGATGCTGAAACACATCCCTCGCTTGATGCAGGTCAGCCGTTTGGTGTACCCAATACCCTGCCTGCTGCAAATGCCATCCCAGGAGCGATCGCAGATGCGGATTTGCTTCGACAATTTGAATACAAAAAGCTCCCACGGAGGCTGCATTCCTCAAAGATTGTGATTATAAACCTATCAGAGCCTTTGAACTGGGTTTGTAATCGGTGCTACCCCTACCAATTCAGCCTTTCGAGGAACCCTCTTTTTAACGCCCTGCGCAATTGAACATCATGCCGCTTGTACGCTCACGCTTTAGAAACGCGAGTTTTGGACAGGCTAGATGCGTCTCAAAATGGCGATCACATTGCCCTCAACCTCAAGCGGTGTTGCAAACCGATTGCAGTTCAGCAGAAATGTTTTGCGCATTTTTACGCATTACAGCCTGAGAAAGAGCAAGAACTTTAGCCATTAAAGTTAAAATAAGAAACAGATAGCAGTTTCGTTTAGCACGGGTGTTGAAACGGTCGGGCTCATTGTTGCCCTCTGTTGCAGCACCCTCAAGTAGTCTTCCCGCTTCTAGTCTTAACTGTTAACTTCATCACACGAACGCCACCTATGTTGCAGGACACTCTCACTATCCGCTACTACCAGAAGCTCACCGACGCGGTTGTTGAACTCTGGAATCGAGGCTATCGTTTTGACGACCTGCGCCTCTATGTGGATGGCTACCTGGCGGCCCTTAGACACTCCAACACGCTTGAGCCGTATCTAATTCATCGCCTTGAAGAAGAAATTGTCCGATTTCTCTACGACCCTTCTAACTTTGAAAAGACCCAAACAGAACTGGATTACCGCTAGAACGTAAGTGGTTTACAGCTAGATGAAGTACACACGGAGGTCTTGAAGCCTTCACTTCTTTTCACTTCTAACTCTTGCATGCTGCTGTCAGAGATCGCGCCACCCCGCTCATGGCAACACTGTATTGTCCGGTGCCTCACCTGGAAGCTCTGTGTCGTTTCAGCTATCTTACTAGTCCGCTACCACTGACATCACAAACGTCGCTGCACGGCTTTGCTAATCGCCTCCATCAACGGACGATCGCGCGCCTCATCAAACCGAACGGACTGTCGATACGCTGGCTCATATAGTTGTGGCAACGAGCTGCGGTACGGCTCAGGCTCCGTCAAATATCGAGGAAATACATGGGCGTGGAGGGCTGGTTCCAGATTGCCCAAAATTTGGTAGTTGATGCGGTAGGCGTCTGTAACCTTCAGCAGTGCATCGCCTAAGACGGTCATATCGTGCAAAAACTGCGATCGCCCCGGCTCATCCAGCGCATTCAAATCTGGCATCACCGGATCTGGCAGCAGCAGCGAGTAACCGCGCAAAAACTGCACATCCCCTAAAACCAGCCAACCCGACGGCACACGACCAATCACCGTTGGATTAGTGCCTGCGCGTGCCGCCTCAACGCGACGATGAATCAGTGTAGACATGGTTCAACCCATTGTTGCAATTTGCCTGAACATCGGTTGGCTCAAGCCGCGATCGCCCTAGCCTTTAAGATCATCCAACCTTGGTGAAGCACTTTGCTACACTCAAGTTCAGCGCTCTAAACCCCACTCCCTACTCCCTCTCTTTTATGCCTACGACTCGACGCATTGTAGATCTCCTCCGCCACGGACAGCGCAACGAAGCTGTGACTATCAAAGGCTGGGTGCGTACCAAGCGAGAGCAAAAAGAATTCAGCTTTGTTGAAGTCAATGATGGTTCCTCCTTAGCGGGGCTTCAGGTCGTTGTCAATCAGGACACGCCAGGGTACGTAGAAACGATGAAGCGGCTTAGCACGGGTGCATCGGTAGAAATTGCGGGTGTGTTAGTAGAGTCACCCGCTAAGGGACAGCGCGTAGAACTCAAAGCGGACTCGATCGCAGTTTACGGAGAAGCCGATCCAGAAACCTATCCCTTACAAAAGAAACGGCATTCATTTGAATTTTTGCGCGATATTGGGCATTTGCGATCGCGTACCAACACCCTCAGCGCCGTATTTCGCGTCCGTAACGCCGCTTCAACTGCAATTCACCAATTCTTTCAGGAAAGAGGCTTTCTGTGGGTACATACCCCCATTATTAGTGCTAGCGACTGCGAAGGGGCAGGCGAAATGTTCACCGTGACAGGCTTTGACCTGAAGCAAGTGCCCCTGACGGACGACAAAAAAGCCGTTGACTTCAGCCAGGACTTTTTTGGTAAACATGCCTACCTGACTGTGAGCGGACAGCTCGAAGCCGAAATCATGGCGATGGCGTTCAGCAACGTCTACACGTTTGGGCCGACGTTTCGCGCCGAAAACTCCAACACCTCTCGTCACCTGGCAGAGTTCTGGATGGTCGAGCCAGAGATAGCGTTTTGCGATTTAGACGGAGACATGGATCTGGCAGAAGCCTTCCTCAAGCACATCTTTCAATACGTGCTGGAAACCTGCCCCGAAGATATGGAGTTCTTCAACCAGCGGATCGACAACTCCGTGCTGGCAACTGCCGATAACATCATCAACAACGAGTTTGCCCGCGTGACCTATACCGAGGCGATCGCGCTTCTCGAAAAAGCCAGCAAGACCTTTGAATACCCGGTCGAATGGGGTTTGGATCTCCAATCGGAACACGAACGCTATCTAGCTGAGGAGCATTTTAAGAAGCCGACGATCGTCACCGACTATCCCGCCAAAATCAAAGCCTTCTACATGCGGCTAAACGACGACGAAAACACCGTGCGCGCAATGGACATCCTTGCGCCTAAAATCGGCGAAATCATCGGCGGTTCTCAACGGGAAGAGCGGTTAGACGTACTGGAACGCCGCATTCAAGAGCAGGGATTGGATCTCGCAGAGTACTGGTGGTATCTGGATCTCCGTCGCTACGGCACCGTACCTCACGCAGGCTTTGGTTTGGGCTTCGAGCGTCTCGTGCAGTTCCTCACGGGCATGGGCAACATCCGCGACGTGATTCCCTTTCCCCGCGCTCCGCTGGATGTGGAGTTTTAAGATCGAAACAAGCAGTTTTCCATTCGCTGAACTGGAACATTGAGAGGAAACCGCTATGACAACAGAACTAGAAGAGCGCCGCAAGAATCTTTATGAAACAGATTTCGTAAAGTGGATTGAAACGACAGCCGAACAGTTGAAAACGCAGGACTACACCAATGTTGATTGGGAAAATCTGATTGATGAAATTGAAGCGATGGGACGCAGTGAACGTAGAAGTCTAACGAGTAATTTGGTCGTTGTACTTCTGCATTTGCTCAAATGGCAGTATCAACCAGAACGCCGGATCGGTAGCTGGAAAGGCAGTATCGTTGAGCACCGCCAGCGCATTCAGAATGAACTGAAAGATTCTCCCAGCTTAAAACCGTATCTAGAGCAGATTTTTGCTGAGTGTTACATCAATGCAGTTGAACGAGCGATCGCCGAAACCGATCTCCCTGCCGAAACCTTCCCGCGATCGTGCCTTTACTCCATTTCAGCAACGCTAGATTCTCACTATCTACCAATTTGACGGAAACACCGAAAGCTCAATAAATCTCATCGTGTGTTCCGATATCAAGCAGAATAATGGCTTCACTCCCAGTCTCTTTATCTTTCTCAATTAAAAACACGACTCTACAGTCATAGCCACAGGAGCAAGCAAGTAACCCTTGTAATTGACCTTCTAGTTTATGTGTCCCTAAATTTGGTGCAAACACTTCTTGCTGCATCTGCAACAGTGTCCCTTCGATGCGTTGTTGGAGCTGTTGATCTCGTTTCACAAACTTGCGGAAGGCCGCTTAAACTTTGGGGTCAGGACAAGCGCTCTCATTCCTCGTCTGGGTCTTCTAGCGACTGCTGTAATTCTTTTATAATCGTTTCTACAGGTTGCGGTTGTAATTTACCTGCATGGAAAGCGGCGATCGATTCCTGTGCATCTTTTGCGATCGCTTCGCGGCGACGTTCAATATGTCGCTTACGCACAATTTCTACCAGCATCTCTTGCTGCTCTACAGGAAGCTGCATAACAGTATCGAGTGCAGAGTCAAGCGTTGTCATATCAACCGCCTATTAATAATTCTTGGCTTTTTGATCGACGAAACACCAGAGCCACTGTTCGCCCATTTCGGCTGAACTAATCACAGGATGGCCTGTTTCTTTATGATGATGGCTTGCGTGTTGATTGGGAGAAGAATCACAGCACAGCATTTTGCCGCATTCCTGACAAATCCGCAGATGCACCCACCGACTATTGGTTTTAACGCACTCTTCGCAGCGAAAGACGGGATAGTTAGCTTTCGGGATGATCGTTTCCGTTGTCAGTGTGTTTAAGTGTTCGCAGGGCATAGGGTTGTGAGTAATTAGTGGTTGGGTTGCAGTGGCTATCTGAGAGTCAGGATTCAGGAGTTAGAAGTCAGTGATTGGGGTCGTGTGGCGATCGATTTAAGAACTCTAGCGCGATCGCCTGCGCTTGCGGCATTTGTCCGTAGGTAAACATATAGGGCACGTCTGCTGGTAGCTTTGGCAAAAACTGATCCAGCACGTAAGGGCTACCGTAGAGGACAAGTGCCAGTAGTTGGTCTGTCTCGACTAAGTAGTGAAACCAGTCAATCGCGGTTTGGGTCAATCCCGCACTACCGCGAAAGGGGTTGCCACGAATGAACAGTTGTAATAGCGTTGGTTGCCAGTTTCCATTAAACTCTAGCGCGTTCGGATCAAGCGCGATCGCGGGCGTGTGGCGATCAACCAGTTGCACCTGATAGCCCAAGGTTTGGGGCAGGGCGATCGCGGGACACTGCCTTCCTAAGCCTTCGCACGCCAACACATCATCCACAATCACCAGATTGCGCCGTTGCTGTGACCATCGTGCTTGAGTCAACCGTGAGTTCTCAGGACAGTGGATCTGCATTGAATCGCGCAGCAGATTGTCCACAAGAACGTGCGTCTGGGGTTGCGCTAACTGCGCCGTTAGGGTTGGAGCTTCAACGCCGATCGCAGGTCGTGTTTCCCAATCGTGAGAGGTGCTGCCATCCTCGACAACCGCACAAACTTTATATTTCGCCCGCCAAATGCGTTCTACTGAGGACTGAATGCGATCGGCGGCAAGCCGTCCCGATTCTACTGCCTCACAGACGGTTTGAATCGCACCCTCTGGATCGAGTGGCATCAGCAAAATGTCTGCCCCTGCTTCGACAGCTAACACCGCTGCTTCGTTGGCCCCGTAACGGTTGGCGATGGCTCCCATCACTAGGGCATCTGTGACGATTAAACCGTCGAAGTCTAAGCCCTGCCGTAACTCCTGCGTTAAAATCCGAGACGATAACGTTGCTGGAGCGGTTGGATCAAGGGCTGGAATTTGCAGATGGGCACTCATGACTGCATCCACACCCGCCGCGATCGCCGCCTTGAAGGGAGGGATTTCGACCTGAGCCAGCCGTTCCAACGAGTGGGGTAAGACGGGCAACTCCAAGTGCGAATCAACAGCGGTGTCGCCATGCCCCGGAAAGTGTTTAGCAGCCGTCAGTACAGGATATTGCTGTGCGCCATGCAAGAAGGCCGTGATAAGTTGGCTGGCCAGTGCCGACGTTTCGCCAAACGCCCGCACATTGATGACGGGATTGTCAGGATTGTTGTTCACATCCACGATCGGGGCCAGCACCCAATTTAGCCCGATCGCGCGGGCTTCCTGTGCGGTGGTGCGTCCCAACTGTTCAGCGTAGTGTTCGGCGCGATCGGGTGAGGTTTGTGCAACGGCAGCCAGGGCCATCGGCGGTGGAAACCAGGTTGCGCCTGCAAAGCGCTGTCCAACCCCTTCTTCTACATCGGCTGCAATCAACAAAGGGATTTTTGCCCAGGACTGTAGCTGGTGTGTGCGAAGCGCCAATTCCCCCGCACTGCCGCCCAGCAAGATCACTCCGCCTACACCTAGATCTTGAATCCAGCGCTGAAGTTTTGCAGCGGTTGGTTCCCACACAGGATATTGAATCTGATGGTCAAACAGATAGCCTGAAGCCCGCACAACAACCATTTGCGCCACTTGCTGTTGCAGCGACAGTGCTTCGATGTGAGGTAAGAGAGATCTCATAGGAATCGCAGTGAAGGATGAAGGGGCGAATTAACCGTTTGTAGGGACGTGACATGTCACGTCCCTACAGACGAATGGCTCTACTCCACTTCTGCCTGGTTTCCATCAAACTCACCTGTCTGTTCCGTCTTCTCCCGTTCTTGACTGAGGCGATTAAGTAGCGAAAGCACTTTGTCACCACGCTCTAGAGAACTATCTTCTAGAAAAACAACTTCAGGGGTACGACGCAGGCGAATCCGTTGACCAAGTTCGCTACGCACAAAGCCCGTTGCTGACTTTAACCCTGCCATCGTTTCAGCTTTGGCTTCGCTCGATCCATAAATGCTGACGAAAATCTTGGCATGCTGCAAATCGCCTGCCACTTGCACATCCGTGACGCTGACCATGCCTGAGCCGACTCGATCGTCCTTAATGCCGGAAAGCAGCATCTGACCGACCTCGCGTTTGATCAATTCAGCAACGCGTTCAACTCGCCGACTCGTAGCCATAACAAACCTACCTTCTAATATGTACGCGGCTTGACGAACTTGTGGAGCATGGCAATGCGTGATCGCCTGACTGTCGATCACAGTCACACCGCGAATCAAGCCACCTCAAGTCCCAACATGGCACGTAAGGTCAAGCCGATGAAAACCAGGCTGGCAATGAAAAAACTAATGAGCGCGATCGCCGTAACTGGGTTCTTCAACAGCGGGGCAAGCGGCTTGAGCGCATTCAGCAAAACACCCAACACCACACCTGTGATGAAGATCGGATACTTAGAAACGGTATTCCAAAAATTCTGCATGACTTGAAGGAGAACGGCATACCGTTCGTGGATTCACAGTAAACGTGCTGCTCCTATATTTTACTGGACTTTCGACGTTACTGGACTTTCGACCAAGGACTTTGGGATGAAGTCAGGAGGCATATGTATTCTAACTTCTGACTTTTCAAACGTGTCACGTATCGCTTTTGAAAAACAAATCGGTATTACTTTAGAAGCCAAACGATTGCATTCAGTGTACCAGGCGGAAACTTGCGTCCACTTGAAGAATCACCTCTATGATAGGTGCATGCAAACTCGACTTCCGCTAAGGCTGCATCCCCGTCCGTTTTTAAAGTGGGCTGGCGGCAAAGGTCAACTGATTCAACAATACATTCCTCACTTTCCTAAACAGTTTTCGACGTACTACGAGCCGTTTTTAGGAGGGGGTGCGGTTTTTTTTCACCTCTTGCCGTCACGATCGCGGCTCATGGATATTAATCCAGAGTTGGTGAATGTTTATTGTTGCGTCAGAGATCACGTTGAGTCATTAATTGCTTGCTTGAATGACCATCGCGATCGCCATTGTGCAGACTATTACTATCAGGTTCGAGCTAGCATGCATGAGTCTGCTGTGGAACGAGCAGCACGCTTAATCTACCTGAATAAAACCTGTTTTAACGGGCTTTACCGTGAGAATTCTAAAGGGTTATTCAACGTACCCATTGGTCGGTACAAAAATCCAACGATTTGCGATGTTGAGTTACTGTATGCCACTTCAGCCGCTCTGCGATCGACGTACATTGAGCTAAATTCCTTTGAGGCAGTACTGCAAGAAGCCAACAGCAGCCAGGATTTTGTTTATCTTGACCCACCGTATCATCCTATCAGCGCCACCAGTAAGTTCACCGCTTACAACCGCTACGCCTTTACCGAAGCTGATCAAATTCGGCTGCGTGATACATTTGTCAAACTAGCAGAGCGTGGTGTAAACGTGATGCTCTCTAACTCTGACTGCCCGTTCGTGCGTGACCTGTATCAAGACTTTACGATTTATACGATCGTGGCTTCTAGAGCAATAAACTCTAATGCAGAAAAACGCGGGAAAATTACAGAAGTATTAGTCACCTCCTATTAGTAGGAGTTACCGCTCTGAGCTGATTGAGTCATGGCCGATTCACAACCGTGCCTCAACTCCTCTAAACTGCAAGCAGGGCAGCGCGGCCTTGCCGAAGCAAACAAGAACAACATTCTCTGTCCGAGTAAACACTGGGCCGTTAAAGAATGAGGCTCAAAGAGAGGCTTCAGGGAAAATATGCATTGACCTTAACTTGCAATGGTCAATTATGGTTACTTGCCGATGCAAAAACGGCTGAAGATGCGATCGAGAACGGATTCGGTCACGTCTTCGCCAAGCAATTCGCCGAGTGCTTGAATGGCACTGCGGAGATCGATTGTCCAGAAGTCGAGGGGGAGCCGATCGGCGATCGTTCTCTGCACCTGCTCTAGCGCTGCTTTCGCTCGTGTCAGAGCCGCCGCCTGCCGTTGATTAATGGCGATATCAAGGTTAGCGGCTCGAAGGGTGCCCCGTTGAACCGTTTCTAAAATCGCGGTTTCTAGGGCATCAATGCCTTGATTGAGAGCGGCGGCAGTGGGAACGGTGGGGAGTGGGGAGTGGGGAGTGGGGAGTGGGGAAGCGGAGGGAGGCTGAACCAAATCGATTTTGTTGATCACCAGGATCAGGGGCCGATCGCGTACTTGTTCGTGGATAGCTTGATCGGCCTCTGTCCAGCCTGCTTGTGCATCGATCGTCAGCAGCACCAGATCGGCATTTTGGGCCGCAAGGCGCGATCGCTCTACGCCAATTTTCTCTACTCGATCGTTGGTATCACGGATGCCTGCGGTATCCAGCACCTGAATGGGAATGCCACCAACCACCAACTGCGATTCCACTACGTCACGAGTGGTGCCGGGAAGTTCGGTCACAATCGCGCGATCACTACGGCTCCAGGCATTGAGCAGGCTGGATTTGCCCACATTGGGACGACCCACGATCGCCACCTTTAGCCCAGTACGCAGGAGTGCTCCGCGATCAGCAGTTGCCAAAATGTGCGTCACGTCTGCTAGAAGTTGCTCCAGTTGCGTTTGGATGTGCGCTTCATTCAGTGGTGGCAAATCTTCCTCAAAGTCAATGCGTGCCTCAACCTCTGCCAGAAGATCCAGACAGGTAGCGCGAAGGTGCCGGATCGGATGAGCCAGCTTGCCTTGGAGTCCAGCCAACGCCGTCTGAGCCGCTTGGGGCGATCGTGCACCCACCAGATCGTTAATACTTTCTACCTGTGTGAGATCCAGTCGCCCATTTAAAAACGCTCTGAGCGTGAACTCGCCTGGTTCTGCCAGTCGTGCCCCTTGCTCCAGACAAAGCTGTAACACTTGCTGCACGGGCATCATGCCACCGTGGCAGTGAAACTCCACCACATCTTCGCAAGTATACGATCGTGGAGCCAGCATGAGCAGTAAAAGCACTTCATCCACGACCCGATACGTCTTGGGATGCTGTACATAGCCATACAGAATGTGATGGCTTTCCCACACCTGTTGACCGGGCGCGTGAAAGAGTGCGCGGGCGATCGCGACTGCCTCAGTTCCCGATAGACGCACAATGCCAACGCTGCCCTGAGCAGGCACAATGGCGGTTGCAATCGCGGCGATCGTCGTACCTGACGTGGACATATAGCAGAAGGCAAAAGTTAAAAAGTAAAAGGCAGAGACTAGAAGGTAAAGGTAGAAGTCGAAAGGCAAAAGGCAGGGGGCAAAGACAAAAATAACACCCAAACAGATTCACCGCTGACTTCAGCCTGAATGTTCAGAGTGAAATCAACGGTGAACCTGCTTATGACTACGCAACCGCATGCTCGTATGTCCACATCAGGTGCAATCACGAACAGCGAGGGAGTGATCTCAGAAATGAACGTACTGCTTGAATCTAAGCGACCCACTTCTCAGCCACTAACTCGGCGAGGTCTACAACGCGCTGGCTGTAGCCCCATTCGTTGTCGTACCAAGCGACCACTTTCACCAAATCGCCGCCCATCACCATCGTCAGAGCCGCGTCAATAATAGAAGACTCATCTGTACCAGCGTGATCGCTCGAAACAAGGGGCAAATCGCAATACTTCAAGATGCCTTTGAGTGAGTTTTCGGAGGCATCTTTCAGTACTTCGTTTACCTGTTCGGCAAACGTTGTTTTCTCGACTTGTACCACGAGATCGACGATCGACACATTTGGGGTGGGAACACGTAACGCAATCCCATTCAGCTTGCCAGCCAACGCAGGCAGCACCATTGCAACCGCTTTGGCCGCTCCGGTGGAGGTCGGCACAATGTTCATGGCCGCCGCTCTTGCCCGACGCAAATCACGGTGGCTAGCATCCAGCAGGCGTTGATCGCCCGTATAGCTATGGGTAGTAGTCATCACACCCTTGATGATGCCGAATTGCTCGTTCAGCACCTTCGCGATCGGTGCGAGGCAATTGGTCGTGCAGCTTGCGTTGCTGATCACCCAATGGTTTTCGTGGGTGTAATCATGCTGGTTCACACCCACGACAAAGGTGCCATCGTCGCCTTTTCCAGGAGCGGTAATCAAAACTTTTTTAGCGCCCGCTTTGATGTGCTTTGAGGCACCTTCCTTGCTAACAAACACACCAGTGGATTCAATGATGAGGTCAATGTCCCAATCTTTCCAGGGCAAGTTTTCGGGATTACGATCGGATGTACATTTGATCGTGTGACCATTCACAGTGATGGTATTTTCATCCGCACTGATGTCAGCATTAAACGTGCCCAACATCGTGTCGTATCTCAGCAGGTGCGCGTTGGTTTTGGGGTCAGAGGTGTCGTTGATGGCAACTACTTCTATTTGGCTGTTGGCGCGAGTTAACCAGCACCGCATGAAATTGCGTCCGATACGTCCGAATCCGTTAATCGCTACTCTAATCACTGCGTCTTGCCCTCTGTCTATTAAAGAGATTCTTGGTAGTCAAATTGATCATAAGACTCTAGGGATACGAGTGCAATAACTCGCTCTACTGTCATCGCGTCTTGAAGCTACCGCCTGCCAACGATCGCGTCGCTGGCAAGATTTCTGACTTTAGCGCTCGATGTGAACTTACATTGCTATTTGTATCTTTGAAGCCTTGAGTAGGTATTTTAGCTCATTTGGTACAAGTTTTGTCGTGTAATATAGCAACGCACAGATTCAGGCACCAAATAGCGAATCGAGTGCCCCTCCTGGCAGCGTTGCCGAATCAGTGTCGAAGAGATGCCAAGCAACGGTAGCTGTAATCGATGCCAGTGTAATTGGGAGGAAAAAGACAGGGGAGGCTGCGAGGCTTGACACAGCGCGATCGACTGCTCAGAACTGGTGCCATCTCTGCTTAATCGGTCTCGTCCCAAGTCATCTTCCTGCTGGTCAATGTCGTTTAGTTCGCTTCGCGGTGCGACCAGCCAGGTGCATTGCGCCATTAAAGACTCGCTGGCATACCATTTGGGCAGGCTTTGAAACGCATCATTACCCATAATCCAGTACCAGTGGGCTTCTGGTTCCAGTGCTTGCAAGGTATTGAGTGTTGCGCTTGCATACGAAAGCCCCTGCCGTTGCCCCTCGATCGCAGATACCGTAAAAGCGGGTTGATCAGCGATCGCACGCTGCACCATTTCTAGACGATGGTCAAAGGCAAGCAATGCTTGGGCCTTATGAGGTGAGCGAAACGTCGGTACCCAGATCACACGATCGAGCTGGAATTGATCGATCGCGGTTTCGGCAATCAACAGATGGCCCCAATGAACTGGGTTAAAGGTACCACCAAAAACGGCAATCTTAGGCATCTGAACCGTGTTTACGTACCATCCTTTCACACAACGACTCATTGACTATGCTTTACCCAGTCATGAAAGATGGTTTATCACGACGTATCCTCTCAAGCAACCACGCTGTAAAACCAACACATCAGTTGGTAAACCTCGTCTAACTCGAAACCCGTAGTTTTTCTTCATCGGGGTCAAGGTGATTCTTCACCCATAGGCGGTCAGCAAGAACAAGGGACTTGGCATTAATCTCCTGCTGAAATTGCTCGACTCGTTGCTTCAACTCGGCTTGATTGGCATAGCAAGCATGATAGGTCACATCCTCGCGGAGCCATTGCCAAAGATGCTCAACTGGCATAAAGTCCGGGCTATAGGCAGGTAAAGGCTCGATAGCCACATCGAGCATAGCGGCAGCAATTTGAACGGTTTGAGCACGATGATAGGATGCGCCATCCCAAATCAACTTCAAAGGACGCTCAGGAAACTCGACCCGTAATTGCTTGAGGACATCAATGGTATTGAATTGGTCTGCCTTGTCATACGCAAACACACGCACTTGTCCCAAGTTGTATAGGTAGACTCCGTAGAACGAGACTTGGCACGCCCAGGCGAACTGGAACTGACCCAAAACCGCTGACCTCGAATTGACCAACCATACCCGGCATCGGTGTCGAGATGGATGTGAGCTTCGTCGATGTAAACCAGCAAGCACCGTTGATGGAGAGCCTCATCGAGCAGTCCCTGAAGCCGTTCGAGAAAGGCAGCACGCTTGTGGGGGTTGCCTTTGTTCAATAACTTATGGGCTTTCTTCCAAGAAAAGCCCAACCGCCGCATCACTTTGCGTAAGGTGTCCCGGCAGCAATCGATGCCAAATTGCTGCTTCACCCAGACTAGTAAGCGCTTTAACGTCCATCGTGGCAGGGTAGGAGCTTGACGTTCTTGAGGTGGGGTTGCCGCCAGGACTAATGCCTGACGAATGGTGTCATCGAGTTGTTGCTCGACATCAGGAGTCAAAGGGGGGGATGTCCGCCAGTCCGGTGATACACCAGAGACTCCAACCCCCCTTGATTGTATCGATGCACCCAGTCCATGATGGTTTGAGGATTACGCCCAGTTTGCCAACCGATTTGCGTCGCACTTTTGCCCTGACTGATCTCATAGAGGGCTAAAACTCGTTCTCGTGTCCGAGCATGATGCGCGCTGAAAGCTTGTTCCCGCAATCTTTCAGGGCTGTGCTGCCACCGTTCCAGATTCACTTTCAACATTTTGATCTGCCCGACCGCTTTAACCTTCCAACTCAGCTTACCGTCTCAGTGTCAAAAACTCCAGTTCTCAAGATGGACGAGGTTTAGCATCTTATATATCAACATTATCTCTACAAGGTTCAGTTGATACACTGTGGTTCAAGCGTCGGTTGGTGACTTTTGTTGCAGCGATCGGGAATGCATCACATTGGGCTTGTAGTTAACTCAAGAGGAACACCCACAGTTCTCCCCAGCCAAGTGCAGAGCGGCTTATAAAATCGGAGTGCTGGTCAGACATCGTCTTGACTACAGCGGCCCTAGAAGTGCGGTATAAAACTGCAACATGGGTATGAAGCCTGATTCATGCAGGTCTTTTGCGAGTACAATCACAGGCATTCAATCACAGGCATTGAAGCTGATTGTTTGCTCCAAAACATGGCCTGAGCTGACGTGGCAATTGGGGAGAAAGGCTTACGCATCAACATTCCCTCTTCACTGTTAAGCCGTGAGATTTATAAGAAAGCTGTATCCCGAAAAGATAATCCTTGATATGATAGCGCGAGACATTGGTGTGGTGTGTGAGGAAGAAAAATGCTGAATTCCGTCGATTTCAGCGGTAGACCATTTCATTTCATCGGCATTGGTGGCATTGGGATGTCGGCCCTTGCTTATGTGTTAGCGAAACGTGGACTACCCGTATCTGGTTCTGATTTGCATCTCAGTCGGATTACGCAACGACTTCAAGAAGAGGGTGCTCACATATTTTGGAGCCAAGATCCCAGCAATTTAGAGTTTTTTCAAGCCAACACGCGGTTAGCACGCGAATCAGTGCCATCAGCGACGATCGGTTTCGCGTCAGCAACCGTAAGAGCAGAGCAAGCCACGCTGCCACGCTCGCTGACAACCCCACCGCTAACAACTTCATCGCTGACCAGCCTGGTGGAAGAAACGCTACCGCAAGTCATTTGCTCTACCGCCATCCATCCAGCCAATGCTGAATATTTAGCAGCACGCGATCTGGGCTGCCCCATTTTTCATCGCTCGGATGTACTTGCAGGACTCATGCAAGAGTATGAAAGCATTGCCGTTGCAGGCACTCATGGTAAAACAACGACCAGCAGCATGATTGGTTATATGTTGTTGCAAGCAGAACTTGACCCCACGATCGTAGTAGGAGGCGAAGTCAACGCTTGGGAAGGGAACGCTCGCCTCGGCCAAGGCGCTCATTTAGTCGCTGAAGCGGATGAATCGGATGGTTCTTTGGTGAAGATGGCAGCCAGCATCGGCATCGTGACGAACATTGAACTCGATCATCCTGATCACTACAGCAATCTGGATGAAGTTATTGCTATTTTCAAAACCTTTGCGAGCCATTGTCAAACGCTGATCGGTAGCATCGATTGCCAAACCGTAAGGGATCAACTTCAGCCTACCATTAGCTACAGTCTCGATCGTGCTTCTGGCGCAGATTATACGGTCGATTGTGTGACGTGCCGCGCTGATGGTACGACCGCACGCGTCTGGGAGCGCGGAGTCATTCTAGGACGTTTGAATGTCAAGCTGTTGGGGAAGCATAATCTAAGTAATGCCCTCGCAGCCGTTGCGGTTGGGCGCGCGTTGAAACTAGAGTTTGCCACGATTGCACAGGCGATCGCCACCTTTGAAGGGGCACGACGACGGTTTGAGCGACGCGGTGAGTATAATGGCATCCTGTTTGTGGATGACTATGCCCACCACCCTAGTGAGCTACGAGCAACGTTGGCAGCAGCACGTTTGCAAAGCTATGGCGCATCTCCATCCTCTAAACGGCGAGTGGTCGCTATCTTTCAGCCACATCGCTACAGCCGGACACTTACGTTTCTAGAAGATTTTGCCACGTCGTTTAGCGATGCTGATGTGGTTATTGTCAGTGACATCTACAGTGCTGGTGAAGCAAACCCAGGCAATATCAGTGGGCAACAGGTTGCTAATTTAATTGCAAACTATCATCCTCAAGTAGACTACCAACCGTCTCTTCAGGCGGTCGGTCGCCGCTTAACTCAACTGCTTGTACCTGGGGACATCGCCCTCTTTTTGGGGGCTGGGAATCTGAACCAACTGATTCCTGAAGTTATGGCGTTTCATCAAAGCATGGAGCCAGGGCAATCGCAAGCATGGTGCAACCAAGCCTAGTGTGATGCGCCAAACGACGACCTTAGTCCATCGCACCCACTCCGCGCTAACGGGTTGGGTCACACCATGATTTAATACCATGACGCTTTCGTACGATCCCCTCAAAGTGGCTCTTTCTGACACAGTGCGGCTAAGCCTTGACTCTCCTGGAAGCGGCATCCAGTCAGCAACTCAGCCAGTGCACCTGTTAGGTACAGACTGCCTTATCAAACCCTGTGTCCCTCTAGCCTCATTAACCTCCTTTCGAGTAGGAGGGCCTGCTCAATGGTATGTCGCGCCTAAGCAAGTTTCAGAGCTACAGGCAAGCTTTGACTGGGCACAGACTCACAGGTTACCAGTAACCCTACTAGGAGCGGGCTCAAATTTGCTGATTAGCGATCGCGGCTTACCGGGTCTAGTGATCAGCACACGTCGTTTACGTCAAAGCCTGTTTGACCTAGAGTCTGGACAAGTAACGGTCGGTGCGGGTGAGCCGTTACCCCGCTTGGCATGGCAAGCAGCTGAACGCGGTTTGCAGGGTATGGAATGGGCTGTGGGCATCCCTGGTACGGTGGGCGGCGCGATCGTCATGAACGCAGGTGCCCACGGTGGCTGCATGGCAGACTACCTCGTCAATGCGCATGTGTTGCTTCCAGACGGTACAACAAAAATTCTGACCCCACAAGATTTGCGCTACCGCTATCGCACTTCAGCGTTGCAGGGCAAAAACTGGTTGGTGATGCAGGCAACGTTCCAGCTAAAGTCAGGGATTGATCCGGCTGAGCTGACCAGGCTGACAAATCAGCACTATCAGCATCGCCGCAGCACGCAGCCCTATCACTTACCTAGCTGTGGCAGCGTTTTTCGTAATCCAAACGAACAGCACAAAGCAGGATGGCTCATTGAGCAGGCTGGCCTCAAAGGCTACCAGATCGGCGGTGCCCAAATAGCGGAGCGGCACGCAAACTTCATTCTTAACTGTGGCAATGCGATGGCAAGCGACATTTTTCGGTTGATCCACCACGTGCAGCAGGAGGTCGAGCAGCGATGGTCGCTACAGTTGGAGCCAGAAGTAAAAATTTTGGGCGACTTTCAAGCGGCATAGGCAGTAGAAGCCAGTGCCGATAACTCGAAGCCAGTGTGATTGCGGGACTTGGCTGAAACCCTGCATCAAGCCATCGCTTAATGCTCTTCCGACGAAAGCAAACGATCGCCGTTTTTCCAAAAAATCAGCGCTGGCCTTTCCTTAAATTTCTCACCAGCCGAAATCACAGGGGTCAGCCAGTTTATTCTAGCCTTCTGACTTTATACCTTTCCTACCTTCTGTCTCCCGCCTCCCAGTGCCCCATCTTAGCCAAACTGCTTATTCGACGTAGATTCAAGCTTAAACAGGGTTGTGAGGGTTTCCATCGCCTGCCGTCTGGCTTCAATATCTTGCTGTGCCCGCAACTGCACCATTGGGTCATGCAAGATTTTGTTCACAATGCCACGGGTGAGCGCTTCGATGACTTCCTGGTGCTTTTCGGCGAACTCGGTGCCCAGACGCGACAAGGCTTTTTCAAGTTCTTGCGCCCGGATTGTTTCCACTTTTTCACGCAAGCTGCTGATGGTCGAGACGGTTTCGAGCGATCGCAGCCAGCTATCAAAGGTATCCACCTCTTCATCCAGCAGCATCTCTGCTTCCATTGCCATTTGACGGCGGCTTTCCTGATTTTGTGCCACCACTGCCTTCAGGTCATCCACGTTAAAGGCTTGCACATGGGGCAATTCGTTTACATCTGTGTGAACGTTTCGCGGCACCGCAATATCAAACAGCAGCAACGGTTGTGCGGGATCTAACACCATTTCGAGTTTGGCGCGATCGAGCAAGGGTTCTGTGGCGGCTGTGCTGGTAAACACGATGTCGGAGTTTGCCAGTATGGTAGATAAGTCGGACAGCGGGTGTAGGCGTAATGCTGCGTCTGGAAAGAGCTTGGCTAACTCTTGGGCGCGTTCGAGCGAGCGATTCAAAATTGAAATATTGACGGCACCTTTGGACAACAAGTGTTGTACCAGCAGGCGAGACATCTTACCTGCGCCCAATATGCCCACACGACAGGCGGCTAAATTTTGGGCTTTGATTTGTGCCAATTCCACTGCCGCAGAACTAATGGAAACCGCTCCTGTGCCAATACTAGTCTCTGTACGGACGCGTTTGCCTGCGGTGAGAGCCTGTTTAAAGAGTTGATTGAGAATGCGCCCAATGCCCTGATGCTGCTGACCGAGCTTGTGGCAGTGCTTGACCTGTGCCAGGATTTGTCCTTCGCCCAGCACCAGGCTATCGAGCCCAGAGGCAACACGCATTAAATGCATGACAGCATCTTGATGCAGCAAAGTAAACAGATGAGGACGTAACTGAGGGAGAAAAAGCTTACTGTGATCGCCTAAAAACTGGGTGACTTCGCGGATACCCTGCTCGGTTTCGCTGGTGACTAGATAGATCTCTAGGCGATTACAGGTGCTGAGGACAGCCACTTCTTCCAGGTGTGGGCAAGCGCAAAGCTGCGCGATCGCACGGTCATAAAGGGTCTCTGGAATGCTCAGTTTTTCTCGAACGTCAACCGGGGCTGTTTTGTGGCTTAACCCTACAACGGCAATGTTCATCTTAATTATCTTATTAAAAGTGCGCTCTTTTGTGGTGAACCGAATTCCAGTTATTAGCTTTTGGTTGTTAGTTGTTAGCAGCAATGTGTCTAACAACTAACAACTCATTACTAACAACTTAATGCAACTGCACGACTTTTGGCTGTCCAGATAAGTGGATAGTGTCTACAAACCGGGCTGTGTTGGACTGGTTAGAAATAACCAGTGACTGGGTTCTAGCGCCGCCGCCGAAAAAGCGCACGCCTTCCATTAAATTGCCAGAGGTGATGCCACATCCTGCAAACAGGACAGTTTCACCAGAAGCAAGTTCATGGGCGTCGTAGACTTTATCGGGGTCGGTGATGTTCATGCTCTTCAGACGATCGAGGTTCGCTTCTTTACTCTCACCAATGAGACCCGTCTTCACAATCGCTGGATCATAGATAAGCTGTCCCTGGAAATGCCCACCTAAAGCGCGCATCGCCGCCGCAGAGATTACACCTTCGGGTGCTGCGCCAATCCCCATGAGCGCATGGATGTTTGTGCCTGCAAAGCCGCAGGAGATTGCGGCTCCAACGTCTCCATCGCTAATAAGAGAAACTCTTGCACCAGCATCCCGAATTTCTTTGATGAGCTCGGCATGTCGATCGCGCTTCATCACGACAACCACCAGTTCTTCGATCGACCGATCCAGGCATTCAGACAAAATTTTGAGGTTTTCAGTGGCTGATTTGTTAATGTCTACTTTGCCTTTAGCCGCAGCGGGAGCCGCCAACTTCTTCATGTAGAAGTCAGGTGCGGCAAAAAGCCCGCCTTTTTCGGAGATTGCCAGCACGGCCATTGAACCAGGCTGTCCATAGGCGACCAAGTTTGTGCCTTCGCAAGGGTCTACTGCAATGTCAATCTCGATCAACTCATCGGGATTACAAAAATCTTTTGCGTTTGGTTGTGTACAAACACCGACTTCTTCGCCGATGTAGAGCATCGGTGCGTCATCCCGCTCGCCCTCTCCGATCACAATGCGTCCCCGCATATAAATCTTGTTCATGCGTTCGCGCATGGCTTCCACTGCTACTTGGTCAGCAATGTTCTTCTCGCCTTTGCCCATCCAACGGGCAGATGCGATCGCAGCCTGCTCTACGACTTCAATAATCTCTAGACCGAGCGTGTTCTCCACGAAGTAAGTCCTCCAACTGCTTGATTTTGCGCGGTTTCATAAATGCTGTTCTCAGTCTTTAAGTCTACCAAAAGGGGGAGACGCGCTTAATAGGAATCTCGCTGCTTCAGCGTGTTAAGTTTTGCTGCGCTCATTGCTTTACACAGGCATCCGGTTTCGTTTGGCTTCACCGCACCCCATACCCTACATCGGCCCTCGGCACCAATCAAACCGTGGCTTACTCGATCAAGAGCTGCTGTAAGTCTTTTCAAAAGCGTCGTTGATCGGTTACCCGCATTCTCAAGAGCCAGGTTTCCTCATAACCAAACTGGGAAAACAGCGTTAGATTGGAACTATGCACTCACTACATACGTGCAGGTAAACGGGTTAACGCTACATCAACCCCATAAGCAGGAGATTCAAACCAATATGTCTAAGCTGTTGAATGACACGTTAGAAAACGGCACCACCTCCCTCGAAGAGCAGCTACCGTCCATGCTGGAACAAGCGCGCGCGGCATGTAGCACCAATGGAGATCTTTCCAGTGAGTGTGCTGCGGCTTGGGATGCAGTAGAAGAGGTACAGGCTGCTTCTGCTGATCGCCGTTTGCAGCAGAAGACGAGCCTCGACCGCTATTGCGACGAGCGCCCCGATGCTGTGGAATGCCGAATTTATGATGTTTAGCTAAGTGCCTGCGTTGGAGCAGTGCTGTCTTACTTGGCTGAATTAATTGCATTGGATTGGCACACTCAATAGGATACACGCTGAGGATTCTTGTACTGCTAGCGTTAAAATTAGGGTTAATTCAGTCCAGGTTGCCTTAGCTAAGAGGCATACACGCTTTTCAGCTAAGGTGCCTGGTTCAGCTTCTTTAACCGTCGATGATGCAATGCTTTGGTTGATTTCTGCCTGGATTGCTGGAACGACTGCAATCTTGGGGAGCTTGATGGTGTTAGGTAGCCTCATTCTGTTGGTTGCGCCTGCCCAGCCACGATCGCGCAATCCCCAGCAGAGCCCTCCCACAAGCCATCCCTGGCTGCAGCGCCTCAAACTGCTAGCGGTTTCGTTGGCGATTGCCCTCGCTGGACTCGGCATACTCCTCGTTGTACCCTTCCCCTCTTATTGATTAGTTGTTCACCGCGATCGTGGAGTTCTCCCATGCTTCAAGGACTCAATTCTCTACTGAACCGTCATCCCGAACGAGTAAAAGCAACCGTCGAAATCTACACCTGGCAGACTTGCCCGTTCTGCATTCGCGCCAAACTGCTGCTGTGGTGGAAAGGGGTTCATTTTACAGAATATAAAATTGATGGCGATGAAGCTGCTAGGGCGAAAATGGCTGAACGTGCAGAGGGTCGTCGATCGGTACCCCAGATTTTTATTAATCGACGGTACATTGGCGGTTGTGATGATCTCTATCAACTAGACAGGCAGCGGCAACTAGATCCCCTGCTTATAGAGCCAGCGCTATAGACTGGCAGGTCTCGGCTATGTCAGTTCCGGAAGCCTTTAACCATCCAGACTACCTGCAACATCGACAGTGGATGGAGCGGGCGATCGCGCTTGCCCAAGCCGCGGGTGATGCTGGGGATGTGCCAGTTGGGGCAGTGATTGTCAATGCGGCGGGACAGGCGATCGCCCAGGCTGAAAACCGACGCGAACGCGATCACGACCCTACTGCTCATGCTGAGATCCTCGTTTTACGAGCCGCAGGGCAGGTACTCAACTCCTGGCATCTCACCCAATGCACTCTCTATGTGACGCTAGAACCGTGTCCCATGTGTGCAGGGGCTTTAGTGTTAGCACGGTTAGGTCAATTAGTGTATGGAGCCGATGACCCCAAAGCAGGAGCCGTGCGATCGGTGCTCAACCTTCCTGACGGCGCTTGCTCTAACCATCGACTTCCAGTGCTGGGTGGCATCTTAGAGGTGACGTGCCGACAGCAATTACAGTCCTGGTTTGCTCAACGCCGCAGCCATCCGTTTCCTCTCATGCCACCCTAAAAACTGTCCCTAGAGCAGACGACGATAATTTCAGGGCACTCTACGGTAGATGTACGTGTTGTTTTCGCATCTCGTCTGCCCTGTGTACGCTATGAACTCGCTTGATTCGACTAGACCGTTTTACACCGCAGGGCAACTGCCTGCCGCCTCTGACACTCAGGTGAGTCCACTTGGCTACGAGCAGCAAGTTTGCCAAGCGAGCTCGCACTCTGATGATTGTGATATCCCTTCGCAGCCAACTGCGTCAAGCGCCTCATTTGCAGTGCGCCTGCTGAAAGGAACCGCCATTCATGGTCACCCTGTTGCCCCACCGTCAGACTCCCAATGCTCTTCCTGGTTGGCATCACTGGTTTATCCTTTGGGTCGTCATCTTGTCGTGCCTGCTTACTTCAAACGAGTTGAAGTCATTGGGCGCGAAAACTTACCTCGGACGGGGCCAGTGATTCTTGCCCCTACGCACCGCTCCCGTTGGGATGCTGTTCTTATTCCTTATGCGGCAGGACAGGATGTGACGGGTCGTCACCTACGCTTTATGGTGTCGGCAGATGAGGTGAGAGGACTACAGGGATGGTTTATCCGCCATTTAGGTGGGTTTCCGATCGACACAAGCCGTCCGGCGATCGCAAGTTTGAGGCATGGCGTAGAACTACTGCAAAACCGGGAATCGCTTGTGATCTTTCCTGAGGGCAATATTTTTCGTGAAACCCAGGTGCAGCGGCTGAAACCAGGTTTGGCACGACTCGCGTTACAGGCAGAAGCCAGCCAGCCAAAGCTTGGTATTCAAGTAGTGCCCATTCGGCTGTACTACAGCAAGCCGCTTGCGCCGTGGCGTTGTCGAGTCAAAATTTTCATTGGACAACCGCTATACGTGGCTGCTTACGACTTGAAAGCACCGAAGCAGAGCGCTCAATTACTCACTGCCGATCTTAAGCAGGCACTTGAAGCTCTGTAAACGGCCATGAAACGCTGGCGACAGAGCAAGAGACGTTGCACACGATTTTTGGAGACACCAAACCCTATTGGCTGAGGAGGAGCCTTACCGTTGCCAAGACATCTAATCTTGCTGGCTCCCTCCTCACAGATAAGGTTCTTTAAGCGCCAGGAACAAGTTCTAGAAAAGCATCCAGACTTTTGACCGCTTTACCAAAATTGCGAATGGCGGCTTTGTAATCCTTCTTTTCGGCAGCCGCGTCGATCGCGACGAAACCTTTAAAGGTTTCATTTGCTTGTTCACGGGCTTTTGCCTGCTCAGTTGGTACCAAGCTGCGCGAGATGTAAGCCATTTTGGTGCGTAGCTCTCCCAGGGGACCGTGAATGAAGTTGCGCGCAAATGTCCAGTTTTCGTCTTGGATCAGCTTAGCAAGCTCAGGCAGGCGATCGCGAAGTTCTGAAACCTCAGCGGCATACGTCTGAATTTCTTCTACCTGTGCGGGGGTATAGGACAGCGTTTTTGCCTCTGCAATGCCACCAAAGCTCACTAGCATCACAGCGATCATCGTCAATATGAACGCAACAGCAGCCCGATATCTAACCATGATTAATCCCGATTCAACAAAGTCAATAAGCCTACGAACGAGAAGTTTATCTGGTTTGTGAACGAATGTATAGCTGGGTTTGCATAAAATTTGCATTACTGTCCTCATAATTGCACGAACTATCGCACTTAGCTCAAGCGAAACTATGTGCCAGACTGGCTTTGCGGGAAACAGAATCTCAAGAACAAAAGCCAAACAAACAGGACAGGTAAGCTAAATTGAGCAGAAAGAATAACGTTGTCTAGCTTCTGCTGACAGCAGTCTCATGCAGAGGTATGACGCCCCATGTTATGGGACAAAGAATACGGGTGCCGCTGCCTCGTGAAGATCCAGGCCCACCCTCAGTCGGTGGCGTGTACGCGTAAAGAGCAAGGACAGGAATTGAGACCGCCAGTAGTAACGGAACCAGAAGCATTAAACTCTTCATCGCAGCTCAACTTTTGCTCTAAATCCAACGGACCGTTTTCGCTATCTAGCGTGCTTATTCGATCGTCGGCTCTCTACTCCTAACTGGCATCTGCTATTAGTGAGAGGTTTTCTCCGCTGAGTCGCTGAGTTCAGTGTCATCGTCATAGCCAGAACTAAGCCTGACCCGCTTCTACTGCGTTCAGCCTTTACTCAATCTGACAATGACGTAAACCAGCGGATCCTACAGGATTTGAACCTGTGGCCGACCGCTTAGAAGGCGGTTGCTCTATCCACTGAGCTAAGGATCCAAGGATAAGTGCTGTTATAGCATTAGCATAAACCAAGAAGTCCTTGCGCTTGCTCAGAAGTTTGAGTGCTCGATTGGAGACGAAGCCCTCAAAGGAAGTCTCTGTCTACAGCCCGCAAGCACACGTGAGAAACAACTGTCCTAAGACGTTGACGATAAACCATGCTCAACCTTGGGTTTCTGCGCTACTCTGAACTCTAGCTGTACGATGCTTTTATGTAACGTTTGGTAGGACTAAACCTTACGCCAGGCTATCCATTTATAAATAATAGATAACGCACTACAAGCAGTATGTCTTTAACTTCAGGAGTTTAACCATAAACACCCCAGGGCAATTAGCCCTCAGCTAGAAGCAGAAAACAGCCCCTCCCAAAACTTGAGGCGAGGTCACGTGAGGGAATGTCAATTAGTGACTCAAAATGGGGAATTGCTTAAGGTATGTTTGCTTTAACATCACTTTAGAATCTATAGCTGACAATCGTTAAAGTAGTTGACAGTTATTGAGCTACCTCCTTTAACCACTGGCGAGATCGTGCTCTATCATCCCGCCCAAACGCCCAGTCCCGACAGGAGTTAATTGGCAGCGTCATGTTTATTCTGAAAAGGCAGGATGTTGAGATCACTAGTGTTCAGCACCCAAAACGGGATCAGCAAATCCCCATTCTTACGTATCAGGGACAAACTTTCCGTTTGCTGAGTGTTTTTAATGCAAGCCAAGAGGAAGATGCGAAGACATTCTGGCGCGATCTCACTGACAACCAGGGCAAAGCTTGTGTGCTGCTGGAAGAGCCTGAGCGCTACAGTGTTTGGGGCAAAATTCGCTTAGAGCAACTGGCGGCAGATGCAGACGGTGGGGGCGATACGGCAGCTACGCCGGTTTACATCAAAGCATCCCTGCTGATGCTACAAGCTGTATACATCGATATTGAAGATTTGCTGGGTAATCGGCAGGCGGGTCTTTTTCAGAAAGATATTGCAGAAGTGTTTAAGCAATGGCGCTTTCCACAAGCGGAGTCGCCAGAGGCGATTAAGTATTTGCTCACGGTTGATCCCCTGGATGCGCCGCAAATTCCTCCCTGGCAGGAGCATCACCTCAATACGCTCCTGCAAGAACTCCATCGCTTAGGGAAAGCCTATTTTGGGAATACTACCTTTGCAGAACGGGCGATCGACACCTTACAAGACCTGTCAGGCAACGATCGCACGGTCTTTCAAGCCTGGCTCAACCAATCTCCCTTAGGTAAGCTGTGGCGTTAGCTAAGAAATGTTCACGCTTTGTAGCCATCGCCGCCCCTTTCGATTACGATGCGAGTCTTGCCGCAAGCGTGCCTGTTGAGCCGCTCCCCTTCTACATCACCCTTCTTGAAGTTTGGTAGGCAGTCCCTTGGACAAATCATCTAGTTCTCCTAAAGCGTTGTTATCAGTCCAGACGATCGTCCTTTCTGAGATTGTCTGGGCCGTCTTAGCGCTGCTGTTTTTCCTGCTTTTCAGTGCGACGCTGCCAGGGCAAGAGCATCCGCTTTGGTATTCTCTTGGCACGACAGTTTTTGAAGAAATTGCCTATTTTACCGCCGCCTGGCTGTGCTTTAGAAACTGGCGTAGTCCACAGATTGTAAGCGGTCGCAACGTCTGGCTCTGCATTGGGTTGGGGATGCTGTTTTATTTCCTGGGCAATCTGTTTTTCTTCTACTGGGAAACGGTTTTAGGACAAGAGGCTGATGTGTCTCCAGGCGACTTCTTTTACATCCTGACCTACATCTTTCTTATTGTTGGCATTCTGCTTGCCGTCGCATCCCGGCGGTTGAATCTAGAGCTTTGGCAGTGGGGCGTGGTTGCAGTTATTGCGGCGCTGAGCATTGTCATTTCATGGTTTGTAGCCTCGCCAGTCGCCGATAGCACACCTCAATCTTTCTTGATCCAACCTGTTGCAGCGCAAACAGCACCAGCGACGAAACCAGTCACAAAACCAACGGCAAAGCCAACTGCTGTCAAAGCTAGCCCCAAAGCGGCTTCTGTTGCAAAGCCAAAGCCAACGCAACCATCTGCCTCGCCTGCACCACCCATCGTCGCGCCTGTCCCCGCTGCTGATAGAAAGGCACCAGAAATGGCTCCTGGAAGTTCAACGTCCTCCGTCTCTGTTGGTGAGACAAAAGCGCCGCCGCCAGAGTGGGCTTTATCGCTAGAGGAAACGTTAAAACCCCTCAAGCCCTACGTCAATGGCTTTTACGTTGTCTGCGATGTGCTGCTGTTAATTATTGCCACTACGTTGCTGCTCGCTTTTTGGGGGGGGCGCTTCGCTCAATCCTGGCGCATGATTGCCGCCGCCGCCTTCTCACTCTACGTGGCTGACATTTGGTTCAAATACGCGACGACGCATTTAGCTAATTATCAAAGCGGCGGCTTTTTGGAAGTCTTTTGGGTGTTTAGTGGTGTGTTGTTTGGTATTGGGGCCGCGCTAGAGCATGATTTATCCAGTCGCACACGCAGCCGTACAGGTGGGCGTAGACGGGCCTCGTCTTGATTCGACACGCAGCGTGCAAGACATCTTAAGCAGCGGTTTTACTGTGAATTTCGCCGTTGAAGTAGGCTACCTGGTTCTCGGCCTGATTGGGCGATCGCCTCCAGATGCCAACACTTCAGCATAGAATGAAGCAAACGGCCTGTTCTCTTTGCAGCCTAAAGCATGACCTCTCGAAAACTGTCCGAGTCTGACAAGCAGGAAATTTTACAACTCTATCGGCAACCAGGTGAGACAACCTCTACGCTGGCAAGCCGCTATGGTGTGAGCAATAGTACAATCAGCCGTATTCTCAAACAGAGTTTCTCTGAAGCAGAATACGACATTCTGATTCAGCAGAAGCGGGGAAACCGCACCTCAACCGAGGCCACCTCATCTCTGACTTCAGACTCTGAAGCATTTGCTCCTGAGACTTCAAAGACGCTGAACGAACCAGCACCTCAGACTATATCGACACTGCATGAAGCTCTGGGGCCGGAAGTAATGGAAGTTGCTCCTAGTCCGGTCAATCTGAAAGAACCCTTTGATGCTAAGACGGTTGTCGTCGAAGCGCCTACCGAACCGCTGCCCCATCAACCGCAAGTGGAAACTTCAAGTGAGCCATTGTCTGTTACAGCCAATGGACGACGACTACGAAAGCGCTCTTCTGCTCCCCCTGAAGCGTCTCCGTCAACCACATTTATTGCGCCGCCGATCGTTAAGTCAAAGTCGCTCGACTCAGTAGAACAATTACCGATAGAGCCGCTTGGGGATGAGGCCTCACCTTCTGATGCGGCAGGTGAAGCCTACCTTGATCCAACCTATGACGATCGGGATGCAGTGTTTGCTACCCCGTCCAAAACCGCTGAAGCCATTACTGGAGAAGACTTGCTGCCAGAAGCAGAGTTGGCTAGCGATCTAGAGAACGATGAAGAAGATGATCTAGATGACGACGGGCTTGATGATGATGATTTAGATGAGGATGACCTGGACGATGATCTGGAAGACGAGGCACTGTTAGTAGGAAGCCGCATTGCCGGGAAAGCCCTGGTACAGGTATTGCCCTTAGCAGAAGCCGCCCTACCACGAACCTGCTATCTGGTTGTCGATCGCTCAGCGGAGCTGATTGCCAGACCGTTAAAGGAATTTGGCGATTTGGGTCAAATTCCCGAAGCCGAAATTTTAGAAAAAACGCTGCCCATTTTTGACAATCATCGAGTCGCTAAACGCTACTCAAATCCTCGCACGCAGCGGGTGATTAAGCTGCCTGATGCGCAAGTGCTACAAAAAACCTCTTCGCATCTGCAAGCAAAGGGTATCACCCGCTTGCTGATTGATGGGCAAGTCTACGCACTTTAAAGGGTTCGGTAAGCGGCAGGGCTGCTAATTCTCAGCTTTGTTTTTCAGACGGCTGGCTTCAACTTAAAACTCATCACCTAAAACTCGAAATTTTTCTTAATCATCGTCGTCTCGCTGGAAGCTGGAAAGCCCAAGCAACGGTTGAACGACCGCGGTGCCCAAAACGCCGATGCCAACGCTAAAGGCCAGCACTAAGCCAACAGGAATGTTAATTGACTGAAAGCCCAAAAAGCGTAGCGAAACAGGGCTAAAGTTTTGGATCGCCAGAATCGCAATCGCGCTAATCCAGCCAGCCAGAAGAAGAGAGGTCAATAGGATCGCAAGCGCTTTCATAGGCAGAAGTTACAGGTATCGCAACAAAATCTGTATCGCGGTGGTTTCTCTATTCTTACAGCTTTACTCAGCGCAAACTGCGCCCTGCCGATGTAGACAAAAAACCCGCCAGATAATCCGGCGGGTTTATACCTATGAGTGCTTCATAAGGATGACAACACAGCGAATCGCCACCAATCCGGAAACGCACACCACGATCGTCTCGATCGTGTTTACCCCATCAGCTCGTTCAGTACTTATGAGCTTGACGGGCGAAAAAGATGCGGATGACTGGGGTTGTAAAGACGCGATCGTGAGGGCGATCGACGGCTAGAGACTTCTAAATGAATGCCGGTCTCTGGTACCGTTGCAGTAGCCAATGCTGGGCTAACGATATAAAGTGTTGTCCGCGTCAGCTTTTCTTGCTGAGTCGTCTTAGCCATGTCGGACAACGGCACTAACCAGATTTTTTCATCCTGCCAGCTCAAGCGAAAGCAGATGGCGACTGGCGTGTCGGCTGGATAGTGCTGCATTAGCTTTGCCTGTGCCGTCTCAACATGCTTTGCACTCAGGTAAAGACACAAGCTCGCTTGATGAACTGCTAGCGTAGTGAGTTCCTCGGTTGAGGGCACCTCTGTACGCCCACTTATGCGAGTCAGGATAATAGTTTGCACAACCCCTGGTAGCGTTAACTCAACACGAAGTTTTGCCGCTGCCGCTTGAAAAGCACTAATACCAGGCACAACTTCAAAGGGAATGCCAGCCTCCAATAGTGCCTGCATTTGCTCTTGCGCAGCACTGTAAAGACTGGGATCACCTGAATGTAACCGAACGACACTACATCCTGCCTGCACGCGTGCCACCATGAGCTGCACAATTTCTTCCAAGGTTTTTGCAGCCGTTGGTATCAGTTCTGCAGCAGAGCGTACACCGTACAAAAGCGCCTCAGGCACGAGAGAATCGGCAAATAAGACAACATCTGCCTGTGCGAGGAGGTGCTGAGCTTTGACAGTCAGCAAATCGGGGGCACCAGGGCCAGCACCCACAATGTAGACCGCAGGGAGTAAAGGGACAGCAGGCGGCTGAGGCAGTTGGTTAGTCACAAAAGGGAAGCATTAGATGGCGTGTATTTCATTTTCTCCGGACGGGTCGCCGTAGCGCAGAAGAATAGAGTGGTAGATGCACCCTGATTTCGCCCTGGAGCCTTTGGTTCTGGGGTGTTTTTTTTGGCAAAATCTGGTGCAAAACGTGTTTAGGGCATTCGATTTGGCTGATGCGATGCTTTGGCGGCAGTTTGCTTCTGAGGTGAGGCTACGTCTGGTAGAGCGCGATCGAGACCATACAGCCAAGCCAAACCAAACAGCCCGATCGCAATCTGGGTCAAGCTAACGACCTGGGCAATGCGTAATGGGCCTAGCATCAAGCTATCGGTACGCAGCCCCTCAATCCAAACGCGGCCACAGCTATAGGCGACGAGATAGACCAAAAAGAGAGTACCAACCTTCAGTCGAGAGGGTGCTTTCAAGCCCCAAAAAAAGAGCGCAATCAAAAGACTGAACACCGTAAGATTCCAGACCGACTCGTACAGAAACGTGGGATGAAAGTATTCAAACCCCTCATAGCCAGCCGGACGGCGCTCCAAAGGAATGTAGAGCTTCCAGGGCAAATCAGTCGGACGACCAAACGCTTCCGAATTAAAGAAATTGCCCCAGCGCCCGATCGCCTGCCCCAAAATCAGCGATGGTGCTACTAAATCTGCTAATTGCCAGAAGGAAATATGGCGCAGACGGGCAAACAGCAAGCTGGCGACTAACCCACCCAAGATGGCACCGTGAATCGCGATCCCACCTTTCCAAATGGCAATAATCTGATCGGGATGCTGGGCATACTCTTGCCACTGAAACGCAACATAATAAAGCCGCGCGCTCGGAATGGCCGCAATGACGAGCCAAAGTGCCAAATCGCTAAGCAGATCTGGGTTGACGTCACGGCGACTAGCTAACCATTGGGCAAGCGTCACGCCAATCAGCACAGCCGATGCGATTAAAAACCCATACCAACGGATGGAGAACGGCCCCCATTCCAACAGCATTGGGCCTGGAGACGTAAAGACGGCGATCGGTAAAGCAACGAGAGACATGACACAAAAGGGGAGAAACGGTACGTGCGATTCGGGCTGGTCGTTAAGCGCGTTAGCGTTCATGGCGAGGCATGACCATACACTCAAAATTGTAAGTTGCGCAGAGCGTTCTGACCGAGACTTGACCAGCAACCGCATGAAATATCGACTGCTAAACGTGGCTACAGCTAAGAATGAAGGGACTAGCGCTACGCGTTCACCTTCAAACTTGCTCAGATTTACAAATCTCCACTAAGAATAGGCTGCTGTTCTTGCAGATAGGCTCCGGAATGGGCATTCTTACCATAATCGCCTTTGAACAGCCCATGATGGTCACTTATGCCCAACCCGTCTCTCCTCATCACATCTGACAAGTCTTCTGCCAGTCCAACGCAAGCAGAACCTCCACTATTTGATTGGACTACGGTGCATCAGACCGTGCTTAAGTTTGTGAATCCGCTGTCGTGTGGGCAACCGATCGCGGCAGCAGTAAATTCCGAGACTCTACTGGCAGCTATGCAGCGGCTGATAGCGATCATCAACCTGGCGCGATTGTCCCCGTTGGCCGCTCCAGAAGGTTCACTTAGCGAAGCCCACAAGCTTGAAACTTTACTTCCCTACGTAAGCGAAGAAGCCTACGACGTGCTGGATGCCTTGCATGCAGAGCGTCAGGCGGTAGTCAACAGCCCGCAGCCAGCCATTAGCCATTCACCTCAAGTCAGTCCGTTTGACCTCATTTCCCCGCTGCCTAGCCCTTTCACCACAATCGAGAGCCTGATTCCCTCTTTACTTTGGCGTCTTGCTCGCAGTTCTTACAGCGCCATGCACCTCATTGAAGGCATTCGCGCAAAGCGCTGGCTACCGGAGCAAGGCTGGGTGTGTGGCATGCTGCGATTAGTGGTCATGCTAGAAGTAGAAGCGCCCACCATCCGCTGGTGTTTTGATTTAGCCACTGGCTACCCGCCTGAGTTGATGTTAGAACCAACCGCGATCGTTCAATCAGATGAGTCGGCATTACCCATCCGCTGCACAACGATCGAAGCCAGTGACGCTTCCCCTTGTCAGGTAAAGCATCAACTGCAAGCTGTTTTGCGCCAACTGCAAACCAGTGTGTCTGGGCTCGATACATTTCTTCAAGGAGTCGCGATCGAGCTACTACAGCCTGGAATAGACTGGCAAGCGGGCGACCTCCGACTTCGCTTGGGTTTTGCCTTTAGCACACAGATCGCTCAAACTGATGGCAGCGAAGAGAGCGCCAGACATCCTGAATTGATTGAACCTGAATTGATTGAAGCAGAGCTCATGGAAGAAACAGTTGGGCTGGCTCAAAATAGCGCCTCCCAATGGCCCACAGCGGCAAAGCCTGCGATCGCGGGCTTACTGTCCAAAACCCATGTATCCGTCGTTAATCCAGTTGATCGCCTGCTCAGCCCTACCACCTTGGTGCGGCTGACCGAAACCGAGGCTCTAGAGCGTTATGCCCAAGAAACCGCTCAGCAGCAGTGTGAACAGACCCTGGCTCAACTGCGCCATCAGCAGATAACGTGCGGCGAAAAGGAAGCGCACCTGGCGCTCATTGTCCAAGCCGCAATTGACAGTTGTGAGCAGCAGCTCAACACGTCTGGTCTTGAGCTGCTGCACCCCATGCTGCTAATGGATGAGCTCGTCCCAAACCTGCTGTGGTCAATCACCAGCAGCACACACGATATAATGCGACTCGTAGGAGGTATATCTGCCCAAGTATTACAACCCCATGCACACTGGCAACGGGGTACGCTCCGATTGCTTGCAGCATTGCACTTAAAGGCAACCGATGTAGACTATCAGCTCGACTTATCAACTGGGCGATCGATTGAGTCAGACGTAGTTTCGCTAAGCAGCAGCACAGTTGTTCAAATTAACACGGCAGTCGGCTCACAGCCAACACCAATCACAGCAGTCATCGATCATCTACAGCAGCAACTTGATGAAACCATGTTTGCCTATCGGCTGCTAAAAGACGGTGTTTCGATTACGTGGCTTGAAGACATTGAGCAAGACTGGCAAACTGGCACCATGAAGCTAAGTATAAGCCTTGCGTTTGTTGCGGACGCCCTTTGATGTATACCTACGCTTTTTGTAAAACACCCCCTGCACCTTTAAACTTGCCACACGGCATTGTTGCTTTGGTGCAATCGATCGAGACTGGGCAGCTCTCTGCGTTGGTTGAGCCAGCCATCTCCTTAGACGCCCTCAAACAGGACGACACTCTTCTCATGCAAGCTGTCCTTGGGCACGATCGCGTCATTCGTGACTTGTTTGTGCAAACAACCATCCTACCCTTGCGCTTTGGTACAAGCTTTAACTCGCTGGAAGGCTTAAAAGCACATTTGTACACCCAGCAGCAGACCTATCTCAACAAGCTGGCCCAATTAGAAGGAAAGGCCGAATACACGCTCAAACTCATACCTCAAACGTTACCAGAGCTAGCCATTGGCTCAGCAATCAAGGGTAAAGATTATTTCCTTGCCAAGAAGCAACAGTTTCAAGCCCAGCTCTTGCACCAACAACAGCAGCAAGCAGCGTTCAAGCAAATTGAGCAGACCATCACTCAAACATATCGCCACTGTCGCTTGAGCGAAGACCAAACAGGAAACAAGACCCTTCACCTGCTACTCGCATACGATCGAGAGCAGCAACTTCGCCAAACAATCCAAACCTTGCAGGCGCAGCACCCCGAATGGCAAATTGCTTTAGGAGGCGCGTTACCGCCCTACCACTTTGTTGACAACACCAGTGAGAGCGACTCAAACCAGTAAAGGCTAAACGCAGACGCATCTCGCATGGAATAAAGTCAAGCGGCCGATAAGATTGCTTAACCGACCTAAGTCAATAAAGGCAACCGATAAGGACTTCTGACGCACTTACAGAGGCGCAGTTCAGTTCCTTGATGATTCCACTGAACCTGATCGAAAATTTGGTGAAGGATATACATACCGCGCCCGCACTCCTGCTCGTCACAAGGCAGCGCCTCTTCAGGTGTGTTGAAACCAGCACCCTGGTCTGAGATAACCCACCAATGCTGATTGGCAACAACCGAAAACCGCACAAGAACCGTCTTGCTGGGATCCAAGGCGTTGCCGTGCTTAGCAGCATTCACTAACGCTTCTTGCAACCCTAGCCGGATCTCTGCCTTCCAACGATTTGGGATTTCCGCCAACAACAAATCCAAAACTGGAATGAGGTACAGCGTAGAGGCAAAGCTAACCGTATTCCAGTGGCGCTTGACAGGACGAGATGAAACAGCAATCACTCAGAAAACCCCATAGCTTCCAGATGGATGAATGCAACCTATGGATGGAGATAATGGCAAAGTACCATCAAGCATTGTAAGCGCTTGTATCAACCCCTATAGGAGTGCCTAGTAAGCGTACTAAATGCGACCAGTAATCCTAATAAAGCTTTAGAAACGTTTCTCGGGTTGCTCTTAAATTAAAATCAGCAAAAACAAAAAGTTTTAACAAAGCTGAGAACTTAGTGCGGAATCCCCCAATCGGATGAATCCTAACTATATACATAGTACCAAAGTGCCGCCCAAAATGCATCCTTAAGGTCAACTTTCCCTAGAGCGCGTCATCAATCAAGCTTAGACACCTTGAGTATCAGCCCTACCGCGCCCGTCCTCACAAGGCTAGGGGCTGGAACCCTTACTGCAAGTCATGTGTATGCGTAATTGATGACAGCCCCTAGAGCGTGTCATTAATTAGTTGAGCTAGAGGGAAAACACCATTAACGCACCTGACTAGCACCACCATGACGACTCGACGTGACGCTTTGAGCGATGATCAATGGGCACGCATTCAAGACCGCCTACCGGGACAAGAGGGCTATGTGGGTGTCACGGCCCAAGACAATCGCTTACAAAAGAGATTTGTCAGTCAAGCAGGAGGGAGGAGCCTCAACAGGAGAAATTGCACTTCCAGGCACATGCTGTAGCCTACCTGGACTACTTTTCTACGATCGCTCCTTCAGTAGTGCATAAATGCGCTGCAGTTCGGCTAGGATCTCCTGTAGAAGCTCCTGTGTAGGTGTGGGGGGAGCTTCACGCACTTCAACTGTGACATGCTTGATCTTCAGCACGTCTCTGGCAAAGCGAGCCACTTCGTTGGGATGAAACCGCAAGATATCATCCTTGTGTAGGCGTAATTCAGGGTTTAAAAGGGCTGGATCGTAGGGCGGATTCAACGCATTTGCATCCGTATTGGCATAGCGATAGATGGAAGCTCTAGAACGATTGAGCGTTTTTTGTACCGCTTCAATGTCCATTAACCCATTCCACTCAACGTCAGATTCAGTCTCCATAGGTAGCCACAGCGATCGCTCTAAACCCAGTGAATCTTATCATGAGATTCAAGTCTTGAGATTCAAGATTGATGGCGATTCCTGCATCACACTCTATTGCCAACGACTAATGGTTGCTTACAGTAATAGCTGCTTCGTTTGCATTCCCCAAACCCTATACCCTGTACTCTAAAACCGATCCCCGTCCTGATGAGACTGAAGATCCACCGACCTCACAGAGCATTAGCCGTTAAAAGTGCCCCTAGCGTCGCCAGACACAAAAAACCAATGCTACACAGGGGGCTGGTCTGTAAAAACTCGACCATTACTAAACACATGAGTGCGGTGAGTAAACATACGACCCCTAGTTGAACCAAAGGCTTGAAAAATGCCATCCCGAAGACCCAATGAGCTACGTCGCAGTCAGACTATGCTACATCTTTGCAGAACTGTATCTAAGGTACTTCTTCTGCTGGAGCGGCAAGCGTCGTCAAAAACTGGGTGGTGGTACAGACGCTAGCTGAAAGACGCTAATGGATCGAGCCACCGCAAGACAGTACGTTCTAGCTGATGGAGTTCTCGATAAACACCTTGACGAACCCATTGCCCGATCGCGTCAAAAGGTGTGAAAACGTCGCCCATTTGCCAGCTAACGTCCGGGCCAAGTGGGGTCAAATGGTTGCCAGACAGGGTTTGAGTCGCAATCATGCCTGGAAAACGGGTTTGCAACACATTAGCTAACTTAGCAGACTGGTCGATCGTGTCGTTCGTAAAGTTCACCAGCAAATTTCGGCGTACCTGGTAGCGCTGAGCAACCAGTTGATTCGTCTCCAGTGGTGATGGTGTGAACTCGACTGCAAAGATAGGCGAAAATTGTTCGACCAGAGGCACGGCGTTCCGAGCCGAAAAATTGTTGAAGGCAATCAAAATATTGCCCGATCGCTCCACAGAAAATAAGCTGCCAATGAGCAAATGCAGCTTGCAGCCCATACTGTGACCTACGCCATAAATTGGCAAATAGCGTTTATGCAACACCCTGGCGTAGAGCGTCTCTAAAGCCTGCTCAAACTCTTTGAGGACGCTTTTGGCGATCGCGGTGTGGTCAAACGTATTGACAAAGGGGGTGGCAACAATTACATACCCTTGCGTAGCTAATTGCTCTAAAAACCTGCGGTAGGTGACGTGAGGTGCGGTTGCCACAAAGGCACCACCCAAAAAGTGGACGATCGCAGTGGGGCGTGGCGGTACCAAAACCCAATTACCAGAAATTTCCTGCCAATCCATGCGTTATGAAGATGAGAGAATCGCAGTCGAATGAGACTACCTAGCTTCATTTTGCCGCACGAAACTGGCTTCCTGCTCTGAATCCAAAGCCTATCTCGCTGCGCGATCAACTCTTTCTCAAAATTAGCTTGCAATTGGTTACATGGGTTTGCTAAGTTGTTAAAGCGCTACACCCCGCCGGGATAGCTCAGTTGGTAGAGCAGAGGACTGAAAATCCTCGTGTCCGGGGTTCAAGTCCCCGTCCTGGCATCGCTTTCAGACGAGTTACTTCCTAGAAAGAGATAAAGTTGACCTTAAAAGTTAGATACTACGCAGTGCGGCTTGCATAGTGTTTGTAGATGATGTCTAGACTGTTGCTCACTAGAAATTGTGATCTTTAGAGAGCAGCATCGATCGCATGTTCCTAAGCTTTAACGATCCATAATCGTTAGTTAGCTCTGTAAGCTGTTGGCGTAATGCCAGTCAATTGCCGAAACTGTTTGCTCAAATGGCTATGGCTATTGAATCCACATAAAAAAGCAATCTCTACAATGGTGCGATCGGTTTGCTTCAATAGTTGCTTGGCTCGTTCTACCCGCTGTTGTAGCAGGTATTGATAGGGAGGTAGACCGATCGATTGCTTGAATAAATGGCTGAAATGGAACTGGCTCATCCCCACTAACGCCGCTAAATCCGCGAGCTTAATGTCCTGATCCAGATGCTCATGCAGATATTCCAGGACGTACAGCAGTTGACGCTCAGGTAAGCCACCCTCATAAACAGATAGGTGTGGTTTCGCCACAGCATATTGCCTGAGTAAATGCACTGCCAGCACATTCGTTAACGACTCGACGTAGAGCCTACTGCCGACATTTTTTTGCTGAAGTTCGGACAACAGCAGCAGCCCGATCGCCTCAATTTGAGGATCACGCGTCCGAAACGTGGGCAATAGCTCTAGCTGATCGGGCTGCTTGTCCAGCGTTTCGCGGGCGATCGTTTGCATAAACTTGGATGCAAGGCGGATCTGCAAGTAGTGATCATCGCCGTCCCAGCGGGCAAAAAACGGTGTTTCAGCAGGCGTTACGGAAATGTCGCCCTTGCTATACAGGCTTGTGTGCGTCTTGCCACCTTGAATGAAGAGAAAGCGCACCGGGCGCGATGCCAGCGACAGACAAATCGTGTGTTCCTCTTTGAAACGAGTTTTTCCCTCCCCCGATGAGTGCTGAAATTGTTCCACCAAAATGTTTTCCCACCCCTTGTTTCGGCTAGACAGCACAGGTAGACAGGGACATTCAAGCGCAGGAGGAGCGATCGACTTCATGAGATCAGTCCAAGGAATTTTATTCTGATTGTATGCCTTTGGCTTCTCATTGAGAGTTTGCCAGCAAGCGCTGAATCGATCGCAAGATTGTGATAGCCCCACAAGAATGAGATAGCTGAGCTGAAACCGTTTGCCTAAGCTGAACAGGTAAGTGAATCAGGAGAAGCTATGGCACACCTACTACAAATCGATGCGAGTCCGCGTGGTGAACGCTCCCATTCTCGCCGCATGACTAGAGAATTTGCTGACCGATGGACACAGGCACATCCTACAAACACGATTACGTATCGAGATATTGGTCGCCATCCCGTACCCCATGTCGATGAAGCCTGGATTGCAGCGGCCTATGCAACTTCTCATCCAGAGGCAACCCAGCTTGAGGCTATTCGCATTAGCGATCGACTCATAGACGAGTTTCTGGCGGCAGATGTTTATGTGCTTGGAGTGCCGATGTATAACTTCAGCATACCCAGTACGCTCAAGGCGTATATTGACCAGATTGTGCGGCCTGGGAGAACGTTTGGGTTTGTGCCAGAGCAGGTTGAGAACCGCTATCAGCCGCTCGTACTTGGTAAGAAAATGGTAATCATGACAGCGCGAGGGGATTCTGGCTTTGGGCCAGGAGGACGTAACGAGAAGATGAATCATCAAGACCCGTATCTAAGCACTATTTTTGGATTTGTTGGCATTACCGACATTACCTTTATCGCAGTTGAAAGTGACGAGTTTGGAGGTGCTAGTTTGGCAGACTCGATCGCATCAGCTCGGACTAAAATGACTCAATTGATCGAGCTACCCCTGATTGGCTGACAAATCTTTCCATGATTTCGGCTCTACCCTGCACTCAAAGTGCGGACTAATAACAGGAAGTCATTTGTAGGCGTTGCCTTCCCGAAGGATAGAGGACTGCAAGCGCCTTGCAACTCGTTTTAACGGGTTTCGCACCGTTAGTCCGGCTTTTAAACACGGGCGGACGAGCAACAAAGCCAGCAGCCTTTCAAGACTTTTGTCTGTCAATCAACGAACTACCCTCAGTCAATGAAGATCGGCTTATCTAGCTACATGAATAGCTTATTCAGGATACTCGCCGGGAAATAACATCTTACGGCGAGTCCATCCAGCCACCTATCCCTTCAACGTGGGATTTTATTTGTTTGAGGTACCTTATGACAAATTGTGGAAGTGGTTGACGCTTCTAGCAGTAGCTCATCGTTGATTCTTTAACCGTTACTGAAGTCGAGGAACTTAATCATGCCTACGATCGAGATGACCATACCACTTTGGGGCCTAGCCGTTTTTATTGTATGGACGATCGCCGTCGTTGTCCTTCTGCTAGCCGTTAGAATTCGACACCTATCGGCTGGCGGTTCTCCCAAAGATTTCGGCATGCAAAACGACGAAAGCTTGCTTTGGCGATTATTCCGAGTGCAGTCCAACTTAGTAGAAAACCTTCCTCTGTATTTGGGGGTTGTCTTTCTTCTGACCATTCGCGGTGTCTCTGGAACTGTCATCGACTCAATTGTTGTTGTGTACATAGCCTTTCGGCTACTCCATTCACTGATTCACATCGCTGGCCTAAATCCACTGTTTCGGCTCTTGAGCTTAGTGATTCAGCTTGCCTGTTTAGTCGCTTTGACGGCTCTAGCAATCTTCTAACAGGTGAGACCATTCTGCGTGATAAATTGTTTGCTGCTAAGCATCGGTTCAAGACTGCCTTACCCAAACCAACGCTCAACGGATTCAGTTTGTTAGGATCACGCTTGCACGCTGTGATTGAACTGCGATCGCGCCTTTTGTGAGCCAGTAACCAGATAGCCCTTGACATTCTGGACTAGTACACTTAACCTATTAGGTAATTAACCGCACGGTTAAGTAAAGGATGGTCTGCCGATCAGATGTCTCTTGATCACCTGAGTGCCACCCTTGCGGCGCTTGCCGATCTCACTCGACGTGCGTTTCTGGCCCAGTCATACAGGACGAGGCTTTCGTCGCTGGAGTTGGCAAAGCCCTTTGATACCGATTTAAAGAATGACGGCTACAGATCAATCGGTGGGTAGGGGCAAGGCAATGCCTTGCCCCTACAGGATGTGTCGCATTTTCAATTCAAATTGGTATGAGATGAGCCTTTCAGCCATTTCTAACAACTTAGGGGGTAGAGCATCCTCATTCATCACACGCGAGCGAGAGGCTCGATGGCGACCCTGTCAAATCAATGCAGAACATTCAAGAAAGTGGCAGATTGGCTCCAGCAACATCGCTAATACTGGGAAGATCGCCTCGATAGCTAGATGATTACCTGCAAGTTTCACAAACAGCATCGCAAACCCAGGAGAATCCCAATGGGCAACAATCATGATTCCACAATGGCTCAGTCCGAGTCTCAGTCCGATCGTGCGATCGTCATCACCCGCACCTTCAATGCACCACGCGAGTTGGTCTTCAAGGTCTGGACAGAGCCGCAGCACATCACCCAATGGTGGGGACCCAAAGGCTTTACCACCCGTGTTACTGAGCTAGATTTCCGTTCAGGTGGGCAATGGCGTTATGTCATGCTTGGCCCAGATGGCACGGAATACCCAGTCAAAGGGGTGTTTCGTGAAATCGTGGCTCCTGAGCGGATTGTTACGAGCGATGAGTTTGATGAAGGCTTTGAAGCGGTGATCAATGCTGATTTGCCACAAGGAATTGTCGTGACTGCAACCTTCGAGGCGTTGGGCAACCAAACCAAGCTAACCCTCCTGATCCTGCACGCTACAGCAGACGATCGCCGTAAGCACGAAGAAATGGGCGTTGTTGCAGGTTGGAACTCCACCTTTGACTGCATGGATGAGTATTTAGCAACGCTGTGAGTTATCCATCATGAAGTCAACACATGTTGCACAGAAATGTACCGCAAAACCACAGCTTGGTGTACTCTCACGGTTTCCAAGCGGTAGGTCGTCTTGGAACATGATCTGCACGCACTAGACGGCATCCAATAAGAGTAATACTCATGAAAGAAGGTGCTAACAAGGCAATGGCGTAAGTGACAGGAGGGTTTATGGCGATCACAAATGATGCACTTTTTGTGTTGAAGCTTTTCACGGTTTTAGGCTGTGGCTTGGTCGCAGGCGTTTTCTTCGCGTTTTCAACCTTCGTCATGAGCGCTCTTGCCCGCCTTCAGCCATCACAAGGGATTGCGGCTATGCAGGCCATCAACATTACCGTGATTAATCCTCTGTTTATGGCTGCATTTCTTGGCACAGCCGCCGTTTGCTTCTTTTGGGCGATCGTGTCGCTGCTCAAGTGGCAACAACCCGGTGCAGCTTTCTTACTCATTGGTAGTCTGCTGTATCTTATCGGCACGTTTCTGGTCACGATCGCTTTTAACGTACCGCTCAACGATGCCCTTGCAGCCGTCGAACCAACCAGCAGTGACGGTGCCGCGCTATGGACTCGCTATCTCACCAACTGGACAGCCTGGAACCATGTACGGACGGTAGCAGCCCTAGCAGCAGCGGCAGCATTTACGCTTGCCCTCTAATTAGAGCGCGATTGATGGAGCAGAAACTCCCGAATAGCGGCATCTTCGGTTAAACCGATCGCCTGTGTATAAGCCTGTTGCGCTTCAGGCTCACGCCCCAACTGCTTGAATAGATGAGCCTTCAAAGCCCAATAGGGTTGGTAATGCTTCACCGCCTCAGTTGGGAGTGCCGCAAGTTGTTGTAAGCCCTGGTCTGAGCCCTTGGCTTCGGCGATCGCAGCCGCTTGACTCACATACGCACCCAGCGTTGGTGAAAGCTGCACTAACCCTTCATAAAGCAAGGCCAGTGCTTCCCAGTTAACCTGCTGCGTTGTCGCACGTTGAGCGTGGATCGATTGAATGGCTGCTTCCAGTTGAAAGCGTCCCAATTGCTTATAGGTCGCGGCTTTTGCTAATTCACGCTCAGCTTCATCGATCATGGGCTGTGCCCAAAGCTGGGTATCTTGCTGCGATAATGGGACATAGCGACCATTTGTGGTGCGACGCGTTTCACGTCGAGCTTCGCAGTAAAGCATCAACGCCAGTAACCCTCGCACTTCTGGCTCCTGGGGCATGAGCTGAACGCATAACCGTGCCAGCCAAACCGCTTCTTCTGCCAGTCCTTGATGCCGAGGATCGCCCCCATCTACGGTTTCCCACGCATGAGTAAACGCGGCATAAATGGCTTCTAGCACAGCTATCAGTCGAGTCGGCAAATCTCGTGCGTCAGGTAACTCAAGCGCAATGCCCGCATCCCGAATCTTCGCCTTTGCTCGTACAAGTCGCTGGCTCATGGTGGCAGGTGCAACCAAAAAGGCAGAAGCAATCTGTACTGCATTCAAACCAAGCACGGTTTGCAGCATCAATGGGGTGTGAATGGCTGCATCAATGGCGGGATGAGCGCAAAGGAACAGTAATTTCAGGCGATCGTCTTGAAAGATCACTGCATCTAACGATGGTTCAGCTTGCCATTCCAATCCATCAAGCTTCAACTTATTGAGAACCTTGGTCTGAACCTGCGTGCGCCGCGCAACGTCAATCAGTCGATGGCGTGCTATTGTCAACAACCAGGCTTCAGGGTTTTGGGGTATTCCACTGTCTGCCCAGGTATTGAGGGCCGCAAGGAATGCTTCACCGAGGGCATCTTCAGCCGCTGCCACATCCCGCGTTTGTGCAGCTAGATAAGCCACCAACCGACCGTAGGAGTTGCGTGCTGCCAATTCTGCCGCTCGGCGTGCATCCATCCGCGTTTAGCTCCTCGGTGCGGTTTCTTGCCATGCGGGTAACTGCTCAAGCTGCCCGTACCACCGCCGAATGTGCGGATAGTTATCTAAAGGAAAGCGCCCAGGCACGGCATACGTTAAGTCACTGGCTACCGAAAAGTCAGCCAACGTCAAGGTGTTGTTGACTAAAAATGCACGCTCTGCCAGATGCTGATCGAGCACGATCGCCTCTGTATGAAAGCGCTCCGTCGCCTGTTGCACCACTTGCGCATCAGGTTCGCCTAGCTGTAAGAGTGGCTTGACAAAATTCTCATACTGCAAGGGCTGACAAGCCTGATGCCAATGGGCAAGTTGCCAGCTTTGCCAGCGCATAATATCTGCCCGAATTTGTGGTACATCGGGCCAAAGCGCGTTGGGCATCTGGCTAGCCAGATATTGCATAATAGCCGTCGATTCCCACAAAATGAACTCGCCATCCTGTAAGACTGGCGTGCGACCTGTGGGATTTAACCGCATGAACTCTGGCGTGCGCTGTTCGCCTTGCTGCAAATCCACTAAACGCAGGTCGATCGACAGTCCCAGATGAATTGCAACAGCATGAGCTTTGCGGGTGTTGGGCGAAGGTGGAAAGTAATAAAGTTTCATGACGGATCTCCTATGCCTGCATGGGTAGCAAGGGACGCACTTCAACCGCGCAATTGCTGGCGGCAGGGCAACGGGAAGCCCAATCTAAAGCCACATCGAGATCGGGAACATCAATGATAAAAAAGCCGCCCAGTTGTTCTTTCGTATCGGCATAGGGGCCATCTTGCACGTTTCGCTGTCCGTTGTGCAGCCGAATGGTTGTGCCTGTGTGGCTGGGGTGCAGTGCCGCTCCTCCTGCTGCTACGCCCGCTTCAGCCAGGGCTTGTGAGTAGGCATTGTAGGCGGGCATGTGCAGTTCACGGTTTGCAAAGTCTTGCTCAGTCTCGTAAACCAGAATGGCGTATTTCATCAGCTCTTGTCCGTTTTGGGTTTGATTCAAGCACAGGAGGTTTTGGCTTCTCTGCTTCCTACTCTAATGACGAACGAGAGACTGGCATTTCGACAGAACCGAAAAATTAGTTTGAGCAATGGGTGCGATCGCTGACAAAGACCCGCAACAAACCAGAGTTGCGAAATGGAACAAGTTCACTAACGATTGAGTTGACGATTGCAAATAACCGATGGTTCTCAGCAAGTAGCTTTTACCCGGGCGGGTTCAGCGATTTGTATGCGGCTGGTCGTGAGTGCTCCCAGAAGCATTGTGAAGCATGGGTCGACGATCGCATTCAAGCAAACGCACTCAGCAGAGCAGCAGCCTCCCTCACCATCGCGCTCTACTGTGTCAGCGGTACTGCCCATCCCAAATCACAATCGCAGCATACAAATCAAAGAGAGTTTCACTGCCATCGCCCAGAGTCACGATAGCAGAAGCACTCCAAGGTAGATTCAGGGTAGCAATGAGCGCAGAGGGTTAAGACAGGAATCCACTGAATCCTGTATCAATCACCGTATCGATTACTTGCCGCTGTTCATTCGAGTTACCGACCACCAATGGAAGCATTGCTTCACGGCGTAAATTCACCACTCCGTAAATCATTGACCCTGCTTCAGACTCCGTACCCTCGTTGCCTGCCTCAACTTGCTGCCGGATGCCAGACTCGTAGAGTGCTTACCCTCGTTGAGCCAACTCTTCTTTGCTGTCGCGTCTTTGGCGAACTGTCATTGGTTTGCCCTTGCTGCAATCTGTTTCTTTTAGGACTTACGCAAATTCTCGCAGAACTGGCCCCCGGCCCCCAAGTTTGGGGAGCAAGTACTCAAAGTCCCCCAGAATTGGAGGATTTAAGGGGGCAGTTGCGTAAGTTCTATCTTTCACTTTAACTCGAACGGTAATGTATAATTGCCGATCCCATTTGCCTGCCACTCAGAAAGCAGTCCAGACCAAAGCCACTTCTGATGGGTGTTTGGCTAAAATGTTTGCATTTTGTAAAAAATAGAGACTTTTAACATAGATGATCGATCCCTTTCGTCCATGCTGCCTTTGAGGAATAAACGGGCACTCTAGCGTAGTTAGCGGTATCTGCTCTACGTAACGCCTATGCACTCGTCGCCCAGTTCCCTTGCTGCCAGCATTCACGAACTGCAAACGCTGATCATGTCGTTCCACCCCGCGATCGTGATTGAGACGGTGGAGGAAGAGCGGGTGCAGTCCTTGCTGCAAGAAGCCACGCAGGACATGAAGATGCAGTTGCTGGAGTGGAGCATCACACAGGGCTTGGCGCGATCGCACGGTGCTGGCAACTTCGGCAGTCCATCCGAAAATCGTTGGGTAGATGAATGTGCCCCACCCGCAGCACACAAACCTGCTGCCTTTGAAAACACAACAGAACCACTGAAAGCACTGAAGTACATGCAGGACATCAGCTTTAAAGCGGTGTTCTTGCTCAAGGACTTTGCTCGGCATTTAGAAGATGCGGAAGTGGCGCGTCAGTTTCGAGAAGTCGTGCAGCTGTTTGCTCAGAGCCGATCGGCGATCGTTCTCACAGGCAATGCGATCAAACTACCTGCTGAGATTGCTCACGATGTCGTTTACTTTGACCTGAAGTTACCCGGACGCGATGAGCTACAGCAGGTCGTTGCTGATGCCATCCGATCTTTGCGTGTGAAAAATCGTGTGGCGATCGAGCTACAGGATGCGGATGTGCCAGCGCTGGTGCAGGCATTGAGCGGCATGACGTTAAAGCAGGCACGACAGGTCATTGCCTATGCTGCTTTGGAGGATGGCAAGCTGACGCTGCAAGATGTGGGACGCATTCTCCAGCGGAAAGCTCAGGTCATTCGAGAAGGCGGCGTACTGGAATATTTTCCCACCAGCGATGCCCCTGTGGATCTAGGTGGATTTAACGGACTCAAGCAATGGCTGGCAGAGGCGCGGGTAGGCTTCAGCCCCCAGGCAAAAGCGTTGAATCTAAAACCACCCAAAGGCATTCTCATTATGGGTATTCAGGGATGCGGCAAATCGCTAGCGGCAAAGGCGATCGCCCGCGCGTGGAAAATGCCCTTGCTCAAGCTTGACACCAGCCGTCTGTATGACAAATATGTCGGCGAATCGGAGAAAAACTTTCGGCAGGCGATCGCGCTGGCAGAGTCAATGGCACCCACCGTCTTGTGGATTGACGAAATCGAGAAGGCATTGGGTGGCAGTACAAGCGATGCCGACGGCGGGCTGAGTCGGCGCTTGTTCGGCTCCTTCCTCACGTGGATGCAAGAAAAATCGCAGGAAATTTTTGTGGTGGCAACGGCGAATGACCTCTCTCAACTGCCGCCGGAACTGTTGCGGAAGGGACGGTTCGATGAACTATTCTTTGTCGATTTGCCCAATGATCAGGAACGCGCGACGATCCTGCAAATTCACTTGGCACGGCACAAGCAATCGCCTCAGCAGTTCGACTTGCTCGCACTCGTGCAGGCGATCGATGGGTTTAGCGGTGCCGAAATCGAGCAAGCCGTTATTGCAGCGCTCTATCGTGCCCTTTACGTGCAAAAGCCTTTAGACACAGCGATTCTAGTTGACACCATTAAGGCCACTATTCCGTTGTCTGTTTCGCGTCGTGAAGCTTTGCAGCAGCTACGCGCGATCGCCCAGGAACGCTTTGTCAATGTGCGCTAATGGACGATCGCAGCGGCTTGCAGGTGAAGTCATTGTGGTTCACTTTGGAAACCGCTCAAGTCAAGGTTATACTCATCTCCATAGGCTACTGGTGCAGCTTACAATTTAAACAGAACCGTTTAAACCGTATAGTTTGGAACCTATCACCAGGATGTTTGCCCCACTCTTGAAGGTCTAGGCGAGACGATATACGGTTGTTCTTAAACCCACGAAGGCAGAGATAGGGAATGCTGTATCTGGCGCAAGTGCAAAAAAAGGGGCTTTTAGGTAAGTCAGGGCTACAGCTCTTAGCGCGGCAGAAGTCTGAAAACGCGTGGGCGCTTCTTTTAGAAGAGGAAACCATTCTTGCCACAGAAGCCAGTAACTTCAGCGAAGGCATGTTTGTGTTGGTTGAGCTAGGCCCTAGTCGCCAGGTCTTATCTGCTGAAGATGCTAAGGAATGGCTGTTAGACATTGTGCAGAAGTTTTTGGTTAACGGCATCACACCAGCCTTTTTGCAGCAAGAAACGGAACGCGCCGAACAATGGCGACAGTCGCTCACGCTGCAAAGTCAGGAACTCGATCGTCGTGCGTTGGAGCTGGAAGCCCGCAAAGAGCAAATCCAGGAAATGGAAGAAAAGCTCAAGCGTGAGAAACGGATCATGGATGTCCACTCATCAGATCTAGAAGCCCGCAAAGAACAGATTCAAGAAATGGAAGAAAAGCTCAAGCGCGAAAAAAAGGCGACGGACGCACACTCTCCGCAGCATAAGTCGCAGAGCAATCCCACCAACTAAGCTACTTTAGGGCGTGTCAGCAATGAAGCTCAGAAACCTTGAGTATTAGCCTTACCGCGCCCGTCCTCACAAACCAGGCTAGGGTCTGGAACCCTTGCTGCAAGTCATGTGTCTTGGTAATTGATGATAGCCCCTAGCAAGGCATATTCATTGCGTGCCGACTCGTGTAGGCTTGGCACATCTCATACCGATTTAAAGAATGACGGCTATAGATCAATCGGTGGGTAGGGGCAAGGCAATGCCTTTCCCCTACAGGATGTGTCGCATTTTCAATTCAAATTGGTATCATTTTTTGTGGTACGCATACACTACTGTCTTTTCTCTAAGTTGCGCGGAGGTCTGCGAGATGAGCAACTATACGGGTGGGTGTCAATGTGGGTACATCCGTTATCATTTGAGCGAAGAGCCTAGCTCGCCCCATTTTTGTCACTGTCGCATGTGTCAGCGTTCAGCAGGAGCACCCGTTGTAGCCTGGGCAAACGTTCCCATTGCTTCACTGACGTATGAAGGGGCAGAGCCAGCCCTCTATCGATCGTCAGAAAGCACCCAGAGGGGCTTTTGTCCCAAATGTGGTAGCTCGCTCTTGGTTGTGGACGATGGCAGTGAGATTATTGACATCACGCTAGCAACGTTAGATCACCCAGAAGAGGTAACGCCAGCATACGATAGCAATCTGGAGAGTTCGCCTCCCTGGATGCGGTGGGAAAGCCGAAATCACTGAGACTTCGAGAATGAAGCAAGGGGAACAAAATTGGGTTGCCGTGGCATAACGTATCACACTGCCGCAGTTAGGCCTTTAAACCCGTCAGGCTAAACGCTCGCGCTGCGGTGATTTTGACGGGAACGAGTTTGCCCTTCATCGTGGCAATATCGCCGGGGAAGAAGGTGAGGCGATTACTGCGGGTGCGTCCCATTACTTGAGTCAGGTCTTTCGTATTCTGCGCTTCCACCAGAATTTCTTCGACCCGATCGCGGTATCGTTCCGATCGCTCCATCGCTTTAATGGCAACGAGATGGTTAAGACGCTGGAGGCGATCGCGCTTCACGTCGTCGCTGAGTTGGTTTTGCCAGAGCGCGGCAGGCGTGTTGGGTCGGGGCGAATAGGCTGCCGTATTTACTAGATCAAAGCCAATGTCATCGACCAGTTGCAGCGTGCGTTCAAACTGCGCTTCGGTTTCGCCAGGAAAGCCGACGATCGCATCCGCACTGATGGCCGCATCGGGCATGGTGTGGCGAATGGTGTCGATAATGCGGCGGTACTTCTCGTGGGTGTAGCCTCGCGCCATTGCTTTGAGGATATCGTTGTCACCCGACTGAAAGGGGATGTGGAAGTGTTCGCAAACTTTGGGTAACTCCGCGCAGGCACGAATCAGGCGATCGGTAAAGTAGCGGGGATGGCTGGTGGCAAACCGGATGCGATCGATCCCTGGGACATCATGGATGTAGTAAAGCAAATCAGTCAGCGTATGCTGGTGGCGACCTTCAGGCGTAGAACCGGGGAGGTCGCGTCCGTAGGCATCAATGTTTTGTCCCAGGAGCGTGATTTCTTTAAAGCCCTGCTCTGCCAGTGCCTCAATTTCTGCACGAATGGCTTCGGGCGTGCGGGATTGCTCCACACCGCGCACATTGGGCACTACGCAGTAGGTGCAGCGTTCGTTGCAGCCATAGATGACGTTGACCCAGGCCGTCACGGTGCTATCGCGGCGCGGCTTGGTGATATCCTCCATGATGTGGAGCGGCTCGGTGGCGACGACCTGATTGCCACTAAACACGTCTTCCAGCAAATCCTGTAAGCGGTTAGCGTGTTGTGGCCCCATCACCAGATCCAGTTCGGGTACGCGGCGCAAGAGCTGTTCCCCTTCTTGCTGCGCAACGCACCCGGCAACAATTAACGTCAAATCTGGCTGAGTTTGCTTGCGAATGGCCTGCCTACCCAGGTAGGAGTACACCTTTTGTTCGGCGTTGTCGCGGATGGTGCAGGTGTTGTAGAGAATGAGGTCTGCATCATCAGGCTGCTCTGCCCACTCAAAGCCCATTGTTTCCAGAATGCCAGCCATACGCTCGGAGTCGGCTTTGTTCATCTGGCAGCCGAAGGTTGTGATGTGATAGCGGCGAGCGGCGGTCATGGAAGATCGTTGAAGGGGTCGGTCTTAGATCTTATACCATTTGACCGGGGGACTTCCCCCCGGCCCCCGCTATGTGGGGCCCTAACTCCCCCACGCGCCCCGAATAGGAGTATTTGGGGTAAGTAAGCGATTCACTTGCAGGATGGGGTGGCACAGAGGACATTGCATCAAAAGGGGCAAAGCATGACTGGCGCTGCTTTGCCCTACTGACCTAACTGTAAGCCCATCGATCGCCGATGGGCTTACAGACCTGTTTCGCTGTCGTGTTCAACCGCGTTGGGGTCGACACCCATCGGTGAAACAATGTCGCGGAAGAGCGTAATTTGCTCGTTAAACTCCAATCCTTTGATCTGGGTAAACAGAGATTCAGCTGCGCCTGGCAGTTTGTAATCAGCAGGCACGGGAACGACTGTGCCTTTGTCCATCCCTTGAGCCAACAGGTACCAGAATAGTAGTTTTGTGGTGTCACCAAGCGCACTATACTCACGGGCTAACTGGGTATTCTTGTGGGTGATCAAATCGCGCTGTAGCTGCAACTGCTCCTCATGCGACAGCTTCTCGACCTGACTAAACAGCCCTTCGGCGATCGCGGGTGAAGCCGTACTTGCACCGGGTGCCGCAGGAGTGATGGATTCGCCCATTTCGGTGTAGATGAACCAGAACAAGGCCAACTGCTGATCAACATCTAAGTTTTGGAATGCTTTAATCTTCTCACTGTTGAGATCTGATGTGGTGTACGTCATAAAAACCTCGTCCTATCGTCTCACGTAATTTAGCGATGCCACGAACGTGATTAAACCCACTACAGACAGAAGCCCAACTCTCTCCCACAGACAGAGGAAAAGCGGCAGTGCGTGGATGACCCTTACGGATGGAAGCACTAACCGTAGGAATCAACCATGACAGGACAGATGCTTGAGGGCAAGGTTGCTGTAATTACTGGGGCAGGCTCTGGGCTTGGTCGAGCGGCAGCGCTGCTGTTGGCTCAGGAAGGGGCAATCATCGCCACCATCGATCACACGCCGGAAGACAGTCAGGAGACGATCGATAAGGTGCAGCAAAACGGTGGCAAGGGACTGGTGACAATTGCCGATATTGCGCAGCCCGACCAGGTGCAAAAATCCTTTCAGCAGATTAGTGAGACCTTTGGGCGCATCGATATTGTGTTTGCGAACGCGGGTATTAATGGCGTATGGGCACCTTTGGAGGAACTCGCGCCTGAAGAGTGGGACAAAACACTCGATACCAACCTCAAAGGCACGTTTTTGACCGTTAAATACGCCACGCCTCATCTCAAGCGTCAGGGTGGAGCAGTCGTCATCACAGCATCGGTCAACGGCACTCGGATTTTTAGCAACACAGGCGCAACAGCTTACGCTACGTCTAAAGCTGCGCAGGTGGCGTTTACCAAAATGGTGGCGCTAGAGTTGGCACCGCATCGTGTGCGGGTGAATGTCATCTGTCCAGGGGCGATCGAAACCGAAATCAACGAAAGTACAAAGAAACGCGACCTGGAAGACATTCAAACACCTGTGGAGTTCCCCAAAGGCAAGATTCCGCTCACCGATGGCAAACCAGGCACCTCTGAGCAAGTCGCACAACTGGTACTGTTCCTCGTCTCCAATGCTTCCAGCCACATTAGCGGCACCGAAGTCTGGATCGATGGTACAGAGTCGCTGTTGAAAGGCTGAAGGCTATAGTTTGCTTCTGCGTAGCAGTAGGTTAAAAGGCGGGTGTTCTGTGTGCAACGCCCAATTTATGCAGGCGGCAGATTTGACATGAAAGAAATCGCAACTACGGCAAACAAACCGAATACTATCCCCAGGATTGTCCATAGCTCCTTGTTTCTATTTTTGGACTTGGCGATGTTGTAGCAAGCATAAGCGCATAAAGCCCACACAGCGAGGGTTACAAGACTTCCCATAGCAATCTCCAAGCGTTCTAGTTAGTGTAAAATCAGCGTTGCCTTGCAGCGCAGTGTACCCAGAGATACCAATGAGCTAACTATTTACAGCCATTCAAGCTTGCAGGACAAACCTCTTATTCTTCAGCCTTTATCCTTTTTCCTATGCCCCAAGTCTTTGGCAAACTTCCTATTCATGCCCGCTCCTGGACGACCCTGGGCGCAGTGACAGCCGTTGAGCAGGACGATCGCGGCGTTTACTGCCAGTGTGGTGACGCGCTCCTGTCCGTCACGGTGCTAACCCAATCGTTGATTCGGGTACGACTGGCACCGACTGGAAAACTCCTACCCCGCCGATCGTGGGCTGTGGCAAAGGATGACTCAGACTACTTGCCTGTGCTGATGGGTGTGCAGGAAACGGAAGAGGCGATCGAGATCAACACTGATAAGGTGCTGCTCCGCATTGAGCGCAATCCGTGCCGCATCGTGTGTATGGATCAGGCAGGCAGACACTTCGCAGAGGATGCCGAAACGGGCATTGGCTGGTCAGAAAATACGGTGGCGGGTTGGAAGACGATCGAGACAGACGAGCATTTCTACGGGTTTGGTGAGCGTACTGGGTTGTTAGATAAGCGATCGGAGCGTAAAACCAACTGGACAAATGACGCCCTCGACTACACCACGTTGACGGATGAGATGTATCAGGCGATCCCGTTCTTCATGGCGCTGCGTCCCAACGTGGGCTATGGCATCTTCTTCAACACCACGTTTTGGAGTCAGTTTGACCTGGGAGCTACCAAGTCCGGCATCTGGCAGATGGAAACCCACAGCGGCGAACTGGACTACTACATCATCTACGGCCCTACCCCTGCCAAAATCTTGGAAACCTATACGCAGCTTACAGGACGGATGCCACTACCGCCGAAATGGTCGATCGGCTACCATCAGTGCCGCTGGAGCTACGAGTCGGACAGCATTGTGCGAAAGCTGGCGCAAGAGTTTCGCGATCGTCATATTCCCTGTGATGTCATTCATTTAGACATCGATTACATGAACGGCTACCGCGTCTTCACCTGGACTCCCAAACGCTTTGCTGACCCCGCTAAGCTCATTGGCGATCTCAAGGAAACGGGCTTTAACGTGGTGACGATCGTCGATCCGGGCGTGAAGTATGAACCGGAAGCCGATTACACCATCTTTGAGGAGGGGCTAGAGCAAGATTACTTTGTGCGTCAGGCAAATGGTGAGATCTTTCACGGCTACGTGTGGCCCGATAAAGCCGTGTTTCCCGACTTTCTCAAGCCCGAAGTCCGCCAGTGGTGGGGCAAGGCTCAGAAAGCGCTGACCGATGTGGGCGTGGCAGGCATCTGGAACGATATGAATGAGCCTGCCATTGTCGATCGCCCCTTTGGCGATGACGGCGTTCACATCTGGTTTCCCCTCGATTCGCCACAGGGTAATACTGAGGAACAAACAACTCACGCCGAAGCGCATAATCTGTACGGGTCTGGGATGTCGCAAGCCTGTGCCGAAGGGTTAGAGCGGCTCCGTCCTAACGAGCGATCGTTCGTACTGACGCGATCGGGCTTTGCGGGCATTCAGCGCTGGTCGTCGGTGTGGATGGGTGATAACCAGTCCTGGTGGGAACACCTGGAGCTTTCCATTCCCATGCTCTGCAATATGGGTCTCTCCGGTGTCGCCTTCGTTGGGTGCGACATTGGCGGCTTTGCTGGCAATGCAACCGCAGAACTCTTTGCCCGCTGGATGCAGGTCGGTTTGCTCTATCCTCTGATGCGTGCCCACTCGTCTATGAAAACTGAACAGCACGAACCCTGGGTCTTTGGCGAACAAACCGAACGCATTTGCCGCGAATACATTGAACTGCGCTACCGACTGCTGCCTTACCTCTACACCGCCTTTTGGGAAGCTGCAACCACAGGCGCACCGATTCTCCGTCCCCTGCTCTACCATTACCCAAACGATCGCCAAACCTACGCCCTGCACGATCAGGTCTTTCTGGGTGAGTCTCTCATGGCGGCTCCCGTCTATCGTCCCGGTGTCACCCATCGTGCTGTCTATCTACCCGAAGGTGTGTGGTACGACTGGTGGACAGGCGATCGCTATGACGGCAACACTCACATCCTCGCCTATGCCCCCTTGGAGCGGATGCCCCTCTACGTGAAAGCGGGAGCCATTATTCCCATGCAGCCCGTGATGCAGTATGTGGATGAACGCCCTGTGGACGAAATTCGCCTCCGCATCTGGTCAGGAGAAGGACGATACACGCTCTATGAGGATGACGGGAGTAGTTTTGACTATCGGGATGGTGCCTGGGCCACTACGGAGTATCGCGTTTGGCAAGAAGGTGAGCGTACCACCGTCAGCGTCCAACCGCGACACGGCAACTGGACTCCACCTGCTCGCACTGTCATTGTGGAACTCGTTGGCGTGGGCGAACAGCAGTTTGAGGATGATGGGAGCGATCGTACCCTAACCTTCTAGCTGCCGAAGTATCGCTTCAATCTGCGCTTTCAACTCAGGCAAATCGTTTTGGATGATATCCCAGACAATGCTCAGTCTAACTCTGAAATACTCATGGAGGAGTTTCTGTAAGTGCAAGGCTTAATTAGGCACAATCAGCGGAGCAATCTCCCATTCAAACGGGGAACTTTAAATCCGGACATCAAGGAGAGTCTTTGTAGAAGATGTTGATTCTTCCTCCACTCCTTTTGCCTGATCAACCGTATATAGCACTTAAGGAGAGCAAGAATGGCAGTTGTATGGTATTACAGGTTTATGGATGACGAGGTCGGTCCATTGTCGCCAGCAGAACTGGTGCAAGCGGTAACACAAGGGCTGATTTTGCCAGAGACAACCGTTCGACAAGATTCTGGAAGCTGGATGCCAGCAGCAAAAGTCACTGGTCTATTTGAGCGAGCTACAAAAGCGAACCCTACTTCTACGTCTCCGCCGCTCCCTCCTGTGCATAAGCCTGGGGATCATCAAGCGCAAGGGGAGAATGGTTCATCTCAGGAAACTGATGATGGATTGCAAGTACTCGATTCTGCATCTCATGGTGCGTTCAAGGTAGAAGTTTTGGCATACAGGACTCTAGCTGGTTCCCGCGATCCGTTTACTGCCCAAACTGTTTTCTTTGCCAACCAGGCTGGACTCAAATTGAAGCAAGTTAGGATTACGCTTCAGAATGGAGAGGCACAAGTGGAAGCAGGTGCGCTTCATTTTATGCATGGTCGAATTGAGATTGAAAATAAAGCGGGAGGCATGGGTGGACTAGGTAAAGCTGTACTGAATAAGATGCTGACCCAGGAATCGGCGTTCAAACCGCGCTACCGAGGGACGGGTGAGATTTATCTAGAACCTTCTCTAGGGCACTTTCTGATTTATCACCTCAATCATGAGGAAATTATTGCTGACAAAGGATTGTTCTACTGCTCTGAAGCGTCACTGGAAGTTGGGGTCGCAATGCAAAAGAACTTATCATCAGCATTTCTGGGCGGTGAAGGCTTTTTCCAAACTAAGATCAAGGGCAGTGGAATCTGTGTGTTCGAGTTGCCCGTACCTACTAGCGAAGTGCGTTGTATTCAGCTCAATAATGAAACATTGAAGGTGGACGGTAATTTTGCGCTGATGCGAACAGGCAATATTGAGTTTACGGTGGAGAAATCGACGAAGAGTCTGTTTGGAACATTGACCAGTGGTGAGGCTTTGCTTCAGACGTTCCGGGGAACAGGGAAGGTCTGGTTGGCTCCTACGCAGGGGGTTTATCAACGGATGCAGTATGGCGGCATTAGCAGCTTAAGTACGGCTCAGAAAACGTCTCATACTTCAACGTAGAGCGATCGCCCTATGCCAAAAGCAGAAATCCTTAAGAATGTTTTTGGAAAAAATTCCCTGAGCATTGAGTTGCCATACTTTGAACTCAATGCTCAGAATTAGCGAAATAGGCATCAAGCCAAAGACGGTATTAGTCCAGGGCAGTAACCCTAGCAAAGCGATCGATCCCTACGATCGCTTCTACAATATCGTGTAAACGTTCCGTATCGCTTCTCATAGGGGAACAGCTTCACTCAGCACTCGCGCCCGAATGCGGTCTTTCAAGCCTTCTACGGTTGCAATATCCACTTTGCGTCCCAGCAAGTCTTCCAAATCACGAGTGAGACCCACGGGAAACCAGGGACTGCGATGTTCGCTGGAGTAGTCAATGAGAAAACATCGCTCCCAGGGATCGCCTCTCCGCGTGCCACAGAGCCAAATACACGCACATTGAATGCACCGTGCTTAGCGGCAATGGCAATAATTTCCCCGCGCTTTTCTTTGAGTAATTCGTCAATACCCATCGTAACGACTCCCCATTTAGGCAACCTGTAGTGTCTTATCAAAGAGTCGAGGCTCTGGTAGGGACTCACCATTTTTCAAGGCTGATTCAATGAGACGTTCCAGGACTTCTTGAGCTGCGAACGTCTCATTGGTAGGGACTCACCATTTTTCAAGGCTGATTCAATGAGACGTTCCAGGACTTCTTGAGCTGCGAACGTCTCATTGATAAAGCTTTGCATCTGCTCCGTCCTTACCCGATAGTACAACCTTCCCGGTTAGTAGAGGGTGGAACCATTTTGTATGGCTGCCTTTGCCCGGTTCACAAAGAAAGCCAGTTTTTAGCAACAGACCTTTCAACTCCCGAATCTTCTTGGGCATTTTCCTTACCCTTCATTGCCCTACCAGTTTAGTCGTCAAGCTTTCAGCGGCTAGACTATCTACAACGATTCCGATCGCGCAAGGTCGATCGCGCAAAGTTTGTCAGTCAAAGACGTAAGGCTGAGTTAACGTAGCTGAGATGCTGTGGCAGTAAGACTTAGGCGAACTAAAGGGGTCACTCATCCACTCATGGCATAGTCAGTCTCACCTGTAATACCATCTACACTTAATTGGGCTACAGATCAAGAACCTCAAAGAGTGATGGCACAGAGCTTCTGTAACTCAACACTCAACACTCAAAACTGAGAACTGGTATAACCATGTTGCCAGACAAAGCGCGTGCCCCCCGCAATCGAACGATTACCTTGAGCGAAGAAGAGCGATCGTTCTATAAACAAAAGCTTTTGCAAGTGCAGCAGCCCGTTGAACTGGCAGACATTCTTAATCAAACAATTCATCAAGACGTACTCACCCTTTTACAGTGGTCACCGAAGCAATCCGTTGATTTATTGTTTATTGATCCACCGTATAACTTAACCAAAACGTTTAACGATCGCACCTTTAAACGACAGGCTTTGGATGTGTATGCAGAATGGCTTGATACATATTTAACGACGTTACAACCGATCCTGAAAGCAACAGCTTCTATCTACCTTTGCTCCGATTGGCAATCGTCGCCAGCCGTTTTTGATGTCATCAAGCATCGCTTTCAGGTACGTAATCGCATCACCTGGGAACGCGAAAAAGGTCGTGGAGCCGCTAAAAACTGGAAAAATGCCTCTGAGGATATCTGGTTTTGCACCGTTTCTGATGCTTATACCTTCAATGTCGATGCCGTTAAACTCAGGCGTAAGGTGATGGCTCCCTATACGGTTAACGGTAATCCTAAAGATTGGAACTTTACAGAAGCAGGCAACGTGCGTTTGACCCATCCCTCTAACCTGTGGACAGATGTAACAATTCCCTTCTGGTCAATGCCAGAAAACACAGATCATCCCACTCAAAAGCCAGAAAAACTGGTGGCAAAAATCATACTCGCCAGTTCTAACGCTGGCGATGTTGTGTTTGATCCCTTCTTGGGGTCAGGCACTACCTCTGTCGTTGCCAAAAAGCTCGGTAGGCACTACATCGGCGTCGAAGTGGATGAATTGTACTGCTGTTTGGCTGAAAAACGCCTTGCCTTAGCAGACGCTGATTCAAGCATTCAGGGATACACAGATGGCGTGTTTTGGGAGCGAAACAGCCTGCACGTACAAGTACGCTCTGCCCAAAAGCAATGGTCTGCTCACAGCGCAAGTAGCACTACGATCGCTACAAATCATCAAACGGATTGAAAAACCGGGGTGGGGGAATTTCCCGTTCTTTATCGGCAAGGTCGGAGGGAGGACGATCGCTGCTCCAGGCCCACCAGACCTTAGCGCATTGGCATTCATAAAACTCTTGCCATTTGCGGCGGTGATCTTCGGTGTAAACGGGAGATCGACGGTTAACCCAAGCTCGTTTCGCGTCTTTGTTAGACGATCGACAAGCAGGACAGCAGAACTCTGCGGCGTGAACGGCAGGTTTAGTCCAATCGGGAGGAGTTAGCTCAAACGCTTCCATGCAAACACATAAGGAGGACTATTGCCTCTATTATCAACCTTTTAACCCCCAACCTGCCCAGTGACTAATGGGTAGAATCCGTGCCTCAAGAGACAAAGGGCGATCGAGTATTTGAATCTTCATTCTCAGCCGCTCAGTGCCACTCCGATAAGTTTTGAGAAATAACTACAGTGTCACAGCAAAAAATGCGCCGAAGTCGTCTACTTTGGGTATGGTTTCACTGAAGTCACAGTTTCGTTCGTAACTTTTCAAGGTGTAATAGTTTGGGCGATCGTAGTCTTCAACTGCTAGAGGGCGTGATTAAGACACTGCACCTCACGACACGACCTGACACGAGCGAGATTGCTGACACTGCGTTCAGAAGGAACATTTAACCCATGCCGCTTCTCAACATCATTTCGTTTCTCGGCATCTTTGGCTTGTGCTTTATTGCGTGGCTCTTTTCAGAGAATCGCAGCTTAAAGGTCTTTCCCTGGCGTGTAGTAATTGCAGGCATTCTGCTTCAGCTTGTGTTGGGGGCATGCGTGTTTATCCTGCCAGGAACGCGTGATGCGCTCCAAGTCTTCAGTAATTTGCTGAACAGCGTGTTTGATGCGGCTGATACCGGAGCGCGGTTTGTGTTTGGCAGAAACATTGTGCCCGTACCAGGAACGCCGCCTGATGTAAATTTAGGCTATATTTTTGCCTTTCGAGCGCTGCCAACCGTCATTTTCTTTTCTGGTCTGATGGCGTTGCTCTACAACATTGGTGTGATCCAAGTGATCACCAATGTCTTTGCCAAAGTTTTTTATGCCACGATGCGGCTGAGCGGTGCAGAAGCACTGAGTGGGGCTGCCAACATTTTTGTCGGGATTGAGGCGGCGATCGTGGTGAAGCCGTTTCTGGCAAGAATGACCCGCAGCGAACTGTGTGCCATTCTTGCCTGCTGCTTTGGTACCGCAGCATCCTCTACGTTAGCGATCTACGTCAGCTTCTTAAAGCCTGTCTTTCCTAACATTCTGGGGCATTTAGTGTCAGCATCGATTATTGCGATCCCTGCCTGCTTTGTGCTGTCAAAAATTTTGGTGCCAGAAACGGAAGTTCCTTTAACCGCAGGCGGCATTCCAATAGAGGAGAAGCAGACGAAGGTGCGCGATACGGTGACAGAATCTACCGACGTTGCTGCTGATGCGGGTAATTTTCCTCGCACTCGCATTCAAACGGATGACGAGGATAATGAGTTGCCAGCCTTATCCCAGGAAACAGTGCCTCAAGAAACCGTTGGCGGCGAACCGATCGAGCGCGTCAGTCCTTTAGATGCCGCAATCGTCGGCGCGCTGGATGGAGTCAAAATGGCTGTCGCGATCGCCGCCGTGCTGATTCTAATCCTCGGACTTGTTTCCCTAATCAACCAATTTTTCGGCTGGTTAGCAGGGTTGCCCAGTCCCGTTGGTGATGTCTTTAAAGTCGTGACGTTAGCCAACATTTTGGGCGCATTATTCTTGCCGTTGACAGCGCTCACAGGCGTTTCTCTGGGGTGGCAAGAATTGTGGGAGTCATCCGTCATTATTGGACGCAGGCTGTTTGAAACTGCGATTCCGCCCTACCAGGCACTAGCAGCCGCAGCAGCCTTACCTGCGGCTGAGCGAGTCATCAGCGATCGTGCCGTCCTGATCGTTAGTTACGCACTGTCAGGCTTTGCCCACTTAGCGTCGGTTGGCATTTTTGTAGGCGGCACGATCGCCCTCATTCCCTCTCGTCGCAAAGATATTTCGGAACTCGGCTGGAAAGCTTTGTTTATAGGCACTCTCGCAACGCTGATGATTGCTTGCGTTGCGGGCGTTTTTGATACAGGCAATGCCAGCATTTTGGGCGAACGACAGCCGCCAGTGGCTAGCCCTGTAGCTACTCCGACAACCTCACCCACTGCCCCCACCGCTTCACCAACAGTAACTCCATCATCAACGCCCCTTGCTGCACCTGCAAAGCCTTCTCCACGGGCTTCTCAGTCAGTGCCACAGCCCTTACCGAGCAAACCAACCGTTCGCACGACACCACAGGCAAAAACCACGCCAGCACAGCCAGTTGTTAACCCCAAACCAACCGCTAAACCAGCTGGCTAGCCAAGCTGAAGCAAGTTCCTGACTCTCAATCAGTTTTGGGTAAAGGCCATAAGCGGTTAGGTGCTAGCGATCGTCAGCCGTTTGAGTCTGCCCATGCATGCTTTAAGATTGCTAGATTGCTTTCGTTCGTGACCGAACCTGAAATTCTATGGAGCAGCCGTTTAGCCCGCCAGGATCGACCCACGATCGCGCAACTCTGCATGCCAAGACGATCGCTTGGCTCGTCATTGTTAGCGCTACAATTCTCTTTCTGGCGAGCAGTGCCCGTCACCTGCTGTTTCAATCGGCCGCATTTGACTTAGGCTATTTTGACCAAGCACTGTACTTAATTAGCCAGGGACAGCCGCCGATCGTGTCCTTTTGGGGCTTTCATTTTCTAGGTGGACATGCAGACTGGATTCTCTATTTTTTAGCCCCGTTATATAAGCTTTACCCCAGCGTTTTTTGGCTCTTTGCGCTTCAGGCGATCGCACTAGCGATCGGAGTAGTCCCTGCATGGCAGCTTGCCCAAGAAGCCGGAGTAAAAGCAGGTCAAGCGGTAGCGACCACAGTGGCTTATCTTCTCTATCCCTTAGTGTTCAACATCAACCTGTTTGATTTTCACCCTGAAGTGATGGCGCTGCCTGTCTTTTTAGCCGTCGTTTTAGCGGCCCGCCAAAATCGCCCTCTGTGGTTTACATTAGGCATTATTTTTATCTTGGGCTGTCGGGATGCACTCTCACTGACAGTCGCAGCAATGGGGCTATGGCTGTTGCTGGTGGAGAAGAAACGGCTGTGTGGAGCGATCGCGCTGGTATTAGGAAGCGTGTGGTTTTTCGTTGCCATTCAGATCGTTATTCCGCACTTCAGGCCACTTGGAGTTGAGGCCGTTACTCGCTACGCAGGCTTGGGGAGTTCTGTTTTAAACATTGTCAAAAACCTCATTTTTCAACCCAGCTTAGTGCTTAAATATCTCTTTACGCTACCAAATTTGGAATATCTTTGCCTACTTTTTCTTCCCGTCTTTTGGGGACTTTCACCACAACAGCTTGCGCCCTTGTTGGCAACAGCTCCCCAACTGGCGATGAACTTACTTACCCCAAATCAGCCACAAAAAGATCTCGTTCATCAGTATTCTGTACCGATCTTGCCTTTTATTCTGCTAACAGTAATTGCTTCTTTAGCAGCGAATAAAACCTGGATTCGGAGCCAGCGAGGCATCGTTTTATGGTCAATAATTGGCTTTTTTGCTTTGGCTAAGTTTAGTTTTTTTGGTGGTTTCTATTTAACCAAACTTGATACCTGGCAAGCAACGCGAGAGGCGATCGCGCAAATTCAACCAACAGATAGTGTACTGACAAATCATCAGATAGCCCCCCATTTAACCCATCGTTCAAGCATTCGTTTGCTTTCAGATCAGCTTGATCCAACTACCTTAGAAGAGTTTGGCGCGATCTTGGTAGATACTCTCCACCCAGGAAGCAGTTGCTCTCAAAGTTGCGTCGATCGTCTGCTCAGCCAACTTCAGAAAGGACCGAGCTTTCAGCTTACTTATCAACGCAATGATGTCTATTTGTTTAGAAAACAGCGTACTGAAAAAATTGGCGTAACTGAAAATAAAGAGGCATAAAATTCGGTTTCACGCCTCTTGTAACTGCTTTTTCTAGAATCAGCAGCGCTAAGCAATTACCTAAGGATTGCGGATTAAATAACTTCGACAAGTGAGATGTTCTGTAGGGGGCGCACGGCCGTGCGCCCGTACCTCAAGATCACACTTTAATAGGACTTACGCACTTGCCCCCAAACCCCCAATGCTGGGGGCTTTAGTTGGCTCTGTTCCCCCAAAATTGGGGGATAGGGGGCGAAAGATGACCGCTTTTGCGTAAGTCCTATTTAATTAATTTTCGTTCCTAAGTTGCATGCGTCCGTACTTGCCGAATCAATTCATCAAAATCGAAGGGCTTACGGATAAAGCTCGTTGCTCCAGCCGCCTGACCCATCATGGCAATCTCCTGATCGTGAGCTGTGATTAGTACGATCGGCAAATCGGCAAGCTTGATACTCTGTCGAATGTGCTGGGTTACCTCATAACCACTCATATCGGGCATCATCACATCAAGCAACATCAACGCTGGGGGCAGTGCTTCTGCTTTAGCTAACGCCGCTTTGCCGTTATTAGCGACGTCAACAGTGTACCCTTCTGCTTCTAAAATCGCCTTCAGCAAGAAGCAGTTATCTGCCATATCGTCAACAACAAGAATGTACTCAGAGCAGGTCTCTGATTGTCCTTGAGATGGTGTCTTAGTCATTAAATTCATGGCTGAAAAATGATTGCGTAAATTGCAGTATTTAAGAAGTTGTTTGTATAAGACTTATGTATAACTTCAATTGTTAAGCTTAGACTCACGCTTAAGAGAGATTGATGCATTGGAGCCTTGTATGACATTCTTGCCGAGTTCCTGACAGGCACGGCAATTGACAGGACAAAGTTGAGGGAGTGAGATCATCAGAGAGCTTAAGTCCCTTGCTCTACTTAAAGTGACGATCGCTACAAACGCTCACATTCAAAGCTCAAAGCTGATATAGGCTCATATTTTTTAATTTTTCACACACTCAAGGAGACCGTTGCGGCGTTAGCGTCGGCACCTTCTCTAGAAACGGCCCCGTTAAGAGCAGCACGGTTTGTACATCCAGCTCGCCTGTAGTTGGAATACCAACTGCTGCCTGAAAGCGGCGGATTGCTTGACTGAGATCTTGAGAGGGCTGGCTGAGATAACCCAAACGCTGTAGATAATCAGCGGCTTGGGCTGGAGGCAACGCGCGATCGCTGGCTCGAAAAATCGGTACATACTGCTGTCGCCAAATCGTTGCAAACTGGGCTTGATCTAGGGCATAAATTTTGCCTCGTGCAGGATCACCGATCGCCACCTGTTCACTATTCATGGCTAACAGGGCAACCGCATGAGGCAGTTTGCGTTCACCATCAATAAGCCAAACACCCAACACACCAGGACGGTTAATGCGTTGCATTTGCTCCCAGGTTGGCGAGAGTTCAGTCCCATCCATTCCCAGTTCGTGAGCAGCCATAATGAGTTGTGGCATCGATGTGCCCAAGCGACTGGTGCCTGCCAACCGTGCAACGCCCGACTCTGTGGCATCGATCTGCCAGCGCCGTAAAACGGTCGCCAGCGCTGAAGGGGCGCAACTACTCATTGATGTCTGCTTATACACCCCGTTTGGCTGTAGATTGTTGTGCAGCCAGGTATAAATCGGCGAGAGGAAATAGGCTTCGGCAGCACTGAACCCAGTAACGCCCAGTACGCCAATCAATACCACCGCAAATACTTGTAGCCGTGCCGTCTGCCAACTGATGACGTATGCCAGTCCGCAAAACCCCAGTAGTACAGCACGCATAATAGTCCAGGTGATGCGCATGCCAGATACACGCCACTCTAAAGGCAAAAACTGCATTTGAGGGACATTGAGCGCCAAGAGAATCAGCCCAATATAAAGCCCCAGAAACAACAGCGAAAGGGAGGTTTTACCTTTGAATAAATCATTAGCAGTTGACCCTTTGCGCAGCAGCAGTGTACCAAAGCGCATACCCCATCGAAAGCACAGGCCACCTAGCAGCAATGTAGCGGCAATTTCTAGCAGCATGGGTGCGATCGCATCGAGCTTGGAATGAACATGAATGCAAAATCGAGCATTAGAACAGCAAAATGACTTCAACAAAGGCCGCTAATGTTTAATCTAGCTTTTGGCGGGATTCCTTGTCCTGCGTGCTGAAAGGCAGCTTACGGAGGTGCACCAGCACAAAAAACACGCATGGCGCAGAGGCCAGCGTTGTACCAGCCGCTTATGCTCGTCTTGCCGTAGCACTCTGCCATGCCAGGCAGATAAAGTCCCAAGCGTCCAACGCTCTTGAGTTTAACGGTTAGGATTGGGCATCTCGATCCGTCACATCACCGAAACACGTCGATCGCCGCCCGATAAGGGCTATGGCATCGCGACAGCTTGTAATTAATGTTTCATTTGGCAAAGGATTCAGTATCCTTACATAGATTCTGTTGGTGTGCTCTGAACAGCATATCAGGCGGATAAAACCGCGTATTTTGCAGGCAATTTAGGGTAAGTCATGAGCCAAAACTTATCCACTCAACAATTCACTGGTGCAGAGGGAGTCTTAGAAGCGATTAGATGTCCAGGGTAGCGCTACTGATGGGGGTGAGTCGGTATCCAATGGGGTTAGCCCCACTACCGAGTGCTCAAAAAGATGTGGAAGTAATGAGGCGCGTGCTAAAACAGCCGCAATTTCAGTTTGAGTCAGTGATGAGCCTGTGCGATCGCCCTCTGCAAGAGATGCAGGAAACCCTTGAGCTGTTCTTTAAGCAGCGAATCAGCGATGACCAACTTGTGTTTCTCTTTTGCGGTTATACCTTGCAAGACACCGATGGCAGGCTGTATTTTGCCACTCCCAGTACAACGCTGCCAGCGCAAGGTACGCTGGTCAAAGCACAACTCATCCCCGCGATCGCCATCCAGGAAGCGATGGATAGTAGCCCCGCTAAACAGCAAGTTGTAATTGTAAACAGCTACTGTCAGCAAGCACTGGATCAACCCATTGTGGCTGCCTCTGCCAACACGTTAGCTGCATCCCTGGAGGGTACAGGACGGGTGGTTTTAGCGGCAGCGAATAGAACCCAAACAGCCTTAACAGCCGCGCTTGATGCGTGGACGTACATCCGCTATTTCGCAGAAGGGATTGAGAGCGGTGCGGCAGATAGGGAGGATACGGGGTCACTTACGGCGGCGGCTCTGCACAACTATGCATCGCAGAAGCTGCATGTTGCAGCACCAGCACTGGAAACCCACCTGGCTGGCAGCGACGAAATGGCTAACATGCCATTACTAGAAGTGTCTCAGGGGCACCCACGGCTGCACTACCGTAAAGTGCTTGAGACTGCAACAATCGACACCGATGCAGTAGGAACGCCGATGCTGGAGGGGCGATCGCTACTAAACGATATGCGGCACAGTTTGGGGCTTTCACCACGAGAGGCGGCTGAGTTAGAAGCGCAGGTGTTGCGCCCGCAGCAGGAGTATCAGCAGCGCATGGCGATTTATCGGGAAACTGTGGCAGAAAGCGCTCGATCGTCCGATGTCCCGCTTGATCAGTGCCGCCAGATATGGAAGCAGCTACAGCAAGCTCTTTATCTAAGAGATCAGGATGTCGCGATGATTACGATCGCTCCCTCACTTGCCCTTCAGCAGCACCAGCAAACCCAATATCAGGGGCATCTGGCACACTATCAACAGGTTTTGCTGAGAGCCATGCAGCGCCAGCTTCCACTCCATGAGCGCGATCGTGCGATGCTCCACCGCTTGCAACAGACACTACACTTAGAAGATGAGGACGTGCAGGCGCTTGAAGCCCAATTGATGACTCGGGCACAGCAATTTGTAACGGACGGTGATGGCAACAACTCAGAGCCAGAGGTAGAAGCAGTCGCACCCTCCAGCGCTGAGCCTGACAGTCAACCCAACCCTGTGCAAGCGCCAGAAGGAAACCGATTCAGCCCCCAACCGACCTTACCCCCATCCGAGATACCTTCAGCAGAGACCGCTGCTTCACTTCCGCCAGATGACTCGCGTGCCAAAGAAGCCGTCATGCAACGGTTGTTCAATCTAAACGAGCCAAATCCTATCCCGCCAGAGCCTTTGCCGCCCCCAGTGTCTCCACCCAGCCCAGTCACTGTACAAGAAGCTCCATCGCCGACCTTGCCGAACGCTAACCCAAATTTTATGGATAGAATTCGACGCTCTACGTCTAATTATCAAGCGCTGATTGTTCCAGCCATCTTGCTTGCAGCGATTCTGGGCATTCTAGCAGCCATTATGCCGTTCTCCAATCGCTCCAACTGGTTTAAGTTTGGGCAACAAACGCCTGTTGATGCAACCGCAGCCCAACAGCTTAATGCTCAAGGGCTTAAAAAAGCGCAGAGTGGTGACAACAAAGCGGCTATCGCCGACTACACTCATGCGATCGAGAAAAACCCGAATGACGTATCAGCCTACACCAATCGCGGGGTTGCCTACCATCGATTAGGCGATACGAGCGCTGCCATTCGAGACTACGAACAAGCGCTGAAGCTTACCCCCCAGTCTGCTGCCCAGACGGCCATGCTACACAGTAACCTTAGCTACGCCTACTACGATCGCCAGAATTACGATAAAGCGTTGGAAGAAGGGAACCAAGCCGTGGCGCTGAACGGAAATCTCGCCCAAGCACACATTAACCTTGCCAATGCGCGGTCTAAAAAAGGAGACTATGACGGTGCAATGCAGGATTACAAACAGGCGCTTTCGCTTAACCCCCCCCGCTCCGTTCAAGCTGGAGCTTATAACAATCGAGGCAATGCACAGTTTACCCAGACCCGAACCAGAGACGCCATTAGCGACTACAACCGGGCAATTCGGTTACAGCCAGAGTATGCGGATGCTCATTACAATCTTGGGCTAGCGCAGCAAGCACTCAACAATCGGACTGCGGCAATCAACAGTTTTCAGACTGCCGCAAGGTATTACCAAACGCAGGGTAAAGAGGCGCAGCAAAAAGAGGCGATCGATCGCGCTAATGCGTTGCAGCAGAGTAATTGATGAAGTCTGTTAAATCTGCGTGTGATCGATCGCTTAGCGACGGTAGGCTAGGGCAAAGCGATCAATGCCTGCCAAATCGGGATAAATCTGAATCTGGCAGTAGCTTCCCTGCTCTTGAAGTAAGGCCGCTACGGTACTTGCTTGCCCTGCCATCATTTCTATGAGCCAAACTCCTCCGGGTTGCAAGTAATCAGGAGCGGTTGCTACCAGATGTCTGATGCAATTCAACCCATCGGCACCACCATCCAGCGCTAAGTGAGGTTCGTGCTGGGCCACCTCTGGCTGTAAGGTGGGTATCATCGCGGTGGGAATATAGGGCGGATTGGAAACTACGCCGCTGAGCTGACCTTTGAGAGTTGCCAGCGGTTGCAGCCAGGAGCCTTCATAAAACTGAATGCGATCGGTCAGCTTGAGTTGCTGAGCATTAGCGCGAGCAATCGCCAACGCGGCAGCACTTCGATCCACTGCATGCACCGTCGCTGCCGGAAAAGCCATTGCCAGACCAATGGCGATCGCTCCGCTGCCCGTACCTAAATCGGCCCATTGGCTGTAGGTAAGGGGTGCTGGGTAAGGGGGATCGGGTGTCGGACATGCCGCCGCGATCGCAAGATCAATGAGGGATTCTGTCTCCGGGCGCGGAATCAGGACGGCTGGCGAAACGTTTAGCGCAAAATGACGCCAGGGAGCCACTCCAGTCAAATACTGCACAGGTACTCGCTCTTGAAGCCGCCGCTGCCAAAGGAGCGTTAAGTCTGACAGCGATCGCGCCAGCCAGATCACGTCTCTATCTTTAAAGGTTTCTAATCGCAGCGACAGGCGATCAAGCCCAGCCAGATCTTGCAGCAGCCAATCCACTTCCTCTACCGGAACCTGAGCGGCGATCGCCTGTTGACACGCTGCCGTTCGCCATTGCCAGAGTGCTTGCCCAGAGACACAAACCTCTCGCCCCCTTAATGGAGACGAGAGGCTGTCTAAATCGTCTTTAGAGTTCACCCATCACTCCGCAGGCTTACTTCTTAGGCGCAGGAGCGGCAGCAGGCTTGTTCGTAGCAGGCGCACCTTGCTGAGGCGAGATGGACTTCACAAACTCGATCGACTGTTGCGGGGGCACCAGCACAATCTGATCCAATTGAGGATCATTCTTGGTGCGTAAGATCTCCATCAGCCCTTCTAGATTAAGCACCTGGATTTCGACACTACTGGACATGTCAGGCTGTTGCTGCTTAAAGCGATCGAGCAACCCCTGCAATTCTTCCTTGTTGAAGAACATTGGAATGATCGACTTGCCATCCTGCTGAATCGTCAGGTAGCCTTTCTCTTTACCACCACGAGCCACAAAGAGCGGCGTACCGTTGAATTGCTGAGGTTGCTGTCCACCCTGCTGCTTCAACAGCGCCACAGCCGTATCAACCTGCTGCTTGGAAGGAACGTAGGCAAAATCAAGCTGTTCTGGCTTCCCTTTGTTGGTTTGATTGAGCTGATACACCTCTGCCAGTGAAACGGGCACAACCTTCACATTTTTAGCAAGGTCGGGGTTTTTGGTTTTGAGGTTGTTAAGAAAATCTTGAGCATCTTTCTGGCTGATGAAGACACCCGCCACTGCTCGCCCTTTCTGTCCAGTCGGAGGAGACGCCACCAGTGGAGCACCCTGCGCGTTGGCGATTGTAAAAACAGGCACGGGGCGAAGCTTTTGGATAATTTGCTCTTGAGGAATAGCAAGGACTTGCAGGGTGCCTGCTAGAAACGACCCTATCAGAGCGCTTCCAACTAACCCAGCGGTTGCACTCCAGCGAACCAATGATTTCATGACTGCTCCTGGCACTAAAACGGCAAAAAAGTTAAGGATAAATGGATTCAGATCTTTATCCAGGTGAACAGCGAGACGACTACACTCTACAGCGCTTAATTGCCTACCCATTCTGATGCATCTAGTGCGATTTGTAAAATCAGCACAATAGTAGCAATCATGGCGCTTTTGATCGAGAACGGCTGTGCAAAATGCCTCTTCTGCGTTGATGAATCGCACCTTTAGTACAGTTACGATCGGCCTTCAAAACGGTGATTGTAGCGCTTCAAGGGTTGAGGCAATCATATCAAGACAACAGCCCGATCGAGGTGGTAATGACAGGCGTGCACCCGCGCGATCGGGTCTCGCTTCAACCAGTACAAAAGCATGCGAGCGCGGTCTCCCAATCTCCTCCCACTGACCCAATAGCGCCAGGAATAGTTCCAGCGCATACAAAGAGAAGCCGCATCCACCATGAAATAGACTTCGAGTTGTAGCAGCTTACATCATTATGTGAAGATAAGTGATTAGCGGTCAGCGGTCAGTTTTCTGCTAAAAACTAACAACCACAACCAACAACTGCTTCAGTGATCGGCCCCTAAACTTACGACTTCAAGACCTCTTGCAGCAGCGCATCTCGCTTGGCTTGTAGCGCCCTATCTAGCTCTGGAGCATAGTCAAACGACACTATCAGATCTTGACAAAATTGAGCGATGGGAAGGTTATCCACCACTGTCATAAAATCCACGGGAATCGACCCGTCGATATGGCGACTGAGTACGCCAAAGCCTGCTCGTTCACGCCGATACGTTTGGTTGGGGGCATTTTGTTTAAGCCATTGGTCAAACGTAGCTGAGCTTGCCATCGTAGCCACAAGCTGAGGCATCAGATTTGTAGGAGGATCGGTGTGCGTGGCAAAAATCCATGCTTGCTGGAGCAACACCTCACGATTGGCTGGATCAAGCCAGGCCGCGATCGCCCGCGCCCCACTGCGGCTGGTAGTTGCCCCTTTTAGCCCCCAATCAGTCATCAGGGGCGATGGTACGGATTTGCCCTCCGCTAAATCAAGCACCCGTTGACTGAACGCAGTACCAGCCGTTGCGAGATCAAGCCGTGCGCCTGTGACGTCGCCCTGCCACCAGCGCAACCCACCCCGAATTTGATGCAACTGCGCTGCTAAGGGGTTCGCCGTAGCCGTTGTGAGTAAGGATGTTAATTCGGTTTCGAGCCGTTGAGTGACTGGTTTGTAAAGTGGTTTCAGGGCTGCCACCTGCCAGATTGGGCTGGTGATCAAGAGGGGATCACGAAGAGCCTCTAGCGTCATCGCGGCTATTGCCAGATCCAGTTTTCTCTGTGCCAAAAGGCTTAAGCCCAACCCATAAAAAAGACCTCGCTTAGCCGACACCAATCTGGCAGACTGAGCAAACGCGCGGCTAGCAGCTTTCGGCTGGCGATCGAGCAAAAGCCATCCCAGACTGGTATAGCCAAATTCTTGACTGGGCGAACTCTGAATCCCTTGCTGCAACCAGAAGCGACCCTCTTCCATGAACTGCTCCCGCTGTTTTGGGTCGCTGGTTTTTAAGCCCAGGTTTCCTAAATTCCACCCCAATTCGTAAGCATAGTACGGTTCCCAGAGAGCCAGTTGATGCGACTGCTTCAGGTGCTGCACAAAGGTGGGCACGTCCTCTCGACTGAGAGCCGCAAACCCCTGACTGGAGAGCAGCCAGGCACGGTGAACGGGCATCAACCAGATCAGGGCAGCAATGAGAATACCAAGCCCCATGAGAGGCAGAAAAGGCAGCGGGTACAGCAGTAAAGGCGTAAAAGGGTGGGGCACAGCGGTCGTTGGCTCCACGAGCGGACGATCGCGCGTTCGCTGATCTTTGAGGCTTTGACGATCGCGGAATTCGGCAGTGAGTAGAGCCAGAAGGACAATCAGCGTCCCGCTAATGCACACATTATCAAGCTGGTAATCCGTCAAACTCACAACACCGTAGCCCAACAGGCTACTAAACAGGCAACCGACAAAGATGGGTGATAGGTGACTGGAGGTTGCACCGTCTCGTAACCAGGCGATCGCCAACCAGCCCAGCAACACGATCGTCCCAACACTGACCAGAACTGACCAGAGACCCAACTCTGCCCACAGATGGGCTGGAGTGCTGTGTAACTGGTAGGCCCACTCGGCCTGATGCCCAGCCCACTCCGGGCGATACTGCTGAAATAGTAGCGGCACCCCGCCAGGGCCAATCCCTGTGAATGGATGCACCCAGCCCATAAGCCAGCCGATCGTCGTCGTCACTAAGCGATACGCCACCTCCCCTCCCGCCTGACCACTCAAAAGCCCTGCCGCTAAAGACCGGAGGCGATTGTTTGCCAATGCCAGCAAAACTAGCGATACCAGCCCGATCGCTCCGATCGCGCCCAGCCAACGGCGGGACAGCCGCCCTCGCCACAGCAACACCCCAAACGAGACGATCGCCATCGTCAGCACACCTAGCCAGCCACCGCGCGAACTGGTGGTATACAGATCCAGTAGCCCCAGACCAACGCCTAAAAACCAGAGCGATCGCCGCCATCCAGTTTGGCTCAGCCCCAACCCCAGCAGAAGCGGCAGTGTCAGGACTAAATAACCCGCCACATAATTTTGGTGCCCGATCGGTGCCCAATTGCGCAGCTCCACGATCGCAAAATCGAAGGGTAACGACACCCCATACTGCTGCCATGACCGCAAGCGAGCAAGCTCAGGCAAAAGTGTTGTATAGCTCCACAGTGTAAGGCTAACCAGAATAAACGCGAGACTCAAATAGCCCTGGGCAACCAGAAGGCGCGATCGACGCTCTGGGACAGCCAGCCATGTGCTCAAGGCATACAGCGCTGCCAGACAGCAAAACGTTGCCCAACTATACCAGTGGGCTTGCATCGGAAACGCCGCCAGCCCGGCTGAAAGGATCACCCCCACCACCAACAGCCCTACCAGCCAATCAAGCCGATGCCCCAGCCAGTGTAAGCGTCTCTGCCACAGCAATCCCAGCAGCCATAGCACAGGACAAACTAAGCCGATCTGCCAAATAAACACCCAGGGCCACGCCACCATCAAGCTATTGCTGTTCGGCAGCAGAGTAAACAGGCCGTAGAAAGCCGCTGTCAGCACGCCAAGCAGATTGCCTTGAGTCGCCCTGTTAGACCTGGAGTCGGAACGATGCACTGAAAATTCAGGATGGGTCATCTAAGCTTTAGATTAGAATGGGTCGCTGGTCGGGTGAGAAGGCAAAGAGAACGGCATGCATACCTAACGCGTCTTAGCAACGTCAAATGGCAGCGTGCTATCACCATATTGCCCCTTGTCTACTGAGCGTTACCGTTTCCACACGAATTGTCTCTTAAGTAATGTCTATGACGGCCCAAGATACCCAAGCTTCTCTCTCAGAGTCTACTGCCAATGCGTTCTCTGTCTGTGTACAGGCACTTGGGCTACCCCAGATCCAACGCCACCTTTTTCTGTGTGCTGACCAGACCAACCCCAAATGCTGCCCCAAAGAAGTTGGCTTAGAAGCGTGGGACTATCTCAAGCGCCGCTTGAAAGAACTGGAGCTCGATCGGCCCACTGACAAAACCCCCCATTGTCTTTTCCGCACCAAAGCAAACTGTCTGCGCGTTTGTATAAAGGGGCCAATTCTGGTCGTCTATCCAGATGGCATTTGGTACCACAGCGTTACACCAGACGTGATTGAACGGATCATTCAAGAGCATCTGCTTGCCAACCAGGTCGTACAGAGCCATGCCTTTCTAGTGCATCCCCTACCACCTAACCAGTCACCAGACCCCTCACAGCCGCTTTCCACAGAAACGACCAATGAGGTGACCACTGAGTAGCTCAACTTTTCATAGCGATCGACTTGGTTTTGTCAGCAGCATGCACCTATTAGTTGAGACCTAAAACGTAGTCTGAGAGACGGCTTTCCTTACTACAGCAACAGCCGTTGGGCCATGTGGCATCAGTCGTCTATCACAAAAACGATCGCGCTTGTACCACCTATGCAAAGCATCCCTACAAATGAGCAGCCGTTACATTAATGGGCTTTGCGTAACTAATTGAATGAACTGACACTTAAGCAAATCAGCTTCACCCATCGGTTAAATTTGCTGCTACCAAAATTTAGTCATAGAATAAACTAACTGCAGACAACTGTTTCCATCAATGCGTCCAGACTTCTCCTACCCTGCAATCAGCTGCTGCATTTATGCCAGAGACGTGCTCTTAATAAGGCTATATTTTCAAGGAAGCTATATAATGACACAGTGAAATCTGACGCTAAGGTGGTGGTTTCACATGGGTATTCAAGTAGGATTCAATCAGTATTTAGATTTATTTAGATTTCAGCGATTCTCCTGATGCTGCTTACAATAATGTTTCAAATGCCAGAGCCGTTTGGTTTGCGCAGGCTAATCATTGCTGTAGCAGGCGCAGGAACTTGCTTTAAGCGTTCAGCATCCACACGAACGATCTAGACCCAGGAATAGTGAGTAGCACAGCATGAAGGAAACCAGCGTGGGCAATCATAAGCGACTGCTGCTGATTGACGATGATCCCAACCTAATCCTGCTCGTTAAGGACTACCTGGAGTTTCGGGGCTATGAAGTAGTCACCGCTGAGAATGGGCGAGAAGCTCTGGAAGTGTTAGAGCAAGAAATTCCAGACATGATCATTTGCGATGTGATGATGCCTGAGATGGACGGATACTCCTTAGTCAAACATGTTCGAGAAGATCCTCGCACCAGTTGGGTACCTGTGCTGTTTTTGTCAGCGAAAGGGCAGAGCCAGGATCGGGTCAAAGGGCTGAACACGGGGGCGGACGTTTACATGGTCAAGCCGTTTGAACCCGAAGAGCTGGTTGCACAAGTGGAGTCGTCGCTCAAGCAGGCTGCTCGTATTGCCGATCGCCCCGGCAAGGGGAACGACAGTGGGCCTAAGATTCAAGTCCCCTTCGATGTTGAACTTACGCCGACAGAGCTACGCGTAGTGCAGTTTGTGGCGCGTGGGATGGCTAATCGTGAGATCGCGGATGAATTAAACGTTAGCCAGCGGACGATCGAAAGCCACGTCAGCAACATGCTCGGCAAAACGGGTTTGCACAACCGTACCGAGCTGGCTCGTTGGGCGATCGAAAACAGTATGGCGTAACCACCCTGCTAAAGGGTCGATGGGTTGTAGAGCAGCGCTTGAACACGGGTCTGAAGTACCGGGTACGCTAAAGCCTGCTTAAAGACAGATCTAGATGGCTTCAGGCTCTTTTCGGTGGAAACTCAGATCTTGCATCTTCCCAGTAATCCGCCCTGCAATAAATTGAAACTCAGATTGATGAGCGACACGCTTCGTCAACGGGCTGCATCCAAAAGCGACGATCGACAACCAACTCAGAGCATGGCTGTAGAAGGGCGATCCAAAATCTAGCTGGCGTTGGTTCGTAGTCAATTTCATCCACGTGATAACGAACCGTATGAGCGCCATTTTGCAAGACAATCTGATCGCCTCGCTGAATGCTTCCCCCACGTCCCCGCATATAGCTCCGTTTGCCGCACGCGAGTGATGCAAACGTGAAATCTTGTTCCCATTCCTGTTGGGTGTAGTGATGTACCACCCGGACAGAAGCATTCTGAAAAGCTTTTGCCTTTGCCAAGAGAGCCATCAAGGTCTTAAGCCGCTTTTGTTTGTCAGGGGTCAAATGGGCTGCGTCCAGCGAACACTTCATGGTTCTGCTTTCTCCTCGATCGCCAAAGTGCTTAGTCTGTGACTCCTCTAAAGAGGAATAGGATTCGGGTTAACCGCTTGTGTTCACATCCTTGCATCAAGGTACAAGGATAATCAGCTCTACCCACTCAGCACTGGACATTTTTTTAACTGTCCTACCACTCATCTTACTGAGGCCGTTTTAGAAAAACACTATTGCTGCGATACTTTATCTGCTTGAGGAAAAGGGGCGATCGTGCTGTTCTGCTACCAACCATCGCTGTACGTCTCCGTACCGTCGCGCCAAATTTCTAAATCGAGGTCGTTGAAATAGAGTAGAGCACTGCGAATTTGCTCACGAGTACCGCGAAGCTCCAGATCAAACCAGCCATCATCTCTAGCATTCGCCCCCAGTAAGGCAGCGGTAATATTAACCGTCAAGCCGTGATGGGAAATGAGCCGAGAAATAACGGGTTCATCGTGATAGTTTTTGGGAATCCGAATCCGCAAGCGTTTTTGCGTAGGGCGGCTGTCATCTTGGTTGCCAGATGAGCGAATATCATCCGGCGGCAATGCTAGTGAATCTTCAGAGGTGCTTCCAGTTGCCATTCATGCCTCCTCTCTAACCTCTTTGATGCGAGTTTTACGCTCCAAAATTTCCTTAAAGATGAGGGTCACAACAGCCAGAAGCGCTAACAGTACTGCCGCAGAGTAGGCGGCTTCCGTCTGGTATTGCTTATACGCCTCTTCCACAAAGAGGGGGAGCGTTTGGGTTTTGCTTGCAATGTTGCCAGAAACCACAGAAATTGCACCAAACTCACCCATCGCTCTAGCGTTGGTCAGCAGTACCCCGTAAAGCAAGCCCCATCGGATGCTGGGTAAGGTAACACGCCAAAAAATTTGCCAGTTGTTTGCGCCTAACGTCTGAGCCGCTTCTTCTTGGTCAGTGCCAACTTCTTCCAGCACCGGGATCACCTCACGCGCCACAAAGGGAATGGTGACAAACGCTGTTGCCAGAATCATACCGGGCAGCGCAAAAATGATCTTGATGTTGTGAGCATCTAAAAAGGGGCCAAACCAACCGTTGCGCCCATAGAGCAACACAATCATCAAGCCTGCAACGACCGGGGATACTGAAAATGGCACGTCCAAAATACTGATGACAAACGCCCGTCCCTTAAAGCGATGGCGCGCAATTACCCAGGCCGCACATAGCCCAAAGATGGTGTTCACGGGCACTGCGATCGCGGCAATGATAAACGTCAGCCTCACCGCATTTTGGAACGCTGGTTCCGTCAAGTTAGACAGAAACGGCCCAATCCCCTTGCTAAAAGCCTGGATAAAGACATTAAGCGCTGGGACAAATAGAATGAGGGTAAGATACAACACCGCTAATGTAATCAACCCAATTTTTGACCACTCACGCGGCTTGACCTCTATCGCTTGATCAGCCACAGATAGGCTGGTAGCTGATGTTTTGAGTGATGGACCAAGATTAGCCATACCGACGCCCCCATGCTTGCAGCAAATTGATTAAAACGAGCAGCGCCAACGAAAGACCCAACAACACAGCCCCAATGACGGTTGCGCCAGCGTAGTCGTATTGCTCCAGCCGTTGAAAGATCAAGACAGGTGCGATCAGATCCTTATATGGCGTGTTGGATGACACAATAACAACCGAGCCATACTCGCCAACCGCCCGCGAAAAACCCAGCGCGATGCCCGTCAGGGTAGCAGGCAAAATTGGCGGCAGCAACACGCGCCAAAACGTTTGAAATTTGCTAGCGCCTAAACACCAAGCCGCTTCTTCAATTTCCCGTTCTAAATCGGTTAAGACAGGCTGTACTGTGCGGACAACAAAGGGAAGCGAAATGAGCAACATGGCGATCGCAACCCCCCACTGGGTAAACGCTAGCTTGATGCCTAACGGTGCAAACAGAGAACCAATCCAACCATTTTCGCTATAGACTGTGGCCAATGTTAAGCCTGCCACAGAGGTTGGCAGTGCAAACGGTAGATCAACCGCTGCGTCAATGATCTTCTTGAATGGGAATTCATAGCGCACTAACACCCAGGCAATCAACAAGCCAAAAATGCCGTTGATCAAGGCGGTTGCCACAGCAGTGCCAAAAGTGACCCGATACGCATCGAGCGCGATCGGGCTAGTCGCAATCGTCCAAAAGCGGGTAGGGCCTTCAGTACTGGCCTTGAGCAAGAGCGCGATCGTCGGTAGCAACAGCATCAAGCAAAGGTATACTGTCGGCAGAATCCAGATCCAGGGCAGCCGTGTGGTGACTCCCAACCATTGGCGCAAAAGAGTAGTAGAAGAGGATGTTGCAGTCATAAGCGAAAAGTAGCGACTAATAAATCGTCGTTAGACAGTGCCAGATTGAAGGGGGCATCCAACAGAATCTACGACAATAAAGTAGGAATACCGTACTTATCATACATGAACGATTCGTCTACGTGAATAGAGCGGTTGCAATGATTATTTTAGTGATGGGTGTTTCTGGTTCTGGCAAAACGACGATCGGCACCCAGTTAGCAGAAGCGTTGCACTGGTCGTTTTATGATGCTGACAGCTTTCACCCGCCCATCAATATTGACAAAATGCGGCATGGCATACCGTTAAGCGATGTCGATCGATTGCCCTGGCTAATGGCGCTACAGCAGGCGATCGCAGGCTGGCTACAATCTCACACCAATACAGTGCTTGCTTGTTCTGCACTCAAGTCTGAATATCGTCAAAGGCTTTGCTTATCGCAACAGGTAAAGCAAGTCTATCTTAAAGGCTCGTTTGCCCTCATTCAGCAGCGCTTGCAACAGCGTCAGGGGCATTACATGAAAGCAGACCTTTTGCAAAGCCAGTTTGACACCTTAGAAGAACCCGAAGATGCCATTCAAGTAGACATCGATCAATCCCCAAGCGCGATCGTGATGCAAATTAGAAAGGCGCTGAATGTTTGAAGGCAGAAGGGGAGTGGGAAGCAGGGGAAGCAAGGGAAGCGGGGAAGCAAGGGAAGCGGGGAAGCAAGGGAAGAAACCTCAAAACTCTTTTCACATCCCTCACCTTTCACCTCTCTTTCTTAAAACTCAAAACTTTCATCCCTCATCTTTTTCCCATTGACTAAACGGATGCTTGACTAAATTTGCATTAAAGTAGCGGGGATCGTCGGAGACCTCGCGATCGATCCAGTCAGGCAGCACGATCGCCTGATTAGCATCCCCCAGTTCTACCTCAGCTACAATCAAGCCTTGATTCTCGCCTTCAAACTCGTCAACCTCCCAAATCAAGCCTGCATGCGCAATTTTGTATCGCTTTTTTTGAATCAGCGGTGGCTCGCACAACGTACTTAACAGTTCCAGTGCATCTTCTACAGGAATGGAATACTCAAACTCCGCCCGTGAGATGCCTGTTGTGCCTCCTTTGATGGTTAAGTAACCTTGCCGCCCCACAACTCGCACACGTACGGTTCGTTCTACCGTCGAGGTGATGTATCCCTGACAGTACGCAACGCCGCTTGCTAACGATCGCCACGCATCGCCCTTAACAAGAAATTTTCGCTCAATTTCGGTTGGCATGGCAGACGTTGGCAAAAGTAAGAACGTTCTGAATTGGCAGACAGGAGAAGGCAAAAGGTGGAAAACAGATGGAGTAGACTATGCTTCTTGGTATACAGCTTTCACTGTCTCTACACCCTGTACTCTAAACCCCCCAAGCTCTCTTTCCTACAACGATCCTGGTTGCTGATGCAAATACTGAAAGGCTTCAACCTCAGCGGCAGTGGGTTGGGCGGCGATCGCGCCTCGGCGAGTTGTCGTCAAGGCTCCCATCGCACTGGCATAGCCAACAACGCTTCTAGCCACATCAGGATCGGCTAAGCTTTTCAGCCCATGCTGACAGAGTTGATGCAACAGTCCAGCCACAAAGCTGTCACCAGCCCCGGTTGTATCTTCTACCTCAATCTTAAATGCTGGAATGCTGCCTTCGTTACCATCCAAGTAGTAAGCGCAGCCTTTTTCGCCAGCCGTTACCAGAACACCTTCAACACTGCCCAAACGATGGGCAATCACCCCAGGATCGGTCGTATTGTAAAGCCACTCAGCTTCTTCTTCAGAAAGCTTGAGAAAGTCAGCCTGCTGAATGACGGCGTGAATGAGCGGTAAAGCAGACGCTTCATCAGCCCAAAAAACGGGTCGCCAGTTGACATCGACCAGAATTTTGACATAGCGCTGGTTTGCTAATTGCAAGGCTCGACCGATCGCCGCTCGACTATCTGGGTAGGCCAGTTCCAAGGTGCCTAACACCAGAAAATCAGCGCTTTCAAACTGAGCGATCGAAAGCTGATCAGCCTGAAGATGGGTATCTGCAAACTCAGCCGTATCACGATCGCCAAAGCCTGCAAAGGTGCGATCGCCTGTCAGCGATCGCACTACATAGACCGCGCGAGTGGGTGCCGTAGGATGGCGCTGAATCCCACTAACATCGACGCCGATCGACTGCATCAACTCTACCAACCCAGTACCCAAGTCATCTTGACCGACGCAGCCAACAAAACCAGTGGGGGTGCCTAACTTTGCCAACCCGCAGGCAACATTAGCAGGAGCACCACCCGGATACGGTGTCCAGGATTTTACTTGCTTAAGCGGTACTCCTGGTTGATCTGCCAAGAAGTCATATAACGCTTCACCGAGACAAAGAACGCGTGGTTGGCTCACAATGTCAATCCTTTACAGACTAATAGCAGCGTATCAGACCGCTGAGACGACTGCTCATCACATGACTGACCAATGAAGCGCAAGCGGTAAGAGCGTGAAGATTTGTACAACCGATCCATCACCTCTTACATACCTCAGCTTGACGCTCTTTAACAATGATTTTTTCACCAGAAAGCGTGTTGTACAAGAATAAAGATTGCTTAACTCCTTAGGAGGAACCGTAATTCCTCGTAGACAGCCATTAGCAGGAGTGCAATAAAATCCCAGGAACTACCGTAGGAAGGAATTCTATCAATAGAGTTAAATCAGGACATCTTCGCTTGAGGATTACAGCTATGTCCCTAGAATTAACCGTTGAAGACTCGCTCATGCTCGAAAAACATCGCCTTGAGCGGCTTCGCTCTTTTTTTGCCGACTCTTTGGCGAAATGCTTTCTGCACCTTGATCAAAATAGCACACTGAAGATTCACTGTTCAGAACCCTGGATTGTCGATCAGCTTTTGAGTGAAGTTGATCAATTGCGTTGGTATACCTGGGTTGTAGTAGGCGCAACGCGTCTGTCGATTTGTTTTGCCCAAGAAGAAGTGTATCGAGCCTCGACCCGTAAACTGAGTAAAAAATCTCACCGTCTGCACACAGCTTAAAGGGTGTAGTTCACTGAGCAACCAGTTTCACTGGTTTCGCGTTTACCAATCACCTTATCCATGCACCCTACGTCAGAGTTGGATTAAATCAGCGTGTGTTTCACCTGATTGGATGACGCCGTTGGGTGGAGCAAAACAAGCAGCTATTAAGAGACACTAGTTTCATGAAGATTAAATGAAGTAAGGGGCGTTCGTCCTCAGCTTCGTTGCCCCATGCTTCATAAAATATGAGAGGTGCCCTAATGCTGTTGCCCAATCACTCAACCCCCTTAACGATCGCCCAGGTGATTGAGCGGATTTTTAGTTCTGGCAGAATTACCCGCGTCGATGAAGCTTACTTCCTGCATGCCATGATTGCCGATACGCCGCTAAGTCATGAAGAGCAGAGCCAGGTAAGACACGTCTTCGATCGTCTGAAAATGGGACTGTTGCAAGTAGTTGATTAGGTCTAGCTCGCATACACATATACTCGCTCCAGCAACCTAAACTGTGCTATTGGAGTTTACGGCGGTTATTGCTTGGCTAAGGCCTAGTCCTTTGAGGACGGGTGTTGAGTTTAGGGTATCGGGTGTGGTGAATGAAAATAGCTATAAGTTAAGCAGAAAGTGCTGTCATGAGCGATCGCGCTGGCAGGGGTAGCTGAATCGAGAAATGTGTCCAACCATTGGAACTCTCGACGAGAATGGCTCCTTCAAGCTGGCTGATCAGACGCTGTACTAAAGCCAACCCTAACCCGGTTCCACCCTGCTTCCAGGGGTCAGCGTTGGGAACTCGATAGAACTTTTCAAACAAGTGTGGCAATTCAGCTAGGGGAATTTCTGCCTGGTTGCCAACAGTAATAATAATTTGTGCCATTGCCTCACTTAGCTCGACTCCTAAAGGTTGTTTATAGTCAACCGTCAAGGTGATGGCATGACCAGGTGATGTATATTTGCAGGCATTATTGAGCAACTCTGCTACCACCCGCTGCAAGGTTGCTTTATCTGTAGTCATTGAGGGTAGATGAGCAGGAAAGTGTATGGTCAGTGCTTGCTGACGATCGTTTGCCCGTGAGTAAAACGGCTCAATAACAGTTGCCAGACAAGTGTGCAAATTCACGGTCTCCAGCGAGACGGGGTAGGCCGAAGCCTCTAAGCGCTGCAAGTCGAGCAAGTCATTAATCAGCTCAATCTCACGCGAACATTCCGATTGCAAAATATTTAGGTAGCGCGCTTGCCGTTCTGGTGTCGAGACGGTTTTCAGCATGTGGATCGCCATCTTCATATTAGACATCGGTGTCCGCAATTCATGAGAAACCGTGCTGAGGAAGTCGTCTTTGAGCTGGTTGAGTTCTTCTAACGCAGCAACCTGTGCCTGAGCAGCCTGGTAGAGTCGCGCCTGACGGATGGCGATCGCGCACTGGTTAGCCACTTGTTGCACTAAGCGAATCTCCTGACTTGTAAAGGCATCGCCCGAAGAACGGAAGAGCCATAAATCACCCATTACGCCCTGATCATCCACCATCGGACAGGCCAGAATGGTGTATTGCTTTTTCAATAAGCGCGGATTGTTGCTATGAATACGGCAGAATTGAAAGCACTGTTCCCGTAAAAGCCAGTCGTAGACTTCAGCTAATTCTTCCATCTCTACAGTAACCCCATTAGCAGTGGGCAAGTCCGAGAGAATGTATTCGTAGCAGATAGTAGAGGTACGACGATCAGGATCATAGAGGGAAGCATCGCAGCCCATAATTTCCAACCCTGATGCCAGTTCTTGCACAGCGGTTTGTAGAATACGGTCTTCATCTAAACTGTCGCGTACAGAGTCAGTAATACGCTTCAGCGTGGCTTCAAACCGCAATGCTTGCTGAAGTTGCGCGGTGCGATCGTGGACTTGGGCTTCTAAAGCTGTATTGAGTTTTTGAACTTGACGATACAACTCTGACTGCTGGATTGCGATCGCCACCTGGGTTGCCAATTGCTCCAACAACCCAATTTCAAACGGCTCCCAATGGCGTTCCGCTAAACACTGATGGGCAATGAGCACGCCCCAAATGGCATTGCCTTGAAAGATGGGTACTGCCAAAACTGCTTTGACCTGCCAATGCTCCAGAAACAGCCGAAAAGCATCGTGCGAGTCGATGGTTTGAATATTGGCAACAATCAGATTTTTGCTTTGCCGATGTTCGGTATGGCGCTGCTCAACCCAGTCGCCCTCTATTTTTAGACCCAGCATTGATAGCCAACTCAAGTCGACAGACTCAGCGGTAATGAACCCACTCTTTGCTTGCTGCGAGGCAAACAGAACCACTCGATCAGCCTTTAAAAACTGCCGCACTTCTGAAACAGTTGTATTTAATGTTTCTTCCAGATCGAGCGAGTTGCGAATACGTTGGGCGATCGCCCCCATTAACCGTTCTCGTTCTGCTTGCTGGCTCAACGCTTCTTCAAACCGTTTGCGATCGGTAGTATCCATCGAGATGCCAAGCATGCGGACTGGATTACCTGCTTCATCGTGGAACGTATGGCTGCGCTCTGAAATCCACCCTACAGTGCCATCGCGCCGAATAATCCGAAATTCTTTGCTGTAATTACTTGCTTGCTTGCTCTGCTGAATGGTGTGCTGGACGACGGCAGCACGATCGTCTGGATGAATGCAATCAAAGAACGCTTCCTTCGTGCCAGTAAAGGTACCTGGTTCAAACCCATACAACTGTTCACAGCTATCAGACCATTTCACCGTTCCCCGGTTTGGCTCATAATCCCAGATGCCCATTTGAGTGGTCTCTAGCGTGAGTTTAAGCCGCTCCTGACTCTCTAAAAGGTCGGCTTCTGCTTGCTTACGCTCTGTAATATCCTTCGTAAAACAATGATGACCAATGAGACGATCGTGCCAATCATAGGCGGCAACTATGACCATCTCTTTGTAAAACGTTGAACCGTCCTTACGTAAGCCCATCGCTTCGGCTTCGGCTTTCCCCTCAACCATCATCTGCTGGTAAGCGGCAGTGACAACATCCAGATCATGGGGATGCACTGTCTGCTGCCAAGACATGCCGATCATTTCTTCTTGTTGATAGCCGAGAGAAGCCGCATAAGCTCGATTTAAGGCAATATAATGACCGTTGATGTCCAGGCGAGCAATGCCCTCAACCGCGTTACCGAGAGCCGTACTCATCTCCAGCAATTCGGCCTGTGCCTGCTTGCGCTCCGTCACATCTAAAAAGAAGAGGGACATCCCATCCGCAGAGGGAAACAATCGGACATCAAACCAAGCGTTCAAAGAGGGGTGAAACTCTTCAAAGGTAACGGGCACCTGCTGTTCTAGCGCTCTATGATATTCCTGGTCAAAAACCGAGCCGACGATATCAGGAAAGACCTCCCACAGGCTTTGTCCCAGGAGTTCCTCGCGCGATCGCTGGCATAGCTGCGCGGCCTGTTGATTAACGTAGATTAGACACCACTGTCGATCCAGCGACATAAAGGCATCCGTAATGCTTTCCAGGATGTTGACTGTCTGTCGATTAGCAATAAGTAGTGCCTCTTCTGCCCGTTTGCGCTCGGTAATATCATGACAGTTGATCACAACCCCGTTAATGGCTGGTACATCTAGCAAGCTCGTCGCAACCGCTTCAAAAAAGCACCAGGAACCGTTACGGTTACGCACCCGATATTCGATTGCAGGCTGGCTCGTTTTAGGGTGTTCAATCGCTTTTTCCAGCACAGCCACAATGATCGAAATATCGTCTGGATGTACAAATTCAGCCGTGCTGTGCCCCACAACATCTTGAATGGTGTACCCTAGCACCTTTGCAGCCGAGGGACTGCAATAGCGAAAGATACCCTTACGATCGAGCACCACAATGATATCAGTGGCATTTTCAATGAGCGATCGAAAGCGTTGCTCACTCTCCTGAAGCGCTTTTTCAGCGCGTCTACGCTCAACAATTTCTTGCCGCAACCGACCATTTGTGTTGAGCAAATCCGCTGTCCGCTCTAGAATGAGTTCCTCAAGCGACTTGAGATAGTGATTGCGATTAACATTTGCAGGGACACCAGCGCTACGAACCGGCTGACTTAGCAGCGATTGGCAGAGCGTTTTTAACTCCATCTGCTGGTGCTCGGCTTCTGCTGCCAGCAAGATTCGCTGCATCTGCTCAAAAGCGACATCACTGTGGCAGCATTCGCGCAAGCTTTCAAGATGTTCAGGTTTCATAGCATTGGCCGGGGGCAGAGTGATGACTGTGAGCACTGGAATTTCAAAAAAGTTTAAGTAAAAAGTATTACACCAGCGATGCTCAGGCTTATGTAGCCAAACGGCTCAGTCGTGCTAATTCAACCGAGCTAGTAACCGCTTACATACCCGATTAAAGTCCTCTAACCACATTTAAGGGGTTGGGCATAACTCAGTTGTCTAGTCCCTGACGATTTCAGTAATGAAAGTATGCCCAAGCCAATCTCAGTACTAACACGAATTACTTTTGAATCTACTCGGAGTGTTGTCCAGTTACTACTGTAAAACTACGGGATACGTCATAATCCACCCACGATCAACCATGAAGCTTCAAACAGCGGACTGTAGCCATTGGCGGAGTATTTGGCTCCACGTACTCAGGTTGCCAGTATCAGGCAGTGCAAATGGTTCTTTTGTGAAGATGTAGTAAATGTTGCCTTCTTCACTGACGTCAAAGGTGGCAGAAAATTCTTTGGCCCAAGCATCTAAGTGCTGACGAGCGATCGCGGGTTCCAGGCGGGCAGCCGCAGCAAAATTCAACACAGACACCCTCCCCTGATTTGCTTGAAGCACTTGAAAAAAGCGTTCTCTCATAGCCTGCCTGTGAAGTTTTGCACTGGCATGCAGAAACCAGCCACCTAAAGACGCAGGCGCTAAGCCAAACAAAATCAGCGCGGTCGCCAACAACGTGAAAGCAACGCCAGTCGCATGGCTAGTCAGGATCGCTGTCACGATCGCTAGTGAAACCGTACCGCCCCCGTACAAGAACAGCGCACCCACCACTTTTCCAATCTTGCTCCAAACTTGACTCATGGCACTAGCCCGCGATAGTACTCTACGTTCTCTCTTTACTAAGCTATCGCGCTGATACCAGAACGTGGTAGGTGTGGGTATCCCCACTCAGCTCTAGAGCGTGCTTAGGGAAACATTCAAGCTGACACAGGAAGCAGGTAAGCTTCCCTAGAGGTATACAGCAGGCATTAACACGTCTGTTGCGGTAAATTAGCGCGCTTTTGTAAAGAAATAATTCGGTATATTGCAAATCCCTGCGACCTGTCTCGACTGGCTTTGGCAATGGGCACGTTAGCAAAGCAATGATCCAAAGGACGATCGCTTCCATCAGAGTTGCCCAACTGACGGAGCGCTTACTCTGACGATCGCACTGCTAGAGCCAGTCCAGACCGTCCTACTCGTCGGTATATACCCAAACACGTCTCACTATGCATACTCTTAATCACACCCTAGAAAAAAGCTTTCTAGAGGCTGATGGACGCTACCTCAACGCTCAGGAGCTTTCTCCTCTAGAACAGTACGCACACAGCTATGCCGTGCGACTACAGGCTTATCAGAAATTACGCGACGGTGGCGACGCGCTCGTCATTCAAGCACTTCGCAAGCTAGCACAAACCTATCCAGAGTTAATTCAACAACATGGTCAGCGGTGCAAGTATGACATGACTGAGGTGCTGCGGTATATTGCCTTGTCGATTTTGCGGGATGACGAAATCTTCTTTAAAGAACAAATGATGTCCTGGCTAGACACGATTTTGCTCGCACATAAAAAGACTGCGCACTGCATGACCGCTTATCGGTTCTTACAAGACGCGATCGCAGTCGCTCTACCTGCTGAAGAGGTAATCCTCACTCGCCCTTATTTTGAAATTGTGACCCAGTCGCTACAGTCTCATGCATGACTGTGTCTTGTTTCTTAAGGGGGAATGCTAATCCCAGGGGATGGAGTTTTCATACCTATAGCTTTCACCTCAGCGCGATCGCAATAAGGGCTGGCTTTGTTGCATCAGAAATCTCTGGGCTTGCATAATTTTGTACAGGTTTACGTCTGCTTCCAATAGGCATGCATGGCCGCTTGATGGCAGCACAACCGTTTGCGCGTGAGGAAAGAACTGCGCTAAATGGTGTACTTCTGCTAGCGAAGGCAGTAGGCGATCAGCCGCACTTGCTAGCAACAAAACAGGCTGCCGCAGTTGCACCAGTTGTTCATCTGTCACATCAAAGTCGTTAAGCAGGGACAGCCGCCAGATTGATGTTTTTTGCGGCACTGACAAAACAGCCTCATAGAATTCCTGTCGATCGTGGTCGGTCATACGTCCCAGATGTGCCAGAAACGGCATGAGGCCGATCGACGATAGCCGATATAAAGCTTCTGGCAACCAGCGCGTCGTTTGTGATCCCCACGCGATTAGCGGTTTACGACGAAACGAAGAAGCTGGATTGACCAGAATCAGGCGATCGAACAACTGCGGTGCAGCGAGGGCGATCTTCATCGCCAGACAGCCTCCAAACGATTCGCCACAGAGATACACGGGGCGATCGGGCGCTTGCTGCAACTCTGCATTAATCAACGACAAAACCGTTTCAGTCAAAATCTGCCAGTTAGTCAAATCATCGGGCGGAATTGCCAGACAGCGCACATCAAACGCTGGCTCTAGCCCTACAGTTTGAGTTTTGAGTAAGCGACCCGTGCCATCCATTCCTGGCAAAAACACAAATAACGGTAATTCTGGTTGCAACCGCTCCGGCGTGAGGAAACAGGGGTGGCTTTGAACGTTAGTCATGGCAGAACGGCGTGAAGGATAGGACATCGAAATAGAGCGCACCTAATAGCTTCCCTGCTTTAGTAACGTGCAAATTTCGGTATGGCATTGTTGGGTTAGCTCAGTCACCAGAGCTTTAGCCTGCTTACCCTGATAGTGCTCACGATGCATCGGACGAATCCAGTAGGGGCGACCAATTAGGACATTGACCCGCTGATAGATCACCATCGGATGCCAGCCGTCTTGTAAGAACAGCGGCTCTGAAGGGTCAAACAGACTCAACAAGCGCAATGGAAACGCAGCATTTACAGCCTCTGTATGAGAGGCGATCGCCACCGGAAGCACCACCAAATCTGGGACTGGCGCACGCAACGCCAAATGGGCAAATCCCCGTTGAAACGCTCCAACCTGTGCTGGCAGCGTGTGCTTAACCATCGGCTCAGCCCCTTCGGGAAACAGCCCCACCACTTGCTGGGCCTGCAAAAGCTGAGCAGCCTGGTCAAAAAAGGTTTGCTGCCGCTGTTCTGGCAACGAGAGGGGAAAGCATCCCATTTTCTCTACGATGTCGCGCATGAGGGGCACTTGTCCCATGTAGTGGTGACAGGCAAAACGGATCGAGCGATCGAGCGCAGTCATCAATAGCGGTGCATCTAAAAAGCTACGGTGGTTGCTAACGATCAGCACTGGGCCAGTTTGGGGGATGCGGTCCTGATAGTGGGTATAAAGACGAGTCCCTAAAACGGTTAGTAGAAGGCGTGAGAGCTGGAGTGGTTGGTCTGAAGGCATGAGGCAAGGCAATGTCAAAGAGCAATCTTGAGAGCAGAGTGTTAATATTACTTTACATGGTTTGATCGAGGGTCTGGGGACTCTCCCTAGCTAAAAGAACTGCTGTTAGTTGCAAAACGCTGTCTGTAACTGCGGTTGGTAGTTGCTTCATGAGTGTGAGTGCTTTGCAATGAATGCTTGAAGGTTTATAGATTGAAGCTGACACTGAGAAGCTGATTTGCCAAAAAGTGAACCCATGCTGATGTACCAACGATGTCGCCAAGAAGAAATGCCCCTCTGCGTCCCTAGTTCAGCGTTTACGCGTCGTATACCACACCTGTTTAGAAAAGCGATGGTTGCTACAGCCAAGACAGTCACTACGATCGCTTGAACGATATTGTTATTAACGATTGGTGATAGCAAGGACGAATTCATAGAAAAGTGTCGTAAAGAAAAAGGGTCAGTAAATCTGATGATTAACTTAAGCTTTTCTTAGCGGTTGAAAGACCGTTTGTAGCTAGAATTGTCAAAAGGTGTATTTTTTTAGAGCGGTTGAAAGGCAATTACTTCAGTATTCTTCACCTCCGTATCTTTTTCTTAATTGGTAAAGCCATTGTTTTCTAGAAGCCCTTTACCGCTCATATTCAATGTTTACATCGTCAAGACCATAGCAAGACCACGCTATTCCCTGTGATAGCATTTTCGTTCAAAATACATGAATTCTAGCTCTGTAAATAGCAATATATTTGCCATCACCACACCGCTTTACTATGTGAATGGTTTACCCCATGTAGGTAGCGCGTATCCCACGATCGCAGCAGATGCAATTGCGCGTTTTCAGCGGATGGCTGGCAAAGCAGTGCTGATGATTACCGGCACTGATGAGCATGGTCAAAACATTCAGCGCACGGCTGAGAGTCGCGGGCTGAAGCCTCAAGAGCATTGTGATCAAATTGCGGCGAAGTTCAAAGCCCTTTGGGATCAGTATGACATTCACTACGATCGCTTTATTCGCACAACAGATCCTCGCCACGAAGCGATTGTCAACGAGTTTTTTCAGCGCGTCTGGGATCAAGGCGACATCTATCTTGGACAACAGCAAGGATGGTATTGCCTCTCCTGTGAAGAGTTTAAGGAAGAACGTGATTTGCTGGATAATCACCGCTGTTCGATTCACACCAACCGTGAAGCCGAGTGGCGTAACGAAGAGAATTACTTTTTTCGATTGTCTAAGTACCAAAGCAAGCTAGAAGCACTTTACGCTGAGCAACCGAACTTTATTCAGCCCGAAGCCCGTCGCAATGAAGTCCTGAGCTTTGTGACTCAGGGGTTGCAAGACTTTTCTATTTCCCGCGTTAATCTGGACTGGGGCATCCGTGTTCCTTTTGACACCAAGCATACAATTTACGTTTGGTTTGATGCGCTCCTGGGGTACGTGACAGCCCTTCTCGATCCTGAAAGTGAGCCAACATTAGAAAACGCGTTGAGCCGCTGGTGGCCGATCAATACACATCTGATTGGCAAAGACATTTTGCGCTTTCACGCCGTTTATTGGCCTGCAATGTTGTGGTCTGCTGGCTTGCCCCTTCCTGTAAAGGTCTTTGGTCATGGGCATTTAACTAAAGACGGCCAGAAAATGGGCAAAACGCTGGGGAATGTGCTCGACCCCGTTGCGTTGGTTGAGCGGTACGGTTCTGATGCTGTTCGCTATTATTTTCTTAAAGAAATTGAGTTTGGGCGTGACGGCGATTTTAACGAAACGCGATTTGTCAACATATTGAACGCAGATCTGGCAAACGACTTAGGGAATTTACTCAACCGGACGCTGAAGATGGCGCACAAATACTGTGGTGCTTCTGTCCCTAACATTTTGAGGGATATCATGCAGGCAGAGAGTACGCTGTCAATAATCGGGCATGATTTGGGCGATCGAGTCGCTCAAGCCTACAATTCACTTGCTTTCAACCAAGCTTGTGAGGAGATTTTGAGCCTTGTGAAAGCAGGCAATAAGTATATCGATGACCAAACCCCTTGGTCATTGTATAAGCAAGGACACGAGCAGGCAGTTGAACAAATTTTGTACACTGTATTGGAATCTGTCAGACTTGCGGCCTATCTCTTAGCGCCGATCACCCCCCAGCTCAGTACCACTGTCTATCAGCAGTTAGGCTTCTCCGTTGATTTTAATGAACATGCTTTAATTAATATTACAGCCCCGTTTACATCCCATGCGGCCTGGGGAACACTGCCTCCCATGCAGCCGTTGGGGAATCCTCAACCTGTTTTTCAACGTTTAGAACTTTTAGAAGCTGTTTCATCCTGAACGAACCTTGGGCGTTCAGCCTGTGATCGTTAAATTAAACTGTCCTACTCTTAAAACCGAGGCTTAACACACTCATGCTAAGTAATAACTTCGATAATGAATCTGTTTTTACACAGGAGCAAGTTCTTGAAAATCGGGGCCGCGTTGCCATTTTTATTGATGGGTCCAATTTGTTTTATGCGGCGCTTCAGTTAGGCATTGAAATCGACTACACCAAACTTCTCTGTCGTCTCACAGCGGGGTCGCGGCTACTGCGATCCTTTTTCTACACAGGAGTTGATCGCACAAATGAGAAGCAACAGGGATTTTTGCTCTGGATGCGACGGAACGGTTATCGGGTGATCTCCAAAGATCTGGTGCAGCTTCCTGATGGGTCTAAAAAAGCCAATCTAGATGTAGAAATCGCCGTTGACATGATGTCGCTGGTTGGCTCTTACGATACGGCTGTTTTAGTCAGTGGCGACGGCGATCTTGCTTACGCGGTCAATGCAGTAAGCTATCGCGGCGTCCGCGTTGAGGTGGTAAGCCTGCGATCGATGACTAGCGACAGTCTGATCAACGTGGCCGATCGCTACATTGACCTGGATAACATTAAAGAAGATATCCAAAAAACACCACGTAGTTACACCTACCGCCCTTTATCTACTGTAGGACTAATGGACGATCCGGAAGACGATTAAGCGAACAAACGTCTTCTAGAGCAGATGCTTGGTTCGCAAGAGCACTTTGCAAGCGTCAGATGGTCTCGGTGTAACGTGGCAATCCTGGAACGCAACGGGTGGGACTAGCGTCTTCACCTTCAGACGTTAAGCATTGGGCTGTAGACTAAAGGACAGTCTTCTGCTCTGTTCCTTACGCGGTCAGTAACTGTCATCATGTCCATTTTGTTTCTCTCACAGCGCAATCGCTTGCAGAAAACGCGTCGCAGCTTATCTACAGCTGGTTTAGTGCTGTCGATCGTGGTCTTTGGGTTGCTCAGTACGCTCACAGCTTGCGGCAACCGCAACCTTACTGCCGAAAAAATCGCGCAAGATAGCAAGCAAGCTGAAGATTTTGATAATAGCCTGACCTTTAATGCGGTTACTCTGGAGGAATTTGATAGCAAAGGGCGGCTGTGGTGGAAGGTGAAAGCCGCGCAAGCTAGCTATAGCAAAGATAAAAAGATTGCTCGCCTGCAACAACCAACAGGAGAGTTCTTTCAGGATGGTCAGTCGGTGTTGCAGGTGAAAGGGCAACAGGGCGAAGTCCAGCAAAATGGTCAGACAATTTTCTTGCGTGGCAAAATTGTGGCAACCGATACGCGCGATGGACTGGTGATGAAAGGTGATGAGTTGGAGTGGCAGCCCCGCAACGATCTCGTGATTGTACGTAACAATCTCACTGGGACTCATCGCCAGTTAAAGGTAGCTGCCAAAGAAGGCCGTTTGTTTACCCGCAACCAGCGCTTGGAATTACAGGGGGGGGTGAGGGCACAAGCCGCCAACCCAACTCTAGCCTTTCAGTCTGAACGGTTGATTTGGCAGATTAAGCAACAGACGTTAGCCAGCGATCGCCCGTTGCAGATCGATCGCTTTAACAAAACAGACCTAACCGATCGAGCTACCGCTAATCAAGGCATTGCAAACCTCAAAGCTAAAACCATTACGCTGAAGCAAAACGCACAACTCACCCTGGCAAATCCACCTGCTCAGCTTGCCAGCAACGATCTGGTTTGGGATCTGCAGGGGCAAACGGTTGGCTCTGAACAGCTTTTGACGATCAGCAACCGCCAGCAGCAAGTGACGCTTAGCGGTAACCAGGGGCGAGTTGATCTTAAGTCTAAAATGCTTTACCTGGAGGGCGACGTGCGGGGCGTTGGCGAAAAGAACCAGGCTCAACTCAATGCCGATCGCCTGAACTGGAATATCGGCACCCAAAAGTTTGATGCAGATGGCAATGTCAGATATCAACAGGGGCAACCACCAATGAATCTGGCAGGGCCCAGAGCAACGGGAACCCTCGGCGATCAAACAAAAAATATCCTTGTGAGCGGTGGAAGAGTAGTCACAGAGTTCGTGCCCTAGAGCAGGGATTGCTACTTACCAACTCGCCACGACGGTCGGTCACGATCGCTGCTACTTTAACGTGAGTTCGACGAACAGAAATTGATACAAGAAAAGCTGAGACTGGTTTTGAAGTATCGGTCTCAGCTATGGACACCATCGTATCGCGCCTCGACATCGCGCAAATCTTCTGTGAACTGGACG
>JAHHIE010000014.1 GCA_019358945.1 Stenomitos rutilans HA7619-LM2 | reverse complement strand
GGAAAAGTTGCCGCTATATTTAGCTTTCTTTGAGTTTGTCCACAATACCAAAAAACGAGGCAAAGCCTTGCTCAGTGCTTTATTGGACACTCTTCTCCCTTAACTCCCTGAATTACCTATTGAGCCTCAGCTTTTAGTGCATCGAATTTAAGTCCGTTCAATTTAACTACGTTCGCAGATTCAGAACAGCTTAGCTATTTGCAGAGATCACAAATGGGTTTGCGATCGCCAGTTCTCTATAAATCGCCCAAATTGCCGTTGCACGCAGGTAATGGCAGGCGCGAAACGTCCCACTCGCCGTAATCGCCTCTGGTGTGCGGAATTGCAGCCCATTGTCATAAATCTGCAGCACCACCGCCTCTGTAATTTGCATCGCTTCCTCCGTCATCCCCATCTGCGCGAGAAACGCCGCCAGCCCAAAGTTGATGCCCGTCCACACCTCCAGAGGATGCGTCGCGTTTGGGTTTTCAGGAGCACCGTTGGGACGAACACCGTTAGCAGCACCGATCGGGTGGGGAGGGGGGAGGGAGTTATGAGTTATGAATTTTGAGTTTTGAATTGAATCATTTAACTCAGTCTTCTCTATCTCTCTGCGCCTCTGCGCCTCTGCGGTTGCCCCTTCCTCAGCCGCTCTCGCTTCCTGCACCGAAGTAAACGTCTGAGCACTGAGCGCACCCGATGCCAGATACTCATTGAACTTCACAAAACAAGCATCATAGACCGTTTGCAAAGCCGTCCTTGCACAGTCATTCGGCACCACATCCGGCAACCCCAATAACCGCGCATAGAACTGACCGCACAGTTGGTCTGCCATCACCACATCCGAGCCACTGTTGCTGTCAATGCGGTAATACTGCCCGTTCCAGAGTTTTTCTTGATAGACAGAGCGGGATTGATCGAGCCAGGATTGGCATTGAAGGATAAAGGATGAAGGATAAAGGATAAAGGATGAAAGATTAACATCCCCTTGCTCCCCCTCCTCCCCTTGCTTCCTCCGCCCTTCTGCCTCTTGGCTTCTGCCTTCTGCCTCCTCCAAGACGCGCCCGATCGCGATCGCCGCTTCCAGTGCCGCAATCCACAATCCTCCACAGTACGCACTTACGCCCTGAAGCTTCCAATCATCAAAGGTTTGGTCAGGTGCGCTTGAGTTTTCGGGAATGCTATCGCCATCCAGGTCAAAGGTTTTAAGGTAGGTAAGGGTTTGGACGATCGCCTCCCAACATTCGGCGAGAAACTCCACATCGGTTGCGCCTGTGAGCAAGTAATCCCGGTAGACTTGCAGGACAAAATCGCTGGGCAGGTCTTTCCAGAGGTTGCAGTCTTGATAGCTGGTGTAGTTGGTCTTCTCCCAGACGTGTTCGTTTGGTGCGCCGAGATCGTGTGGGGTGGCACCTGCGACTTTGCGGACGGCTAACGGACTTTCAGCGCCGATCGTCGTATAGTAGCCAATGACCCGCGTGCGATCGTCGCTGGCAGGAATGGCTCTCGCAAACGCACGCATCACCGCTTTTTCGAGCTTGGGAAACAGCATCAACAGCGCAAAAGATCCGTAAAGCCGCACATCCAGACTTTCGTACCAGCGGTAGTCGATACATTCCAGCACGGCAAATTGACCGACTGGATCGCGTTCGTCTGCGGCACTCCACAACGTTCCCCCATCGGTCAGGTTATACAGTTCATTGAACAACGCTAGCTTGAACCAGTCAGGTAAATCTTTTCGTTCTAAAATTGGCTGCTGCCACTCTTGAATTTTCTCGCGCCAGGTTTGGTGATGCTTAAGTGTGGTACGAGCGATCGACCAGGCATTCTGCCCATTTCGCCCAAAAAAGTCCGTGTAGCGCCGAAAATACTCAATGCCCTGAGCAAACTCCGTCACGGGCATATCCCACGTCAACACAAAGGGAAGATGGCGTGTTTGCCCTGGTTGTAGGGTGAAACGAACGGCGATCGCCGCACCAAGCTGCTCCCCCTCCACGGCAGGCGTATCATCATCCAAATCTGCCAGCGACCCATCATGAGCAAAGGTATTCCACAAATCAGCACCATTTCCAGCAGGATTCCAGCGCGTGTGGTAAGAGACCTCGTAAAGATTGAGATTAAGGTAGGTGGCGATCGACCATTGACCGTCGCCTTCGTTGGGGTGTGGGGTGTGGGGTGTGGGGTGTGGGGTATGGGATGTCGAAATCGTTTGGGTTGCCTCCCCTGCCTCCTTTCCCATCACCACCCCCAGCCGCTGCTCATCGCCCATCAAGCGATTAAAGTTCCCGACGCTTTCTCCCAAACGAGGCTGATAGTTGTAAAACGGGCTACCATCATCGCGCAACTGCACCTCTGGTGACTTCAGCGCATTGGTGAACCAGCCCACCATGTTCTGCCAGGTCAGCATGATGCTGAGCGTGATGGGCTTGTCGGTGGGATTATGCGCCGTCCAGCGAAAGACCGCAACGGGGTAGCTGCTTTCCTGATAGTTGTGCGCCCAGATCGGCGAAAACTGCTCACACGTTAGGTCTGCCTGAAAGACGTTTTCGTAAACAAACCAACTGCGTGGGTAAAGAGCGTGGTAAGTGCCCGTGTGGGGTATGGGGTGTGGGGTATGGGGTGTGGGGTGCTGAGTTTCCCTTTCTCCGCGTCTCTGCGTCTCTGTGGTTGCCCCTTCCTCAGTCTCCTGACTCGCCGGATACCATTGCCAAGCCCCTAACGTTCCATCCTCTGGCGGTTCTGTGCATAGTGCAAACGCCTGAGCCTCTTCGCCCACCTGCTCAAACACACTGAACTGACAGGCGGGCATTGGTTTGAAGATATGTTCACCACCGTCGATGTGCCAGAGGTTGAAGTCGCCCCGGTGCGATCGCCCGATGCACCCTGCACCAAACCCGCCCAGCGGCATCCCGTGCCAGGGACCATCATCGAGATTACTGACATAACGGACGGTATAGGGCTTTTCCCAGCCTAAGCCGATCAGACGGCTCCAGGCGCAAGCGGGAATTTCAACGGGCGATCGCGATTTTTTCATTCCCTGATTTTAAGGGGTGATGGGGAAGCGATCGCTACTCACTCTTCATTCTGCTGACCTGGAACGATGTTCTGTTGATGTTATCGCTCGTTCAGATTATGAGAGTGCGTGATGGAGAAGAGGGGCGATCGTACTTAAATAAACAACCCTGGCTCAACGTGGAAAAAGGCTCCTAATGCCTTAGCTTGAAAGGTGCTTATTTCACGATCGCCATTGAAGATAGCTGCGATCGCGTCTTCAGAACCGAGTAACTCCATTAAATCTGCCTGCTGAAGCTGACGTTGCTCCATCAAGAACAGTAACCGCGAACGTGGTGTTGAGACTGCACCTGGCAAATAATGCTCTTGCTCGAACTTTTCAATCAGTGTGATAAGCAAGGCAAAGAGTTCATTCTCTTCTGGGCTACGCTGCGGACGCTGCATCAAGGTTTCTACGATCGCCAGTGCTTCTTCATTTTCGGCTTCAGTCCGAATCAATTTCGGCTGATACTGGGACAAAAGCTCACCGTATCGGTTGGAGTTAAAAGTAAGGGTCATTTTTCCACTGCTCCTTGTCATACTCCGCATGAGTTAGGACGTACTTGATATAAATTAACTGCGCTTCATAATCAATGCTTACGACTAAGCGATAACGATTGCCCTTAATGTTGAAGACTGTAAAGTTACCAACGGCTTCAGCCTGCGGAAACACTGCTTGAACGTCAATTAGGTTAGACCAACTTGCCCTCAGTGCAATCTTAAACCAGTCATCTAAAACATCACGACAATCAGAATGCTTTTGACCAAACTCACGTAGGCGCTTATAGCTGATGACGTGCATCGAAAGGGATTCTGCTCTTCTTGTTCCGGCTCTCATTGTATGGCTAAACGTGCTCTAGCCAAGGCTCTGTCGGCGATCGTAGTCGCGATCGTGTCCAATCGACTGCATGACCTGTTCCATCAATTCCGGGTCGTCAGCAAATAGTCCTGTGAGTTGATTGCTGGCGATGGTCGGCTGATACTCTGACTTCTGACTCGTTGAGCTAAGCCTCTCCAAAATCAAAGACGCGATCGCATCTTGCTCTGATTCTAACAGTTGAGAAATGGTGGCGATCGCGGCTGTTAGTCGGTTTGTCATGGCTAAGCTTCCGAATGTCGCTACTCAAAGATTCTAGCTAAATCAGCCACTATCAGCTCCCTTTTCATCCCTCATCCCTCATCCCTCACTGTCAACATTCTCTCCTCAATGCCTGCCCACACCTGCGGCGACACCCGCACTGCCGCTTCTTTGCACCGCACGATGAGTTCGTTGGCGTAGAGGTAATGGTTGAGGGCTTCGGCTTCAGCTTCCGACCAATCTACCCAATCTGAATCAAGGCTCAAAGCGAGATACCAAGTGCGTCGGATTGACTCAATGAGATCGGATCGAGCTTCACAGGATTGGGGAATTCCAAAGGGCTTGGCTTCTAAAACGTTTAGCCTGCTGCTCAAAGTGTCAGAGTAAACTAAATTGAAGACTTCTAGCTGAACAATTGCTTGAGTGAGATTACGAACACAACGGCGCAAGAGAGCGAAGACTTCATTAAAGATAAAAGCCTCATCTTGTAAAAGGTCAGGGTTGTATCTAATGGCAAGGTCAAGATCGGAAATGATATCGCGGAAAAAGTCGAGATTAGGATTAGGGGTAAGAGCTGCACCGAAGATACAAAGATCCAGGGAAATACTGTCCAGTCCGTAGTAAAGATTGGGGCAAAGAGCAGAAGTCAAGGCAAGGATATTGTTGGCACAAGCAGGGCTAATAAAAATAGCTGCCGATCGCTTCGCCACCGGTTTAAAGTCTCCTTCTGAACCCGCTGTCGCTTGTTCAGCCCAGTCCAGCAAGTGCTTAAGTCTGGCTGTGTTGACGAAATGAGATGCGGCTGTCTCCATCTGCAACAGCAACGCATCGGCTCCGCCGCGCATCAATCCAGCGATTAGCAAGAAGACTTCGCGCCAGCGTCGGTCACATAGATGGTCAGCGACTAATTGAGCAACCAGGTTGTTGTCGGCAATGTGTTGTGCGGTCAGGTATTCCTGAAGCGTGAGGTGAGAAAACGATAGAACGTTTCGGGCGCGTTCGACCAGAATGCCCTGTTGAATTTGAATTGCGTCTAATACAGCATCGCCATCTAAATGTTGGGGTGCGTTGAGGTTGTTGATGAGAACAGTACAAATTTGCTCAACGACATCCCGCTTCTGAAAGAAAAGGCGATCGTTCACAAACCCGGTGTAGGCAATTTCTGCCAGCATCATTTCTTCTAGTGGCAGCGTCAGGTCTTGATAAATGGGGTCGCGTTGAATGCGTTTCTCGGATGCCCAGCGTTTGAGCAACACGTCCAGCGCATCCTTGTAGAGAATAGCCCGCTGCTTGGGGAAGGTTTGGGCATCGTCAAAGACCAGACAAAGAAACGTCAGCAATAGTGGCGTTTGCGCCAGTTCACGAGTGGAAGCATACCCTGGTTGCTGCAAAAGATTCCAACATTTTTGTGCTACGCCGAGTTGTTGATCGTCTTTCGAGCGAAACCAGTTGGTCATAAATTGCTGAATTTGCTCGTCGTCAAAGTCTGCCATGATGACATCGACAAACTGACGAAAGCGACTGCGGTAGGCAGCGGTACGGCAAGAGGCAATAAAGCGATTTTGGCTGTAGCGATCGCAAAAATCTTGAATCTGGGTGATTGCCTGATCCATCTGTTGTGTGGGCACTTCATCCAGCCCATCCAGCAGCACCAGCAGTTTACCGTCTTCCAGCAAGCGTTTTGTCGATCGTGCCGGGTCAGGAAAATTACAGGTCTCGAATTCCCGCGCGATCGCCTGCTCAATGTCTACCGTCCCCGTGTTAAATCGTTTGAGTTCCAAAAAGACAGGTATGCAGTTGTGCCGATAGCCCGAACCATCGCGCTTCAGTGCTTCTAGCCCGATGCGCCGTAGAAAGGTAGATTTGCCTGCTCCCGGTTGCCCCAACACCATCAAATAGGGCTGGCGATCGGCAACCTCTAGCCCGTCTTGCTTGGTGCATTCTCTGGACTGAAACCGTCGCTGCTGCGTTTCGCGGTATGCCTGCTCCAGATTTTCGAGCGAGAGATACTGCCGAATGCCCTCATTGCCTAAAAATTGCACTCTGGTATAGATGTCTTCAATCCAGACTGGCTCGGTCATGCCTAGCACTTTGAGGATGCCGTGACGATCGGCGTAGCTGCTGATGTATTGTCCCGACGCATCAAAGATTTTCTGCTTAATTTGATCGGTAAACGACCCCGGTTTTACCTGCGTCGCGCTGCTACTCCAAGCAGACTTGGTGATCTCACTGGCAATAGTTTCCTGCGCTTTTTCAGCGGCTTTGCTTGCCAAAAAGCCTTTTAGCGTCCCAAAGATAAACGGTTCGGCTCCGGTCATGGGGGCATCCATTCCTATGCTCGTTGTGCCTAGCGTACTTCAGAGACCAAGTAATCGCCCAGGCAAGATCCTGCTTCCAACCAAAAATGTAGTCATACCAATTTGAATTGAAAATGCGACACATCCTGTAGGGGCAAGGCATTGCCTTGCCCCTACCCAACGATTGATCTGTAGCCGTCATTCTTTAAATCGGTATCATTCCTGGAGAGCTTACGCATTTCGCCAAAACCTCGGAGGTTTAACCGCCCAAATGGCTATGAGATTCAATGCCTGGTTAAAACCTCCGAGGTTTGCGTGAGTCCATTCCTATTTCAAGTGCGATCGTTTTAGTTTTGAGTGCATTAGCGAAGCTTTCCGAAGGAATCGTTCCTGTTTCAAACTGCAAGTGTCGAGTTCTAAGCTCGGTGTGCCGAGTTCCAAACTGCAAAGGTCGAGTTCCAAAGTGCATTATTTGAGTTCCAGACTCGGTGTTTCGAGTTAAAAGGTGCAAGTGTCGAGTTAAAAGCTCGATGTTCCGAGTTCCAAGCTCTAAATGTCGAGTTAAAAGGTGCAAGTGTCGAGTTCCAGGCTTGGAGTGTCGCGGTTTGAGCAGCAATGTTGGCGTTTTGGAGGGGTATAGGTTGAGGCAGAGGGTGGCTCGTCACGCTGGAAGTTTTAAGCGTGCGCTCATGCGGTCGTCTTGGCGGATGGTGTATCGTAACGAGGATGTCCGTTTGGCGTGAGTCTGAAGCGTTGAGTGGTAGAGGGTCGGCGCGATCGGTGCGATACTCGCTTGAGGGGACTGAGTTGAACCCGTATTGGGTAAAAACGGCTGGTATGAAACGTCTTTCCTCCAACTTTTGGCTGCTACTGAGCCTGACTTTTGCAGCGGGCTATAGCGTGATCTGGCTCAAGGCTGCGTTTGCTGGCAAATACATCATGCAAGCCGATGCTGGGATGTATATGTTCTGGATGCAGCGGTTTGTCGATCCAACGTTGCTGCCAAATGACTTGAATGTGGCGTATCATGAGTCGATTTCGCCCGTTGGGTATACAGCGCTCTATCAAAGCCTCGCTCGTTTGTGGCTGTCGCCCGTGCTGGCAAACAAACTGTTGCCGATCGCCCTCACTCTGACGACAACGGTGTATTGCTTTCGGTTTTGCTTGCAGGTTTTGCCTGTGCCAGCGGTGGCGTTTGTGTCAACGCTGCTGTTTAACCAGCATTTGTGGCTGACGGATGATGTAAATTCTGCCACGCCACGGTCGTTTGTCTATCCCTTCTTTTTTGCCTTCCTCTATTATTTGGTGCGTGGCGCAAATGTGCGGGCGATCGTGGCACTGGGGCTGATTGGGTTGTTTTACCCAACGATGATGTTTGTGGCGGTCGGGGTGTTAGCGGTGCGTCTAGTGGGATGGTCGAAAGGGCATCTGCGGTTATCGACCCAACGGCGCGATTATGTCTTGCTGGGGGCTGCAATAGCGGTAGCGGGTGTGGTTCTCGTTCCCTTTGGATTGCTGGGGCAGGCAGAATTTGGGCCGCTGGTGAGTTTGGCGCAGGCAAGAGCCATGCCAGAGTTTCAGGCACCATTTGGGCGGATTTCGTTCTTTAACGATCGTGACCCATGGAACTTCTGGTTTGATGGCATTCACAGCGGTTTGGGGCTGTCGTTGAATCCGGTCATTGTGAGCGTGGGCTTGTTGCTGCCGTTCTTCTGGCTTTTTCCTCGGCGGTTTCTGCTGGTGCAGCAGTGCCGCCCCGCTATTATGTTGCTGCCGCAGATGTTAGTCTCGTCGATCGCGCTTTTTCTGGCGGCTCATGCGTTGCTGTTTCGCCTGTTTCTGCCCAGTCGCTATACCATGCATACCTTGCGGATGGTCGTGGCGATCGCGGGAGGGTTGGCGCTCTGTATACTCATAGATGTGGCAGTGCGGGCTTATCAGAAGCGGTGGCAGGGCAGGAAGGCGCGCTTTTGGGGCTGGGGTATCGCAGTTCTGGTGGCAATGCCGCTAGTATTTTATCCGCAGATCTTTTGGCAGAAGCATTTTACGAAGGCGGGACTGGTGACGGGAACGGTGCCAGCGCTGTACGAGTTTTTCCAGCAGCAGCCCAAAAATAGTTTGATTGCCACACTCTCTGGAGAAGCGGATAATCTGTCCGTTTTTGCGCAGCGATCGGTGCTGGTATCGGGAAAGTACGCGATTCCCTATCACCCGGCCTACTACAATCAGATCCGGCAGCGGGTAATTGATCTGATTCACGCCCAATACAGCCAGGATGCGGCAGAAGTCGGGAGGTTTATCCAGCAGTATGGGGTTGATTTCTGGTTGTTGGAGCGATCGATGTTTACCCCTGCTTATTTGAATGGTCGCTGGCTGGGTTTGTTTGACCCTGCAACGACGGAAGCGCGATCGCATTTAGCCAGCACCAGCCGTCCACTGGTAGAGCAGGCGATACCGCGTTGTACAGTGTTTGAAACGGGAAACATTGTCGTGTTGCAAGCGGCGTGTGTGGGGAGAAGGGGCGAAGATGAGGGTTAGGGAGGCAGAGGGCAGAAGGCAGGAGGATGAGATTAGAAGCTAGGAATCAGAAGCTAGAAGCCAGAAGTCAGGATTGTAAGAATAACTAACAACTAGCAACTTTCTTTCCCCCTACACCACACCCTACACCCACTCTTTTTTATGCGGTTACAGATGGCGATAAATCGATCGAAGTTGGTTGATCTCCGACAACTGGCGAAGCAACCCGTCTTCAAGGCGGCGCTGGTGTTTGCGGTGGGTTGTTTGCTGCTGCTGTCATATCGCCATTACAGCTTGTACAACTCATACGACCAGGGCATTTTCAATCAGATTTTCTGGAATAATCTGCACGGCAGATGGTTTGAAAGTTCCTTGTCGTCGGGGCTATCGGCGGATGTCACCCATCAGGGAGAGATTCCGCTGGTGTCGTATCGGCATTTGGGACAGCATTTCAATCCGATTTTTTTGCTCTGGCTACCGCTGTATGCTCTGGTACCGTTGCCGATGACGCTAAGTGTGATTCAGGTGGCGTTAGTGGTTGCGGCTGGGCTGGTGCTGTATGCGTTGGCGCGGCAGTCATTATCGCCGCTGCTGTCATTGGCGATCGCGGTGAGCTTCTACGGCGCAAATGCGGTAATCGGGCCGACAGTAGGAAACTTTCACGACTACAATCCGCTGCCGCTGCTGCTGTTTAGCCTGTTTCTGGCGATCGAAAAGCGCTGGTGGATCTTGTTTTGGGCAATGGCGCTGCTGGTGTTGAGCGTGCGAGAAGATGCGGGGGTGCCGCTGCTGAGTGTGGCGGTATATCTGGTTCTGCGTCGTCGGCAGTGGTGGATCGGTTTGGCGCTGTTTGCGATCGCGACGGCTTACATTCTGCTGTTGACGAATGTGGTGATGCCATCGTTTTCGCCTGATGTCTCGCAACGGCTGATTGTGGAGCGGTTTGGTCAATACACGGGTGGCAAGGCTGCGACCCCTGTAGAAGCGATCGGGGCGATTCTGTCGCAGCCTGGTCAGATTTTGGCAGAAATTTTTTCGCGCTTTCCCAAAAAGCTCTCCTACCTGGTCGATCACTGGTTGCCGCTGGCCTTTGTGCCTGCGATCGCGGCGGATGCGTGGATCTTGGCTGCCTTTCCCTTTTTAGAACTGCTGTTGATGCGGGGGGAGACACCCCTGTCGATTAACATCCGCTACGCGACGCTAGCAGTTCCTGGCTTATTTTACGGGGCGATTCTGTGGTGGTCGAATCATCCCAAAGCCTTTCAGCCCAGAATGCGTCGGTTTTGGGGCCTTTGCCTCGCGCTGTCCCTTTTGTTTACCGTGACCTCGAATCCTAATCGATCGCTGTCATTTCTGGTGCCCGACTCGATTCGTCCGTGGGTGTATGTGCCACCGCTGGCGCAGGTGCAGCATGCTTCGCAGGCCCGTTCCGTTCTGGTGCAGATTCCTCCCCAGGCAAGCGTGGCGGCAACTACCTATCTCATTCCTCCTCTATCAGGTCGGCGCGCGATCGTCCGCTTTCCCAACACTATGCAGTTTCGGGATGAGGCGCAGCAGACGCAAAATGTAGACTACATCGTCGCTGATCTGTGGCAGATGCAGCAGTATCAGCCTGCCTTTAAGCTAGAACGTAACCTGCTGCAAGCCAGTATCAAGGAAGTCAATCAACTATTGCAGGCGCAGTCCTATGGCATTCAGACGTTTCAGGATGGAGTGATTTTATTGCAGCGAGGGCTGAAGACAGAGCCTGCGATCGCTGGCCAGTGGCAAGAGTTTACAAAGCAGAATTTTACCTCTGTGTCGTAGAAATTGAAGACAGGAGGCAGGAGTCTCAGGAGGCAGGAGGCAGAAGAATGACTTTAATAGGACTTACGCAAAAGCGGTCATCTTTCGCCCCCTAGCCCCCAACTTTGAGGGAACCGTCTCAATCAAAGCCTCCAAGATTGGGGGTTTGGGGGCAAATGCGTAAGTCCTAACCTTAATAGGACTTACGCAAACCTCGGACGCCTTCACCAAGCATCAGTCATCATCACCAAATGTACTCGCTCAAACCTCTGAGGTTTTGGTCAAAACGCATAAGTCCTGCTTAAAACTCTCTTCCCCTGCTTCCCCTGCCCCCTCCGCTCCCCTTTTTCTCCCTGTCCTCTTCACCCTCCCCTTACTCCTTCTGCTTCCACTCCCTCGCCATCTGGTCAATGCCATAGAAACGCTGCCAGAATTTATCTACTATCCAGGTTGGCAAGACTCGTCGCATCATAAAGAGCAGAAAATCGCCGCCCGTTGCAGCCACATAGCGAGGGCGTGGTCTGTGAGCCGTCATGGCTTTGATGATAACGTGGGCAACCTGTTCGGATGTCCAGGCGTTAGCGCTGGTTTGCTGTTCTAGCGCTGCCAACTTCTTGATTGCTGGCAAGTAAGGGGTTGCTTCTGGATGCGGAATGGCTTGCTTGGCTTCTTCACCCGCAACGCTGATGAATTCGGTGCTGACGGGACCTGGTTCCACGACACTGACTCGAATATTAAACGGTTCAAGCTCCATCCGCAGGGTGTCGCTAATCGATTCGAGGGCAAACTTGGAGGCGCTGTAGAGTCCACCGATCGGAAAGGCAAGACGACCACCCAGCGAACTGATGTTGATGATCCGCCCACCACCTCGATCGCGCATCTGCGGAATCAACGCCTGCGTCAGTGCCAGCGGTCCCAGCAGGTTGACGGCAAACTGCCGCTGACATTGACTGATGGGGACTAACTCTAATGGCCCCATTTGACCATAACCAGCGTTGTTGACCAGAATATCAACCTGCCCGAAGTGTTGCAGCGCTTTCTTAGCAAGGGCGATCGCCTGTTCTGGCTGTTCTAAATCCGTCGTGACGGTGAGAACCTCAGCCCCCTTCTCGTAACAGGTGGCGGCGACGGCTTCTAGCTTGTCTCCCTGCCGTGCTGCCAGGACTAAGCGAATACCAGAAAAGCGATCGGCTAAAACTTGCGCCAATGCTGCACCAATTCCGGCAGAGGCACCTGTGATGAGGACAACTTGGGTGGTGAGGGAGTGGGGCATGGGGAGAGGCGAGTAAGGGGAGCGGGGGAGGGGGAGCAGGGGAAGAGTTTTGAGTTTTGAGTTGAGACCGTTGTTAGTTGTTAGAGAGGCATGAGCCTTAGCTTTTTTCGGCTTCTGCCTCCTGCCTTCACTAATGGCGAAATCTTACTACGCGATCGCCGTTTTCTACAGCCTTCAGGGAGATAAGCAGGTCATACTTTTTTCCTGGGTCGATTTGCCCTTTTCGTTGAACCTTTTGTTGCTTCTTCTTGTCTTAACGTGTAGAACGGCAAAATGGAGGCAGTGAGTTTTCCAGGTGTCAGTTGTGCCGACCGTACCGAGCGATCGACCCCAGAGTGAATCAGATCATCACCTGGTACAGCGATGTCTTCAAGGAGACACTCGTTGTTTTCAGCAGCTTTACGGACGACATCAGCAGCGGGTGCGATCCATTCTCTACCAATTGTGCGATGCTTCCGCTTTGGATGACTTGGTGCAAGAGGTGTTTTTGCGCGCGTGGAAGGGGTTGCCTAAATTTCGCCAAACGGCTCAGTTTTCTACCTGGCTTTACCGCATTGCCTGGAATGTGGCTTCTGATCAACGGCGGACTGCGGCGCAAGGGCGATCGCGGCTTCAGGTAATCAGTAGCCAGACCCTGACTCAGCATGATGATCCCGGTGTGATGCAGTTGCACTATCAGGATCTGGTCAGACGAGGGTTAACCAGCCTAAGTTTTGACCACCGCACGATTCTTGTACTACACGATCTTGAAGAAGTGCCTCAAAAGGAAATTGCAGAAATGCTGGAAATCCCAGTCGGTACAGTCAAATCTCGTTTGTTTCATGCCCGCGCTGCCATGCGCCAATTTCTCCAGAAGGAAGGAGTCCAGTTATGAGCCAATTCCCGAATGATGACCACGAGTTGGTCGCTTTCCTGAAGCAGCACCGTCCCCAAGCGCCCCCACCTGATCCTGCGTTGGAGTCGCGGTTGTTTGACACGATTGATGCCCTGCCAACACAGCAAAACGTGGTCGTGTTTCAGCGATCGCAGCCACGTGTTAGGCGATCGCTAGTTTGGTTAGTGCCACCGACACTTGCCGCCGGGCTTGTAGCAACTTTGGTGGGCTACCACACGCTGGTGCCAGCCAAACCCAGTGCGACCGATCTCGCCAGCCTGCAAGCGTTTATGGAAAGCAACTGGCAAGGCACCGTCAACAGTAGCAGCACGGATGAAGAGTTGCCCCTGTTTAATGAAGGTACAACGAATTGAGTTGTTAGTTTTTGGTCAGAAATTAGGAGTCAGAAGTCAGGAGTCAGCATCAACTCAAAACTCTTAACTCAAAACTCTTCCCTATCCCTCCCCTTTCGTCCCTCATCCCTTCCAAGGAAGTGATTGTCCATGTCTCCCCGTCATCTTTCGATCCTTGCTGCTGCGGTTGTGTTGCTTGGAGGCGCGGTTGCGATCGCCAATCCTTTGCTGCGGTTACAGCCGATCGCTCAAACGCCGACAGCATCGCCTAGCCAAACGCCGTCTAACCAAGCAACGCCTGATCAAATGTCGCCTAACCATAGGGACGGTTGGCTAAAGGATCTGAATCTGAGTGCTGACCAGGTGCAGAAAATGCGTGCTATTCGCAATCAGTATCAGGACAAAATCGGCCAAGGGCGACAGGCTGTTCGTCAGTCCAGGCAGGAGTTACAGGCGCTGATGGCTGGAGATGCTACCGAAGCTCAGATCCGAGCAAAGTACAACCAGGTCAAAACGCTGAAGCAACAAGTGGCGGATGCCCAGTTTGAGAGCATTCTGGCAACCCGAAATGTGCTGAATCCTGAACAACGTCGCAAGTTTGCTAGTCGCATGCTGAAGCGCCAATCATCGGGCGATCGACCGCAGCGTGGTGAACGCGGCCCGCTATGACAGAGCCAACAGGTGGTCGTGATTGGCTGACCAAAGCAGGTGAGACAGCGCTAGATCTGTTTACCGAGAGTTTGATAACGGTGCGACACATCAGCTACGAGATCACACAGTATTTTGTGAGTGGCAACCCACCGAAGTCCCTGGTCGATCGCCTGACAAACACAGCCCTGACCACCAATGGCACTGTTTGCTCAGTACTAAATGCCCTTTTCCACCAGGCAGAATTTTGCCAGACTCAATACAACAGCGTTAAGTTCAAAGCTCCTTCCCAGCGTGTGGTTTCGGCTATCCGCGCGATCGTCATCTATTCGCCTCAACTTCGAGCCGCTTTCATCCTGGGTAGCCCAGAGTTTATGTACAAATAGTCTGCACAGAGTCTCTTTTGAGGGAGCCATGCTTTTAGAACTCACCACCGTCGATTTACTTTTGCTGGAACAGTACCGACTGCAACGCTTCCGTTCCTTCTTTTTCAGCTCGCTCCTGTCATGTTCACTGTGTTTAGATGACAACAAAACGCTCATCATCCATTGTTTAGAGCTAGAAGTGGTCGATCAGTTGCTCAGCCAGATTGATCAACTGCGGTGGTATGTGCGGATCGTGCTGGGTGTCCATTGCCTTGCCATCCAACTTGTGCAAGAAGAAATTTACCGCACAGCTACCAATTTCGCTGATTTATAAACGGCTCTTTGAAATATAGTCGCTTAAACCTCCAAGGTTTTGGTCAAAATGGGTAAGTTCTGATGAATTGCAGTCAGAACATCAAACGAACGGTATGCGGTATATCTACCTTCACGGGTTTGCATCGAGTCCAAGATCGTCAAAGGCAAGGGATTTGAGCGATCGCTTTGCTAGCCTTAATGTCCCTTTAATCATTCCCGATCTCAATCAGGGCGACTTTACCCATCTCACGCTCAGCCGTCAGATCCAGCAGGTAGAAGCACTGTTTCCACGCGCACAAGAACCCGTAACGCTGATCGGTTCTAGCTTTGGAGGCTTGACCGCTGCATGGTTAGGGGAAAAGCATATGCAGGTCGATCGCCTCGTTTTACTAGCGCCTGCCTTCGGCTTTCTGAATCACTGGCTACATCGCTTAGGTGACGTGCAGGTAAATCAGTGGCTAACAGACGGATATCTTCCGATTTACCACTATGGTGAAGCAAAGAAACTACCCCTTAGCTACGGCTTTGTGACGGATGCGATGCAGTATCGAGAGGAGACGATCGCGCGATCGCTCCCCACCCTCATTTTGCACGGCAAGCATGACGACGTGATTCCCCTACAAGCCAGCCTTGACTTTGCAAAAAGCCGTCTCTGGGTGGAGCTAGTGGAACTGGACAGCGATCATGGCCTGACGGATGTTAGTACCGAAACTTGGCAGGCAATTCAAGCCTTTTGCGCTGTATAGGTTCCATAGGGACGTTAATGCAACGTCCCTACAAATGGTTCCTACTTCCGGTGCCCGTTGCGAATGGGTGTACCACAGGGATATGTTGCCACCAATTCCCGTGCAGCAGGTTCCACAACTGGGATAGGGGATGATACCGAGTGCGTGGGGTTTGCCTTAGCAGCGAGATAGTCAGCCTGGAGTTTGGCTAACAGCGCTTCTCGTCGATCGTACAGCCGCTTCAGTGGACGGGCTTCGCACTGATCAATCACATAAGCGGTCATGATAGGTAATGCGATCGTGCTGTCGGTATAGCAAACGATCGTGTTAGGCAACTCATCGGGATCAACCTTGCCCCAACTGACGGCTTCGCTTGGTGTGGCACCGGACAACCCACCCGTATCAGGACGCGCATCCGTTACCTGAATAAAGTAGTCATGTCCTTGCTCTTCTAAGCCCAACACCTCATGTAGTTGAGGCTGCGTTTGCAGTAAGAAGTTTTTGGGGCTACCACCACCAATAATTAACGCGGCGCTTTTGCCTTCAACTCCAGGAACATCAGTTTCGCGGGCAGCATAGGCGATCGCGGCAGTTTCGTTCACGTCTAGCGACGGATCAAGGACGAGTTGGGAACCTTCCAGGGCGATCGCGGCGATGTTCATGCCGATAGAACTGTCCCCTGGAGACGAGGTGTAAATCGGTACACCACACTCATACGCCGTCGCCAGCAAGCAGGAATTTTTCACGCCCACTTGCTTTTCCACCTCGCTCACATATTTACCCAGCAGGTAGTGAAACTCTGCGGTACTCATGCGCTTTTGGAAGGGTTCTGCCTTGAGCAATTCGCGCAAGAAGGCATCAGTTTCCAGCAGCACATCATAGTCAAACACAATGTCGTAAATGCGAATGCGACCTTCCTGCCGCAGTTTCACATCGTCTAAGAAGGGGCTGCTGGAGTAAAGCTCCAATCCCAACCCATAGTGCATATCGTGATACAGATTTGCGCCTGTGCTGATGATCCAATCCACAAAGCCGTGACGCATCAGTGGTGCGAGAACAGAAACGCCAAAACCTGCGGGGGTCATGGCACCCGATAAGCTCAACCCGACCGTCACACCTGGTTGCATCACTTCGCGGCTCAACAGGTGGCAGATTTCACGCAAACGAGCCGAGTTGTATGCCGTAAAGTAGCCATCAATCAGGTCAACGACGCTAATCGAAGCAGGCATGGGGGAGGGTGCGATTTTGTGACTGAGCAATTTCGACATGGGTTGACTCCAACAAGAGTGGACAGCATAAAAGAATAGAGAGGGTTTACAGACAGCACCTCAACGTAACCAGTACCCCAACCAAAAATGAGGTAGCTATTGCAAGCGGAAGTGGGGGCAACCCCAAATGGGGCTGTTCAAAAAGCAGGGCGGACAATGGCAGGCTGCAACTCAGCACACTCATCTCCAGGTTTCCCGACTAAGAGGGCAAAGTAGAAAACCTGATATCTGTGCGATTTAATTTGTGCGCCCAGACGGGTTGCGATCGCGCCTTTACCCACGTCATGCAAGCGCAAAGGCATCTGGATTTAGACGACGACAGTTAGATGACGATCGTTAGATGACGATCGTGCACTCAACCTGGCGATCGTGCATCGTCTCTGCGATCAAAGCTTTGTACACCTCGCTGACTTGCTGCAAACAGGCAGCAACGCACAAAAACTCATCCTGCATTTAGTTCAAAAATTCTCCTATAGAGAACTTGACCGACCCAGTTCACATACCGCAGAGAAGAAAAATGACTCACTAAGGAATGATTTAAGCCAATCTCTACAGCGCGTGAACCTTATAGTTACAGGTCGGTCAGCTCATACTGGGCGCTTCACAGCGATCAACCCAGGATAGCGCGGGATCGCATTGCCGCTTCCGCTTCAATTTCATCTCCAGGTACCAGAGCGGTCTCCAGGGATACCCGGTCAAGGAAGGAAGTTTCAATGCTTTTACACAACCTTCAAACACTAGCACCATTAATCTAGCACTAATGTTTCAACGGTTCTTCACCAAAGGGATGATTTTTTCATCATTTGTCGCGGACTGTAGTGTAGGCAACATCAAAGACGTGCATTCGTTGGTCAGGTGGGATGAGTGCAATAAGGGTAAAGCGGTCAGTAGTCGGTGAACAGTCGCAGTAGAATGATTACAATGATGCAAAGAGTTCATTGTGACAACGTTGCCCCCCGATCATCAGCTTTTCGATCGCGCTCAGTCTAAGCGCCTCTCCTCCCTCACTGCCGAGCAGCACCGCCAAAAAATGGAATGGCGTAAGGATGTGCAGGAGCAACGACTCGCTGGCATGGTGGCCGAAAAAGGGTTGGTCATTGTCAATACGGGCAACGGTAAGGGCAAGACTACCGCTGCGTTAGGGATGGTGCTGCGATCGCTAGGTCATGGCTACAGGGTGGCGATCGTTCAGTTTATCAAAGGAGCCTGGGAACCCGCAGAGAAAGCTGCTTTCAGCCACTGGGGTGAACAACTGGAATTTCACGCGATGGGCGAAGGCTTCACCTGGGAAACCCAAGACCGCGATCGCGATACCCAAAAAGCTCAGGAAGCATGGTCAAAGGCACTCACGTTCATCCAAGATCCCAACTTTAAACTTGTCTTGCTGGATGAGGTCAATATTGCGCTCAAGCTTGGCTACCTGAGCGTTGAGCAAGTGTTAATAGGATTGGAGCAAAAGCCCGTTGATTCTCACGTCATCTTAACTGGGAGAGGTGCACCGAAGGAATTGTGCGAGCGTGCTGACCTTGTAACCGAAATGACGCTGGTCAAACATCCCTTCCGCGAACAGGGCGTAAAAGCACAGGCAGGCATTGAGTTTTGAAGGGTGGACGATCGCGGTTGCGATCGCCTTTACGCTTGACTTTTCTGGCTTGCTAAAGCCACCAGATTTGCCACACTTTCAGCCAGGATCTTCACCGTATCTGCCTGCTGCTTTGCGGCTTGTGCTTGCTGCTTCGCTGTGGCTGACTGCTCTTGCACTAAAGTCTTTAACTCTGCCAGTCCATCCGTAATGTGACTCATTTGGGCGGTCTGTTGCTGCATTTGGGCGGTCTGTTGCTGCATTTGCGCTGTTCGCTCTTGGGCTTCCATCCTTAACTCTGTCAGCCCTTCAGTGAAATGCCCGATCTGATCAGTCAATACATCTAATTTTTGGTTCTGCTGGCTGAAACCCTGCTCGATAAAGGAGGCAAGGCTGGCAAGTGCTTGCTGAAAACTGGGTTCTAACGGTTCATTCCAACTGGTCATAGTCTTTAATCGATCGCTCCAGTGCGCCGATTATACTCAACGATCGCCGTCTTTAGCTTAAGCGGGTAAAGGGCGATCAACGAACACAATACATTCATCAACCAGGCAAGTACCAACAGTTGAGTATTTCTAAATTTTGCATTGTAGACTACATGAATTTGGAGAGCCGTGAAAGTATCAATGCACGCGATTTCGACAGGCCGATCGCATTGTTTCGTTAATCTTTTCAGCCTTTGCGTAAGCGTTAACGCAGAGGCTGACGGCGTGAAACTAGTAGTATGTAACGACTACAATACGCTTCTTAGCAGAAGTTACGTTATTCTTCTATAGAATAGATAGTACAATTGTTCGGATGCGTTGCTTCTGCAAAAGATGCTTCTAAGTAAAAAGCTCTGTCAACGCCTCGTCGCTAACTGAACGCACTGATTATGGAAATTCTCTCGGTTAGCCTCAAGAACTTTAAATCGCATAGCGATCGCCACTTCACCTTTCAACCAGGAACCAACGCCATCTGTGGCGAGAATGGTGCTGGGAAAACGAGCATCCTGGAAGCGATCGCCTGGACTTTGTTTGACTACGCTGGCGATTACAACAAAGAGGACTTGATTCGCAACGGGGCTGCCAGTGCGCAGGTACGGGTTGCCTTTGTCTCTAGTCGCGATGACCGCACCTACGAGGTTCAGCGCTGCACTAGCAAAAGCTACACGCTTTATGATCCTCAGCTTGATCAACGCTTACCCTACACTCGCATTAAAGAAGAAATCATGCCCTGGCTGCGTGAGCATTTGGGCGTTGCACCTGGAACGGATCTGAGCCAACTCTTTTCCAGCACGATCGGCGTCCCGCAGGGTACCTTTACAGTCGATTTCTTGCTCACCAAAGAGAAGCGCAAGCCGATTTTTGACAAGATTCTAAAAGTTGAAGAATACCAACAAAGCTGGAAGAAATTAGGCGAACTGGAAAAGTACGCCAGAAACCAGGTAGAGAGCCTGGAGCAGGAGATTGCTTATTACAGCGAAAACTTAGAGCAACTGGAACCGCTGCGGCAACAGCAGCAAGAGCAGCACCAGACGATCGAGCAAGTGCAGGCAGAGCTTCAGCAGGCGCAGACTAGCCTGACGCAATTACAGCATGAGCTTGAGCAACTCAGCACGCAAGCAATGCAGATACAGCAGTTGGACAGTCAGTTAGAAAAGCTCACAGCTCACATTCAAACTCAGACTGCTTTAACGGAGCGTTTGCAGGTTGATGTGCAAGACGCTGAACAGGCAGTCGCTATTTGCACAACGAATCGTGAAGCGTTTCAAGCGTTTAAGCGAGCAGAAGAAGCCTTGAAGGAATTAGAGCAGCAGCAGCGATCGGAACGTGAACTTCAGCAAAAGCGACAGTACAGCCTTGAGCAACGGCGCGATCGCCAAACGAAGCTGGCAACCCTTACACATCAACTCGATCGTCTCCAGCAGACCAAAACAGACCTGGTGCAGTTGGAGCCGCTGATCGAACAACAACAGCAGCTTGAGCAATCCTTACAGGCACTCAACCAGGAACTGCAAAACTGTGTGAACTGGCAACGCATGGTCAAAGAGCAAGAAAAGCGGCTGATTCAGTCCCAAACGCGGATGACGCAACTTGACCAGGGTATCCTTCGACTGCGATCGCTAGAATCATTCGTGCACCAAATTCCCGCTCTAGAGCAGCAGCAGCAGCGCTATCAGCAGCAGCTTAGTCGCATTGCAGCAGCGGCTCAGTTTGAGGCCGATTTGAGGCAACTGCTAGAACAGTCTCAGGAAGCGGGTGATCGCTACCTTCTCCAAGCCGAACAAGCCCAGGCAACGCTCAAAGACCTTCAGCGAACGGTTCCCCTGTGGAGCGAACCATTAGCGTTGGCGCTGGCAACCCTTCAAAGTGGGGCTAACTGGCAACAGCAGCAGTTGGCTGCCCTCCAGTTGATTCTTAAAGATTTGGCTGAGCAAACCTCTGAAGCGCGGTTGGAAAAGCAACTTCAGCAGATTCAGGTGGATCTACAACGGGCACGACAGCAACAGCTTGAATTTTCCAGCTTGGAGCGTCTTGTAAACGATCGAACCGAACGGGCTGAAGAGGTCATTGCGCTTCAAGCAAGCCTGACTGAGCTACACACCCAGTTAACCGCAGAACCGTTTTTACAGAAGCAACAGACGCGGTTGGCTCAAGATCTAGAGATGCTGGGCGATCCCCGTGGCCGGAGTCGCTTATGGCAGCAGGAACTTCAGCGAGAGCCTGAGCTGCAAACAAACATTCAGGCTTTACAAGCATCGTTTGCAACCGATCAGCAAGCGATCGCGGCGCTCGATCAACAACTTACAGCTTTTGCAGAGCTAGTCGAAGCGTTGCAAACTCAGCAAACCTTACGAGAACAGCATCGAGCAGCCCATCAGGAATATTTAGAGCATCAAAAATTAGCCAATAGTCGGCGAGAGCGGCACCAACAGTTACAAGATGCGATCGCCCAACTGCAAACTCTAGAGCAACGCACAAAGACTGTTAGCGACGAACGCGATCGCCTGCAAGCTACCTTTGATGCGGTTCACTTTCAAACAGTGCAAACAGCCTACCAGCAGACTAAAGAACGCAGCATTGCGCTAAACGCCAGTTTGCCCGACAAGCTCAAATATTTAGATGCACTCAACCAGCAGTTGACCAAGCTGGAAATGACCCAGACCAAGCGATCGCAAGCTCAAGCATCCCTAGAACAGAAGCGAAAAAATCAACGCTTTGTCAAGTTTGCCCGCGATGCCTATAAGAAAGCTGGCCCTCGGATTACCGAACGTTACGTCCAAAACGTTTCTCACGAAGCCGATCGGCTCTTTCGTGAACTGCTAAATCGCCCCAATGTGGGTCTGACATGGACGCGTGAATATGAAATTCTCGTTCAAGAAGGCGCACAGCCGCGACGGTTTATCAACCTCTCTGGTGGCGAACAAATGTGTGCAGCTTTGGCCGTTCGCCTAGCGCTACTCAAAGTGCTAGCGGATATTGATGTTGCGTTCTTTGATGAGCCGACTACCAACATGGATAAACCTCGCCGCGATCACCTTGCAGAAGCGATCGCCAACCTTAAAACGCTCCGCCAACTTTTTGTCATCAGTCATGACGACACGTTTGAAAAAGTGACTGAAAATATTATCGTGGTTGAGCGTGACCTTAGCGGAATGTAAGGGAACTAGTAACCAATAAAATCCCAGGTTGAAGGGGGTGGATAAGTAGAGGGTGGATGAGCAGTGGGATGTTATGTTCCAGTGAATCCCTAAACCTATGAACCAACAACGTTTGAAACTCGGTACGGGATGTCAGGAGCCAGTGTTGGAAATGCTGCTTTGCCTCCTGGTTTCTGGCTCCTGAATGCTCAACTCAACTTATCTCTTTGCCTGTTTCTGGTTGCTCTGCTTTTGCAAGTCGGCCTTGCAGACGTTCAAAATGCGGTGGTCGTTTTCGCTAAGCTTGTTGATCCGCTGGAATCCTTCTAGACCGATGGCTTGAAAAGCAGGATTGCCTTCTGTAGCAACGTTAGAAGTCTTCTCTAACGCAATTTCAAATGGGTTTGTAGTGCGATCGTAACTATTCACCACCGTTAGCGCTAGTTGCTCACCCTCAAACTTACCAGAGGTGCAATCGAAGGACGATCGTGGCATGTATAATGCTCCAACCACGTTGCCTTGCTTAGATTCAAACACGAAATAGCCTTGACCAATCTGTTCGGGCTGCGCCGATTGCCCGTAAAGGTAAACTCCATCGGGTAAGGCTGACTTAGGTGCTGCTTCTGTACGAGCGATCGCGGGCAACAAACCAGCACCGAGCAAGCCAACGGTGAGCGATAATCCTGCTAAAAGGTGACGAGAGCGACTTAGCTGAGAGAACCACGGCGAGAGTGCGTGGACGAGTTGGTTTCGCATCGCGTTTCTCCTCTGAGACTGAAACAGTGAACTGAAAAAGAAGACTTATAAATTCCATTCCCAACATAACGGGAAGGATAGATCAGCTTCGGTAAATACACGGCCATAAACATCGATTCCGGAGCTTGAGATCAGATTACGATAATCTCAAAGGCTCTACATCATCCCTCTGACTCACCTGGCTGGGTGAGTACACGTCACTTTTGGTAGAAGTTTTCAGCGCTCTGACTGGTAGCCTGACGACTTCTGCTAGTGGGCTTATAAATCTCTATAACTATCAAATCATTAATGGCAGACTTCTACAATTACATTTAGTGACAGTAATTGGCTGTGGGGTCTTGGGTGGGGATGGGTACTATTGAAAGAGGGTGAAATTAAAAAGGGTGAAGCAACGGTTCATAGCACTGTCTCACAGGAGAGCCATCTTTTGGTTTGGCAAGCATTTCTGTTTAATATCAACAAACCACTCTTAGGCTGCACGGATGGTCACGCTACATGACGCAAGCGACATCTAAATCATGGTCGATCGACCGCAGCTCAACGCTGTTTTTGGGCAACAGTAGATCGGGGTGATTGCTCCTGTATGAGTTAAGCTTCAAGCACTGCACCTCATAATGCGATCGTGCCATTGACAAAGATCATAAGCTGACAGCCATTGGTTAGGTGACAGCCTGAAAGGCACCAGAGGCAGTGGTTGGCCGTTGGCCGCATATTCCCTGAATCATCAGTTTGCTTTTAAGGGTTACTGTCGGTGGAATGGTTACTCCAAACGCCGTTCATGGTGTCACCCTGCTCTACCGTTTCACGTTCTGCCCCAACCTCAATACTTGCTGTTGACATGACGGATTTCCGCTTTAACCCCAAAGGGATAGTCAGAAATGGTCGCCGCTGTTTAACGTGGGCTTTCAAGCATCCTGCGTTCCTTTCTGGTGTTCTGGCGACTGGCTTAGTGTTAGGCGTGCGTCAGGCAGGTGGACTGCAATCGTTAGAGCTATTGGCCTTTGACCAGATGGTGCGGCTGCGCCCTGATACTGGTGCCGATTCCCGCTTGCTTATTGTTGCGATTACTGAAGACGATATTCGATCGCAAAACCGTTGGCCCATATCCGATCAGGTTGTTGCAGAACTGCTGGCGAAGTTAAACCAGTATCAACCTAAAGCGATCGGTCTAGACATTTATCGTGACGTACCACAAGAGCCAGGTCATGGGTTGCTGCTGAAGGAGTTGCGCTCTAGCAACGTGACGACTGTCATGCTTCTGGGTGATGCAGATAATAGTAGTGTGCCGCCACCCTTTGGGGTGCCTGTCGATCGCGTCAGTTTTAGCGATTTTGTGATTGACCCCGATGCGGTCGTACGACGCAATCTACTGTTTGCCACCTCAAATAAGGAAAAACTCTACTCATTTGCTCTCCGCCTAAGCCTGCAATACTTGGCGGATAAACAGCTTCCCTTCCGCGTTGGCACAAACGCTCTACAAATCGGCAACGCAGCATTTCCAGTACTCGACCCAAGTGCGGGCGGCTATCGTGCACTTGACGATCGGGGCTATCAGGTGTTGCTTAACTACCGCTCTGCTAAAAACGTGGCTCGACAGGTGACGCTCACGCAAGTCCTGAAGGGTGAGCTTCAGCCAGAATGGGTAAAAGACAAGCTTGTACTGATTGGTACCACAGCTCCTAGCGGCAAAGATTTATTTTTAACGCCTTACAATTTATCAGCAGCTCAGCAAAACCCGAAAACGCCAGGAGTTTTGATTCACGCTCAAATGGTGAGTCAAATTCTGGGTCAGGTGTTAGATGGGAATGCCTTGCCGTGGTACTGGCCTGAACCGAGTGAGATCCTATGGATAGGGCTATGGTCTATTGTCGGTGGGGGACTGGCATGGCGATTCCGTCATCCCGGCTCGCTAGTGGGCATGATTGTTCTTGCAGGCGTTGGGTTGGGCTGCATCTGCTTTGGCTTGATGCTGCAAGGGGGATGGGTGCCTATTGTGCCAGCCGCGATCGCTCTGATTTTGGCTACGGCGGGAGTTGTGGTGTATCGGCTGTTGCATGATGCATTTCACGATGCACTCACCGGCTTGCCCAACCGAGCTTTGTTGATGAAGCGCCTCCAATGGGTCATCAGACGGCAGCCACCTTGCTCGAATGCAGAGCCACCATCAGAGGCACCCTCGATCGCGGTTCTTTTTGTCGGCTTAGATAGCTTCAAAGCGATTAATGATAGTTTTGGGCACCGTCTGGGTGATCAGCTTCTAGTAGCGACCACCGCTCGTCTTAAGGCTTGTCTGCGATCGACCGATCACATTGCACGAGTAGGCGGTGATGAGTTTGCCATTTTGCGGCACCACATTCGAGACACGGCTGAAATTACGGAGCTTGCCGATCGGCTACAACAGCAGATGACGTTGCCGATTACGCTCAATGGACAAGAGGTCTTTAGTACTGCCAGCATTGGTATTGTGTTGGGTCGCTCTGACTCAGAATACGAACCTGAAGACATTCTGCGGGATGCCCACACAGCGATGCACCGCGCCAAGGCGTCAGGGAAAGCGCGCCATGAGGTGTTTGTTACAGGTATGCGAGTGCAGGTAATGACGCGGCTCCAGCTTGAGACAGACCTGCGTCGTGCCGTCGAACGGCAAGAATTTCGGCTCCATTACCAACCGCTGGTGTCATTACAAACTGGTAGGATTGCTGGCTTTGAAGCTTTGGTACGCTGGCAGCACCCGGAGCGCGGCTTGGTACCACCCAACGATTTCATTCCAGTGGCAGAAGAAACGGATTTGATTATCCCTATGGGGCAGTGGATTACTTACGAAGCCTGCCGACAATTGCGCCTCTGGCAGGAGAAGTTTCCCAGAGAGCAACCCCTATTGGTGAGTGTCAACTTGTCAGGAAAGCAATTTTCGCAACCAGATTTGGTTGAGCAGATTGAACGCACGCTGCAAGAAACAGAGTTGGATGGACACAGCTTAAAGCTAGAAATTACCGAAAGTATGGCGATGACGGACGTAGAGTCTACGATCGCCCTCCTTCAGCGGCTGAAAGCCCTTCATCTGCAACTGAGCATTGATGACTTTGGCACGGGCTATTCGTCATTGAGCTACCTGCACCGCTTCCCCACAAACACCATTAAGGTCGATCGCTCCTTTGTGAGCCGTATGGGCGATGAAAGCGAAGATGCTCAAATTGTCCAGACCATCATCATTTTGGGTCACAACTTGAATATGGATATTGTGGCAGAAGGGGTTGAAACTGCCGAGCAACTTGCCAGCCTGCGCGGACTCAAATGTGAGTATGGACAGGGCTACTTTTTCTCTAAGCCGCTAGTAGCAGAGGCCGCCGAAGCGTTGCTTCATACCGATCCGCAGTGGTGAGGGATGAGGGATGAAGAAGTTGTTGGTTGTTGGTTTTTAGTTGTTAGAAGGAAGCTGACGGCTGATAGCTGATAGCTAATTCACTGAGCGTGACGCTTTTGATGCCAGCTCCAGGCGTGGGAGAGCAGAGTGTGCAAATCGGCGTACTGTGGGTTCCAGCCTAAAACAGTACGAGCACGATCGCCACTGCCCACCAGCGCAGGAGGATCACCGGGGCGACGAGGATGCTCGATCGCGGGAATCTCGCGTCCTGTCACCTGCCGTGCCATCTCAATGACTTCGCGCACCGAAAAGCCATTCCCGTTGCCCAGGTTGAAAATCGTTGTGTTACCACCGTTCAGCAGGTATGACAGTCCTAGAACGTGTGCCTGTGCAAGGTCTGTGACATGAATATAGTCGCGGATGCAAGTGCCATCAGGGGTGGGATAGTCCGTGCCGAAGATGGCGATCGAGTCGCGTAGTCCTAATGCGGCTTGCAAGACGAGCGGAATCAAGTGGGTTTCGGGCGAGTGATCTTCACCCAAGCGTCCGTCTGGATCAGCTCCTGCCGCATTGAAGTAGCGAAAGCAGACCGATTTAAAGTCATAGGCTTTGTCAAAATCAGTGAGCACTCGCTCGACCATCAGCTTTGTTGCGCCGTAGGGATTAATGGGATTTTGAGGATGGTCTTCAGGAATGGGGATTATCTGCGGTACACCATAAGTCGCACAGGTAGAGGAAAAGACGAAGTGCTTCACATTTGCTGCCAGCATGGCCTCTAGCAACGTGAGGGTACCAACAAAGTTGTTTTGGTAGTACTTCGCAGGGTCTGTAACGGATTCGCCTACATAGGCATACGCTGCAAAGTGCATGACCGCACCAATATTGTGGGTGGCAAACAGTTTGTCTAACAGGGGACGATCGTTCGTATCACCTTCGATCAGCTCAACGTTTAGAACTGTCTCGGCGATATCTCGATGCCCATACACTAGATTGTCTAGCACAATGACGTGGTAACCTGCCTGTTGAAGTGCCAAGACTGCGTGGGAGCCGATATAGCCAGCCCCGCCAGTAACCAGGATTGTTGCTTGACTCTGTGACATACGTGATTGCCTGCTGAAGATTCCTTAAACGCTGGACTTAGTCTAATCCAGGTTTTGTGAAGTCAAAGTAAATTGCAAGAACCGTTCGTCGCAGATTTATGAGGGAATGATTGAGTTTGAGCAGCTTCAGCGGTTAGCAGACAGCAATTACCCTCTACCGTCTGTCTTCTCGTGCGTTCTAACTACAACCGATAACGGCTTGCTCTACCTTCACCCATCGTCCATTCTCATTGGACTCGTGCGCCAGATCCATCAAGCGCTGAGCATAGAGTCCCTCCTGCAAGGAAGGCGCGATCGCCTGTCCAGCGTCAATACCCTGCACCCAGCGATCGACAATACGGACAAACGGCGCAATGCGACCATCTTGAAACGTTTCAGGAAACTCCAGATGTCTGGGGATGTCTAGCTCCTTCAGTGGTTCACCCAAATGGCTACCCCAGAGCTTAAAGCCGTGAACGTAATCTTTTTGGTTATCGCTGCCGAGAACAAGCGTACCGCGATCACCATACACCTCAACCCAATGTCCCCGTCCCTGATAGGTAGCAGCACTCAAGCATAGTTGGCAGGGTGTACCATCCGCCAGTTCCAGCAGAATCATGCAAATGTCATCTGCATCAACAGGCTTAAGTTGACCACTGGCGAGATCGGGACGTTCTGGTACGGAAACACTCAGACGCGCGCAAAGTTGCTTAATAGGGCCAAATAGCCAGGCAATGTAGTCAAAGGCATGGGAGCCGATCGCGCTCAATGCACCACCCCCCTGATCCTTCCGCGCATACCAGTTCCAGGGACGCGAGGCATCAGCACGACTTGGCACTAACCAATCCACTTTAATCAGTCGCAGCTTACCAACATAGCCTTCTGCCAACAGTTCTGCCAGTCGTAACCATGCTGGAATGCAGCGAAACTCAAAATTGAGATTTGCCACAACGCCATTCGCGGTAGCTAGCTGCTGCAAGGCGATCGCTTCACTAGCTGCAAGCGTTGTTGGTTTTTCTAGCAGCAGATGTTTTCTGCCGCTTAGAACTGTTTTTGCCTGCTCATAATGCAGAAACGGTGGCGTAGAAATGCTGACACCCTGGACATCCGGCAGAGCGATAACGTCTTTGATCGTCTCGCAGGCATACGGAATCTGGTATTGCTGAGCGATCGTGTCTGCTTTAGCGCGATCGCGATGGTACACGGCAACAATTTTTGTTCGAGGATGTGCCCGAAAGCCAGGAATATGTACTTTTTGCCCAAAACCTGTACCGACGATCGCCACACCAATGGTGGGTTGAGTAGAAAAAGCCATGTAGAAGGGTTGTTGGTTGTTAGTGGTTAGACGGGAGGGAAAGCAGAGAGGTTAAGGAAGTAGGAAAGAACTTTGAGTTCTGAGTTTTGAATTCTGAGTTCTCAACAGTTGCCAGTAAACAGTGATCAGTCGCAGAGCTAGAAACTGGAGATTGCTGACTGAAACCGGAGACTGACTCCTGACTTCTGACTGCATTTTTAGCCTTTAGCCTTCATCCTTTTACCTTCTTAGGACTTACGCATTTGCCCCCAAACCCCCAATGCTGGGGGCTTTAATTGGCTCGGTTCCCCCAGCATTGGGGGCTAGGGGGCGAAAGATGATCGCTTTTGCGTAAGTCCTACTTCTCTTATCCAATTCTCTATCGAAACCGCTACTATTGCAGGTACACAAGACGAATCGCTGACAGGGATAGAGATTGATCCCGATGCTCAAATAGAATCACTTATGGCTCGGACTCCTACGCTATCTTACGATCGCGGCACGCTCATTCTGCATCCACCGCCACGCGGCAAAGAGTGGATGGATTTTGCCACGTGGGACGATCGCGTGGAGCGGTTTCGCATTCCGGCGATGCAGTATCGCAAGCTTGTGCTGGCATTACGGGCAGCGGGAACGGAGTTAGACGATCGTGCAAGCGCGTTTCGTGAGCTTGCACTCATCCCCAAGCTAGAAATGGAGCCTTACCTGCATCAGCAGGAAGCCTTAGCGGCTTGGGTTGGCGCAGGGCGGATGGGTTTAGTCGTCCTACCGACGGCGGCTGGTAAAACTTATTTGGCGCAAATGGCAATGCAAGCAACCAAACGCAGCACGCTGATTATGGTGCCGACGTTGGATTTGATGCATCAATGGTACGCTCATCTGATTGCGGCCTTTCCGGATGTCGAAATTGGCTTACTGGGGGGTGGTTCGAGAGATCGATCGCCTATTCTCGTCTCGACTTATGACAGTGCTGCCATTCATGCGGAAACGCTAGGCAATCAGTATGCTTTGCTGATTTTTGATGAGTGCCATCATTTACCCAGCGATTTCAATCGGGTGATTGCTGAATACGCGATCGCTCCTTACCGTCTGGGCCTGACTGCTACGCCCGATCGCACCGACGGCAAACACGAAGATCTCTACACCCTCATTGGCGCGGAAGTGTACCGCAAAAGTGCTGAGGAACTGTCGGGTACGGCGCTTGCCAAACACAAAGCAGTCCAAATGCGGGTGCGTCTGTCGGAGCAAGAGCGCGATCGCTACGACGAGTTGATGCAGGTGCGAAATCAGTTCTTGCAAGAGGCCAAAATTTTCCTCGGTTCTGTACAAGGGTGGCAGCGGTTTGTGCAGGCAAGTGCTCGTTCTAAAGCAGGACGACGAGCGATGTTAGCCCATCGTGAAGCACGGGCGATCGCCTTTGGGACAGAAGGCAAACTGCGCGTTCTGGCAGATTTACTAGCCGCCCATTATCCCGATCGCACGCTCATTTTTACGGATGACAACGCAACGGTATACCGCATTTCCCAAGCATTTTTGATTCCTGCCATCACGCACCAGACAGGCGTCAAAGAGCGGCATGATATTCTGGCTAAATTTAAAGCGGGTGAATATCGGGCATTGGTTGCATCACGAGTGCTGAACGAAGGGGTGGATGTACCTGATGCGAGTGTCGCGATCGTGCTTTCGGGTACAGGGTCTACCCGCGAACATATTCAGCGATTGGGGCGAGTGCTGCGCAAGGGCAAAACGCCTGACAAACTGGCAATACTTTACGAAGTGGTGGCAGAAGATACCAATGAAGAAAACGTGTCTCGCCGCCGCCAAAATCAGCCTGCTCACACTCAAACCAGGCAGTTAGAGCTAGTGCCGTCTTCACCAGGCTATCCCATACTTCTACCTGTGACCCCTCGTGCTGCTGAGCCTCAAACAGATTGGAGCACGGCACTAACCGATGCGGCAGAACAGCCCCTTGATGGTGACTGAACGGCTCAACTCGGTTAATATCGATCTCTCGTTATAGAGAACCGTTTGGTCTTGATGCCGCGATGCTATCGCTCTAGGTGAGTTCATGGGGGCAGAGTCTGAAGTTTTTTGCAATAATTAAGGAGATTCAACAGTCTTAAATTCTATGCTCTTATCTTACGATTGTAGAAATATTGCGTGGATTCTCACTAAATTTGACCGCTAAAGAATGCTATTTAACTGCTCAATTAATGTTTTTATGGTGAACCATAACCGCACGACTTATAGATGTTCTGGACAGATAAATCCTCCCTCAGGAGGATGCTTTTACCTGATGCAAGCTGTTAATAGCAAAAGTCTTGCTTAGAAGACTTACAGAGTAAGGTCTTACGAACGCTGGTGAACAACCTCTGATTGGATTTTCCTGGCGTATGTTCGTTAAGTCATTACTTGGTGACTGTCGTGATTCTGGATTAACGACTCTAAAATGAGTTGTTACAATTACATTTATTTTCTACAAATTTTAGGTCTTTAGTTTCTATGGCTTATGCAACGAGTCGTCTTTCTATTTTTGTGGACGGGAACAATATGTTCTATGCCCAACAAAAAAATGGCTGGTTTTTCGATCCAAAGCGAGTATTAGAGTACTTTACCCATGATCCAGACGTAAACTTAATCAACGCTTTTTGGTACACAGGTCTCAAAGATCCTCAAGATCAGCGAGGCTTTAGAGATGCTTTGATCAGTTTGGGCTATACGGTAAGAACCAAAATTCTCAAAGAATACTACGACGATAATTCTGGGCGTTATTCGCAAAAAGCAAACCTGGACATTGAAATTGTGGTGGATATGTTCAATACCGTTGAACAATACAATCGAGTGATTCTTTTTAGCGGCGATGGCGATTTTGAACGCGCGATCGAACTCCTACGTTCCAAAAATACACACATTACGGTTGTTTCTACCGAAGGCATGATTGCCCGCGAACTTCGTAACGTCACCGATCGCTATATTGATTTGAACGCTATTCGTAAAGAAATTGAAAAAGCAGACTATTAGGGCAGTGAGGGGAGTGGCGCAAGAGGACGTGGAGACGTTTGACCTGCGAGCTTGGTTTTGCTTGCTTCTCTGAACGTTGACTCTCCGGGCGGCTGCTTGAAATACGTAATACTACAAGTTGAAGTGCGAAATGCGCCTTCACCCTCTAGAATGGTGATATTGTCGCTTGCATGACAGCAGGAATCTCTACTTATGGAAACACAGCCTCAACCCAGTCACGATCGCGTCATTATTTTCGATACCACCCTGCGGGATGGTGAGCAGGCTCCCGGTGCTTCGCTTAACATTGATGAAAAGCTGACGATCGCCCGCCAACTTGCGCGGCTGGGTGTGGATGTGATTGAAGCAGGATTCCCTTACTCCAGCCCTGGAGACTTTGAGGCTGTCCAGAAAATTGCCGAAGTCGTGGGTGTTGAAGGTGGCCCCCGCATTTGTGGCTTAGCACGGACGACGCAAAATGACATCAAAGCCGCAGCAGAAGCGTTGAAGCCTGCGGTTCACTCGCGCATTCACACATTTATCGCTACATCGGATATTCACTTGCAGTACAAGCTGAAGAAATCGCGGGCGGAAGTGCTGTCGATCGCGGGTGAAATGGTTGCTTACGCTAAATCGTTTGTGGATGATGTCGAATTTTCGCCCGAAGATGCAGGGCGCTCTGACCCAGAATTTCTCTATCAAGTGCTAGAACGGGCGATCGCGGCAGGTGCTACAACTGTCAACATTCCCGATACGGTGGGCTACACCACTCCTGCGGAATTTGGCGCGTTGATTCGGGGCATTAAAGAGAATGTGTCGAATATCGATCGAGCCATCATTTCCGTTCATGGTCACAACGATTTGGGGCTGGCGGTTGCCAACTTCCTGGAAGCGGTGAAGAACGGTGCGCGACAGCTCGAATGCACTATCAACGGCATTGGCGAACGAGCAGGGAATGCAGCACTGGAAGAGCTGGTCATGGCGCTACACGTCCGACGACAGTACTTTAACCCCTTCTTGGGTCGTCCCGTCGAGTCCGAAGCACCGCTGACTAATATTGATACGCGCCAAATTTACAAGTCCTCACGCTTGGTATCGAACCTGACGGGAATGCTGGTGCAGCCGAACAAAGCGATCGTCGGTGCCAATGCCTTTGCTCACGAATCGGGCATTCATCAGGACGGGGTGCTCAAAAATCGGTTGACCTATGAAATTATGGATGCTCAATCTATTGGTCTCACGGATAACCAGATTGTGCTGGGCAAACTGTCGGGACGCAACGCCTTTCGATCGCGCCTCAAAGAGTTGGGCTTTGACCTCGCTGACCAAGAACTCAACAAAGCCTTCGTCCGCTTCAAGGAACTGGCAGACAAAAAGAAAGACGTGACGGATTGGGATCTGGAAGCGATCGTCAACGACGAAATCCAACAGGCTCCCGACTTGTTCCGTCTGGAACTGGTGCAGGTGTCCTGCGGCGATCGCGCCCATCCCACCGCGACGATCGCCATCCGCACGCCCGATGGCCAGGAACTCACCGATGCTGCTACGGGAACGGGACCAGTCGATGCCGTCTACAAAGCCATCAACCGCGTGGTGAATGTGCCCAACGAACTGATCGAGTTCTCCGTGCAATCCGTCACCGCTGGCATCGACGCGATCGGCGAAGTCACCATCCGCCTCCGTCAGGGCGATCGCATTTTCTCCGGGCACGCCGCCAACACCGACATCATTGTGGCATCCGCGCAGGCATATGTGAATGCGTTGAATCGTCTCTATGCTTCCATGCAGCGTCAGGATGAAGCAGGTAAGGTCGCGGTTGAAAGGAAAGTGGAAGGGGTAGTGGCGATCGAAGGCTAAAAACTGCCTCAAGCAGAATTTTGCTAGGGTTACCGCCGAAGCGCAGAGATAGATTTTCAGCTCTTTTGTGCTTTGGCGGTGGAGATTAATTGTCGGCTATCAGAGATGTCGATAAGGACATAATTGAAACTCATTAGCAAGATTTAGAGACTAACGTGCTTGTCGTAATTGAAACTCTCATTAAAGTTCTTACGCTATAATCCCAACAAAGTTGAGTCTATTTTGGGTAAAGTCATGAACTTCAAAGCCCTTTTTATTGATACAAATATTTTTCTACACTACCGATCCTTTGATGAAATAGATTGGTTAAAGATACTAAATGTTGATCAAGTAGAGATACGGTTACCAAGTATCGTAGTTCAGGAACTTGACAAGCATAAATATAGTTCTTCGTCAAAACTACGTAATAAAGCAACTAACGTTACTAAAAAGCTTCATAAATTAGTTGATTCTGGTCTTAAAACAAATTTGAAGCCAAATATAGACATTTGTTTTGAAGTGGATAATAAGTCTCCTGATTTTGCAGCTTTGAATCTAGATCCTAATTCTCAAGATGATAGACTTTTAGCAAGCATTTTATCGTTCAGGTCTGAAAACCCTAGTTTGCCAGTAATTTTAGTTGCAGCAGATTTGGGCTTAAGGTTGAAAGCGAAATATTATCAGATAGAAGCTATTTGCTTGCCATATGACTTAAAGCTTCCAGACGAGTTGGATCAGACTGATAAGCGTATCAGAGAGCTTGAAAAAGAGGTTTTGGAATTTCGACAAAGAACACCTGATTTGAGGCTATGCTTTTCAGGGAACTCTGACAGGATTACTTATACGGTGAGAAAACCATTCTCACAAAGTTTTAATGCTAGTGAAACAATTGAGAGAGGTATTGAACAGCTTCAAAAAGAGTTTCCAAAGATGCCAGAAATTCAACTTGATAGTCAACTGGTCAATCCCTCGCATAGAACTATCCATCAGATGTATGGGAGCGATACGCCAGAAATTTTGCCCCACGAAATCTCAAGTTACAATAAAGAGCTTGATGAGTTCTACAAGGCTTATAGACAGTATTTGGAAGAGTATATTCCCTGGCACGATGTCCGCTGCCGAACTTTCCTTCTAGACATATCAATATCTAACTTCGGCACCTGTCCAGCAGAAGACATTGACATACACATGCACTTTCCTGATGGTTTTTCCCTGTGTAGTATATTAAATCTTCCTGATATATCTGAACGACCAGCGCCGCCACTTCAGCCGATTCCTAGAACTCGAAAGGATAGATTAAATCTGATAAAGCCTTCTTTGGATAGATTGACGCTACGTCAAATTTCTCCATTCATTAGTTCTCAAAATCGAGCACAGCCTAATGTATCATCGCTTGATATTCGTCGTTCTAATAGTTACGATGTCGAACTTCATGTTCGTAAACTAAAACAAAATACATCAGAATATTTTGATTCAATTGGAATTATCTTTGAGTCATTTGAGCAAGTTTTGTCTTTCCAAATTGACTACCGGATTGTTGCTGCAAATGTTCCAAAACCAGTAACAGGAAAACTTCATGTAATATTGAATGACGGAACCGAGAGTTAAAACCCTATCTTAGAGGACGAAACCAATGCCTTATACTGATACGAAGGCTACTTGCAGTCGCTGAGTATGAACAGTCTCCGCCACAAATTGAGCGCTGTTAGATGTAACCCACTGCAGACGCGCTAGCTAAAAATGATTTGAGGATGACAAATAATGAAGAGTCGTAGTTTCACAGTGATTCTTCACAAAGAAGATGATGTGTATATTGCTGAATGTCCAGAGGTTGGCACCGTTGATCAAGGTGACACGATCGAACAGGCGATCGCGGGTTTAACAGAGGCAACACGGCTTTATCTAGAAGAATTTCCTCTCCCTGAAACCTCACCCCGCTTTATCACAAGCATTGAAGTCAGCTATGCCTAGACTGCCGCGAATCTCCAGCAGAGAAGCGATTCGGGCACTGGAGCGTTTGGGATTTGAGCAAAGCCGCCAAACAGGTAGCCATGTTGTAATGAAGAAGCAAACCGAAAAGGGTGAAGTTGGCTGCGTTGTCCCGCTACACCGCGAGTTGAAGCTTGGCACGTTAAGCGGCATCCTTAAGCAGGCGCAAATTACACCGGATGAATTTATCGAATGTTTGTGAGATCTAGATATGAGAACGGTTACCGCGATCGTTGAACAAGATTCTGCGACAAACCTGTATGTTGGCTATGTTCCTGGTTCCCCTAGCGCACATTCTCAGGGTGAGATGTTGGATGAGTTACACGAGAATTTACAGGAAGTGATCGAGATGCTGTTGGAAGATGAGCCATTAATTATGCTGCAATGTCTGACAAGGAATTGAGACAATACTTTCTCAGGCATCGTGAAGATAAGGCAGCGCTGCGATCGTATTTAGGTAGGGTAAGCGATCGTTCCCCTAGCATCATCACAGCCGTAGACGATCCTGGACTTTGATACCAAAATTCAAGCTGCCATTCTGCGATAAATGCGAGAGGCAGCCAATATATAGTGATGCAACAACGGTCTCGTACTTAAAGGTTGTGATTATCTACGTATGAGTGAAACGGTTTATCTCGAAACCAGCATCTTAGGCTATCTGACAGCGCGATCGACCAAGAACTTGATCCTGGCTGCAAACATTGAGATAACAAAGGATTGGTGGGAGTTTCATCGAAATGCCTTCATTCTTTATACGTCAGAGGCAGTCCTAAACGAGGTAGCACAGGGCGATGAAACAATCGCGGCTCAACGCTTGGAGGTATTGCGTGGCTTCCCATTGCTGGCGCTGAACCAAGCGGTACAAACTCTAGCAGCACAGTTTCTTGCTCATAGCAGTCTGCCGCCAAAAGCAAACGTGGATGCGATTCACATTGCTGCTGCAACCATTCACGGCATGGACTATCTGCTAACGTGGAACTGCAAGCATATTGCCAATGCTCAAATCCAGAGAAAATTAGCGAAGATTAGTCTCGATTTTGGCTACGAATTGCCAATCCTTTGCACCCCCTACGAACTAATGGCAGATTAAGTTATGTGGACAGATGAAATTGTAGAAGAAATCCACCAGATCCGCGAAGAGTACGCTAAGTCCTTCAATTATGACTTGGACGCAATCTTTGCAGATTTACGCGAAAAGCAAGCTGAAAGCGGTAGGGAAGTTGTGAACTTGTCACCTAAGCGTGATTTGACAAAGCTTTGGGAGCAAGGAGCGCAACTACTTGACGATGCATCATAGAAGATCTGATCGTTATCGAAAAAAACATGATGCAAGACGACATTCTTCAGAAAGAGCAGCAGTTTCATGATCAGTGGGCGGCTATTATCGATGTCGATGGCATTCGCGTTGCCGATTATTTTGAAGCCTGCACTGCCCCTGAAAATCGCTTCATTCTCAAACAACTGGGTGATTTGCACGGTAAATATTTGCTCGATCTGGGCTGTGGGGCGGGTGAAAACAGCGTGTATTTTGCCACGAAGGGGGCAAGGTGCGTTGCAGCGGATTACTCACCGGGCATGGTAGATGTGGCGCTGAAACTGGCGGCGGCAAATCAGGTCGAGGTCGAGGGAAAAGTGGTGAATGCGATGGCGATCGACTTCCCTGACAACACCTTCGACATTGTGTATGCGTCTAACCTGCTGCATCACATTCCCGATCCCCGTCTTGCGATTCAAGAAATGTACCGTGTGCTGAAACCTGGTGGCAAAGCCTGCTTCTGGGATCCGCTGAAGCATAATCCGGTGATTAATGTCTACCGTCGCATTGCCATAAAAGTACGGACGGAAGACGAAACGCCGTTAGATATCACGGTTGTTAATTTTGTACGATCGCGCTTCACTCAAGTTCATTACGATACCTTCTGGCTGGCGACTCTCTGGATCTTTCTGCGCTTTTACCTCATTGAAAAAGTGAATCCCAACGAGGAACGCTACTGGAAAAAGATTATTCTGGAACACGATCGATTGACGCCTGATTATCAGCGTTTAGAAACGCTCGATCAGGCGCTCAAAAAACTGCCGTTGATGAAGCGATTCGCCTGGAATCTGGCAGTTGTGGCGACTAAATAGTGTGCGACCTTAAACATACGATGACTCAAATACGGCGATCGCGGTTCTGGCAACAAATTTGGCTTTACGGTCTGTTAGGCACAATCGCGATCGCCATGCTCATTCCGTTAGTATGGCTAATTAGCACCTCAATGAAATCGCCAACGGAAGACATCTTTCAGTTTCCGCCGCAGTTATTTCCCAGCCAGCCGACCTTCCAAAATTTTGTCACGGTGTGGAAGGCCAACCCGTTTGGGCGCTATTTGTTCAACAGTACGCTTGTGGCCGTGCTGACGGTCGGGCTGAACTTGCTATTTTGTGCGCTGGCAGCGTACCCGTTAGCGCGGCTTAACTTTCGGGGACGAGAAGTCTTTTTCACGCTGATCGTCGCCACGATCATGATTCCCTTTCAGATTGTGATGATTCCGCTGTATGTGCTGGCGGTGCAGTTGGGGTTGCGGAACACGTATCTGGGCGTAATTTTTCCGGCGATCGCGTCTGCGTTTGGCATTTTCCTATTACGACAAGCGTTTCAGGGCGTGCCCAAAGAATTGGAAGAAGCGGGACGGATGGATGGCTGCTCGGAACTGGGGATCTGGTGGTATGTCATGATCCCCGCGATTCGTCCGGCACTGGTGACGCTGGCAATCTTCGTCTTCATCGGCTCTTGGAGCGACTTTCTGTGGCCCCTCATTGTCCTCGATCGCCCTGAATACTACACCCTTCCGCTGGGTGTAGCGACGTTAGCAGGCACCTTCTCGCTCGACTGGCGCTTAATTGCAGCGGGTTCCGTGATTTCGATCGCGCCCATTTTGTTGTTCTTTATTACCATGCAGCACTACATCGTCCCCACCGAATCTGGCAGCGGTGTGAAAGGTTGACGATCAGACTTTGCTCGTTGACGGCTGAATGCTAATTGGCTTTGTTGGATAGGCAATGCGCTGATGGTTTGATTGTTGCCAGACTTCGACGAAAACATGAGCGATTTTAGACATCTCCTCGCGAGTGAGGCCAGAATTGATCAGTTGTTTATCCTGCCAACGGGCGCGGAGGATCTTGTTGATCATGGCGAGGGCTTCTTTGGGAGTCGCGTCTTTGAGCGATCGCAGCGCCGCCTCACAAGAATCTGCCAGCATCACAATGCCCGTTTCTCGTGATTGAGGGGCAGGGCCGTCATACTGAAAGTCAGCGTCATTGATCGGTGGAACGGCTTTGCCTTGGGATGTTGCTGTTTGCACACGCTGCTGTGCCTGATGGTAGAAATAGGCAATCAGCATCGTGCCTTGATGCTCTGGAATAAAGGACTGTACAGCTTTGGGCAGACGGTGCTTTCGCGCCATAACAATGCCTTCAGTCACGTGTTTTTTGATGATGCCAGCACTTTTCCAGGGATCATCAATCAGGTCGTGCTTGTTGGGGCCGCCCATCTGATTCTCGATAAAGCCTAGCGGGTCATGCGTCTTGCCAATATCGTGATAGAGCGTTCCTGTCCGCACTAGCTCAACATTACAGTCCAGTGCCCGTGCGGCGGCTTCTGCCAGTGTCGCAACAAACAGGGTGTGCTGAAAGGTACCTGGTGTTTTAGCAGCCAGCTTTTTGAGCAGAGGACGATTGGGGTTTGCCAGTTCCACCAGACGAATGGTGGTCACGAGGTCAAACAATTGCTCTAAATAGGGACTGATGCCGATCGCCACAATGCTCCAAGCTAGCCCAATCAGCCCGTGAATCACGGTTGAACCGAGCAAGGTGTAAACCCCTGCGCCCGAAACGACACTGAGCAAAAGATAAAGGACTCCTTGAAGGATGCCGACTGCTGCCCCTAGTAAGGCCAATTCTTCTCGCGATCGCAGCCGTCCTGCCATGTACCCACAGAGGATGCCACCTGCTGCACTGGAAAAAAGATGGCTCCAGGGCAGCACTGTACCAATAGGAAGGCAGAGCGCTAACAGCACGGTTACAGCAATACCCAATGGTGAACCGTAGAAGCTGCCAACCAATAACCCAACGGCTGGCAGATTGGTTGACGGCACATGCAGAGTCAGCAGCAAGGGTGTACTCAACGTCAGCAGCACAATCAGGACGCGATCGCGGCATCGCATCCCCGGATGAAAGCGCTGTTCTACCAGCCAGTAAATACCGATTGTGCCGCTTATCACCATGCCAAACCCAATCAAACCAAACCAATCAACGCCGCGACGGCTCAGCTTGAAGCTATCCAACAGGGCAAAATCAGCCGTTGTAATCGTCTCACCCGCATGTACGATCGCCTCACCTTGGCGGATGGATACTATCTCTGGCTTCACGTCCTGTGCGGCTCGGTCTGCCATTAACTGTGTCTGGGTTTCATCTTTTACCAGGTTTGGCTGTAGGACTGCTAATAAGAGATTAGTTGCAATCGCCTCTGCACCTGCAGGCACCCAATCGTCTACCTGACGCTTCACTGCCTCATTAAGCAAGGATTGTGGCAACCCCAGTGGAATGCCCTGTGCCAAAATTCGGTCTGCTGCTTGCAGGATGCGGGTCTGCGTTAGTCGCCATTCTGGATCGGTTAAGCTCAGCAGCGAGGCATCATAGACGGGTTTTCCCGCTAGAGTAGCCGTATCAGGCAGCGATTTTAAGGCAATCACGTACTGCGATCGCGCCTGCGCAATCGACTCCATCAACGCATTGAAGTCAGTTGTATTTACGGTCCGGCGATACGATCGCAACTCGGCAAAGGCTTTTTGCTGCTTTGCGTCCAGGGTAGCCGTCTTTAATTTTGTAGTGGCCGCATCAGAACGGGTGGGAAGGCGGTTTGCCAGCGTCGCCAGTTGGTTCCAATCTTGTGCGGCTGCTTTTCGTAGGTACAACTGCACGGGCAGAGACAAAATAGCGGTTTTGACAAACGGAAAGGTACCTGCCAGTTGCCTCAATTCATTTCCCTGGTTTAGCTGCTGCTGAATGGCTTGTTCAATGCGCTGGTTCACGGTCTGGTCTAGCATCAGCACAGACGTAGCCTCTTTGCGGGCGACCTTGCGCTTTTCCTCAGTGGCTTTAGTATCTTCAACGGTTACTGTCGCAGGGGCAAAGATGGTCTGGGGTGCAGCCTTACCAACATCGAGTTTGGGAGCGTTGTAAAACCGATGCCCGATCGCGCTGGAGAGAGAAACAACCGTAACGGCAACGAGCAGGTAAGACCGAGAGGTGCTACCAGGAGCCACTTTTAGATTGGGTGCTGTTTGCCCATTGGGTTGTCCGGCAGAGCCATCTGCATTGGCAGGCAGTGTCTGAGCCGATCGCTTGGTAGAAGGTAGAGGGACGAGGGTGTGCAGCAGAGGGTGGGTGTTCGCTGTTTCACGCCATCGGGCTTGCCACGTTGCCCATAGTTGCCTGCTGCGATTGAGGCTTGGTGCCTCCAACGGTTGCGTCAGCCGACGAAGCAATTTCATAGTAATAGGCCATCGCTTTGCCAACGGCAGCGACTCTGAGTGAGATTACAAGATTGAGTGAGAACGATCGGCATAGCCCTTCCATTATAGAAAGCCGTTTTACCTTTGCAGCGGACGAGCAGTCTTCTGCCAGGAGGGACAGAAGCTCAATCATTGTCTTGACGGTGGTGGCCTGACGAATGACGTACTTGATGAACGCTGTATTACCGGGGACGAAGGAGACCAGGAGCTGCGATGGCGATCGACGGTTGGGAGGTGGATTGGTTGTATGAACCTGACCAGACTGTAAAAAGATGCGTTGCTAAATGGCACACCTCCAGATTAGATAGTTCTCCCAGCAATAGCAATGGACGATCAAGCCGCCATGCGAGGGGTAACCCACTAAGTCCGTGATGGCTACCGCTCAAGGCACCTGTTAACGCACACACAACCGATGCGGCCTCTCCGCAACGAGCCGCCCTTAGCAAGGACAGATGCAGATCGTCAAAGCAACTGAGGTAACAATAGAAGGCCAACGCGATCGCCTCATGACACGAGTGAGTGGTATGAGTCCGTAACCGATTGATCACAGTGTGCAGCCCAGGATCTTGTTGGAGGAGCGTTTGGGTCTGCTCCAGTGCCCCCATCAAATCTAGCAGGGTGTCTGTTGGCTTGGCAGTACTCCGTTTGAGGTAGTCTATGGTGCGGGGTAGTAGGGTGAGCCGTTCCATCTGCTCGTTAAGCCCCTGCGCGATCGCATAGCCTACAGCCAGTGAGACCGCTTCAAAGCTGGAAGGGGACTGCCAAAGCTGAACGGTTTGCCTCAAGATCTGCTGTTGTTTCGGTTCATTTTCGTAGAAAAATAAGGTGAGAGGAAGGGTCGCAAGCGCATACTCGGCTGAAATGAACGCCTTGCGTGATCGCGGCTGTGCCAGTGAGGCACTCGTTGCCACACGATCAGCCGCCAACTGAACCCCGATCGCAGCCATTTCAAGCTCGTTCCAACTGCCAGTACGCACGAGGGCGCGGGCACACTTAACAGCCGCGTTGCCCCACGGTGCTGGCACGGTCGGCATGTTGAGGTTGAATGTCAAGCCAGGATACCAGCCCAATAGCGTCGTGGGTGTTGGTGCGGGTAGTTTCTGTTCTGCTTCACGGATACCCTTGCGTTGAAGCGCTTGCTGCGATCGGCTGTAGGTTCCTAACGCTTCACCCAATGCTGATGCTAGCAAAGTGCCCTGAAAGCGGCTTAAGAGGGGATGGCGCATCGATCGTGGCTCGCTCCTGTGTATGGATAGGACTTATGCAAACCTCGGAGGTTTTAATCAAGCATCAGGCATCGTAACAAAACGTAGTCGCTGAGACCTTCGAGGTTCTGATCAAATAACGTCAGTCCTGATCTACATACAATTCAGACCAGAGCGTTTGCAAGCAATCTCCAAATCGATCGGGATTTAAGAGAAACTCTCTAGTTGCATTCAATGCTGACTCACCTATAGTAGCTCTAGGGTAAATTCGCTGGAATAGAACTGCTAATGGTAGCGTTCTTTCGATACCGAATCACCCTCCTCTACCACATTATTTTCTGCAATCAGTATTTTCAATTATTTACAGAAGGATTCCAGCAATGGATAAGATGCAGGCCGTTTCATCCAAACCTCAAACGCTCAATCTTTGGCTGCTTCGCCGAGTTGCCTTCAGCCTGATAGGCATGAGCTTCTGGTCTGCTGTGCTGCTTCATCACACCACAGCAAATGTATGCAGTCAGGTGAGCGCCGCCACGATCGATGCGGGAACTCCTACTGAAGCACTGCTGCGTCCAACGCTCAACCTGGGTAGCCGGGGAGCTGAAGTTACAGAACTGCAAGCCACGCTTCAATTGTTAGGGTACTACGGCGGCACAGTTGATGGCGTGTATGGACAAAGCACAGTTTCGGCGGTTTCCCAATTTCAGCAAGCAGCTGGTTTAAGCGCAGACGGTATCACTGGCCCTGCAACGTGGAATCGCCTCTTTCCAACTCCTGCGGAGTTGCCAAGTAGTGTGCCTGCCCCAGCCACGAGTGCTACACCAGCTCCAGGCGCAAATACGGCTAAAACCCCACCTGCCAGCACGTCCGCAGCTTCTTTCCCAGTGCCCGCAGGCGCAAGCCCAAACCCTGTCAGCACTCAACCTGCGACGAAGCCTCGTCCCGCCGTGAAGCCTGCTTCCAGTGCTACGACTTCAAAGCCTGGAACAACCACATCCCCCCCAACTTCAGCGACCACTACAGCCACAGCGACGAATACGTCTGTAGCGCTCCCCGTTTTGAAACAGGGCATGAAAGGGCCAGCTGTGGTTGCACTCCAAGAACGGTTGCGATCGCTCGGTGTGTTCAAAGGCTCTGCGGATGGTGTGTTTGGTGCCGAGACACTCGCTGCCGTCAAAGCGGCACAGCGCAAACTGAAGCTTGAGCCAGATGGAGTGGTGGGTGGCGGTACATGGAGTGCCCTACTGCGATGACACGCAAGCAACCAGCCTTGTTAAGCCTGAGATTCAGTAAATTTCGCGTAGCGATGCGATCGCTTCTCTCCATAGACTGAACGTAGCGATCGCAAATGTTCCGTTATTTCACGGAGATTCACGGACTTAGACGAGCCTGCGTCCGCTTCTCATCGTTGTGTTGAAGGGCTTATGGCTAAATGTGAGCGACCAGAATTAGCAGACAACAACTTAACTCAGGGCAACCTGCTGAATCGGATGACAAACCGGATTCGGCAATCGCTGGAGCTACAAGAAATTCTTGCGGCGACGGTGGCAGAGGTGCAATCTTTTTTGGGCACCGATCGCGTAAAAATCTACCGTTTTCAGGCGGATGGCTCCGGCCAAGTCATTGCAGAGTCAACCTGTCCGGGACGGTTGCCGCCTCTGATCGACTTACACTTTCCAGCGACTGACATTCCACCCTCATCCAGAGAGATGTTTGTCAAAGCACGTCAGCGCGTCATCGTAGACGTTGTCTCACAGAGCGCTACGCTCAGCCGCTTAGAACGCCCTCTAACCATAGGAGATTTGACAGTAGAAGACGTGCAAGCCTTGCCCATCGAAGATGTGTTGCACCGTCCCGTTGATCCATGCCATATTCAGTACCTCACGGCAATGGGGGTGCAATCATCGGTCGTGATCCCTATTTTTCATCGTCAGGATGTGTGGGGGTTGCTCGTCTCCCATCACGCGACCCCCAAGCAGTTTTCCGAAAAGCGGTTACAGACGGTGCAGATGGTGACTGATCATGTGTCTATCGCGATCGCGCAATCCCAACTGCTCACCAGCACTCGTGTAAAGGCCAATCGGGAAGCTGTCATCAATCAGATTTCAACGCTGCTACATTCGCCCATGCCGATTTATGAAGTGCTACAGCTTGTTCTAGAGCAAGTAGTGAAAGTGTCTCGGTGTGCGGCTGGTCGCCTTTACCTTGTACCCAGTGAAGCCGATGCCGTCATGCAGACGTATACGACAGGGTTACAGCCTGAGTACGTTGACCATCACCAACCGTTAGAAACAACGCCCTTTTGGCAGCAATTATTAGCGTCTGAACTGCCGCCACTCCGAACAGAACCATTTTTGGATGAGTGGGTTGAGCTGAATCTCGCTCAGGCTGATCAGCAGTGGTCAGCGCTACAAACCCATGCAGGCTGCCGCCCTTGGGTTGTGTCTGATCTCTACCAAGAGCCTCTACTAGAGGCTGTACAATCCTGTTTTCGCGATACCCGCATTCGCAGTTTACTGGTCATGCCCTTGCGCTATGGCGATTTGCCTCTGGGCTGCTTGACCCTGTTTCGGAATGAAATTGATACAAATACTCTCTGGGCAGGAAAATTTGATTCAGACGAGCGTTATCAACGTGTCCGTACATCCTTTGCCGCCTGGCAAGAGCTGAAATATGGACAGGTGCAGCAATGGACTGCCAGCGAAATTGAACTGGTGCGATCGTTGGGTACTCACCTGACAATGGCAATTATGCAAAATCGGCTCTACCGTTGTGAGCGTGAGCAGCGGATTCTTGTTGAGATGCGCAATCGTGAACTCAACGTCGCGCGGACATCGGCGGAAGAAGCCAGTCGCCTAAAATCGGACTTTCTCTCATCTACCAGCCACGAACTGCGCACCCCCCTTGCCTCGACGCTAAATTATCTTGAACTGCTGAAGCAAGGCTTATACGACACGCCAGAGGAATTGCAAGAATATATTGACGTTGCCTATCACTCAGCGGAAAACTTAGTTGATATCATCAACGACATCCTTGATATTGCCAAGATTGAAGCAGGGCGTATGAGTGTTCAATGGGAGCTTATTGACTTGCGATCGCTCGTCCAAACGCAAGCCGAGCTTTTCAAACTAGAGAGCCGCCAAAAAGGGATTGCTCTGTTGATTGACTGCCAGGTTGGGTATGTGCAGGCAGACACCGTCAAGCTGAGACAAATTCTGACCAATCTGTTAGCTAACGCCTTCAAGTTTACCAATGCTGGGCAAATTCAATTACGCGCGATACGACGCATTCAAACAATTGACTACATTCCTCAGCAAGTAGTTGAAATTTCGGTTGCGGATACGGGTATTGGCATCGATCGCGAACACAAAGACTCGTTGTTTGAACCTTTTGTGCAAGCCGACGGCTCCATTAAACGGCGGTATGGTGGGACTGGCTTAGGGCTAACCATTTGCAAGCGGTTAGTTGAGTTAATGAACGGGCAAATTTGGCTAGATAGCCCTGGAAAGGATCAGGGTACAACTATCACGTTTACATTGGCTGATCCGCCGAACTGACGCTCAGTGTATTCAACGCAAGTATGAAAGCGGTACGCCTTGAGCCTCGTTGCAAGGAGAGGCTCTTCCTCATGTCCCTTGGAGCTAGCCATTGCCAAGGTAAGAAATAACACAAAACTCACCAAGGCGTTTGTGAAGGCAACACGCATGGGCACACTTTATGCAATGAAGGGAGGAAATAGCTGCGGGAACGATTACCCACGCACTCATCGTCTCTCTACTTCTCAGCTCAAAGTTGACACTCTACTAGGGCTGTCATCAATGACTCATACACATGACTTGCAGCAAGGGTTCCAGCCCTTAGCCTTATTTGTGAGGACGGGCGCGGTAAGGCTGATAGGCAAGGTTTTTGAGCTTAATTGATGACGCGCCCTTGCGCCGCCTTTTCTTTTTGTACAACTGAAGGAACCTTTATGTGCGCCTGGCATGTACTTTTAGTGGATGATGACCAAACTTTAGCGAAAGGAACCGCTAAGTTGATTCAGCGATTAGGTAAGCATGACGTGACGATCGTGGATGAACCTGCTGATATTGTTCGGCATTGTCGATCGCAACCCACAGACATTGTTCTTATGGATGTCAACTTACCAGGAGCCGAATGGGAAGGGCAAACGGTAAGCGGTGCTGATTTGGCATCCTTCCTGAAGACTCATCCAGAAACAGCACACCTGCCCATTATTTTGGTTACTGCCTATGCCATGTTAAATGAGCGTCAGGCACTGCTTGAACAATCCCAGGCAGATGCACTCTGCGTCAAACCAATTACCGACTATCAAGCACTACTAAAGCTAATCGATCGTCTTTGCCTGGGAGAGATAGAGGATGAGGCATGAAGGGAGTGGAGTGAGGGAAGCAGGGGAAGCAGGGGGATGGTTCTGACCCCTAATTACCGTTATTCGCCCGACGTTTCAACAAACACAGTCACAGCCGCTACAGCAACTAGCATCTCGTCGTTTTTGTCGTTTAGAGAGGCGATCGCTCGTCCTTGCACCACCATGCCACCCGCCTCCACAGTGAGCGCTTTGCGCCCAAAGGGTAGCACTGCCAGCACATCTGCTTCTCGCACCTGATCGGGATAGGGTACGGCAACTTGCACTTCTACAATCATTTGATCCGGGTCGCTTAAGCCAGCGACCTCCCAGATGCCAGGGAGGGCGTTGTGTGCGATCGCGTTACGGACAGCGCGTGCGGCTGCGACGGTTGGTTCTTGGCCGTGTTGGTCAATGCCCATCCCCATTTCAATCACAAAGCGTTTACGAGCCATAGCAGCCTTTAATCTCTAGACATCTAAGTTCAATCTACAGCTTGGATGTCTGATCGTGATTCGTCATGCTTATTATCAACATTCATCTGACAGGTTATGCTTCTTTTTGTTGTTGATAAAGCGCCTTGAAGTGTTTCTGCTGCTGGTTATGATCAACGATCGGCGCTGGATACCCGCAGCGATCGCGCTCCAGAGGCAAAATATCGCCTGTCACCAGCGCTTCTGTATCAATGCCGCGGAGTTCTGGTAGCCATTGGCGAATGTATTCGGCTTCGGAGTCAAACTTCTTGGTTTGGCTGGCAGGGTTGAAAATACGGAGCGGCTTTGGGTCCATGCCGCTAGAAGCGCTCCACTGCCAACCGCCATTATTGGCAGAGAGATCGCCATCGTATAGCTTCTGCATGAAATATGCCTCGCCCCAACGCCAATCAACGATCAGGTCTTTGGTGAGAAAACTAGCAACAATCATACGGCACCGATTGTGCATCCAGCCGAGTTCGTTGAGCTGACGCATGGCTGCATCTACGATCGGATACCCTGTTTTACCGTCGCACCACGCCTTGAAATGCTCCGAGTTATTGTTCCAAGGAAAATTTTGAAAGGGTTTGCGATAGGCCCCATCTGCTAACTGTGGGAAAAAGTACATCACCGTCTGGTAAAACTCTCGCCATGCCAGTTCTTGCCGCCAAACGCGAATGCCGTCCTGCGCTTCATCACTACGAGCCTGTTCCATGACTGCCGCCGTTTTTGCCCACACAGTACGTACACCGATCGCGCCAAACTTGAGCGCTGCACTGAGATGAGAGGTGCCTTCAGCATTGAACGGAAAGTTACGTTGCTCCTGATAGTCGGTGATAGCGCGATCGCAAAATGCCTCTAAACGCTCTTGTGCAGCGGCTTCTCCTGGCTCCAACAGCAGGGGATTGTCCCAAACAAAGCCCAGGTCTTTGGCGGTTGGTAGCGCGATCATCCCCGCTTTTTGTGCCGCTTTTTGCTCCTTCTCGGTCAGTCCACTGGCGTTTTCTAGAGTCGGTGCAGGTTCTGCTTTCGGTTTGCTGCTCCAGTTGCGCCAGAAGGGTGAGTAGACGGTGTAAGGATCGCCATTGCCCGTGCGAATCTCGTCCGGTGCATGGAGAAGCTGATCCCAGAAGTTTTTGAACGGGATACCAGCCTGCTGGAGGGCTTCTTGCACGGCGCGATCGCGCTCCTGTGAATACGGCTCTACATCCAGGTTCCAAAAAACGGCACTGGCACTCAGGGCGGTTGCCAGATCAGGAATGCCACGCTGCGGATCGGCTTTGATGATTAAAAGTTGACTGCCTGCTTTGCTGTAGCGTTTTTGCAGTGCTTGCAAACAGCCAACCATGTAGGTCACTCTGGCAGGCGCAACGTCATCCCGCTCTAAAAGATTGGGGTCGAGGCAAAAGACGCCCACAACCTTAGAGCTTTGTTCACGAGCCGCTGCCAGACCAATGTTATCCGAGATGCGTAAATCTCGACGGTGCCAGAAGAGAATGAGGTCAGACATGAAGTGCTAATCGTTTTTAGTTTTTAGTGGTTGGTTGTTAGTGGTTGCCTCTTGGTTATTAGCTGGAGTTGAGTGACTAACAACTAAAAACTAACTGCCAACAACTATGACAAAAAGGGACGCGCCAACACAAAACTGCAAATCGATTTTGCGTCGGCAATATCTCCAATTTGAATGGCTTTTTCAACCTCAGCCACTGTCATAAGGATGGTTTCAATGTCCTCATCGGCATCTTGTCCCGGTGGGTTTTCAAGCAGCGTTAAATCTTGAGCAAGAAACGCATAGATAATTTCATCCGAGTAACCGGGAGCCACAAAAAATTCGCCCAGCTTTTGCCAGCGATCGGCATGGTAGCCCGTCTCTTCTTCAATTTCACGATGAATCGTTTCTTCGGGTGTTTCACTTGCTTCGACTGTACCCGCAGGAAATTCCAGTAGCCGCCCCTGCACCGCAAACCGATATTGCTTGACCAGCACGAGCTTGCCATCTTCAGTCACGGGAACCGCCAGTGCTCCTCCAGGATGCCGAATACACTCCCACTCGCCCTCGTTGCGGTTGGGCAACCGATAACGACTGGCTTCAAAGGCAAACTTGCGCCCCTGATAGAGTAGGCGCTGTTTGAGAAGTTGGGGCGGTTCGCGACCGAGGGGCATGGTAGGAAGGGAGTGGGGGAAGAAAGGTGAAAGGGGGCAGGGGAAGCGGAGGGAGCAGGGAAAGCGAGTTTAACGGCCATCCTACCCTCTGCCTTCTGCCTTCACAAAACAAGTCTGACTTCTGAACAGTCTACCGTTTGTACTAATTCTGCGATCGCTTTTCCTGAAATTGGCTCAATCCAGGTCGGGGCGATTTCTGCTAGCGGCACTAAGACAAACGCTCGCTCTGTCATATGGGGATGGGGAATTTGCAAATCAGGAGTGTCCAGAATCACATCATCAAACAACAACAAATCCAGGTCAAGGGTGCGTGCGCCCCAGCGTTCTCGACGAACGCGACCAAATTTGGCTTCAATTTGCAACAGCGTTTTCAGCAAGGCGTGGGGCGTGAGCGTGACGGTCAGCAGTGCACACCCGTTAAGGTAGTCAGGCTGCGGGGGGCCAACGGCTTTCGTCCAATACCAGTGCGCTCGCACCTCCAAAGTAATGCCCGGAGACTGTGCCAGAACCTTCAAAGCCGCTTCTAACGTGACCAAAGAATCGCCGAGATTGCTACCAAGCGCGATCGCGCACCGAGCAGACTTTCCCGACAGACACGATGCCTCTGACATTTCAAAACTTCATCCTTCATCCCTCTGCCTTCTCCCCTACCGCACTACCATCAAAATTGCTGTTCCAAGGCTGAGCAAAATCAGCACCCACAGCACAGAGCCTGGAATGAAGGTCAATAGCCCAATGCCCCGCAGTACCCAGACTAAAAGGGTCATCGCCAGCACAGCTAGAAATGCCACCATCGTTGGTTTGAGCGATCGTCCCATCATTCTCTTACCGTCGTTGACTACTGCGAAGCCCACCCAAAATACCCATTCCTACAGACAACAGCAACAGTGCCCAAATGACGTAGTTTGGCAGCGTTGTCAGCACGCCAAGCCCCTTCAGCACAATGAGAACCGCCATCAGCACCAGCATAATGCCGATGATGTACAGAAGGATGGATATGCCTACATTATTTGGACTGCTACTCACAACCTTGTCTCCTCAAACCGCGACGGCACCCAACCATTGTGGCACGTCAGGGGTGAGGGATGGGGAGTAGGGGAGGTTAGGGGAGCAGCGGAAGAAGGGAGAAAGTTTTGAGGTGCGAGTTGCAGCAGTTGCTTGTTACTGGTTGTTGTTAACGGCGTTGGCTCTCCTCCTGCCTCTTTCCGCCTTCTGCCTAATTCAACACCGCATACTCAACGGCTGCCAGATCCTTAAACAAGGCTGTGCTGAGGTAGCGTTCACCAAAGCTGGGTTGAATGAAGACGATGAGTCGATCGCGGTTTTCCTCTCGCTTGGCAAGCTGAATAGCCGCATAGAGTGCCGCACCAGATGAAATGCCGGACAGCAAGCCTTCTTCTCTGGCAAGGCGACGAGCATAGGCGATCGCATCCTCATCGGCCACTTGAATCACCTCATCCACCAGATCGCTTCGATAAATGGCGGGCACAAACCCAGCGCCAATGCCTTGAATCTTGTGCGGACCTGCTTTGCCACCTGTTAACACATGGCTGCTCAATGGCTCGACTGCTACGGCTCTAAAGCTGGGCTTGCGCGACTTCAGTACTTCGGCAACGCCTGTAATGGTGCCACCTGTGCCCACTCCAGCGACGAGAATATCGATCTGCCCCTCCGTATCGGCCCAAAGTTCTTCCGCCGTGGTTTCGCGGTGTACTTTAGGGTTTGCAGGGTTACGAAACTGTTGCAGGATGTAGGCATCGGACGTTTGTGCCGCGATCAACTCTGCGCGTGCGATCGCCCCTCGCATCCCCTCTACACCGGGCGTTAGCTCCAGTTGTGCACCGTAGCCACGCAGCATCGATCGCCGTTCCAGGCTCATCGTATCGGGCATGGTGAGAATAAGTTGATAACCTTTGGCGGCAGCAACCATTGCCAGTGCAATGCCCGTATTACCGGATGTTGGCTCGACGAGAATTGTCTTTCCCGGTGTAATCAGGCCAGCCTCTTCCGCCGCCTGGATCATGCTCACCCCAATGCGATCCTTAACCGATGCCGCAGGATTCATGCCCTCTAGCTTTACTAGAATCTGCGCCAAAGCTCCTTCTGCCTGCGGAATTTTGTTCAGCCGTACTAAGGGAGTGTGTCCAACCAGTTCTGTAATATCGTTCGCAATACGCATGGAGTCATCCTTAGAAGCTAGACATAGAGAATTCTTGGCAGATTTAACGTTTGACGCTCGTTCCAAGAGCAAGTCATGGTAACCATTTGAGCTATATCTGAAATACATCGGTTATTCTATAAGTTTACTGTACTTTGCGCTCTGTCGGCAGCTAAGATCGCGTCTTGATGACAATCTATAGCTTGACATTCGCGGCAGAATAAATGCTTGAATGTCGATCGTAGAGCAACGGTGCCTTCACGTTTCATCCTACCGTTGACATTTGCACAAAGTATCATTAATCTATCGAGATACTGTACTTTAGTTGTATGTCACTCTCCTCTCTCTATCCTATCCAGGCGTCTGATGTGGTTACACAGCAATTTTCTCCGCGATCGCTGTTACCCCTGCGACAGGCCAGTCTATGGAAGATTGAAACTGGGGTGGTGCGGACAATTACCTGGCTGGAAGATGATACGATCGCGGCTACTGGGTTATGGGGGCCGGGTGATATCGTGGGTAAAGCCCTATCAAAGGTGGAGCCGTATCAGCTTGAGTGCTTGACGAAGGTAGAGGTCTCTTTATTGCCCGTCAGTCTTTTGCATCAAGAAACAGAGGCACTGCTTCGCCACATGCAGCAAGCCGAAGAATTTTCGCTCATTCGCAGCTACCGCAAAATTGATGCAATGGTGATTAAGCTGCTGGGCTGGTTGGCGAAGAAGTTTGGTCGCGAGGTGGAAACCGGGCATTTAATCGATTTGCGGTTGACCCATCAAGATATTGCTGAAATGTTGGGGACGACTCGTGTCACCATTACTCGCACCCTCAGCCAATTTGAGCAGCAGGGCTTGATTCATCGCTTACCCCTGCGCCGTATTGTGCTGAAAGAAGATGAAATTTGGCACTATGAGATCTAGTCGTGTGGATTTGAGTCCTCGTTGTGAAGCTGTGAGAACACATCAAGCCGTGCCATTGTCTACCATGAAGTTGGTTTCTTGATATGGAATGATGGTCTCTACGATCGCGCCAACGCCACCCTACAAAGCGCTGATTTTTGATTGCGATGGCACGCTAGCCGACACGCTGCCCGTTCACTACCAAACGTGGTCTGCTGCCTTAAAAGCGGTGGGAGCCGATCTTTCGAAAGACTGGTACTACGCATACTGTGGTACGTCTGCGGAAGAAATGCTGGAAATCCTCAAAGCGACGTTTGGCTATGAGTTTGATTCCACCGCTGTCATCACTGGAAGACAGCCGCACTATCGGGCGCTTACTCACACCATTAAGGAAGTGCAAGCCGTTGCAGACATTGTGCGTCACTATCACGGCAAAGTGCCAATGGCGGTTGCCTCTGGTGGAGAAAGGGCGGTGCTGGAAGCAACGCTGGGTGCGATTCAACTTCACCACTATTTCGATGCGATCGTGAGTATTGATGATGTCGAGAAAGGCAAACCAGAACCGGATATCTTCTTGCTGGCGGCTGAGCGCTTAAACGTTGCACCTCACGACTGCATCGTTTACGAAGATACCGATACGGGCTTAGAAGCGGCTCGCCGTGCTGGAATGCGATCGATCGACGTACGGACTGTCGTGCAATCAAAAAGCTCACTTAAGTAATACCGGGACGACCATGCATAACGAGTTCACCGCAATTATTGAAGCAGCAGCAGAAGGTGGGTATTTCGCGTATTGTCCTGAAATTGTCGGTGCCAATGGGCAAGGTGAAACGATCGAGGCATGTCGTCAAGATCTAGTGGCGGTGTTGGCGTAGCCTCTCTGAAAGAGAATCGCGCTCATTCTTGACGATCGTCGTGAGGATGCGTTACAAGTTCTACACTAGCGATCGTGCCCCATTTGAGCCTCAATTGCTGCAACCAATTTTTCTTCCCAAGCTGGATCATTCGGTTCTATAACAGTGTTGGAAGGACGAGAATGTCGTCGATCCATGTATGTATAGAATGCCGTTTGATCATTGCGATGAGTGAGCATGTAGCGCTTTAACTCTTGATCATCCATTGCAGCATAATTGATCTCTGTCATGGCTCAATCCTTCCGTCTAGTTGAATCTCAAACTCAATTTCTTCGCCGTTTCCCGCTAACATAAACAGATTCCAAGTTCTTTCATCTAGACGTACGATGTGAATAGGTTGAAACATCATGTTAGTCAACAAATGACAAAGCCGATACAAGCTCTGTAGCTGTGCTGTCGTCGGTTCTCTCATGTGTTCATCATAACGAAGTCTGAATGACGGTCAATTGAATGTGACTCATTGAACCTGTCTGTTGCCAAGCCATCATTTAACCTACTGCTGTTGCGCCAGTTCCATCAAGATGCGCTGGGAGCTTTGTTCGGGAACGCCTGCTGGGGGACAGCGTTGAATGTAATGTCCATCGGGTTGCAAATCCCATGCCTGGCGGTTATCGGCAAGGAGGATGCCCAAAATTTCTTGCAAATCTTTAGCAACAGTGGGGTCATCAATGGGGACGACGGCTTCTACGCGGCGATCGAGATTGCGGGTCATCCAGTCAGCACTGCCAATGAAAACTTCTTCCTGCCCCTGATTGTGAAAGTAGAAGATCCGGGAGTGTTCGAGAAAGCGCCCCACAATGCTGATGACGCGGATGTTTTCGCTGATGCCGGGTACTTGGGGACGCAAACAGCACATCCCGCGCACAATCAGATCAATGTGCACGCCTGCTTGAGAGGCTTCGTACAGCGTCCGAATCATTTCTGGATCGACCAATGCATTCATTTTGGCGACGATGCGGGCATGGTGTCCATTGCGGGCATGTTCGCTTTCGCGGTGAATGAGCGATCGCATGCGATCGCGTAAATTCACAGGGGCTACCAGCAGTTTGCGATAGGTCTGCTGGCGCGAATAGCCCGTCAAATAGTTGAATAGATCGGTGAGATCGGCTCCTAAATCATCTCGACAGCTCAGCAAGCCGATGTCGGTATACAGGCGAGCGGTTTTGGGGTTGTAGTTGCCTGTACCGATGTGGACATAGCGCCGAATGCGTCCCTCTTCTCGTCGCACAACCAGCATGACTTTGGTGTGCGTTTTTAGCCCGACCAAACCATAAACCACGTGAACGCCAACATTCTCAAGCTTGCGTGCCCAGTTGATGTTGTTTTCTTCGTCAAAGCGGGCCTTGAGTTCCACCAGCACAGAGACTTGTTTGCCGTTTTCTGCCGCTGCAATGAGTGCATCTACGATCGGCGAATCGCCAGAGGTACGGTAGAGCGTTGTTTTGATCGCCAGGACATCGGGATCATGCGCTGCTTGCGTGATAAAGCGCTGTACCGTGTTGGTAAATGAGTTGTAGGGATGGTGCACCATCAGGTCTTGTTTGCGGATGGTGGCAAATAAGTCATCTTCCAGATCGAGCGCCGTGCGATCGGGTTCCATCCCTCGTCGTAAGCGAGATGGCAAAGTCGATCGCCAAACCGGATCTTTTAGCTCTGGCAGTGGCAGATTAGTCGGCATAAACAAGTCGCTCAGGCATAGCAACCCTTCGACCTCGTAGACATCATTCTCCGCAAGATCCATTTCCTGCCGTAGGGTGTCGCGTACCAATTCGGGCATCGAGGCGTGTACTTCTAAGCGCACGATCGAGCCACCAAAGCGTCGTTTACGCAACTCTTGCTCGATCGCCAGCAGCAAATCGTCTGCTTCGTCTTCGGCCACTTCTAAATCGCCATCGCGGGTAATGCGAAACGGATAATATTCCTGAATATTCATGCCTGGAAACAGGCTCCCTAAATTGTGAGCAATCACTTGCTCTAGGGGTACTGCTGTCCACGTTGCAGGCACATCTTTTTGCTGCCGCCGTAAGTGTTCTGGCAGAGGCAAAAAGCGCGGCAAAATTTTGGGGACTTTCACCCTGGCAAAGAGTTCTTCCCCTGTCGCTGGATCTTGAATGACGACCGCTAGATTGAGACTGAGGTTGGAGATGTAGGGGAAGGGATGCCCAGGGTCGATCGCCAGTGGTGTCAGTACAGGAAAGATTTGCTCTTCAAAATACGTTTGTAGATACGTCCGTTGTTCTTGATTGAGATCGATATAGTCAAGAAGATGAACCCCCTTTGTCGCTAGCTGGGGACGCAGTGCGTGTTCAAAATGTCGATGCTGCTGTGTCACCATTGGATGCAGGCGTTGGCTAAGCAAATCCAACTGTGCTTGCGGTGTGAGTCCGTCGGCTGATTTGCGGGTGACTTTGGCGCTTACTTGCTCTTTTAGTGCTGCCACTCGCACCATGAAGTATTCGTCTAGATTTGAGCTAAAAATCGCCATGAATTTCAGCCGTTCTAGCAAAGGCGTGCGTGGATCAAACGCTTCGTGCAACACCCGGTTGTTGAACTCTAACCAGCTAATTTCGCGGTTGAAATAATACTGAGGATCACTGAAGTTGATCTCGGTTGACGGCTGCTTGTCTGCAACCACCTTTCTACGCCTTGTCATGATTTAACCAAACACCTCATCTTCTCTGCCTATCCACCACTCACCGAGGTTCATCATATCTTGATGAATATCTGCCAACGTTTGCTCGTACTCGTCAGCAGAAAGATGGTCTCGCTGATCTTGCAGCTTTTTTAAGCGCAGTTGCACAAGCAGCCAGGGTTTGGTGATGCCGTTGGTTTGTTCGATGTAACGAGCAAGCTGTTCACTTGGCAGATCTTGAGGCGAAGAAGGATTCATGGGTCGTTGGTATGTGGCGCTAAACAGGGCGTGTCTACTCCATCGTATTACTCATGTTTGAAGAAAGTGAAGCAAACTTTCGATTAGTTGCCAGCAGCCAAAGGTTCGTGTAATCAGAGCGATCGCACAATCATTGTGGTTGGATACGATGCGATCGTCAACGTGTTTGCATGGCAACGTTTAATCATTGAGTAGGCTGATGAATGGGGTGATTAACAGGTTCCTACAAGCCTGTTTTTGCGGAACCAAACGCATGCAGCGCTGCTTTCCACCAAGGATGCTTCTTCTTGGTAACGCACATTCAGTGCCGTGGACAGGAAGGAGCTGTATTGCGTTTAATGCACATCCTTCGACGTCGGTTCCGCTAGCAAAGCACCTAGACTCTCACACCAACTTTATATTGATTGCTTATTTTTTTGCCATAGCAGAGTATGGATCTCGGCGAGATACTTTAGGAACGACTGCCTTATGCCTGCGACCAGTAGCAGCCTTAATTTACAACAGGACTTAGTTTTCCGGAATCCACTGACCGGACAGAATGCTATCTGGCTGATGCACGGTACTACCCTGGATGTGGGACGATACACAACACCCGTCGCCAGCGACAATTGGTCATTGTCCGGAGCGGGTGATTTCAACGGGGATGGTAACTCTGATCTGGTGTGGCGTAACAAAGCCACGGGGCAGGATGCGATCTGGCTAATGCGTGACACCACCCTGTCCAGCAGTGTATATACAACACCTGTTGCGGATCTGAACTGGCAGATTAAGGGCACTGGCGACTTCAATGGTGATGGCAACTCTGATCTGGTGTGGCGTAACCAAGCCACAGGAGAGAATGCTATTTGGCTGATGAGCGGCACCACCTTGTCGATCGGTGTAATTACGACACCCGTAGCGGATTTGAACTGGCAGCTTGTGGGCATGGGTGACTTCAACCGTGACAGGAACTCTGATTTGGTGTGGCGTAACCAGGCTACTGGGGAGAATGCTATTTGGCTGATGAGCGGCACCTCTCTATCCAGCGGGGTGATAAGCACCCCGCTGGCGGCTCTGGACTGGCGGATCGTCAGTACGGGTGACTTTAACTATGACGGCAACTCTGATTTGGTGTGGCGCAACCAGGCCACAGGGGAGAATGCGGTATGGCTGATGAACGGCACCTCTCTATCCAGCGGGGTGCTGATTACCCCGGTTGCGGATGCAAACTGGCAGCTTGTAGGCACGGGTCGGTTTTCCCTTTTTGCGCCAGCGGCCTATTACATGGCAGGAAACGATCCAAATGGTGTTAGCACAGGTGATTTCAATGGCGATGCTAAGGCAGACTTAGCTGTGACGAATTTCGGTAGTTCTACAGTGACGGTCTTGCTGGGCACTGGCACTGGTACCTTCCCAACGGCGGTGGACTACTTTGTGGGAAACAATCCTCGTGGTGTCATCACAGGTGATTTCAATGGCGATGCTAAGACAGACTTAGCTGTGACGAATGGTGGCTATGCTGTTGACCAAGTTTCGGTGCTGCTGGGGAACGGGAATGGTACCTTCCAAGCAGCGACGAACTATGCAGTGGGAAACACTCCTTTGGGGATGATTACGGGTGATCTCACGGCGGGCGATTTCAATGGTGATGCTAAGACAGACTTAGCCGTGACGAATTTTGGCTCCAACACGGTTTCTGTACTGCTGGGCAATGGGACTGGTAACTTTCAAACAGCGGTGAACTACACGACGGGCAATTCTCCCTTAGGGATTGTTGCGGGCGATTTCAATGTGGATGGCAAGACGGACTTAGTCGTAACGAATTTCGACTCCAACACAGTGTCGGTGCTGTTGGGGACTGGGACTGGCACCTTTCAAACAGCGGTGAACTACGCGGCGGGAAATACTCCTTTTGGTGTGACTACAGGCGATTTCAATGTGGATGGTAAGACGGACTTAGTTGTGACGAACTTGAACTCCAACACGGTGTCGGTGCTACTGGGGACTGGCACTGGTACCTTTCGAGCAGTGGTAAGCTATGCGGTAGGAAGTCGTCCACGCAGTGTTGTCATTGGCGATTTCGATCGCGATGGCAAGATCGACTTAACTGTGGCGAATGAGAGTTACCCCGTTTTGTCAGTGCTATTGGGAAATGGCAATGGCACCTTCCAAGCGGCAATCAACTATCAGGCAGCAACCAGTCTCTTTGGTATCGTTGCTGGTGATTTCAATCGCGATGGCAAGATCGACTTAGCTATGACTGAAACGCTGCCAACCCTCAGAAGTGTAGTGGTGTCGTTGAACCAGTCGTGACGCAAGAGTGTGAAGCGATCGCGCCTCGCCTTCATATTGCTCAATGCAATGATTGCACTGCCATTGTGGTTCGATACGATGCGATCGTCTGTCAGAGCATTCGTATTGCACCGCTTGAACGTTGAATCAGTCGCTGGGCAAATGCTGAGAAACGTTAGACGGAAGACGAGGGCCGCACTCGTTTTGATGGTATAGCGCAAATCTCCGTAACGGGTATGACGTGTCTTGTATTCAGTCCCGTAGCAAGGAAATGAAAAGGGTCTGGTGCTTAACTGGTCGATACCTGAATGCAAACTTGCTCAAGTCTCAACCTCGCCACAGTGACTTCCGCTTCTTTGCTCAGATCTTTAGCCCCAAGACTTAGATTTCAGGAGACGCTACTCTATGCCTGCTACCAATACCAGTCTTGACTTAGGACAGAACTTGCTTTTCAGAAATCCACTGACCGGAGAGAATGCCATCTGGCTCATGAATGGCACCACTCTAGAGGTTGGAAGATTTACAACCGCCGTACCAGATTCAAACTGGAAACTAGCTGGAGCGGGCGACTTCAATCAGGATGGCAGCTCCGATCTGGTATGGCGAAACGAGGTCACAGGGGAAAATGCCATCTGGCTCATGAGTGAAGCGTCTCTCTCCAGCGGCGTGTTCATCACTCCAGTAGCAGATTTGAACTGGCACATTGTGGGAGTCGGCGACTTCAATCAGGACGGCAACTCTGATCTGGTGTGGCGGAATGGGAGCACAGGGGAGAATGCGATCTGGCTGATGAATGATACCTCTCTCTCTAGCGGTATGTACACAACACCGATCGCGGATCAAAACTGGCAGATTGTAGGCACGGGTGACTTTAACAACGACAGAAATTCTGACCTGGTGTGGCGCAACCAGACCACAGGGGAGAATGCGATCTGGCTGATGAATGGGACTTCTCTTATCAGTGGTGTGATTATTGATGAGGTAGTAGACCCGATCTGGCAGATTCAAGCCACAGGTGACTTTAACCAGGACGGCAATTCTGACCTGGTGTGGCGCAACCAGGCGACCGGGGAGAATGCCATCTGGTTGATGCATAGCACCTCTCTGGCAAACGCCGTGTTGACTACCCCAGTACCTGATCAAAACTGGCAGATTGTCGGTAGCGGCACGTTTTCCCTCTTTGCTCCAGCGGTTAATGATCCCGCAGGAAGCTTCCCCTATGGTCTTAGCGCGATCGACCTCAATGGCGATGGTAAGCTTGACGTAGCCGTCACAAACCGTAGCACCGACACGGTTTCGGTACTACTAGGAAATGGAAACGGCACCTTTCAACCAGTGGTTAACTATGCTGTAGGAAGGGTTCCATCTGGTATTAGCACCAGTGACTTTAATGGTGATGGTAAGCCAGATCTGGCAGTGACAAACATCATCTCTAACAACGTCTCGGTGCTACTGGGGAACGGGGATGGCACCTTCCAGGCAGCAATTAACCATGCTACAGGCGCAAACTTCGCAGGTATCAATACCAGTGATTTTAACGGCGACGGCAAGCCAGACTTGGCAGTGACGGCCAGTTCCAATAGGGTGTCGGTGTCGTTAGGAAAGGGGGATGGCACCTTTCAACCAGCGGTCAACTATGCCGTAGGAAGTGTCCCCTTTGGTGTTACTTCAAGCGATTTGAACGGTGACGGCAAGCTTGATTTAGTAGTGGCAAACAATGGCACAACAGCTAATACCGTTTCGGTGCTACTAGGGAAAGGAGATGGCACCTTTCAAACGGCGGTTGACTATGTGGCAGGCAGCAGCCCAGGCGAACTCAGTGTGAATGATTTCAATAACGACGGTACGCTTGACCTGGCAGTCACAAATCCTGGTGCCCAAACGGTTTCGGTGTTGTTGGGAAACGGGAATGGTACGTTTCAAACGGCAGTCAGCTATGCCGTCGGTAGCCTTCCCTTTGATATCAGTGCAGGCGATTTGAATGGCGATGGCAAGCTCGACCTCGCAGTGACGAATGCGTCCTCTGGCACCGTCTCGGTACTACTGGGGAATGGCGATGGCACCTTCCAGACGGCGCTGAATTACACGGTGGGGAAAGATCCGTTGGGTCTTGGTGTGGGCGATTTCAATGGCGATGGTCAACTCGATTTAGTCGTGGCAAATAATGGTTCCAACACGATTTCGGTGTTGCTGAATCAGGCGTAATGTAATCAGCGATCGACGGCTATGGCTAATGTACCACCGTGTTGACTTTGTACCGAAAGATTCTGTTGCGGAAAGATTCTGTTCACTATAATGAGCTCCCAAGACACTTTGCACATGGAGACTACGTGTGAAGACATTTTCTGAAGCAGTTGCTGTCGGCAAAGTAAGCACGGCTGAGACGTGGGACATTTTCGACAGCCTCGATCGCGCCGATATCAACTTTATGATTGGCTCATGGAAAGGTACGAGCTTTCCTACCGATCACCCACTCGATGGCGTACTTGAGGCGTTTCAATGGCACGGCAAGCGCTTTGATGACGCTGAGCATGTCCATCCGCTCGTGTTTAAAGCGATAAGTGGCGGCACAGCAAGCGTTGATCCGGTCTGGATGCTGCCAGTAGTCCGTTGGCTCGATCGTCTACCTATTCCAAAGTCAGAAGTTGTAGGACGGGCTCTTCAGCTATCCCTACCGTTGTTTACCACGAGTCGATCGTGTGCACGGCTTCGCCTGACCAATTACCGTGGTAAGGAGAGTGCGACGATGATTTATGACGCTCTACCCATTCACGATATCTTTCGCAAAGTTGATGCTAGTACAGTGTTTAGCGTCATGGACTTAAAGGGTATGGAACAACCGTTCTTCTTTGTGTTACAGCGCGAGTAGGGTTGGAGCTACCCATTCGTTTGGAGCAATTGTTTCAACGTTACCCCGCATAAGTGACCCCATGAAGAGCTTAAAACCCATTACGCTTTGGACACCATCGAGCTAGGAATGCCGCTGTGATTCAGGTTCTACAAACCCTGCAAGAGGTTGAGCTTGCAACTCAAGCGCTCCGTAACCGAGAACTGCCAACTCACCTTACAGTAGAGAAAAATTGGGATCAGTGGCTACTTGCCCAACGCCTAGCGCAGAGCGATCGCCACTGCCCCATCATTGATCTCGGTTGTGGAGATTGCTGTACGTTAGAATTTCTCGCGGCCCTGGGGTTTCAACAACTACATGGGATTGATTTAACGATTCAACCGTCATCCGGCGATCGTCCGTACCAACTTCACCAGGGAGATCTGATCGCTACACCCTTCCCAGAGCAGTCCTTTGATTGTGCCGTCAGTATTTCTGTTGTTGAACATGGTGTAGATCTAAAGCGTTTCTTCCAGGAAACCTACCGCATCCTCAAACCCAACGGCATTTTGTTCATCACAACAGACTATTGGCAGGAGAAAATTCCGGTCGATTCAGCCATCAAACCCTTTGGCTTATCCTGGAGCATTTTCTCGTCCGAAGAGGTGCAGACAGCGATCGCCCTTGCCCAACAGCACGGCTTTAAATTGCTATCCAGCTCAGACATTCCTCCCTGCAACGAAAGAACAGTAGAATGGTATGGGTATCAGTACACTTTCATCGCGATCGGGTTGGTCAAATCAGTAAAGGAACGCGATCGCTCTTTCCTACTCCGGTAAGTTGTCTGGATCAACACCGAGCGATCGCACATACTCCGCCAGACGTTCCGCCCGCTGGCGTTCTGCTTCGGTGCGCTGGCGTTGGGCAATGAGTTGACTTTGGATCTCTTGCATTCGTTGCCCCGGCATGGGATAAGTCTGCCCCTGTGCATCGTGCCAGAGCAACACTTCTTGCTCAATGCCGCCAATGACCTGCCGCCCTCGACCAAGACCTAACCCAATCTCTGGCATCCAGTACGGTTCACCGATTTGCAGCCGATAGGTGTCTCCCTCCAGCCGATAGACCTCAAAGGGTTGGTGGCGGTCGCGTTGCCAAAACTCTGGGTTGTAGACCACGTAGTAGAGTACCCCTAACCGGGCATAGAGTTCGAGTTTCTTGTCGTACTCATCATTTGGACGGTGCGACACCATCTCTAACACCAAAATAGGTGGGGTATTATTTTCTTCCCAGGTCGCGTAGCTACGGCGTGACTTGCCTCCCTTTTTACGCTCAACGCCCAGGCTCAAAAAGGCATCGGGTACGACAGGCACCTTAGGGCTGATCCCGGTGGTATGATACACCGCCATATCCACGCCAAAATACCAATCCATGCGATCTGACCAGAGCAGTGCCAGGGAGAATAGTAATAGATTGGGCAGTAAGTTCTGATCCTCGTTATCCACAGGGATATCATCCGAGCACGGTAGCTCTTCGGTGCTGGGTAGGGTGGTGATGTCCAGGGGGTGTGAAACCATAGGAATAGTAAGGATTCCCGATACACCTTTATTGTAATAGAGCGATCACAGACGGTTTGAATGGTAAGAGAGAGGAGGACGATCGCACAGTAAAACTTCCGTGGACTTCAAAATGGAAGAGACATGAGCTGATTGATCCATTCCTCGGCAGTAGATGCTTCCCACACTAGAATGAGTGCGTCAACCACTTCGCTGATAGGGAGACTTTGGGAAACAATCAGAACGCCAGCACTCGGTTGCGAAAAAATGAACTGACCAAACTCAGTCGGCATAGTTTTGCGATCGTGCGTGACAAGCACCCTGCCATCTCGTGCTGCAATGGCTAAAACGTCTGGATCTTTTATACCTTCAAGCCCTGCTTCATTGGCTGACTGAAAGTCCAGGTTAGGTTGCCTGCGGATTGTGCCAGTGACGATTGCTTGTTTGAGGTCGGCATCAGCTTGAAATCGAACCCTCGTCATACTGCATTTTGCTTCTGGGCTTGAGCAACTTTCAATTTTTGGTACAAAAGTGGACTCTTTTCCCTAAAAGACTGTTGCAACTGTTGAAACTCTGCTTCACCGTCTTCTAAATAAGCATCAATTATTTCTCGGTTAGCCAGATAGAAGGTGATGGCACCATAAACTTGCTCCAGCGAGAGCAGTGGGAAGTTTTGAGCAATGCTTTCAGGAGACTCACCATTCAAGAAAGCATAAACAATTGAATCAAGGGAAATGCGTGTTCCTTCGACCCAATATCCCTGGTCTCGCTGCTCTATATACTGCTTTGCAAGGGTAGGTACTAGAGTCATAGGACTAACAACTGCTTATTACATAAATAGTAAGCGATCGCAGCCGCTGTGTACTGTAAGAGATGGAGCGGCGATCGCATGGCTTTACTGACTCACAGCGATCGCGCTCTTTCCGATCACAGGCAATTGAACGGTAAGAGAGAGGAGGGCGATCGCACAATTTAGTCTTAAAAAGAGCTAATGTTGGGTTTTCTGGTGTTAACCCAATCGATAGGAGAGGCGATTGTATTGGAGATTGCGGCTACGAAAATTGCTGATGAAAGACGGTGATAGCTATCGCTGAAGGAAACAAGCACAGTGTTTCTTGTTTATGCTTTATTGCTGCATCCCGCAGAAGTGCAGCGAAAGAATCGGCTTTTCAGCCTATGCGTAGGAGCTAACAGAAACGAGAGAATCGGGGTTGCAGACTATAACTGAACGGTGATTTATGCCAGTTCTAGTCCAGTAAGCTAGGAGAGATAGGCGGAAAGTTTCTGCCTATCCATCCAATTTGGGATCTTAGGCGGAAAGTTTCCATCTATTAATAGTTCGACTGCTTAGGTTATTGGTGACGACAGCGTTTGAAAGTTTTCTATGGGTGGTACATTCAAGTTATAATTCTACTAACGAGTAATTTTGATGACAGGGATTAAGCGTCAAGTAATAGCAATGGGTGGCGGCGGTTTCTCAATGGAACCTGAAAATCCACTACTTGATCAATACATCATCAAGCAAGCTCGGAAAGCCAAACCATCTGTATGTTTCCTACCTCATGCCACAGATGATGCGGTTCGGTATACTTTCAGGTTCTTCAAAGCATTTACACAGTTGGACGCAAAGCTTAGCCATCTTTCATTGTTTCATCCTGAGATAGCAGATCTCGAATCCTTCCTGATGGAGCAAGATGTTATCTACGTGGGTGGAGGCAATACGAAAAGTATGGTCGCGTTGTGGCGCGAATGGAAGTTGGATAATTTTCTACGCAAAGCTTATGAGAACGGCACAGTTTTAGCAGGTATCAGTGCAGGCGCAAACTGCTGGTTTGAGCAATGTAGTACAGATTCAGTTCCTGGTCAGTTCAGGGTGTTAGCATGTTTGGGAATTATTCGAGGAAGTTTTTGTCCTCACTACGATGGGGAAGTTGAGCGACGACCCTCTCTGCATAAATTATTGAGTGAGGATAAGATCATCAGTGGCTATGCGGCGGATGACGGAGCCGCTGCACATTTTGTTGATGGCGAGTTTGCTTGTGCAGTCAGTTCACGCTCTCACGCTAAAGTTTACAAGGTTGGTAAAGTTGATGGGCAGATTGCAGAAGAGGCGATCGAGACACACTATCTAGGTCAGTAGAGAGCCAACGCGCAGTCGAACAATTCTGTTGGAGCGGATTGGCGAAAGATCTTGGGTATCGAACCAGAGCTTGCTAGCAACCGCTCAACAGCGACGTTAGACAGCACTACTTTCAATGTGGTTTTGTGCGTAATACGTCCGGCGATAGACTCCTGGGGCCGTTCCTGCCCATTTCTTAAATGCTTTACTGAAAGAAACTTCGGATGTGTAGCCTACCTGAGCACCGATCTCTCGAATTCTAAATTGGCTTTCTCGCAATAGTTCTGCTGCTTTAACCATTCGCCAAGTTGTCAAGTACTGCACAGGTGGCTGACCCACTAACTGATTAAATCGCTCCGCAAAAGTAGAACGAGACATTGAAAGTTGTTCAGCGAGTGAGGCAACCGTCCAAGCACGGTTAGGGTAATGGTGGATAAGGGATAAAGCCATACCAATCTCGATGTCTGTTAAGGCACGTAGCCAGTTTGCTTGATTTACTGGGAGTTCTGCAACATAAGCTCGAACTGCTTGAATAAATAGCACATCTGCAAGACGAGAAAGAACACATTGACAGCCAAGTTGATTAATTTCAATTTCAGAGGCAATGAATTGTAATGTGGTTTCAAGCCAGGGAATCAGTTGACCCGTTTCGTTTTTCACATGGATAAATTCTGGCAGGGCTAATAAAAGCGGATTGTGAGTGCGATCTCCTCGAAACTTGAAGGTTCCTGATACGAGTTGAGAGAGTGAACCACCGCCGCCATAAGCAAGCTGCTTATAACCAGGGTCGGGTTTGCGGGCAATGACCGCTTCAAGGTTTACTGTAGGACTTGCAGGATCATCGCAAAGAATGTGTTCTTGACCTTGAAGCAAAACAACCAAATCTCCCGCCTCTAGATGAATCAGTTGCGATCGCAACTCAAGGAATAACCAGCATTGCCCCTGCATCACGACGTGAATTGTAGCTTCATCATGATCGTCGTCAGGAATTCGAACACTCCAAGGGGCTGTGAAGAGAGCCGTACCCAAAATTGTGCTCTGCAAGTGGATCGATTGCAGGATATCGGTCAAGGCATCGGGAAGTAGCATGAATTTTCTGGACGATTGGTTAAAAAATGAGGACGTTTAGGCATTGACCATCCGCAATTCTACTCTGTATTGTACAAATTGTTTGGCTGTTACCCTCTAGGAGCAAGCCCGATGAAATTTGCCCACACCAGTTTATTTGTCAAAGATGTCCCTCAATCCGTTGCTTTCTATGAGAAAGCGTTTGGGATGAAGAAACGATTCATTCATGAAAGTGGACAGTTTGCCGAAATGGAATTGGGGGAAGCCGTGCTTCATTTCGCTTCCAGTGAACCTGTGAGAGCCAATCTTACCCCAGGCTTCCAGGAAAATAGTTTGTTAAATCTACCGCCTGGAATTGAGCTTTGCTTTGAAACTGATGATGTTACTACTGCTTTCTCAACAGCGGTGGAGGCAGGCGCAACTGCTTATGAGAAGCCCAAGGTTAAACCTTGGGGACAAACAGTTGCTTATGTTCGAGATTTAGATGGAGTTCTGATTGAGATTGGTCAATCGTCGTGGTAGGAGTATGAAGAAGCGGTGAGCCGCGCCGTACTGTCTAACAACCGTGTTGCAGCGGAACATCCTAGATCTTTTCGTTAAGCGGCAAAGGTTGTCTGTGTCCGCTGAACGCGATCGTTATGTCTGAAAATCCTCGTATCAGAGGTGCATAAACCTCTATTTTCATAAGTATAAATGCTTATTCTCTGACCGATTCGAATTCCCCTGGGGGAGCGCAAGTCCCCTGGGGATTTACCTTCAGGGGAACCAATCTGAAAATCCTCGTGTCTGAGGTAGAAGTTTCTGTCTTGGCACTTATCTTTTGCGATCGCCAACACCTTCACCAAAAACGCCCATTTATCGGCGCTTTTCTCAATGATTGTATTTAAAGCTGCGGGTGAAATGCGATCGCCCCTTCCTACTCTGGCAGATTGTCTGGATCAAGGCCGAGCGATCGGACATATTCTGCGAGGCGTTCTGCCCGCTGGTTACTCATCCTCTGGTAGCCAGTCTTCTGCCAATGCTAGCTCGATCGCATAGGGGCAGGTACTTGGAAAAAACGAAAGCTCGATACTAGTCTGCTTCGCGGCTTGGCGACGGGCACGTTGGTAGCTCGCTTCGAGTTGTTCTGCGGGATAGTCATTGAGGCTAAGGCTGTCTTCGATCGCCAGTGCAATTTGAGTCCGAGCATCCGTGATGGAATCTAGCCAACTATCCGATCGACGTTGCGGTTGATATTGCCACTTGAGCAGATGTAGTAAAAGACGAGTGATACCAATTTGAATTGAAAATGCGACACATCCTGTAGGGGCAAGGCATTGCCTTGCCCCTACCCACCGATTGATCTGTAGCCGTCATTCTTTAAATCGGTATGAGTTGACTGGCAATGGCTCGTTGTTCACTCTTGCCCAAGTCTTCAACCTCTTCGATGAGGTGCTTTAAGTCAACATCTTGCCAGCGCTGCTCTTGTAGCAATTGAGTTGTTTGAGCAATCCACGCATTAAAATCTGCCAGATATATTTCGCTCACAATTTGGTGCCTGCTCTAGGTACAGCATGGTAAGTGCGCGATCGACCGCTAACCATCTTGGGACGATCGTACTGCAAAACCGCTTGCCAGAACCTCGGAAGTTTAAGTGTCAAGCTTGGTTATAGACTCAACGGCTAGTCAAACCTCCGAGGTTTGTGTCACTCAGGAAGCGCCAATACCTTCACCAAAAATGCCCATTTGTCGGCGCTTTCTTCAATGATTTTGGCAGTGGGTTTGCCTGCGCCATGTCCTGCTTTGGTTTCAATGCGGATCATGACAGGGGCTTCGCCTTTGTGTGCGGTTTGCAGAGCGGCAGCAAACTTGAAGCTGTGGGCGGGAACGACGCGATCGTCGTGGTCAGCCGTCGTAATGAGCGTCGCAGGATAGGTCGTGCCCGGTTTGAGGCTGTGCAATGGCGAGTAGGCGTAGAGTGCTTTGAACTCGTCGGCATCTTCGGGTGTGCCGTATTCGGAAATCCAGGCCCAGCCGATCGTGAACTTGTGGAACCGCAGCATATCCAGCACACCAACAGCGGGTAACGCTGCACCAAAGAGATCGGGGCGTTGGGTCATGCAGGCACCGACGAGCAAACCGCCATTACTGCCGCCTGCGATCGCCAGTTTTTTCGGCGACGTATACTTGTGGTCAATCAACCACTCTGCCGCCGCGATAAAATCATCAAACACATTTTGCTTCTTCAGCTTGGTGCCTGCCTGATGCCAGTCTTCACCATATTCACCACCGCCACGAAGGTTTGGCTGCGCGAAAATGCCGCCCCTTTCTAACCAGACGAGAGCGCTCACGGAAAAGCTGGGCGTGAGGGAAACGCCAAAGCCACCGTAGCCGTAAAGATACGTGGGATTCGTCCCATCCAGCACCAGTCCCTTTTTGTGAACGATGAACATGGGAATTTGCGTGCCATCTTTGCTGGCGTAGAAGACTTGCTTTGTCTCGTAGTTGTCCGGGTTGAAGTCTACGTTTGGTTTGCGGAAGAGGCGACGTTCGTTTTTGACCAGGTCGTAGCGATAAATGGTAGGAGGTGTGGTGAAGCTGGTAAAGCTGTAGAAGGTTTCTGTATCGTGCCGTTTGCCGCCAAAACCGCCAACCGAACCAAGTCCGGGAAATTCGACTTCACGAATGGGTGTGCCGTTCAGGTCAAAGAGCTTCACCTGGCTGTGGGCATCTTTCAGGTAAGAGGCGACAAACTGGTTGTTGAGAATGCCCACGCCTTCGAGAGTCTCGGCGACCTGGGGAATGACTTCTTGCCAGTGGTTGCGATCGGGCTGTTTCGTATCAATCGCAATCACGCGACTGCGCGGTGCCTCCAGATCGGTGCTGAACCAGAAGCGATCGCCCTCGTTGTCGATGAAGTTATAGCTGGCTTCAAAGGTGTTGATGAGTTCAACGATCGGCGCATTCGGAGCGGACAGATCCTTGTAGAACACCAGATTGCGTGGATCGGTGCCTAGCCAGACGGAAATGATTAAGAAGCGTCCATCTTCACTCACGCCCCCACCGAAACCCCAATCTTTCTGATCAGGGCGTTCGTAAATCAGGGTATCGTCGCTTTGCGGTGTGCCGAGGCGATGGTAGTAAAGCTTCTGAAAATAGTTAACGTCTTCAAGCTTCGATTTTTCGTTGGGCTCGTCGTAGCGGGAGTAGAAAAAGCCCTTGCCGTCATGCGTCCACGCTGCGCCAGAAAACTTGACCCACTGCACACGATCGTCCAAATCGTTCCCGCCCTCTACCTCGCGCACCTTCCACTCTTGCCAATCAGATCCAGAAGTAGACAAGCCATAGGCGAGGTGTTGTCCGTTTTCACTTACGGCTAATCCTGATAGCGCCACAGTGCCATCTTCAGAAAGGGTGTTGGGGTCAAGCAACACAACAGGTTCATCGTCCAGAGACTTGAGCGTGTAGAGAACGCTCTGGTTTTGCAAGCCGTCGTTTTTGAAATAAAAGTAACGGTCGCCTTGCTTAAAGGGAATGCCGTATTTTTCGTAGTTCCACAGTTCGGTGAGGCGCTGCTTGAGTCGATCGCGCGCTGGAATAGTTTCCAACAGTCCAAGCGTCACTTTGTTCTCAGCTTCAACCCAGGCTTTTGTTTCATCAGAATCGGGATCTTCAAGCCAGCGATACGGGTCAGCGACCTTTGTACCGTGATAGTCATCGACCTGATTCGCCGGGTGGGGCTGAGGATAGGCAAATGTTTGGCTGGGGGTTTGGTTGGGGGCAGTCATGGCAATGGATGAGGAGCAACTTTGTCCATAGTGACAGATCAAAAGGGAGAGCGCGATCGCCACTGCCAGCAAACCGCGTCTTTTCACAGGCAATCTCATAGACGTTCTCAGGACGATCGCGACGGTTGCACCGTTTGCCCAGCCTAGCAAATCAGGCTCAAACAAGACCTCCGATTTCTTCAAGAAATCAGAGGTCTGAGTTGTCGTCAGCCATCAGTGCTTGAGTTCAAGCGGAACGTGTGCTTCATCAACCAACTCAGCGCGTGCAATCATCACCTGATCGGTGTTCTCAACCAGCCACTGATCCAAAGACTTGAGCGCTTTGCCGAGTGACTGCCCCAACGGTGTCAGCTCATACTCCACATGCGGCGGCACGACCTGAAACGCCTGACGCTTCACCAAGCCGTAACCCTCTAAACTTCGTAGCGTTTGCGTCAACATCTTTTGAGAAATGCCCTCGATTTGTCGAAGCAGTTCATTGTTGCGACGTGGTTTGTCTTTTAAGGCAAACATGATCAGCAGGCTCCACTTGTCAGCAATCAGCGTGAGTAAGTGACGAGATGGACAAGCTTCGGCAAAGAGGTCGGCCATTCGCTTTTCTGTTGAGTTGACCATAAAGCATGGTTACTAAAAAGTGCGTACTTGTTTCTTAGTTCTTATCAACTTACGCTACTGGATGTCAACACGTCAGTGGAGTAATTCTGATGAACTCTGACAAGATCATTGCTGTGTTTGGTGCCACTGGAACCCAAGGAAATGCAGTTGCTAAACAGCTTTTACAGGAGGGATGGCGCGTTCGGGCGATCGCGCGCGATGCCACAACTGCAAAAGCCCAGGCACTTGCAGAACTGGGTGCCGAGCTTGTGACGGCTGACTTTGATGATTTTGCCTCACTCGTTAAGGCGTTAGAAAATGCCTATGGGGTTTACAGCGTTCAACCGGCTCTCACTACAGCGGGAGATGTTGGTCAAGCACGCTGGGGCATTGCGGTTGCTGATGCTGCCTGGACAACACAAGTACAGCATTTTATCTATGCGTCTGCTGTCATCGATCGCGCCAAAGGTCTCGTCGGATTAGGTTCAAAACGAGCCATTGAAGAACGCATTGCGGAGCTATCACTGCCTGCAACCATCTTGCGTCCTGTGTTTTTCATGGAGAATTTAACGACCTATTTCCCAGTACGTTTAGAGGCTGATCAATTGAGCCTGTCCATTCCATTTCCGCTCGATCGTAAACTTCAGATGGTTTCTGTCATCGATATTGCTAAAGTTGCTGCGTCAGCCTTTTCTAAGCCTCAGACCTATCTTGGTCAGGCAATTGAAATTGTTGGCGATGCGATCACAATGGACGAAATGGCAACAGCTTGGAGCAACGCTACAGGGCGTAAATGCAGTGCGACATCGATACCCCTCAATGCCCTGGCTCAAGTTTGGTCACAAGGAGTACCGCTCTTTCGCTTTATTGGGGAAGGCGGGTGTGATGTTGATTTTGCTGCAACGTCAAAAGACGCAGCCATGCTTTCCTTCTCTGAATGGCTAAGACACTCTGGCGCGGTCAACGCAGGTGGTTAAACCGCCGATTTCTCTTAGACCGCTGATTTCTTGAAGAAATCGGCGGTCTGTTTTCTTTAGCGCACTCTAACCTGCGATTGCAGTTGAGCATCCACCAGGTTTAGATAACCCTGGTCATTCACGGCTTCAGCAGGCAGCAATTGAGCCGTTACTGCGCCTTGTACCACTTCTTTCGCACCAATTTGACCCAGTGTATAAGCCGAAGCCAAGCCGAGATAGCCCGGAATACCTTGCGGCTTCAAGTAGCCCCGTTGCGCCATTGAAACAAGATCAGATGGGGGAACGCGATCGTTTGCAGCGTTAACAGCAGGGTACGGGTTGTAAGCCGTTGGATCAGCATTTGCCGTCGAAACCATTGCAGCACAGAGAGCCAATGTGGTTAAACCAGCAAGAATGAAGCGTTTCATGGTCAACCTCCTGATAGTGGTCAGAGATAAGATTATCGGCGTTCGCTTAGTATTTATCTAAACTGTCGATGAATTTATTATTACACTACAAACTGTTTAATGTCAAACAATTTGTTGACATCTTCCCTGGCTATCAGGCAACCTGTGCTTGACCCGCCATCGGTGCCTTCTTATGGCTTACCAACAGCTTGAACTGCTCAATGCCCGTTTACCTGGTTATGTCGGGCTACAGCAAATCTCGATCAAACAACAGACGATTCAAGCGATCGCGCCTATGCCTCCAATGACCTCGCCACAATCCTTCGATGCTGAACAAATTGACATTGCAGGCGATTGGCTCTCACTCGGCGGTATCGATTTGCAAATTAACGGCGCGTTAGGTCTCGCCTTTCCCGACTTGAATGCAGACAACAGCGACAAACTGGAAGCGATCGCCCAATTCCTCTGGCAGCAAGGCGTGGATGGCTTTCTACCCACGATCGTCACCACCTCTATCGAAAACATCCAGCGATCGCTCTCTACTGTCAGCAATGTCTTAACTCAAAACTCAAAACTTAGAACTCAAAACTCCTCCCAAAGCCTCGGCGTTCACCTCGAAGGCCCCTGCCTTAACCCTGCAAAACGTGGCGCACATCCCGCTGAACATCTGCTACCACTGACGATCGATACCATCAAGCGCATCCTCGGTGACTATGCCAGCATTGTTAAAGTGATGACTTTGGCTCCCGAACTCGATACGACGGGCACGGTGATTCCGTATTTGCGATCGCTCGGCATTACTGTCAGTTTGGGACATTCGCAAGCAACGGCAACTCAAGCACAGCAAGCCTTTGACCAGGGCGCAACGATGGTGACACACGCCTTCAATGCCATGCCGGGACTGCATCATCGTGAACCGGGCTTGCTGGGCGCAGCGATCGTCCATCCCAACGTCTCCTGTGGACTGATTGCCGATGGTCGTCACGTTTCACCCACCATGATGGATATTCTGCTGCGATCGAGCGAGTACGATCGCGGTGTTTTCCTGGTCAGCGATGCCCTCTCCCCGTTAGGATTACCCGATGGTATCTACCCCTGGGATACACGCCAGATCGAAGTCAAACACGGGACGGCTCATTTACCCGATGGCACTCTATCTGGGACAACGCTATCGCTCCTGGTTGGAGCGCAAAATCTGGTGAAATGGGGTATTTGCAATGCCGAACAGGCGATCGCCCTTGCTACCATTGCTCCTCGTCGCGTGATCGGCTTGCCTACTGACTACATCGGACAACCCGCCAACCTTCTGCGATGGCATCAGTCAGACGATGGAGAACTCATCTGGCAAAGATTATGAAGCAAGAGCACGGCAATTCCATGTCCCTACTGATCATCACCTGATTCTTGAGTGATTCGGTTACGCTTGGCAGTCAAGTAGGACTTAATTTCTTCAAGTTGCTGCATTTTCGCTGTAATCTCGTCGAGCTTGCGATCGATTACATTCAGCTTTTCAGTCATCGGCATCGAAACCGTTCCCCACGTTTCAATCAAATGTTTAATCTCGTTGAGTGTGAATCCTAGCGATTTTCCCTGCGTGATGAGAACAAGCCGCTCTAACATTTCTGGACTGAACTCCAGATACGCTCTCGTGCCAGCCTGTCGAGTTGTCGCCTCAATCAACCCTAGCTTTTCATAAAAGCGGACAGTGTCCTTTGATAGCCCTGTTTTCTTTGCCAACTCGCCGATTAACATTGTCACTCCCTAAAGCGTCTAGCACCCACTTGACTGTGGAGTATACTCCACAGGTTATGGTTTTGGTAATCAAAAACTTTCTCTTGTGGGAATGACAGTGCCATGAATCAGTCGATCGTTGAACGCTTTCTAGATGCCGTTCAGCAAAAAGATCTGGATGGACTATCTGCATTGCTTGATGCTCAAGTCTCTTTAGTACAACCGCTGACCTTTAATGGTAGCGCTATCCCTGAAGTGCAGTTTGACGGCGAGGATGCTGTGCTTAGTTATCTTCAGCAGGTGTTTACGCATATGGCGCAAGTGCGGTTTACCAACCCAACAATCAGTGTTGCGAATGATAACAATACTGTGTTTTTTGAAGCGATCGGCGATTTTGTCACTGCTACCAGTGCGCCGTACAAAAACGTTTACCTGTTCAAATTTGAACTACGAGACAGCAAAATTTTTCACATTGCTGAGTACGCCAATCCCGTTACCTATGCCATCACATTTGGAGTCAAACTCGGATGACCAATACAGTTTTAATTACAGGTGCTTCTAGTGGTATTGGGGAAGCAACCGCAAAGTATTTTCTCCAAAAAAGGTGGCGTGTCTCCGCTACGATGCGTTCACCAGCAAAAGCGGGTCATTGGGCAACAGATCCAAAGGTCATTTGTCCCCCACTAGATCTTACAAAACCAGACACGGTAGAGACAGCAATACAGGAGACGCTCAGGCAGTTTGGACGCATTGATGTGCTAGTGAATAACGCTGGTTACGCCTTGATGGGACCACTAGAAGGCGTGACCTCTGAGCAATTGCAGCAACAGTTTCAAACAAATGTGTTTGGATTAGTTTCTACAATGCAAGCAGTTCTGCCTCTCTTTCGACAGCAGCGGCATGGCACCATCATCAACGTTGCCTCCATTGGCGGTCGCATTGGGTTTCCGATGACAGCCTCCTATCACGGGACAAAATGGGCAGTAGAGGGGCTTTCTGAGTCCATGCGTTTTGAGCTAAAGCCCTTTGGCATTCGAGTCAAGCTGATCGAACCGGGTGGCATCAAAACAAACTTCATCCACCAGGGCGTTAATTGGGCGATTCATCCTGAATATAACCAGATGATCAATCAGGTGAAGCAATTTATGACTCGAATTAACGACACCTTGCCAGAACCAGACAGCGTTGCCAAAGCGATTTATCGAGCAGCTACCGATCGCAGCGATCGCCTCCGGTATTCCCCGCATGGTGAGCTTTTTCTACTGCTACACACGTTGCTTCCTGATCGCATTTGGCGATCGCTCGTTGAGCGCATGATGCTGGAACGTTAGGAGAAAATCATGCCTCTCCACTACCCACTCCCTACTCCCCTCTTGGTTTCCGTCCCGCACAGTAATAGGATGAAGCTGTGAGCAAAATCATGTAAGCCAAACCTATGCCTGCTGTTGACGATAAGACTGTTGTTCGTGAGTACTTTAATGCCACTGGGTTCGATCGCTGGCGCAGAATCTATGGCGATGGTGAAGTTAACAAAGTACAGCTCGACATTCGTACAGGACACCAGCAAACCGTTGATACAGTACTGAGTTGGTTGCAGGCAGACGGCAACCTGGCGCAACTGTCGATTTGCGATGCAGGCTGTGGGGTCGGCAGTCTCAGCATTCCGCTGGCAGAAGCAGGCGCAACGGTTTTTGCCAGCGACATTTCTGAGAAGATGGTGGGCGAAGCGAAGGAACGCGCCCAGGCAACACTGGGACAATCTACTAATCCAACCTTTGCAGTACAGGATTTGGAGACGTTAAGCGGTCACTATCACACTGTCGTCTGCCTGGATGTGCTGATCCATTATCCTCAAGACAAAGCCGCCGCGATGATTTCTCACCTCGGTTCGTTAGCAGAGTCACGCCTCATCCTCAGCTTTGCACCCAAGACCCTTGCCTATAGCTTGCTAAAAAAGATTGGCGATTTCTTTCCTGGCCCCAGCAAAGCCACTCGCGCCTACCTGCACCGCGAAGCCGATGTCGTGAAAATTCTCGAAAGCCAAGGCTGGACAGTGCAGCGCAATGCGATGACCAAAACGAGCTTCTACTTCTCGCGCCTATTGGAAGTCACACGGGAAAAAGAATGAAGGATAAAGTCTAAAGGATAATTTTTTAGCATTCATACTTTAGACTTTAGACTTTCTAAAAGCTAAGATCGCGGCATCATTAGGTCTGGTCTTGGGTCTATGAAGCTCATTACGAAATTAGCGGCGGGTGTATTGCTAGGCATTGGTGTCCCGATCGTCCTTCTTGCGGTGGCTGAGTTAGCGAACCCAAAAACGACTGACAAGGGAGATATTACAGCAGCACTCTGCCTATTTGGAATACCGCCTAGCGCGCTAGGTAGTTGGCTGGTTCTGAGCGGTCGGCGTCGAAGTGCTCGGGAAGAGCATGATCGCCTCCAGTCTATATTCTTCAAACTGCTCAAGCAGGGAGACGGACGCATTACGCCCCTGAGTTTTGCGATGGAAACAGGACTCACGGGCGAATTGGCGAAGGCATACTTGGATGAACGAGCCAGAGAGTTTAGCGCCAACTTTGATGTGGATGACGAAGGTAATATGTTTCACCGCTTCAATCTTGGCGGCGTAAACCTTCCTGGCAACAGCAACACTCAGCCGAAAGCGAAGCGGGTTATCCCTGGTCAGCCGATCGCTGCTTACGGCCACTTTGATGTCATTTTAGAAGCTGTACCAGACGTGCACAAAATTGCTGCCATGAAGGTGGTGCGCGAACTGACTGGACTAGGCTACAAAGACGTGAAGGACTTGGTAGAAGCAGCACCGACACCGCTGACAACAAGTGTTAGTGAAGCGGTTGCACAACAGTGCAAAGAACAACTAGAGGCGATCGGCGCTGCGGTGAGCATCAGCACCATGCAACCGAGAGCGGTCTTGCCTCAACAGCGAGCCGCCAGTCTACCGCTTTCTGCTCAGGGTACCTTTGATGTCATCTTAGAGGCTGTACCAGGTGTACACAAAATTGCTGCCATCAAAATTGTGCGAGAACTGACTGGAATAGGACTCAAAGAAGCCAAAGATTTGGTGGAAGCGGCACCAATACCCCTGCAAACAGGCGTGAGTGATGCGATCGCACAACAATGCAAAAAGCAACTGGAGTCGATCGGTGCCGTTGTTATGGTGATCGAAAATTAAGAAGGCAGAAAAACAACTGCATGCAGCATGCTGACCCCTGACCACTCACTCCTCACCCCTCACCCTTTTCGAGGCCCAAAATGCTTTTAACTCGCGTCTTTCTGACCATTGCGGCTGTACTCGCAGGGCTTGCCGTTGCTGCTGGAGCCTTTGCCTCCCATGCGTTGAAAGAGCGTTTGACAGAACGTGCCCTGGACATCTTTGAAACGGCTGCTCGTTACCAGATGTATCACGCCCTAGCGCTGTTTTTGGTGGCCGTACTTTTAAGCCGAGCCGAAAGCGCACCGACAACACTAAGCGTTGCAGGATATGCCTTTATTGCTGGTACGGCCATTTTCTCTGGTAGCCTCTATGCGCTCAGCCTCACAGGTATCAAATGGTTAGGTGCCATTACACCCCTCGGAGGAACGGCGTTTTTAGTTGGGTGGGGCTGCATCGCGCTCGCGGCGTGGAGCCTTCAGTAAACTTTTTTTGGCATACTCTTTTACCTCGATCGACGCAGTAGGGACTTATCCCTAAGACAGAGAAATAAGTGTGCAAGGACTTTTAACCTTTAGCAAGTAAGGAACAACCGTTAATTACTTGCTCAGATGTGCGACCGGACTTCGGTTGCTTGTGTCAAAAGGTGCCACGAATGTAGGTGGTAAGCGTTTGGTTAAACGCCTGAAGTAGCCGATCGCGTGTTTTAGATAAAGCCCATAGGAGAAACAAATGAACAGAACCAACGTTAGAACTCTACTCGTGAAAGCGACTGGTATCTTAAGTGTCACCAGTTTGAGCGTTTTGATTGGCCTTCCCGGCTTTTCACAGCAGTCTCCCGCAAATACAAGTCAAGACGTGCCTTCAACGGTTAAGCCAACCAATCCAGGCGGTAGAGACGCTGGCACTACCAACGGTGGAGAGGACTTGAATCGGGTCCCCAGCAGCAGTTCAACTACACAGCAAAACAACGATCGAACGGGTGGACAGAACGGTGCAGCCCCCACCAATCCTGACCCATCGACCAATCCACCCAATGCTGACCGTGTAGAAGGACGCGACCAGAGCAATCCTAACCGCGTCAATACATCGCCTGATAGCAGCAATCAGCCAAGTGTTAACCAACCAGGCGCAAACCAACCAGGCGCAACTACAGGTGGCAATTCCAGCCAGCAAGTCGAGCAAAACCAAGGCAACGGCTCGACCACGCAACAAAATCAGACAGCACCTCAAGGGAGCTACCAATCGTCTCCTCAACCAAGCACGCAATCTGACACAAATTCAGGGTCAAGTACGTCAGGTGATACTTCACAGCAACAACCCTCTAATGGCGGCGTGCGTGCACTTTGGTAAGGCGAAGGTTTGTTACAACTCAAATCAGTAAGCGCACCTGAAGGATCATATATAGCCCTGGGACGGTTCTTACTGCGATTGTGAGAAGGGGGCTTTTGAAATTCTTCTTCACAAAGCTCCTTCATCACACGCATAATTGAGGGTTGCTCTACACAAGGTTAATCCCACAAAAGGAGGCATAGAGTTGAAGGTCTAAAAGCTTTAGCTCTATGCCTTCACAGTTACGGCTGCTTGCCGTCCTGAACCTGAAAACTGCGCATGATTTTGATATACAGTGTACTAGTCGTAAGAAGTCACTAGGAAAACTCATCTGCTAGCTAGGCTGTGTTTTAGAGCTCCTAATCGCTTCGTTGCTGAAGCTTCTGCTCCCTTTTCTTGTATGCCCAAAGGGCTTTAAGCCCCCAATCTTGGGGGACTTTGAAGCCTGTTTGGAAGCCTCCAGAATTGGGGGTGGGAGGCTTTCGAGGGTTTTAAAGCATGCCCTAGGACATTGCAGGTCTAAAATGCAAGCGAGTCAGCGAGAACGCAAGCTAATGATTTTATGAGCCTTAACACTTACAGCAATCCGGTGGCAAAGCTGCTGACCTATGGGGATTGCCATGAGATGGATTTACGTGATTGGCACAATTATCCTGAAACCGTTGGCCTGACGGCAGACGATGTGTCGGAACTCATTCGCATGGCAACCGATCGCACGCTTTGGGAGCTAGAAAGCGATCGGCTAGAGGTTTGGGCACCCATTCACGCTTGGCGAGCACTAGGGCAACTGCATGCCGAAGCGGCGATCGCTCCACTAACTCAGCTTTTTGCAGAGCATGATAGCGACTGGGTCACCGAAGAAATGCCCAAAGTGTACGCCATGCTGGGGCCAGCCGCCATTCCAACACTAGTAGATTACCTGACCGATACCTCACACGAAACCTGGGGACGCAATACAGCTGTTGACTGCCTGCTAGACATCGCACGATCGCACCCAGAGAACCGTGATGCTTGCGTTGCGCCGATGCTACAGCAGCTAGAGGCGTTTGCTGAAAACGATGTCGATCTCAACACGATTCTGATTGGTGACTTGCTCGATTTAAAGGCAGTCGAAGCAGCACCGCTCATTGAGCAAGCGTTTGCGGCTGAAGCCGTCGATGAATTTATGGTAGGCACCTGGGCTTCCATCCAGGTCGAACTGGGACTCAAGCAAGAGTCAGACTTTGCCCCTGAAGCGCTGAAGCCGAAGATGCCACCTGGACTGGATGAAATACGGCAAATCATCGAAAAACTCGACGCACTGAAACCACCCAAACCTCAAGGCTTTAGCAAAGCGGCTCAGCCTAAAGCGCCAAAGGGCAAGAAAAAGAAGAAAAAATAGCCGCTGCAAAACGTCCACAGCAGTGAGTTACAGATAAATAGTCAGGAGCTAAACGTTAGGAGAGGCAAGCCATTCTGACTTCTGGCTCCTGACTTCTGAATCCTCGCGGCAAGTCAGGCTCAGCAGAAAATAGAGGGTCGTGCGCTTCCCAAAGGTTGCTGTTATCCTGCACAATCAAAAGCGATCGCCTCAACAAATGCTGATGGATCTTCAACTTGCTCAACTGGTGGTTAATGGTCTAGCGGTCGGCAGCATTATTGCCCTAGCCGCGATCGGCTTGACACTGACCTACGGCATTCTACGCCTTTCTAACTTTGCCCACGGTGACTTTATGACTCTGGGCGCTTACCTAACACTGGTGGTCAATACTGCCGGGGTCAATATTTGGCTAGCCATGCTAGTAGGAGCAGCCATGACTGTGGTTGCTGTGCTGGTGAGCGAAAAGGTGATTTGGTCACCGATGCGTGTGCGACGAGCCAGTTCCACGACGCTGGTAATCATTTCGATCGGGCTAGCGCTCTTTCTACGGAACGGCATCATTCTGGTTTGGGGTGGCGGCAACCAGAGCTATAACCTGCCCGTTTCTGAAGCGCTACCGATATTTGGGTTACGCATTGCCTATTACGATATTGTCGTGACTGTGCTGGCAGTTGTGGCGATCGCGGCACTACACTATCTGTTGCAAAACACGCGGATTGGCAAAGCGATGCGAGCCGTGGCAGATGACATCGATCTAGCCCGTGTCACAGGTATTAACGTTGATCGCGTTGTCATTTGGACGTGGATGATTGCAGGTGGCTTAACGGCGCTCAGCGGCAGCATGTTGGGTTTAGTCGAAGCGGTACGCCCCAACATGGGCTGGTTTCTCATCTTGCCATTGTTCGCAGCCGTCATTCTGGGCGGCATTGGCAATCCCTATGGAGCGATCGCAGGCGCGATCATCATCGGCATTGCCCAAGAAGTGAGCACCTACTGGCTACCAACCGAGTACAAGCTTGGTGTCGCTCTGGTCATTATGTTACTAGTGTTGCTCTTTCGCCCTCAGGGCATTTTTAGAGGAACCCTTTGAAGCCCATTGATGGTGCTTCGTTTGTAGCCTACAATTCGTCATTGACGCGGCTGGCGCTAAAACAAAGTCACTTCACATTCACTTTGGTTTTAAGCCCCAATTCACAATTACAAAAAACTCAGAGCAAGCTACAAACGAAGCCGCACACGCTAAATATTTAAATAGCCTCCGTAGATCGCGGCTACCAGAAAATTGATTCCCAGCAGCAGTAGCGCCCAAAAAGTACGGAAGGGATAGGGAGGATTTCCTGTTTTGGTGACAGGTGGTCCTTGTTTCTTAGCCTGTGCAGTCATAAAGAGACTCCTTAGAGATCAACTGTTTAAGAAATACCAAAGAATGTCGCACATTGGTAATATCACTGGACGAATCTTAACGTCCGAGAGTCAGGATGCAGTAGTACCTAAAGAGATAAACCTGTACGTTTGAGCGAGCAATTGCAGCGCGCGACGACTTTCCCCGCACCCTCAACGTCAGTTGGCTTCTCCTGCATGGTAGGAGCTACGGACTAACGGGCCTGATCGCACATGGGCAAATCCTATCGCACGGGCTAGCGCTCCCAGCCGATCGAACTCCATCGGTGTCCAATACTTGTGCACAGGCAAATGCTCTAACGATGGGCGCATGTATTGCCCCAACGTGAGGCGATCGCAGCCAGCGGCACGTAAGTCAGCCAATGCCTCTAGCACCTCTGCTTCCGTTTCACCCAACCCCAACATCAACCCTGATTTAGTTGGCATTGTAGGATTTAGAGCCTTGACCAACTTCAGCACCCGCAGCGATCGCTCGTATTTGGCACCACGTCGTACTGGCTCCTGAAGCCGTCTCACTGTTTCCAGGTTGTGGTTATAGCAAGCGGGATGTGCCTGCACAACCGTTGCCACTCGCGCCTTTTGCAGATCATCAGGGGTACCCCCTTCTCGTCCCCCCCAGAAATCTGGAGTCAACACTTCGATTTGCGCTTTGGGATTGTGCTGGCGAATCGCGGCGATCGTCTGGGCAAACCACCGTGCGCCCTGATCAGGCAAATCATCGCGGGTAACGGACGTGAGTACCACGTAGCGCAATCCCAGGAGGCTGACAGATTCTGCTACTTTCTGCGGCTCCTCTGGGTCAAGAGGCATGGGCGCGTGCCCCTTATCCACCTGGCAAAAGCCGCACGATCGGGTACAGGTTGGCCCCATCAACAAGAAGGTCGCAGTTTTTTGGGCATAACATTCACCTCGGTTGGGACAGCGCCCCTCCTCACAGATCGTATGAATTTGACGCTGTTTAATAATCCGCTGTACGGTTGAAAGCTCACTTGCTTTACCGACTGGACGTTTTAGCCATTCTGGAAGTCCTTCACTCACTAAAGGGCGATGGGACGACACAGAATCAAAAGAGGTTGTTTCAGCCGACATAAAGTTGGGCACACTACGATGAACACAGCATCGCTTTCTCAAATTCTAAAGGATGCCTCTCAAGGATTTAGAGAAGATCGGCTGTCAGTTTGCGATCGGGTCACGGCTTTAACAGACGCAATTCTGCTCTGTTGAGGCTAAACTAGATCGTGCTGCGGCAGGATTACCGTCTAATCTTGAGTACAGCTCGTCGTTTAGTTGTTACTATCTAAGTCTCCATCCTTGGTTTATTGACCAGGGCTTTAGCTTAGAGTTTCATCCTCTCAGCGAGATTGAGCCGTGTCATCGTCAATGCGACCTTTCACCTTACTCGCTAACCTTGCAGTCTCTACCAGAGGAGTTCAGTAGTGGCAAGTCACAAGATCCTGGTCATTGATGACAGCAACGTCATCCGCAACATGGTTCGAGACATGTTGCCAAAGGGTAACTTTGAAGTCCTGGAGGCAAAAGATGGCGTTCAGGGGCTTAACCTGATCCGCCAAGAGCGTCCCAACCTGATCATGTTAGATTTCTTGCTGCCTCGGCTCAGCGGTTGGGAGGTGTATCAGCAGATTCAGATCCAGCAAGACTTGCAGGCCATTCCGCTAGTACTGATGTCTGGCCGCAAGGAAGAAGTGACGGAAAAGCTTCAAGAGCCGTTTGAGTATTTCGAGTTTGTCCAGAAGCCCTTTGACCAGAAGGAACTCATTGATGCCATCAAAACCGCTATGGCAAAAGCCAAGCGTCGTCCCGCAATGGTCGCATCTGCTCCAGCAGCATCAGGGGCGGCGGCAGCCCCCTCAGACGATGTGCAGGCATTGAATGAAAAGATTGCCAAAATGCAGGCCGAAATTGACGGTCTGAAGCGACAGATGACGCAAATCCTTGCGTTTATCAAGCAAAAGCTGAAATAGAACTGACGCAAACCTCAGAGGTTTTAATCAAATATCAGGCACGTCATCAAACGTACTCGCTTAAACTTCCGAGCCTTTGGTCAAAGTTAAGACATGTGAAATTAAGCAAAGATTGTAGGCAACAGCACATTGTCTCTGTGGATCACAATTCCAGAGGCAACACACTTTTTAATGCGTTTTACGCTTCACCTACAGCCGTTTTACGTGCGTTCACCACACCCAACACCATTCGGCTGAGCGCTCACGTCGAAGCCCTAAACCCCATATCCGTTCTCAAAGAACTGGGGCTTAACCATCAAGAACCACTGTATAGAATGGACTTACTGCTGATTAAGCTGATAAAGCACCTGCACTCTATTGCCTGACGAGGGGTCGTCGGCCGGGTAAACACCAACCTGACTCGTACCGCGCTCTGGGCTGATGACGAACTGCACCTTTTGGTTTAACTGAAACCCTTTCTCACTGCCAGCAGGAACATCAGTACTTCGCTGAGGAGAGGAAGAAACGGGTGCGTTTGAGGAAGGTCTCGCCACAGACCGCTCTTGAAGACCATCAAGAGCGGCGGCTGAACCCATTGGTTTGGTTTGGGCAAATGTCGGCAAGGCTGCGCTGGTCAGAATCATCACCGTACTGAAAGCGGCGATCGCCTTAAACATGACTGGTACTCCTGTCAGTGCTTTGTGTCTCTAGCTTAGCGTTCAAACCAGTTTGCGGCGACAAACGAAGCGAAAATGCTTTACATTTGTCACATTTTTGTGTAAGCAAATCGGCACTAAACTACAAATAATGTAGCAAGAAGTATCAGGCTGAGCATCACGCTTGCGGAGGAGCATAGCTCTTTAATTTTTGCTTACTGGTTGTCTGCTACATGGCTGCAATAAATTGCTTGACCACTTGGTAGTACTGATCGGACATATTGTTGTCATGCCCAGCTTTGGGAATGATCAGAATCTGCTTCGGATCAGGAGCAGCGTCATACAACGCTTGGCCCATTGCGGCTGGAATTTGTGGGTCAGCCGTACCGTGAATGATCAGAAGTGGCATTCTGAGTGATTTAATTTTCTGTAAGGAATCAAAGCGCTGACGCAAAATCAGGTCAATCGGCAACACCCAGAACAGCCCAAAACGCTTAGTCATATCGCGTAGGCTAGTGAAGGAGCTTTGCACAATAAGTGCGCCTGCCTCTGGATGTTTGGTAGCCAAGTCAATGGCAACGGCTCCACCCACTGAATGACCATAAATAAAAATTTGTTTTGCTGGCACCTGGCGATCGCGCGTCAAGTAAACCCAGGCCGCTTGAGCATCTTCATACAGTTGTGACTCTGTTGGAAAGCTGCCTTCACTTAGCCCAAAGCCGCGATAGTCAATTAGCAACACTGAACAGCCTAACTGCTGGAATTTTTGAGCCTGACTCACGTTGGCTCCAATATTGATGGCATTGTGGTGAAAGTACAGTAGCACTGGAGCCTTTGCTTGTGCCGCTGGAATCCACCAGCCATGAATCCGCTCAATACTGCCATTGCTAGCTGTGATTGGTAGCCAAACGTCTTGATAGCGAAGGTTGTAAAGACTCGGTGTATGTTCCAGCTTGTGCGACGGCCAGAAGATTAAGTGTTGCTGTTGCCACCACAGTAAACCGCAAACGGTAACATAACCGCTGACACAAACTGCTGCACGTGTTAGCCATCGTTTAGAGTTTGGCAGAGTTCCCTGGTGGGACAAGCGGTGGGCAGATAATTTGGACACGTCTGTTTAAGTACTGCGACGATCAGTGCCACGACGATTGGAGGTGGACTTGAGACAATGGACGGTAGGTTATAGACTAAGGGACTCAGGCAGCAAGCGAAACCCCACTTTAAATCCAGCACGTTTTGCATCCAACGTTTGAATCCAACGATTAGAGTCTAACCCCCTATGGCTGCATCCTTTTCTTTTGATGTCGTAAGTGAGTTCGATCGACAAGAACTCGTGAATGCGATCGATCAAACCACGCGAGAGATTCAGAGCCGTTACGACCTTAAAGATACCAAAACAACCCTTGAGCTGGGCGAAACCACGATTACAGTCAGTACTGACAGCGAATTTACCCTGGATGCGATTCATACCCTGCTGCAAATGAAAGCGGCTAAGCGCAATCTGTCGCTGAAGATTTTTGACTACGGCAAGGTTGAATCATCGAGTGGCAACCGGGTGCGACAAGAAATCACCTTGCGCAAGGGCATCAGTCAGGAGATCGCGAAAAAAATTACTAAGCTCATTCGAGATGAGTTCAATAAAGTGCAGGGATCCATTCAAGGCGATGCCGTGCGTGTCAGCGCCAAGTCAAAAGATGACCTACAGGCGGTCATGCAACGCTTGAAGCAGGAAGAACTACCTGTCGCGCTGCAATTTACTAACTATCGGTAGGGGTGCCAGTAGAGAGCAGGGTGTAGGGTAGAAGCTGTAGGGTCAAGAACAACGGGTGCCCATGTCGGAACACCAAACTGAAGCTCATGATGTGCATAAAGGGCGTTTGCGGCTGTGGTGGGAAACCTTGTCCCCTGTGGCAAAGGCGCTGCTAGTGATGTTGGCCGCTCCACTACTGGTGCTGAATGGTTGGGCGGTTTCGGCGATCGCAGATTACTTCCATTCTTTGATTGTCATTCTGGTAGCAGCGTCGCTCATTGCTTTTCTTCTCAACTATCCTGTCAGCGTGATGCAGCGACAGGGTATGCCCCGTGGGAGAGCGGCGATCGTGGTTTTCTTGCTGGCGCTATCGATCTTGCTGGCGGGTGGCATTACGCTGCTGCCAAGTGCGTTGGATCAGGCTCGTCAGTTGGTCGCACGACTACCAGAATGGTTTGACTCTGGGCAACGACAGCTTACTCTGTTAAACCAGCAGCTTGAGGGTACAAACTTGCCGCTTGATTTAAGCCTGCTTGCGGAACAGGTGAACGATCGCCTCAAGAGCCAACTGCAACTCATTGCGGCTCAGGCATTGAGCGTGGCTGTTTTTACGGTGACCAGCCTTTTGGATGTGCTGCTAACCCTGGTACTGACGTTTTATCTCTTACAAAATGGCGACTTGCTTTGGGATAGCCTGGTTGGATGGTTGCCAATTAAAGTCCAAAAGCCGTTTTCGGAAACGCTGCGACTCAGCTTTCAAAACTACTTTTTGAGCCAGTTTATTCTCTCAACCTGTATGGGGTCGATTCTGACCCTGATCTTCTTATGGTTGGCAGTGCCGTTTGGGTTGCTGTTTGGGTTGACGATCGGCACGATGGCGCTTGTCCCCTTTGGCGGTTCTGTAGGCATTGCGCTCGTCACGTTGCTCGTTGCCTTGCGTGATATTGGCCTGGGCGTAAAGGTGCTAGCTGCCTCGCTGATTGTGCAGCAGATCTTAGAAAATCTGGTGGCACCGCGCGTTTTAGGCAGCGTTACAGGGCTGAACCCCGTCTGGATCTTTGTTTCCATTTTGACAGGTGCTCGTGTGGGTGGGCTGTTGGGTGTGATCGTCGCCGTACCCAGCGCTGTCGTCGTGAAAGATATTCTCGTTGCCGTGCGTTCGTCTAGAGGCGCATTGGCAGCACGGTTGCACAGCCATTCAGAGAGTCCGCCAAACAAGGGTGATGGCATACCCACGCGTACGCCAGACGCGATCGCGCATCTTGACTCTTCTCATGCAGAAGGAACATTGAAAGAGTCGTCGATCGCGAGTGATGTCCCGACGCTAAAGAGTTAATCTGGTTAGCCGTCTGCTGTAATTTGAGCCACCAGCTCTTTTAGCGTGTCTTCTGCCTGATCATTGTCTACTTGGCAGGTGCCTGCGTTTGCATGTCCGCCGCCGCCATACTTCAGCATGAGTGCACCAATGTTGGTGTTGGAAGTGCGGTTGAAAATGGATTTTCCGGTCGCAAACACAGTGTTTTGCTGTTGACGTCCCCACATCAGATGAATCGAGATATTGCATTGTGGAAAAAGGGCATAGATCATGAAGCGATTGCCTGCGTAAATGACTTCCTCGTTCCGTAGATCAAGGACAACGAGATTATTATGCACGGTGGCACAGGCTTGAATTTGTGCCTTGAAGCGGGATTCTTGTTCAAAGTACAAATTGACTCGTTCTTGGACATCGGGTAAGGCAAGAATTTCGTTGATCGACTGCGTTTTACAGCTTTCAATCAACTGCATCATTAAGGTGTAGTTTGAGACTCGAAATTCTTTGAAACGTCCTAGCCCTGTCCTGGCATCCATCAAAAAATTCAGTAATGTCCAATCCGTTGGATTAAGGATTTCTTCTGCTGAAAATTGAGCTGAATCTGCCTTATCAACAGCGGTCATCATCTGCGTTGAAAGGTTGGGAAATTGCTGCTGCCCACCAAAATGTTCATAGACAACTCTAGCGGCAGAGGGGGCGTTGGGATCGATAATGTAGTTTTGCTTGGGACGTTGATTGCGGATTGTTTCGCTAGAGTGATGATCAAAGACTAAGTGCGCCGTTTCAACGTAGGGCAGATTGGTTGTAATGTCGTTTTCTGTAATCTCAATTTTGCCGTCTTGCATATCTTTGGGATGGACAAATTTGATGTCGTCAATAATGTCCAGTTCCTTCAGTAGAACGGCACAGACAAGCCCATCAAAGTCACTTCTCGTCACCAACCGATACTTTGTACTCACTGCCACCATGTGCATTCCCTTTCCTTCAGCACTAATCTGCCTTTAGGATGCCCATAACAGAGTGGGTTGACACACGATCGTTTAAGCGCCTGTAAGATGCGATATTGATCAAACACTCAGGGCGCGTCATTAATGAAGCTCAAAAACCTTGAGTATTAGCCTTACCGCGCCCGTCCTCATAAACAAGGCTAGGGGCTGGAACCCTTGCTGCAAGTCATGTGTATGAGTAATTGATGACAGCCTCTAGAGCACAACCGCTCTGCCAGCTAATTGCCGCTAATCTTAAGGTTCTCTAATTTGCTGACGTAGTGTTTCAAGTTCTTGATCAGCGTCGCTGGCTGGCGTTGGGCCGCCTGGCAACTGTGCGGCTGAAGGGCCTCCTGTCATCTGATTTCTCATGGCAGCGAGTTCGGCTTCAACTTCATCGGCTTCACCAAGGGCTGCAATGCGCTTCTCCAGATCGTCAGTCCCTAGTTCAGCGACGGCTTCGGATTGGGCTTCGAGCTGCAACACTTTTTCTTCCATGCGCTCAAAAGCTGCGATCGCGCCTCCAGTGCCTACCCGCCCCATCATATCGTTAATTTGCTGAGAGGCTTTCGCTGATCGCGCTCTGGCAATATACAAATCTTTCTTGGTTTTGGCCTCGGAGATTTTGCTTTCCAGTTTCATCATGTTTTGCCGGAGTTGCGTCACGATGGTGGACTGCTGCTCAATCTGCGATCGCATAGCCTCAGCGGTATCCTGGTAGGATTTGCGGCGCGTGAGGGCTTCGCGTGCCAAGCCTTCATCGCCTTTTTGCAGTGCCAGTTGCGCCCGACGATACCATTCATCTGCCGTCGTTTGCGCCTGAGAACACTGTCGCTCGGTGCGCTTTTGGGTCGCGATCGCCTGCGCGACAGCCTGCCGCAGTTGGATTAACTCCTCCTGCATATCCATCACCGCTTGTTCCAGAATTTTCTCTGGATCTTCAGCACCGCTCACCAAGCTGTTTAGGTTGGCACGAATCACCCGCATGATTCGATCGAAAAGTCCCATGATGCTCTCCGGTGATAGGTCAAGGTTGAAGATCGTTCAAGTTGAGTTTTGAGTCTGACTCAGCGACGTTTTCAAGCTTCAGTGAGGCCGCCAAGCTCAAAAGCTCTCACCTTGAACTGAAAACGTCCTTCAATCCTACCGTACCTTTTCGGTTCCTACGTCCTACCGTTTATAGACTTCGGCAGATGGGAGTCCCCGATCGCGGAGTCCTTCGATACTCGACTTCACTTCAGACTCGCTGCGGGCTGCACCAACCTGAACGATCGTTCTGCCGTCGGGTAGGGTGCGCACAAAGGCATCAGGCACGACTTTGCGGGCATTTTCCAGGGTTTGGTCGTTTTCAAAGGGAATACCTACTTTGTATTGGTAGGAGCTTGAATCGCCATTACTTGCTGGTGCACTGCTAGGAGCCGGACGGCTAGGGAGGGCCGGTGCTCTGCTGGGGAGTAACCGGGGAATAGCGGCTTGCTGTGGTCTTGCAGGCAGCATAGAAGAGGGTCTGCTAGGGCTAGATGGCGCGGTTGCGATGGGCGCTTGGGCTGGTGTGGACGAGGCTTCGTTGCTGGACTGACCAATGTTGGGTTGATTGGCGGTGGATGGACTGCTGCCTAATGGTTTGGCCGTTGCGATCGCTGGTTTGTTGCTAGGTTTAACTGATCTGGGCGAAGCAGCAGTGCCAGGGCTAACGTTCACAGTGCCGAGATTGTTTAAGTTCAGCTCTGGAAGTTCACGCTTGGCTAAATCTGGTTGAGGTGCTATGGCTGCTGTGCCTGTAGTCTGCCCTGGAGATGAATCGGTGCCACGATGCTGCACGGCTAGCCAACTGAGGCTCGAAGGATTCATAATAACGTAGCCAAACATCGCGCTAGAGAGCAGCAGCAGCAGCATTGAACCTAACCCCAGTGGGGTGAGTAAGCTTTGCATGAAGCTTCGCTCGGCCTGAACTTCGGCCTGCTCATCGGCAAGACTGCGAAGCAACTCCTCCGAAGATTCTAGATAATCGTCCAGGTTACGAGCATTTGCTTGAGCGAGGGCATGCACATTGTCTGCATCTGCGGCTCGTGCGGCGGTTTCGGCCGCATTGGGGTGAGCCAGTGGGTGGTCGCCTGTCCTTACAGCGATCGGTGCTTCCAGCGGTTGTGATTGAGCGGTGAATGCAGGTATGGGCTTATAGGCATCTGGCGCGATCGGTGGCTTAGCGACACCAGCTAGGCGTTCTTCCAGTGCTGGTGCGGGCTGAGGGGCCACATCAGTTTGGGTGCCCGTTGCTGCCACTGCAATTAAATCAAGCTGCTGCAGGGGCTGTTTGCGGCCAGCCTGAGATGCTGTGCGTTTGACCCCGGTTCGCTGCCGTCTATACCGCACTAACTCATCTTCTAGCTGAATATCTAAATTCGCCAAAGCGTGACTAAGCAGGGGATGCAGCCCAACGACTGGAGATGATGGGTTCGATGGTTCGACTCTGGAACTTTGACGCATTACGCACCTCCTACGAAGACGCTGATTAAACCTGGTGTGTGAAGCGGAACCGCTTGACGATCGCGAACTCAATAAACTGAATTTTAAACCAGCGGACTAAGCTTGCCGTGGTGTAGCCGTTTGTCATCACTGACTCGCGGGGCAACATGCCTGACTAAACCTGCCCTTAAATAGTAGTAGATGCTTTGCCGTCCAGCATTACTGATCGACCATTTTTTGAGCCAGATGCTGAGCTAACGTTATACACTTTTTTACGCGCTCCTGCACCTCTTTCATGGTTTTATTGATGCTATGTCCTTTAAATCTATCGATCACGTTCTGGGTCAGTTGGACGATCGCTACCGATCACACGGCCAGCATCAGTCCCAGCGGCTGCTCCGAGCCTGGGTTGAAGCGGTTGGCCCAATTGTCGCTGTGCAGACACGGCCACTCTCGATCTACAACGACGTGCTGCGAGTGGCAACGTCAAGCTCTGCCTGGTCCCAAAATTTGGTGTTTGAGCGTCAACGTATTTTGACCAAGCTGAATGCCATTCTTTCGTTGTCTCTGGTTGATATTCGGTTTTCCAGCGCGCAATGGCAAGAATCCCCTCGATCGACGTTCAACACTGATTTACAAGCCCAACTCTGGCAGCAGCACCCCAGCCGTGTAGCTAAGACAACTCGGTCGGTTGGGCCGCAACGGCCTGAGACACTCACCGATCCGCTGCTGGCCTTTCAGCATTGGCGTGCTCTCATGCGATCGCGTGCCGAAAATATGCCCTGTTGTCCTCGGTGCCAGTGCCCCTCGCCACCTGGCGAACTAAAGCGCTGGTCAATGTGCTCTCTTTGCGCAGCGAAACAATGGTAGGAGTCAACGCTCACCAACATCGTAATCCTTTCTAACTCACAATGAATGGATAAATCACTCAGAGAACCTGGTTAACTTAGAGCTTGCACCATTCTCAAGAAGGCATCTTCCAAGCTTCTCGGCGATCGCATTGACTCACCCTGAGCTAAAAATCATGCTGCGGGAAGCTAAAGCTACGGAAACGCGCTGCGAACGAGCTAATAGGGGTACGTCAAGTTCACTGTAGGCTTTGCCTTCCCGAAGGGTAGTGGACCAACGATTCGCCTAGATGGCTTTCAGTCCACTGAGGTGGACTTAGTACCATTAGCCCACAATCTATTGCACGGCGTTTGTTGCAAGTGGTGCAAGATGTTAGTTAAGGTTCTGTTGGCGAAGGCGGTTTCTTGAACCGGGGCTGCGCTTTTTGCAGCAGATTAAATCAAGCTTTGTTGCAGTTAGAGGATGTCTCAAACGCTATAAGTGCCTGCTCAAACCGCACCTTTAACCCTTAATGCCAGGGGCATCTTAACGTTTAAGCCTTCTAGCATTGGAGGATTGAGTGGGCAATGAAGAGTCTTTGAAACTTTTCTGTCATCCTCTTAAAGCAGATGACAAGTTCTCGGATTTATGGTAGTTAACTGACGGTTTGCCTCGTTAATGTAGTCAAGCAACCTGCTGCTTAAAGTAGAACACTAAAGGCGAATTGGCTTGATCCCTGCATTTTTTGCGGCCAATACAGACCTCTGTAAAGCATTTGGTGCGAAGCCACTGTTAAAGATGTTGCTCTTGATTTCATAAAAATGAAGACAATCTAAAAGACTGTTTGTGCTTCAGATCGCTTAAATAGGCGCAGCATCAAGTCTTTAGAGCTTTAAAGTCCAAGTTTAGAGAAATGGTTGACTTCAGAATGAGTTTAATAACATTTTCAGATCTCTCCTTTTATGAAAACCTCTCATTCTCAAACGTCCGTTTGTCGGCGCTGTCGTTACTATGAGCCGGAAGGACGACGTGGAGGGCATTGCCAGCAGCTTAACGTAGCCGTTCAGGGTGAGTGGACAGCTTGCAGTGTGGCGATCCCACCGTTTTCTCCCACGTGGAAAAGTTTTGAGGATATTATGGTTTGGCAACAAAAAACCCTTGTTGCCATGCAGGAATCGGCACAGACAGATGCTTCAGCAGAGGATCGATGCCCTGAGACTGTGACAAATGCTCAGATAGTGGATGATCGAGCCACCGCCGAATCTAGCTTTAATTGCACTACGCCCTGTGGATTAGGCTCTCCTTTGTCCACTGAGTCTCTGCCAACGAAAGGGATTAAAGCGCTTTGGATGTAATGAGCTGTTTTGGGTATGGGTTCATGGAGATTGGCTGCTGCGCGCGATCGCATTGCTTGAAACGGGCCTTTAAACGACGGTTTCTCCTTCCGAGTAGGCGCTAAGTTCCAGTAACGATAGCTTTTCTGACCAGAATTACAGTGCAGTCACAATCGCGAGCAATGATTTCAGGAATATTTCCTTGAATGGCTTGTTGGAGCATGCCTTCCCGGCTGGCACCCAGCACAATCACATCGCACTGATCCTTCTGAGCCATATCAACTACGGCATCTGAAACAGAATTTGCACAGACAGGTAGCGTGACCACATTGGTTTGCAGCCGCTGCCGGAGAAACCGCGCGTCTTCTTCTAGCAAGTCCTCGCTAGGCTGGCTTTTAGAGGGCGGAAAGACTTGGCAGAGGCGAATTTCAGGCTTCTGACTGAGAGTTACCAGGGCTGGCAGCAGCTTAAGTGCATGTTGCGAATTGGGGCCACCCGCCAGCGGCAGTAGCCAGCGATTTAAGGCTGGAGTATGATCTTTGTCTTCATTGGGTAAGGCTGTATCTGAGCTGTGTACTGGAGTGGTGACATAGCTTTCCGTGAGTTTTACGAGCACAACGTCGCAACTGGCTTGCCGAATCATCGTATCGACTACATCGCCAAAGATGCGGCCAGGTGTAGAGGTCTTGCCTTTCCAGCCCATCAGCAGCAGATCGATGTGGCGATCGGCAATCGTCTCTAGAATCGCCTGATCAATGCTTTGAGCTGCTCGGATTTGGGTATGCACCGGAACGCGGTTCGCCATCCCTTGCCTGACGGCTTGTTTCAAGAGGCGACGACTTAAGGTTGTGTTTACAGGCACTTCGGCTGGCGAACTGTGACGCGGTACAGGAATCACCTGCAAACACTCAACTTCGTAATGACGCTCCTGTGCAATCGCAAAGGCAAGCTTGAGCATTCGCGTTGCCGTTTGAGGATTGCTGAGCGGCAACAGGATGCGACCTCGACCCGTGGCGGGTGCACGCGTTTGATAGACGACGTAAGACGGTTCTACCCGTGAACCCAGGCGATCGCCTCCGCGTAGCTGGTCAGACTCAGCCCGTAGAATGTCGCTGCGGGTAATAATCCCAACCAGTTTGCGGTGGTCAGTGACTGGCAGACGAGACAGCTTATAGCGCGACAGGAGGTAAAGCACGTGGCTCAGCGTATCGGGAGGGCTGACGGTAATAGGTTGCGGGGTCATAATCTCTTTCAGCACAGCCGTACCAGGAAGCTGTCGCTGCGTCACTTTGTCTAAGTCGGTTAGGGTGACAATGCCCACTAACCGACTGTCATCCACGACCGGAAAGCCGCGATGGTGCGATCGCGCAAAGGCTTGTACGACTTCATCTAACGTCATCTGACTGCTCAGGGTTTCGACTTTCTGCTGCATCACATCAGCCGCTGTCAACCTTGCCCAAAGACCATCCTGTACAACGGCTGGTTCAATGTGAAGGCCCTTTAGCTCTAGCAAATGTGTATAGATCGATTCTGGAAACAGCCGCTCTGCAATTAAATAAGCCGTCACCGCGCTGATCATCAACGGCAGCACCAAATCGAAGTTTGTGGTGATTTCAAAGACGATGACGATCGCCGTAATCGGGACTCTAGCGGATGCTCCCAAAAAGGCACCCATTCCTGCTAGAGCATAAAGTACGGGATCACCACCCAGTACAGCGTGATTCGCTAAACCCACCAGATGCCCCAGAGAAGCACCCAAAATCATGCTAGGTACAAACAACCCCCCTGGCACCTCTACCCCACAGGCAACCATCGTCAAGCCAAACTGCACCACGAAGGCAAAAGCAGCCATGCGCCAATCTGCCTGACCACTGGTAAGAAAGACCTCCAGCGTATAGCTATCTCGAAAGGATACAGGCAAAAAGGCGATCGCAGTTCCCGTTACTAGACCTGCCAGCCCAATCCGCCACATCGGGCTGATCCGCAAGTGGCGTCGGCTCCATCGAATGCTATTTAGAATGCCGTGATTAAACACCGTGGACAAAACCCCTGTCAGTAAACCCAACACCAGAAAAAAAGGAATTTCTAGCAGCGAAAAGCTGGTGTGGTAGTTCAGCGGGTTAACGCCCAAATGCAGGTTTGGTCCTGCTAAAACACGAGAGGTCACCCCACCAATAAACGAGGCCAGAATGGCAGTACCCAGGGTCAGATGAGAGAAGTCCTGGAGCAACTCTTCGATGACAAACATTACACCTGCGATCGGTGCATCAAAACTAGCCGCTAACCCCGCAGCGGCTCCTGCGGCAATCAGTTGACGCTGATGCTCAGGCGATGCAGGCACCCAGCGGCTCAACTGGGCTGCCAGCGCGGCCCCAATTTGAATAGTAGGCCCCTCGCGCCCCAATGCAAACCCAGAACCCAGAGCAAGCGTTGTACTCACTAACTTAACCACCGCAACGCGCAAGTTGAGTGGAATCGGCAAGTACGCTAACGCTGCCTTCACTTGCGGCACGCCACTCCCAAACGCCTCCGGTGCTACACGGTTGACCAAAAAACCGACTAAAAGACCCCCGCCTAGCCCGAGCGTTGGTATCAGCAGCCATACAGGAAGTATGAGCGCTTCTTTAAGCCGCCAACCGCCTAACCAATGAATGCTCTGCTTCAAGAGCACGGCTGCCAGTGCCGCGACCAAACCAATCAGAATAGCCTCAAGAATGGCTAACCGCTTGGGGGTCAGCAGGAGCGCGATCGATTTGAAGGCAGTTGAAAACGGCATTTAAACAGCGTTCACTAATGAGCTCTATGGTGCCTCTACTTTAAGTTTGACAGTCACAAAGTTGCTTGCGGTAGCGAGATCATCGCCAACGCCAACGCACTGAGATACCTTTAGGCTCTTAGTGATTCAGACTCTCAATGATCAGTAGGCTCCATTGTCTTTTGGGAAAAGAATGACGCCGATCGTTCTAGAGACAATCCACAAGTCCATTAAAAAGCTGCGGAAATTGACGTAGTAGACATCGATCTGAACCCGTCTAGGATACGGAATATCATTCCGTCCTGAGACTTGCCACAATCCAGTGATACCTGGTCGAATGCTGAACACCCGATCGGCAGCGTTGCCGTATCGTTCCAGCTCTTCCGTGACTACTGGACGAGGACCTACTACACTCATGTCGCCCTTCAGCACGTTCAGGAACTGCGGAAATTCGTCCAGACTCGTAATGCGCAAAAAGCGCCCGATACGAGTAATGCGGGGGTCACGACGCAGCTTAAAATTGCTTTTGAACTCCTGACGCAAACCTGGCGAGGTTTCCATCATTTCCATCAGTACCTCATCGGCATTTCGCACCATCGTTCTGAATTTGATACAGCCGAAAGGTTTATAGTTCCTGCCAACGCGCTTTTGAATGTAAAAGATGGGGCCACGAGAGCTAAGCGCAATGAGAACAATCAGCAGCAGGTAAACCGGGGCAAACACGATCAGAATCGTCAGGGAAAATGCAACATCAAACAGCCGTTTAGCAAACGCTCCATCCAAGGCATACTCAAACAGTGGCACAAACCCACGTTTTAAGAATGCACGAATTGTTTTGCCAGAGATTAATTGGCTTTCGGCAGTCATTTTACTCCTTCACACATCCACACCACACACTCCTCATCATAAAGCCACTCACCCTATCTACATAGTTTTTGCCGCTAATTCAGTTGAAAAACTGGCACGATCGCAAAAATAGACGATCGCATTACAAACTGAAGAGCAGCATCAATCAAGCATCAAATAAGATAGCGACAGCCCAGCCTGTAAGCGTTTTGCTTGCTTCTGCTTTCTACCGCTTGTTGTTTCGCTTTAAGGTGAGATGCGTTCCTGAAATTCCTTGTAACAGCGTTCCAGAAAGCGTTGATAACGCTCTTGAAAAACACTAGGGCTAAAGGAGAGCGCGTGCGATCGGATGACTTCTGGGTTTAGTATTTTTTGATACGTTTCAAACGTTTGTACGGCATTTACGATTGCCGACTCCGTCTGCTCATAAAACAGCAAGCCTGTACCTGTCTCACCATATTGTTTGACATCCCGCACCGTCTCCAAAGTTCCCCCAAGCCCATAGGCAATGACGGGAGTGCCACAGGCTTGGGCCTCTACAGGCGCAATGCCGAAATCCTCAAAAGCCGCGTAAACAAACGCTTTTGCCTGCGCCACATATTGCTCAACAACCGCATCGGCCTGCCAGCCCAGCACCTGCACATTCGATCGAGCAAGCTGCTGAATTTGCTTAAGTTCTGGCCCTTCACCAATCACAACTAAGGGGTAGCCCAACTGGTTAAACGCTTTGACAATAAGCGAAATTTTTTTGTAGCTTACCAAGCGCGAAATGGTCACGTAAAAATCCTGCTTTTGCGGCTGAAAGCCAAATCTCTCAGTATTTACAGGTGGATAGATGACCTCAGCAGGACGGCGGTAGCAACGCCAGATCCGCCGCGCTGTATGGTGCGAGTTGGCAATGAAATAATCGACCCGATTTGCCGACAGTACATCCCATTGGCGCAATCCGTGGAGCAGATACCGGGTGAGCCATCCCTGCATGCCCCTGCCAGCAGTACTGCTGCGTAAATAGTCAAAGGTCATATCCCACGCGTAGCGCATGGGTGCATGACAATAGCACACGTGTAATTGATTCGCGCTGGTTAAAACGCCTTTAGCAACGGCATGAGAGGACGAAAGAATGACATCGTAGCCTCGTAGATCAAGCTGCTCGATCGCCAGCGGCAAGAAGGGTAAATACTTCTGCACACCCTTACGGGCGAAGGGAAAGTGCTGTAAAAACGTGGTGCCGATCGTGCGTTTAAAGAGGTAGCTCTCAGGGTTCGTCGATTCAAAGTCAATGAGTGTATAGACATCGGCATCCACACCCTTAAGAATCTCCTGCACAACCAGTTCGGAACCACCGGTTGCTAGTGGCGTGAGCCATTCATGCACCAGCGCATACTTCAATGCCACAGCCGCTCACCTGCACTCTGTTTAAAGACTGAACTCTATTGGCCTGGTGTCACTATAAACTACAGCGGCGATCGCCACTGGTTATACCGTTTTAATGAGTGCTGGTGGCAGATGGCTTGGGCATGGAGTTAGAAGCCAAGCGTCAGCAGCCAAGAGTTATAACGCCTTCTGACTTCTGATTGCTCAAACCAGCCGTGTAGGGCATTTGAAAATCAACTTGGGATTATGAAGCAGCCTGATTCTAGTGCCATAAAAAAAGACCAGCGCAAGGGCTGGTCCAACAATCGAATACGTTGCTCTCTCGAATTGGAGGAAACAAGCTGCGCGTTCCCAAACGTACAGCGGGTTACTAATTTTTAGTATTCCCTCGTTTCGGCTTCATTGTAGCAAGATACACAAACATTTTTTTATAAAAATTCACGTTTTCTGACTTTAAACCTTCCATAAGGTGGTGTGATCGATAATGTTAGCTTCTACATCTGGGAGGGGAAGGCTCAAAGCTCCAAAGCACAACTTCTCTTGGCGTTTCGCTCCTCACTCCTCACGTCTTACCTGGCTGCCTACCGTGTTCTCCCAGACGAGGCTGTGCCCAGAGAGTTCGCTCGTGTTTGTAAACGGTCATCCCTGGCTTAGCACCTTTGGGTTTGTAGACATACTTCGGTTCCGTGTAGATAACAGACACCTGCTCACTTTGACGCGCACGGCTGTAGTATGCTGCCAGGTTCGCCGCACACTGCAGATCGATCGCATCTGGTACCATCCCTGGCTTTAAGCGCAGCAAGACGTGGCTACCGGGAATTTCCTGCGTATGAAACCACAGGTCGTAGTCTCCCGCCGTTCGGAACGTGAGTTGATCGTTCTGACGGTTATTTCGCCCCACAAGCACCTCAAGTCCATTGGGTGTTGTATAGCGGTAGGGATGGCTTTGCGTATCTTTTGGCGTCAGGTTCGCGTTGCGGTACTCTGGGTCATGCAAATACTGCTGTTGAATCAGCTCATCACGAATTTCATCCAAAGTGTTCAGGTCTTCAGCCATCTGGTAAGTATCCAGTTCCACGATCGCCGCTTCGACTTGCTCTAAATAGTGAATTTCGGCATTGACGTCTGTCAGCAACGGCGCGATCGCGTTCCGGGCGCGCTTCAGCTTTTGATGGTGCTTATAGAACGCTTGTGCATTTTGGACGGCATTCTTTTCGGGGTTAAGGGGAATGGTGACAGGCTGCTCAGTCGTAAAGTCGGGTAACGTAATGGTTGTCATGCCGGACTGCCAGTGATGCAGATTCGCCATCAGCAGGTCAGCTTGCTCACGATAGCGATCGGCTCCATCCGACTGCTCCAACCGCGTTTGAAAGACAGTTGCTTTCACGCGCAGCTTTGCCAGAATGGTGTGGAGTTTCTGCGTAAGTTGGTGACGGAGTTGAACAAATGCTTGCTGTTCTAGCTGTTGAGTGTAGTAACGATCGATGAGGGACTGGACGCAATCGACGGTTTGTGTCATGCCCCACCCCAGCACCGTGTAGCCATCAGTCGTCCATCCGGGTTGAAAGGTCTCATTGGTCAACGCTTGCAGCCACTCTTGCCAGTGCTGGAACAACCGTTGCCAATCGTCGGCGCTGAGGCTGGTGGTAGATTGCTCTGGGCTAAGCTCTGCAGCCTGAAGCAGCGATAGGGTCAGCGCCGAACTCAGCCCTCGATAGGTCTTCTGCAATGTGCGTCGTAGAGGGCCAGGGACGAGGCCCACCCGCTCCTGCCAGCGATCGAACGGTTCAGTCAAGGTCGGTGTGGAATCGGTCAGGGGTGGGGGCAGTTCGTAGGGATCTCCTGTTTGAATAGGGCGCACGCTCGATTGTTGAGCGCTGACCTGATGGGCGGCGGTTACAATCTGGTGATCCTGATTCGCCAGCACCACATTGCTGTACTTCCCCATCACTTCGACATAGAGATGCCATAGCGCTGGCTCTCCCGGACGCTGTGCAAATTGGAGATCAAGAACACGTTCCCACGGTGCGATCGGCGCGATCGACACGAGAGCCAGGTTGCCTAACTGATGCTTCAACTGCTGGCTAAAGGTAAAGGTATCGGGAGTCCGTGGTGGAGCACTGCTGATACATAGCCGTGCCGCCTGAGGATGCCAGGAAAGCAATAACCAGGCACGTTGCTTGAAGGTGCGTAAGCCCAAATACACGGTATGACGATCGCGCTGGTAAACCTGTTCTAAACGGGCAGGCAACCATGCGGCTCGCAGTTCTGCGCCGATCGCAGTGAGGGCAGTAAAATCAACGGGTTGCAAGAGAGGTGAGGTGTAAGGGGGAACGTAAACCTGACGGAAGGAGGCGATCGAGCCAATCAACTTTCAGCAATTTGACCTGGTGACGCACTTTTTTTGTGAACTAGGATAGAAGACTAGGTTGCGATCATTTGCCCTCCTACCCCTGACTTTAGTCCTTATGGACATTAAGCTCATCAATATCGGGTTTGGCAATATCGTCTCTGCAAGCAGGGTAATTGCCATCGTAAGCCCAGAATCCGCACCCATCAAGCGTATCATCAGTGACGCGCGCGACAGCAAGCAGTTGATTGATGCCACCTATGGTCGTCGAACACGAGCCGTGATCATCACAGACTCTGGGCATGTTATTCTGTCAGCCATTCAACCAGAGACGGTCGCCAATCGATTCATTGTAAGTAAAGACACTCATAGTGAATAAGTCACAAGCACAGGGGTCTGAAGCTAGACCACCGTTTTATTAGGCATCTGCCCAGTAGCCTTTCTCAATGCTCAAAGACGGCTCGCCTTTGTGACCAGTATTTAAAACTTTACGGATGTGTTGCCAGAATATGATCTGTAGTTGAAAATAAAGAATTATTAACTTAGCGGTTGATGGTCATCATTGCTACTGACGTTTATTGTCACTGAGAGTATGGAAAGCTATATGGGCGCATTGATTGTGTTGACAGGACCCAGTGGAGTTGGCAAGGGTACGCTCCTGCGATCGCTCATTCAGCGTCATCCAGATTTGTATCTTTCCGTGTCAGTGACCACGCGATCGCCTCGTCCTGGCGAAATCGATGGCAAAAATTACTACTTTGTCACCCGTACCGCGTTTGAGCGGATGGCTAGCAATGGTGAGTTGCTGGAATGGGCAGAGTTTGCGGGCAATCTCTACGGCACCCCTCGCCACGCCGTTGAAGAACAAATTCGTGATGGTAGGCGGGTCATTTTAGAAATTGAACTGCAAGGCGCACGCCAAATCCGCAAAACCTTTCCTGATGCGCGGCAAATCTTTATCCTGCCGCCATCTTTGCTAGAGTTGGAATACCGCATTCGGAGTCGAGCGCAAGATAGTGAGGACGCGATCGCTCGTCGCCTTCAAAGCGCCCGGACTGAGATTGAAGCCGCTGATGAGTTTGATATTTGCATAGTCAACGATGATTTTGCTAAAGCGCTCGATCGCATTGAGGAAACATTATTTGCTACAGCCGCCTGCTAGCTCGATCGACTTGATCGCAAACCTCGGAAGTTTTACCAAGCATCGGCAGCGGGACTCACGTAGTGGCTTAAACCTCCGAGGTTTTGGTCAAACTGCGTAATTATTGGCTCACTCTCAGGCTTATAGTCTGTAAACCAGCAGTAAGACGGCAGCAAAAACAGCCCCACTAAGGCCACCAAATAGAAAACCGTGAGCAAGTTCCTGCCAGCCTTGAGGCTTACCCAACTCAGAAGGCGGCTGGGGTGTCGTGAGTGTTGCGATCGGGGGTGGAGGCGAACTTTCGGCATAAACCGAGAGCGCTAGCACTGCAATGATAATTACCCCAATCGTCGAAAGCAGCCCTGCAAAGATTGCTAACCCTGTATCGCGCAAAGGCCCCAATGCCACGAACGGCCCTAAAAGCCAAAACCCGTGTGAAAGGCCAATCTGTAGCCCTCGTTGAAACGGAGATACTCCTGAACGATAGGCAGGGAGCTGATTGATGAACCACCGGGTGAGCCTGGAACTATTGATAGGTGTTGCCAGATTGCCCTCCTGTGGATCGCCAGCAGCATAAGCAAATTGGGGTGCTAAAGAGGGTATGACGGCACTTTTGGGTGCGATCGCCGCCCGTTGACTCAATGGTGTTGGCTTGCTACTGCTTGCCTGCTGCTCAGGCTTACGGGTTGTCATCAGTCTTCTCACTCCCCTAGCGATCGCAACGATCCTATCAAAGTCAGGTGTTGCTCACTCAAAGATTACTACTCCAAATTTTAGACCGAAGTATCATCCCGGTGTGTTGTGCTGCATGCATTTGTTTTTCGAGCAGCTAGCTTCTGGTTACGCCTAAAACAGAGGGTGCGATCGTCGGCGATCGCACCCTCTGTTTTGATCGACATAGACTTTAGATCCATGCACGATCGTTCCATAGACTGCTTATGGCATCGGGTGGAACAATAAGTCTGGGAAGAAGCGATTGAACTCAATGAGAATGCCTGCGGTAATCACCAACCATGCGGTCAGGATCACAGGAGCGGTTGAAAGATACTTGATGAAATACTGCATAAAGTGTTCTCCTGAAGACTGAAAATTCGACTCTCAATTTACGACCACTTCGCTGCGAACATTGGCGATGAGGTGAAGGACGCAAATTGCACCGATCGAACGGTTACCGAATGCGTCACTCCCTTTTCATGTCCAAACAGAGAGGCTAAACTAGCGAACAGAAACGGGAATTTCGTCATCTTTCGCGGTCAGTTCACCCGTCGTAAACTCCTTGATTGCTGCCAAAGGCCAAGCAAAACCAGAGAGCGCATATTTCAGCGCCAGTGGAACGTTGATGATAATTTCATCTTGTTCAGGAGACGAGCCTTTCTTGACTGCTTGGAGGTAAGCACGACCGACCCAACCAATCCAGCCAGCAATGTAGAGGAAAAGAATACTTGGAATAGCGAATTCACCTGCATGAGCGGCGGTTGGATCAACCACTAGGTGAGGTAGTCCTTCTTCGCCACACAGAACGCCAGAATTAGCGTAAAAGTCGAACCGCTGTTTTGCGGTCGCACTGACTGAATCCTTCGCTCGCTGGGCAAACGCAGCAGAATCTTTACAAGGTGTTAGGTTAGAAGCCTGAGCTGGCGGGATGGAGACAAACCCGAACCAGAGCATTACGACGAGCACTAGAGCAAACAACCGTTGCATGGAATTGTTTCCCTTCTTTAAAATTACAAAACGCACAAAACAAAACACAAATCTTTTCGCACAAACCGCTTGGTCAAACAGGTTAGAGGTCTTGCAACGGTCGGTTTACTAGAGATAGCATCGTGCCGTTTGAAGCGACCCCTGATGCAGTCTAAGCTACAAGAGGCAGTTTATACCTTCAAAAAGGTACCAGCAAATGGTGACGGTTTTGGCGATTGAAACAAGTTGTGACGAAACAGCCGTGGCGATCGTCAACGATCGTGAAGTTTTAAGTAGTGTTGTTTCGTCTCAGATTGCAGTTCATCAGCCCTATGGTGGCATCGTGCCTGAAGTGGCATCGCGACAGCATGTGGAAATTGTTAATGCCGCGATCGACCAAGCGCTTCAAGATGCTGCCCTCGATTGGGCTGGCGTTGATGGGATTGCCGCTACCTGCACGCCCGGTTTGGTGGGTGCCTTGCTCGTCGGGCTAACCACCGCTAAAACGCTAGCACTGCTGCACCAAAAGCCGCTCATTGGCGTGCATCACCTCGAAGGACACATCTACGCTTCTTACTTAACTGCAAGTGATTTACAGCCCCCTTTTCTGTGTTTACTCGTCTCCGGTGGTCACACAAGCCTGATTTACGTCAAAGATTGTGGTTACTACGAAACGTTAGGACAAACCCGCGATGATGCTGTCGGCGAAGCCTTTGATAAAGTGGCACGATTAATGAACCTGGGCTATCCCGGTGGCCCCGTGATCGATCGCCTCGCTCAACAAGGCAACCCCAAAGCCTTTCCGTTACCAGAAGGACAAGTCTCATTACCGACAGGCGGCTTTCATCGCTACGATTCCAGTTTTAGCGGCTTAAAAACAGCCGTACTCAGGCTCACCCAAAAGCTCGAACAGGAAACTGAATTGCTCCCTGTAGACGACATTGCTGCTAGCTTTCAGGAGACCGTTGCCAAAGCCTTAACCAAACGTACGATCGCCTGTGCCCTCGATTATGGACTGAATACGATCGTCGTTGGTGGTGGGGTTGCTGCCAACAGCGGCTTACGGCAACATCTCAAAGCCGCCGCTCAGCCATACAACCTGCGCGTTCTTTTTCCTCCCCTGCAATTTTGTACCGATAATGCCGCTATGATTGCTTGCGCCGCTGCCGATCATCTCAACCGGGGACATACCTCGCCCTTAACGTTAGGTGCTCAGTCCCGCATGGCGATCGCCGATGTCATGCAGCTTTACACCCATTCCTTATAAAGGCAGGAGGCAAAGGGCGGAAGGAAAAGGTAGAAGGAAAAAGGCTAAAAAAACTGACTCCTGAATTCTGAATTTTAAAACTCACAACTCTCAGACTGACGGCTGACCGCTCCATCAACTCAAAACTCACAACTCTCCCCCTGCTTCCCCATTTCCCCCTGCTTCCTCATCTCTCCTCAGGTAGGGAAATCCGCATCTGCAAGTCAGACGAACCTCTCAGTACAATCGAAAGCAATTAGCCAGTTAACGCTGGTGTCTCTTCCTTCCGTCATCAATCTGCTGCGTTCAATCCGCTAGAGAAACTTGGAGTATCACCTATGACGACCGTTCTCGAAAAGGGCAATATCAGTATTCATACTGAGAATATTTTCCCCATTATCAAGAAATGGCTCTACTCAGACCACGAAATTTTTCTGAGAGAGCTTGTCTCTAACGCCGTCGATGCGATCCAAAAGCTCAAAATGGTGTCCTATTCGGGCGAATTAGCTGGCGATCTGGGCGAACCTGAAGTTGTCATCACGATCGACAAGGCTCAGAAAACCCTGGCTGTTTCCGACACGGGTATCGGCATGACGGCGGATGAAGTAAAGCAATACATTAACCAGGTTGCCTTTTCCAGTGCCGAATCATTTGTCGAAAAGTACAAAGCGGCTGGCGATCAGCAAATCATCGGTCACTTTGGGCTAGGGTTCTACTCGTCCTTCATGGTGGCGCAACGAGTCGAGATTGACACCCTTTCCTACAAAGCAGAGGCCGAGCCTGTACATTGGTCTTGCGATGGTTCTACCGAGTTTGAGCTGAGTGCCTCAACGACCCGGAGCGATCGTGGTACCACAGTGACACTTTTCCTCCAGGACGAAGAACAGGAATACCTGGAGCCATATCGCATTCGGCAGCTGATCAAGACCTACTGCGACTTTCTGCCCGTTCCGATCAAACTAGAAGTCATCGAAGCTGCTCCAGAGGCTACTGCTCCCGAAGCGACGACAGAATCGACTGCTGACACAGCTACGGAAGCTCCGGCAGAAAGTAAAACCCCCGAAATCAAAGCGCCCGAACAGATCAATCGTCAGAAGGCTCCCTGGAAAGAATCTCCCAGTTCGCTCACGTCAGAGGACTACCTGGAGTTCTATCGCTACCTGTATCCGTTCCAGGAGGAGCCATTACTTTGGGTACACCTCAACACGGATTACCCATTTGTCGTCAACGGCATTCTCTACTTCCCCAAACTCAAGCCCGACGTTGACACCACCAAGGGACAAATCAAACTTTTCTGTAACCAGGTATTCGTCAGCGACAACTGCGAAGAAGTCATTCCCAAGTTTTTGCTGCCTCTGCGTGGGGTCATCGACAGTGTGGATATTCCGCTCAACGTCTCCCGCAGCTTCCTACAGAACGATCGCACCGTCCGCCGCATTGCCGACTACGTTGCCAAGAAAGTGGGCGATCGCCTCAAAGAACTCTACCGCGACAACCGCGACGAATATATCCGCTGCTGGCAAGACCTCGGTACCTTCGTCAAGTTTGGCTCCATCAACGACGATAAATTTAAGAAACAGGTCGAAGATATTCTGATCTACCGCACCACTGCAAAATTGGGTGAGGTGAGAGGTGAGAGAAGTGAGGGGTCTGACATACCAAAAACTGAAGCGCCAAAAGTTGAGGTTCAATCGGCAGAAGGCGATGCATGGCAAGACGTAAACCCTTCCACCTCTGACCCCACACCCCATACCCCACATCCCACACCCTACACAACCCTCAAAGAATACTTGGAGCGCAACAAAGAGCATCACCCCAATCGCGTGTTCTACTGCACCGATGAAGTGGCACAAACGACCTACGTAGAGCTTCACAAACAGCAAGGGCTAGAAGTCCTCTTTATGGACTCATTCATCGATAGCCACTTTGTCAGCTTCTTAGAGCGTGAGCATCCCGACGTGAAATTCTCGCGGGTGGATGCAGATTTGGATGATACCTTGATCGACAAAGACAAGCCTGCCGATATTGTTGACCCGACCACAAATCAAACTCGGAGCGATCGCATCAAAGAACTCTTCCAAAAAGCGCTCAACAAACCCAAGCTCACCGTTCGTACCGAAGCGCTCAAGTCTAGCGATGCGAAGGGCGTACCACCAGCGATGGTGCTCTTGCCAGAACATTTGCGGCGGATGCAGGAGATGACTGCACTCATGCAACAGCAAGCCGTACAGTTTCCCGAAGAGCATATTCTTCTGGTTAACACCTCTCACCCGCTCATTCAGAATCTCGTGAGCCTCAGTCAGGGAGCCATCATTCAAAGCGAAGGCCAATCACCCTCTGCGGAACTGGCAGACCTGATTTGTCATCACGTCTACGATCTGGCACTCATGGCGCAGAAGGGCTTTGACGCGGAAGGTATGCAAGCGTTTGTTGAGCGATCGAATGCAGTTTTGACCAAGTTGACCGATCGCACCGCCTCTTAAGGTTAAGAGTGAGGGAAGCTGAGGGAGTAAGGAGAGCAGAGGAAGCAAACTCAAAACTTCTACCCCACTCCCTCTCCCCTCCTGCAACTTCTTCGATCCCAAACTATTGACTGTCCGAACTCGTACTGATGTAGTCGTTGTGCATAGCCAAATTGTTGTGTAAGATAGAATGCTGGTCACTCTATACAAAGTGTTGGTCACAGCGCACACCTCGGAGATTGCTATGGCTCGTCAATGTCAACTTACCGGCAAGAAGGCAAACAACGCCTATGCGGTTTCTCACTCCCACCGTCGAACCAAGAAGCTGCAAGAAGTCAATTTGCAGTGGAAGCGTGTTTGGTGGGCTGAGGGCAACCGCTGGGTGAAACTACGGCTTTCTACAAAAGCAATTAAAACCCTTGAACACAAAAGCCTGGCTGTTTTTGCCAGAGAAGCAGGCATCAACCTAAATCATTTTTAGAGTTGCTGGCAGGCCACTCACACAATGAGTACTGTTCGTAAAGAACATGAATAAATGCGTCGGGTGGCCTCTCTTGGTTGCCCGATTCTTGCTATTATGAAATCTTTTTAGGAAGGAATTTTAACTTGTTGCAAGATGCCAAAAAATGTTTGCGGTGAACGATCGCTTCGGGCGGTTGGATGGGTACTATTGGTGCATCTCTCTGTACCGAATTGGTAAAGTTTTTGTGAAGCGGCAACCTGCGCAGCAATCCCTGTAAGACAGTAGACTTTACTGTGGCTTACAGCAAAGTACGCAGGATTTGGCTTTCCGCTCATCGGTAGCCCTCCGCCTCTCCGTTAATTTGCTGATTCATAACTGCTTTTCGTCGTGTTTGGACTCGTGGCTTCCCGGTTGATTACAGGCTGTTTGAACTGTTAGCACAGTGAGCATCTACATCAGAAACGAGCAGAATTTAGTAAGCGTTTAACTAACACAACTATCTTGTTATACCGTTGCAGAGCATCCTCCCTCTGCCTTCTGTAGTGCCCATTTGATCACTTTGTGAGTTCAGTCTACAAATCTCTCGCCGTCGTCGCAGGAAGCAGCTATCATGTCAGACCGTAAATTAGCCAGGGCTGTCCAAACTCTTTTTAGGCAAATTGCCCGCCTCTCCCGAAACATGAGTCGAGCACTCGTTGCATGGCTGTTGCGAGCTGCCCTGATTGTCAATCGCAGAACGCGACCCGCCGCGGGCTTTGTGTTACCAACCACCGTGTTACTCATCTTGGTGGTGTCTTTAACGGCCGGTGCCCTGAGCTATCGTGCCTTTAACACCAGTGCGCGTACCATCAATGAAACGCAGAACCGTGTGATTTACAACGCGGCAACCCCTGCGATCGATCGTGCCCGCGCCAAAGTCGAATTTCTCTTCGACTCCACGAAAGATAGTCGGTTTCCTGGTGGCGTGCCGTCATCCGACTTTCTAGCCTCTATGCTGCTGAACGATGGCACCACCATGATTAACGGCCAAAAAGCGGCGCAACTGCTTCTTGGTGGTAACGATCCCTACACATTACCCGATGAGAAAAATTGGGGTGGACGGCTCGACAGCAATGGTGATGGTACGCCCGACAACGCTTGGGGCTTTCGGGCAGATACGGATGGCGATGGCAACTTTGATGCCACGATCGCCTACTCGATCTCCCTGACGATTCCACCAAACACAGGAACCGGAACAAACGTCACTCAGGGTTGGCAGCGGCTCGTAGCTTTGAGTGATTCAGACAAAGCCAAAGGGATTGCGGGTACTGACCGATCGCCCGTGCCTTACGCTCGTACAGGCCCACTGAGCAACTCTCCCAGCGCAGCAGGGTGTCGGGGTGCTTCTAGTAGTGGTTCTAGCGTTGAAAGTGGCTGGTATCAAGACAACACAAATACCGCTACTCTGCGTCGAAACTTCCAGGTAGATGCGTTCGTGTTGCCTGATAACGTCGCTAAGGGCGGCTCAAGCAATTTTGCCACGTTGGAGTTTCAGCAAGACCGGGTATTGAACCGGGGCAACAAATGGGGAGCCTGGTTCCGCAATGACCTGGAGATTTTCCCAGGTCCACCATTTCAATGGAATGGTGCCATGCACACGGAAGGCAACCTGATTATCGGTGGCGGCAGCTTCAGCGCTTACCTCATTAGCTCTCCCTACTCATGCCTGTGGTACGAATCTTCATCTGAAATTACCGTCACCGATGTTACTCCCACTGCGAACAACGGACAAGATTTTCAGGGGCAGGTGGTCAGTGGGTTGGTCAGCTCCAATAATTACGGTGGCGGCAGCCTTGTTTATATTTGGAACCAAAACTTTAACGCGGCTAGCAGCAAACAGACGCTGAATAACAGTACTCACTCGGTTAGTGGTAGCGATCCCTTTAACGTGTCCATTGACCCGGAGAAGATTCAAACAGACAACAGCTATAAATCTAGAGCCAACACTAATAATCGCAGCATTCACCGGGCAGCTTACGACTCCAGCACGCTGAAAAAGCGGATCTTTAACCGCACTGAAACTGCACCCTATGTTGATGACACTTATCGAGCCGACGATCGCTACGGTCCAAAGCAGAAATATAGCGATCAGGTGAAGATTGCTGGTGGGAAGACGAGTGGTGACTTGATTTCACCCACGGACGATGTTTCGACATCATCGGCCATTCCCGTCACCGCTGCCTCGACCCTGACAGCCCAGGACGACTCAAACGCAACGAAGCCCAGTGATACTCCCAACGTGGGTTTGGATGGTTACTGGGAACGCCGCGCACGCTTCCAGGGTTTGCGGATTTTGGTGGGGCAGCGTTTAGAACTAGGCAATCCGTTTGGATGGGTTACACCACAAGATCGACCCGCTTCAGTGACCACTGATGCAGCCGAGCAACTCTACTTACAAAATCCTGCACCTGCACCGACGTTGCCTTCAGGCACCAATACGGCCTACACGATCGGTGACAACGACTATCGTCAATTACGTGCCCGTACCGCTGCTAATGCGTTCGTTAGCTCAACCGACCCTAGCACGATCGACCCAGACATCAGCGACAACGAGGGTGATCCACTCTATCCGCCTCATTCACCAGCCAACATCAGCCACGAGGCGCGTCAGCGTCGGGCGTTGCGTGACAATCTATCGGCGGTGCAAAGCACAGCGGTTTACCACTTTGATGTGGATAAAGACTACCCGGTTGCCTGTACAGCAAGCGTGGTGCATCCCGGTTCTCCGCTCACGCTCCAGCAATCACTGAACTTTGTACCCTCCGTGTTTGTGGACAGCACGGCAACAAACACAAACCCTGCCAATAACAACACTCCCAGCACGATCGACACCGCTCTCCTTACCGATTTCTTCAATGGTCGTGGCACCGACGGTTGGGAGTTTGATTCCCCTGGTGGCGACAAAGAAACGTTCTTGACCGATATTGCCAATGCCAGCAGTCCGCTCCGCATTGCGCTGCAAAACTTGGCACAGTTTGCAGGCGACCATATTAGTGATGACCAGACAGGAGCCTTTCCGCCCACACAAGAGGCAGGCCAGATCCACCCTGATCCAGAATTCTCCATGTGGGGGAATTTCTCTAATCTGCGACGGACGCTCGCGCGCTTGAATGCGGTTGGCTATGGCAGCCTCAGTATCGCAGACAAAACCTATCTCCACACCGCTTCCTGCACGCTTGGGATGTTGGCGTACAACGTCGATCGCGTGCAGCGCTTTGATCCATCTAACTTCAAAAACGATATTGTTCGTCCGGGTCAGGGGTCGCCCATTATGACCACGCTGGTTGGCGACCTGTACAAGCTGATGGATGGGTCGGTCAATGAATCGGCAAATAACTTTGAAGTTCTGCCAAAAGGGCGCTTGGCGACTTACAACTATGATCCAAACGGTACCTTTACGGCGGCTAACTACGATGCGCGGGACTACGATCGTGTCCCTGCAGAGGCCTATCTCGGTAAACTGCGGGAATACATCGCGGCTTCCAACCCTAGCATTAACCCGAACAACGATCCTCGCTATCGCCTTGCCGAACTAATCTTCACCTATTTCCAAGCTCGTCGCGATCGCACCTTTGGCTTCCGCCCCTCCCCCGCTGCCAATACCTGGAACTACAACCCTTATGTCGCGCAGATCCAGGGCAAATTGAACCTGTGGTCATCGGCGTGCGATCCAAACCTGTTTGCCATTAATGACACGATCGGCAAGCAAACGGGCGCACAGGGCGTGAGAGCGCTTGCTCAGCCTGTGAATGCCACTCCAGGCGCACCAACCTTTTTTGAAGCAGATCCAACCGTTTCGATTTCGCGGTTAGCACTGTCTAGATTGTGCGGCACCGTGATTCCTCCAGGTGCCGTGCGCGACTACCCTGGTGATGTTGGGTTTCCGGCTCGAAATGGTCTTGAGGCAGGAAATGTTGCTGGAAATTTTGTCACTCCAAATTCGCCTGGTGCGTTGCTGAACTATATTCCGAAGGTAGACGGTAGTCTAGGTGCAGTTTCTATCTACTCCCAAGACACACAGCGCAAGACAATCCTTAGCCTCAGCCTGACCTCTGCTTTTGCTTTTAAAGTAGGCCCATCAGCTCTTCAAACGAACCTGAACAAGTATGACGATCCTACCAAACCTTATACGGCAGCTCCATCGATCAATGACAATGGCTATCCTTATTTAGCTGCTTCCATTGCACCAAAGTGGCCCTCGCTCTATTACCTCTTCCCAGAGGTGGAGCATGGACATAAAGGTGCCGTTGAAGACATCGGTGGCGTTACAGTTCCGGTACCGCCAGCAACGCTAGGAACTGCTATCCCTGCGGATGGCGTTGGCATTGGTAATAGTAAGGATAATAGCGGTGCTGCTGCCACAAACTGGGAAGATGATGTTGACCATCGACAACCGGATGGGCAACTTTCCTACCCGCTGGTTGCCTCTACGTTTATTGGAACCCCCCCGACTGTCTCTGCCAGCAACATTCTTCCAGCTGCACTACAGCCCTGGGCAGAACCCTACATTACTGACCCGTACATTAATACAGCAAACGCATCGGTTGTCTACAAGCCTGTCGATACCTTAACACCACCCATTATTGCGAAGGGGGAAGACTTTGGGTATGTCGTTGATATGGATCCCTCAACGACTACGGTCATTGATCCGATCAAATTCAAGGATCTGAAGAGTGCAAATACACTCGCTTACCAATACAAGACGTTTGGCAATCCGCTTGCCGATCTATCGGTTGCAAGGCTGGCGCTCAAGCCTCGCAAGTTGCCGTCCACAGGCTTTAGCAACCCCTTCTCGATCACAAACAACAACACCTGGCAGTTGCCCATTACGACTCTGCCAGCCAGCCCACCCGTGCAAAACACGCCACCAAACCGGATTACAGCACCCAATGGTACGGCGGTAACCGGAACGACAGCGGTGATTCCGTTCCTTGATCGAGCACTGTTCAACGGACGGGAATGGATGCCAGTGCGAGTGACCGACATTGACCTGGGGATGTTGCGCCGCACAAAAATTAGCTCCACTGCAACGTTGGCGGGTGGTGCCTCTAGTGAGGTCTGGTTGCCCATCAGTGGCATTGTGTACGCCTTCCGGGAAGATGCCGTGCGGGAAGATGCGATCAATCGTCCTGCCTCTGGCACATATACCAACGTCACCAACCCCAATTCGCCAGCCGATCCCGCTGTTGTCACGGGTACAGAGGTATCGTTGAAGCAGGTTGATGGGGTGCCTGACCCCGATCGTCGTCCCTATGGCTTCCGTTTACGCAACGGGTCTCAGCTTAAGCGCCATTCCAGTACTAACGTTCCGGCTCAAGATAACATTCGTGGGCTCTCCTTCTTTACCGATAATCCGCTTTACATCATGGGGAACTTTAATCTCCATCAGTCAGGCGGTGAAGATGACAACACTGCACCCCGGCTGGAAGAGTTTAAAGAGCAACTACCGAACGGAAGCTACAGCGAGACCGACTTTTACAATCGTCAAACCCGCGAAAATGACTTTGCCGATCGAGATGGCGATCGTTGGCGACCGTCTGAGCTGCTGGCAGATGCCATTTCAATTATCTCTGATACCTTCTGTGATGGCAGTGCCCTCGATAGTTTCATGACAGCGGGTAGCAGTGGCGCTTCGCTCAGTGCCAACACCTATGAGGGACGGACAAAAACAGACTCCGGCTTTAACTTCCCGACAGGCTACTATCCGTACCGAGTCAGTACCGGCAACAGTGGGGGAGCCAGCGTTTACACAACGACAACGGTGAATACAAGTGCCCTCTATGGACGCGGCTGCACGAACGGTGGCATTACCAGCTTCCTAAACCAAAACCGTCCGAGCGTTGATCTTCCAGGCGGTACGGGTGGCAACTGGGGCTGGCAACGGGAAAACCCCTACGATATCTTTACGCCTATCAAGGTGTCGCGGAATGGTGAGGGGTTGGCGCTGCAAGTGCAAACCACTGCGCGGACACCAAACACCCTTATCTTGCCAGCTATCACGACTGGTTCGTCTCCTTTGAGCGGTAAGCCGCTAGCACCTACCCCTTACTCCAGTGCGCCAGTGAATGGTGCTTACTACAACATTGCAAGCACTGATCGAACTAGGCCAAATGCTGAGAATACTCGCGTTAACACGATTGTGGTTAGCGGTCTGATTCCCTCTAAAAACGGCCAGTCCTACGGGGGGTTACACAACTTCCCTCGGTTCCTGGAAGATTGGGATCGGCTCTGGTTTGCTGGTTCCTTCTTGCAGCTCAGCTTTAGCAACTACGCTACGGGGCCCTTTGACCAACAGGTCTGGGAGCCTGGTACCACGCCAACATCAGGCAACGAGCGGATTTCGTACTATAGCCCGCCTGCCCGTCTTTGGGGATACGATGTTGCGTTGCAGAAGTCTCCTGCGGGGCCAGCAGCAGCACGCTTTGTCACAGCGACGAAAGATCGCAACGAGTTCTACCAGGAGCCTGCCGCCAACGATCCGTATATTCGGAACCTCTGCCTTGCCCTACCGAATGCTCTCTTCCCTGATGCCAAATGTCCATCTTAGTTCTGCCGTCGTCTACCCGTTCTGGAGCATCCTGATATGCATGTTCGTTCAACCCATTTGAGTGGGTCTAGCAGGCGAGGTTTGCGCCCTGCGATCGCGTTGGGTCTCATCACTAGCCGCAACTATCAGCAAGGTCGTCGATCGCAGGCATCAGAGCAAGGGCTAACGCTGATCGAATGCTTGGTGGCGATCGTTATCATTACGTTGACGGTTGTTGCTATCACGCCCCCGATCATGCTTGCCACCGCCAGCCGCATCCAATCTCGTAAGGTGGAAAAAGCAAACCAGGTGGCGCAGGGCGAACTCGATCGAGTGCGCCTCCTCGTCGAACGTGGTACCTACGCGTTGAATGACCTACCGGGAACTACAGGTGCCATTAACAGTGCCAGCAATATTAGTTCCTTTGGCGCAGCGACGGGTAGCCCCACAGGTGGCCTGCTTTACTCTACAGCTTCCTGCAATACCTATCCCGGCACAACTCCAGTTGGCGTGACCGACCTCATTCGGGTAGATGTGGATGGCGATTGTACACCAGAGTACGTGATGCAGGTCTTCCGGACACCTGGGTATGCCCCCACGCCCCCTGCCATTACAGCAACCAGCGTGCCATTCTCGTTTGAGATGGGAGTTCGGGTTTATGCCTACTATCCGCCACCACAGGCATTTCTGCCCCTCGATACAACGAAAGCCTCGCTTCGGATGGGGACAGGGCCATTGGATATTGCGGGCGGTAAGCGCCGACCGATGGCAGTCCTCTACTCCAAAATGGCTCGTAACGACTCCAGTCGATCGCTCGGTCAGCTTTGCATTCAGAACGGTGGCACCACTGCTGCCTGTTCGTATTGATCTTCAAGCTCGATTCTCTGCTAAACGGTGAAATCATGGCTAGACCACACGTTATCGCGCGTTTGAAACGGCTCTGGGCTGCCTATAGAAAGCGGCAGCAGGCTGGCTTTACCCTGATTGAGCTATTGGTGGCAATGTTCATCGGCGGCATTATTACTGTGAGCTTGCTTGCGCTAGTGGTGCAGTTGGTAGACGTGAACCAGCGGGATTCAGCCCGCAGCGAAACTCAGCGAGATATGCAGGCTGCCATGAATTACATCAGCCAGGAACTCCGAGAAGCGGTGTTTGTCTATGATGGCGATTGTCTCCAAGGCACGGCAACGATCACCGCTACTAACTACACGACAGAGTGTCCTGGGTTACTAAATTACATCCCGTCCGGTCTAAGCACAGCTAATACCGCCTATACGCCGATTCCTGTACTTGCCTTTTGGCGCGCCGATCCGCTGCCCCAAGGGTTGCTGCAAGCCTGCGCGACGAATGCAACCAGCTTGGATGATACAACCTTGCCAGCCGCTGTACAGGGCGTGCCGTGTCTTTCCGGTAGAAGTTATACCCTGGTGGTGTATGCCCTCTACGAGGACACTAGCACAACGGATGTCTGGCAGGGACGAGCACGGATTGTGCGTTATCAGTTACCTCAGTTTATAGGGACTGCGACGACTGGATCACAAACCAATACAGGCTACGTTGATCCATTGTCATCACCAAACTCTAGCTTCCAGCAGTGGCCTTTTCAGTTGACGACCGATGCTGGTGGTAATGCGGTTGTGGCAAATGCCCAAACAGCTCGTCCAGCCGACACGACACTGACTTCAAACTCGGCTGTGCTGGTCGATTATGTGGATGACGGACTCTTGCCTGTTATACCTGTTTGTGCGTCAAACAGCAAAATTACGCCTAAAAGTCCTTTTAACAATATCCGGAGCTTCTATGCGTGCATCCGTGGAAAAACCTATGGCGCAGCAGATGCGGAGCAGAGCGTGAATCAGGAGGTGCAGTTATTCCTGGCTGGGAATGTGCAGGGACGAGCGGGCTTCCCGTTGAGAACCTCACTACCCAGCGGAGCCATTGAAAGTCAGGCGTTTCCGTTGCAGACGCGGGTGCTGACACGCGGCATCATCAACAAGAGTCCTAAATAGTAGTCTGTCTACCCGGAGGAGAACGACGATGAAGCAGCGAAGTCGCTTAAAGCGATCGATGGGGGGGTTTACCCTCATTGAGATGCTGGTGGTCATTATTGTCATTGGCGTGTTGTTTGCAATCGCGGCTCCTGGCTGGGATACGATTTTGAGCCGTCAGCGGGTTTCTGCTGCGCGTGAACAGATTGTGCAGACGCTTCGGGTGGCGCAAAGTAGTGCTAGGAGTACTCGTGCGCCGAGAGCGGTGGTGTTTGATATGAGTGCACCCAGTAAACCCAGGATCGCTAATGTTCCTTTCATTCCCAGTAATTCTGAGGATGTTAGCAATCGGGATACGGTGGGAATTGTCAGTAGCAGTAATGCCTGGACTCTACTGGGCAACGGTAATGTGAATGTGGGGACATTAAAGCTGGCAGTTAATGGCACCACATCAAACCCTGCAAGCAGTTTCCCTAGTTTGATTTTTGACGGCAATGGCGCTATTGCGATGCCTCCTTTGGTGCCGTCAGCGCAGCTCACAAATTCTTCAGTGTATGTGATCACCGTCTCACGCGGAAACGCTACAGGGACAGCCACTAACCGTTGTGTGATTGTCGCAACGATTTTGGGCGCTATTCGCACAGAAGATGGCCCTTACAATGCCAGCACTGGTAGAGGGTGTCCTTAAGCAACCCTAAATCAAGGGTGCATTAAGCTTAGTTGTTCTTAGTTATCAGCTACTTTAAGTTCGTAGACGTTCCAGAGGGAGCCACGGGTGTCTAGGCCAGAGAACTGCACTCCCTTGACCCGATCGCGGATCGCGGAGAGAGCAGTGGGTGTGACCAGATGAATGACGGGTAGCTGCTCTTGAACAATGCGCTGAAAGTCGGCATAAATTTGTTTGCGCTTGTTCTCGTCGTATTCTCTGGCTCCAGCGACGAATAAGCGATCGATGTCCTGTTCCCAATCAGACACGGCCCAGTTTTTGATCGGTGGTGCACCAACGTTTGGCCCCTGGTTAAAGTCGTGTGACGTGCCAGAACTCACCCAGTAGTTGGAACCATCATTGGGTTCAACGCCACCTGTGTAGCTAATAAAGTAGCACTCCCAATTTCGATTACCCACACTCTCCACCATTACGTTAAAGTCAACTGGGTTCAGGTCAAGCTGAATGCCAATGGCCTTGAGGTCTTGCTGCATTTGAGCCGCGAACTGCTGACTGGAGCGGCTTCCAGCGGGCAAAATCATCGTAAAGCGAACGCGGTGACTCTCTGCGTCAAACAGTTGCCCTCTAGCATCGTACTTAAAGCCAGCACCAACCAGCAGTTCCTTCGCTTTTTTGGGATTGTATTCATAGACTTTCAACCCCTGCTGTGGCGATAAGAAGTAGGGACTTTGCACCGAAATGGGTGAGTTTTGTAGTTCGCCAATGCCGCGAAACAAGTTGTTGATAATGCTCTGGCGATCGAGGGCGTAGGCTACCGCTTGCCGAAATGCTTTTGTGTTGAACCAACTCGATTTGATGGAGTCAACAAATGGCTTCCCGTCTTTATTGGTGGCACGGTTTAAGTTAAACGCAATAAAGGTTGTCCCGGAGGTTGGCCCTCCGTTGAGAATGGCAAATTTTCCTCGCTGCTCCTCGCGCTTGAGCAGCGAGAAATCTTCGGGGCGCAAGCCAGCCATGTCTAAATCGCCAGAGCGAAACCGCAACATGCGCCCGTCACTATTCTCAACCACTTGCCAGATGATGCGCTCAATATAGGGCAGCGATTCGCCCTGAGCACCCTTGCGCCAGTAGTAGGGATTTCGACGGTAGACCACGCGTTGGCTGTTGATGTAGCTCTCGATCGTGTAGGGGCCGTTTGTGACGACATCAGCAGGCGGGGTATCGGTGCCCCACGTGGTAAGGAAGCGGGGATTGCCATCTGACCCTTTGGTGAAGACGGTTTGACGGAGGCGATGGGCAGGCAAAATCTTGGCGGTCATGGCCCGTACAAAAGGTGAAGAGGGTTCGGGCAAAATGAACTCAATGCGGCGATCGTCTAGCTTTTTCACCTCTGGAAGGAGCTTTTTATTGCCAATGCGCAGCCCGTCTCTTACATCTGTAGGAATGGCTTCATTCAAGTAGACATCCTTGTATGTGAACAGCACATCATCTGCCGTGAGTGGCTGCCCATCTGACCATTTCATGCCTTCCCGCAGGGTAAACGTAATGTGTTTTTTATCCGCTGAAATCTGCCAGGATTCCGCCAGTGCCGGGACAATGTCTGCCGTGATGCCGTGCTCATCCACCAACCCATCAAACGTGAAAGAGAAGACATTGGGCACAGAGTTGTTGAGTGCGTAGTTGAAGGTTTTCGGATCTGTAGTGGTGCTGATGACCAGTTGGGGAATGCGTGCTGCCTGACTCTTCAGGGTTTGAGGTTGGCAGGCAGAGAGTGTGCTGACGGTCACGATCACGGCGATCACTAAGAGCCAATAACGCCACCGTTGAATGTACATGCCTGCAACGCTCATAACCATTCCTATGCTTTGTACTCAATGTGAGTAGACTGAAGTCGAGACTTCTCGGTGCTGAAGCACCAGCCCGCCTGATAGCCATAGCTTCTAGTCTAAAGTTTAAAGCTTAGCTTCGCCCAGTTACCGAAAGCCCGTCCACAATGAGGGACGGTGTGTAGCAGGAGCCGTTCCATTCGGCATCGCCACCGAGAGCAAGCAACTGCTTCAAGGCTGTGTAGACATTACCGGAAACCATCGTATCTTTTACACGACCGATCACTTCGCCGTTTTTCACACGGTAGCCAAGGTCAACGTTGATCGAAAATTCGCCCGATATGCCTGCTCCGCCGCCTAACATCTGGTCGATGATAAGTCCATCATTGAGTGTGGCGATCAGATCTGGAAGCGATCTACCTGTCGCTGCCTTGCCCGCAGGCTCCACCAAAATGTTGAAAAGGCCAGGTGTGGGATAGCTGCCTAAGCCGGGGCGAAAGCCATTGCCTGTCGTGCCGCTACCGAGCAATCGTCCTGTGGTGAAATCGGTATAGAAAAGTTGCAGCACCCCGCGATCGATGAAGGTGATGGTGCGTGTGGGAGTGCCTTCGTCATCAAAAGGGCAGCTAAAGGGGCCTACATCTGGCTGTTGCGACAGGGTTAAGCCTTCGGAGGTCACCAGTTCATTGAGGCGATCGCTCCAGGGAGAAGCTCCTTCAATAACCTGTTTGCCGCTGAGTGCGGACTGTACTGTCCCCCACAGCATATCGGCAGCCTTCGAGGTAAATAAAATAGGCATCCGTCCGGTTGGTGATTGCGTGTTGCCGTTTGCCCACTCTAAGCGCTGCAAAATTTGCTGCGCCAAGGCCACCGGATCGAGGCTACCCCGCTGCGTTTGCCCATCTGAAATGCAGAGAAAATCATCACCGCGCACCCATTCTGCTGAGAGGTAGCAGCTAAGGGTTGTGTCGGTGTAGCCGCAATCCAGGCCGTTGGAATTGAGCAGGCGGGTTGTTTCGGCTTCACATTCCCATTCAGCGGTGCAGATCAAGTCAGCGTTTGTCTTACGGATGACCGAGATCGCCTCTCTTCCCCAGGCAACTAATTGTTCTACTGGTACGGCTTCTCCCAGATCGGGGTACTGAGTACGAGCGGCACTCGCCAGTTCGATCGCTTCTGGATCATTTAACTGGCTGAGTGCAATGGCTCGATCGACCAATGCCTGTGGCTCAACAGGACCATAAGCAACCGCCAAACCGGGGCAACCACCCCGCCAGAGCCGTAGCGCCGTGCCTTCTGCCTGAGCGCTTTCTAATTGTTTAAGCCGATTTGCTTCAAAAAAAACAGGGTACGCCAGCGATCGCGATTGCAGGACTTCTGCCGCTTCTGCCCCTGACTTGGCAGCTAATTCCAGCAGTTGCTCTGCTGAGGTTTCGTGTTGCAAGTCGTCGGAACCCATAGTGTGTGAGCGAACAGGGAGGAATCAGCGGTCAGCAATCAGCGGTCAGCATCGTCTAGCAATTAACCACTAAAAGCCAACGATTTCAACAGTCAGCTTTCAGCTAGATGGAGATGCAGGCGCGGCTGAATGCAACCACTAAGGATCACTTTACGCTAAGTTGACCGTCTGTAATAGCCAAAATCCAGCGAAGGCTTCCGTGTTGGGATCAGCTTGCACCGCGAGGAAGTGTACCCCATTCGCCTGTTGCTTTGCCGCTTCAAACGCCTGTGCTTCCTTCTGTGCCGGAGCATTGGCAAGACTAGCAAGATTCCAGCGATCGCTCAACCCTGTCTCCAGCAACAAGCGGGTGGGGTAGTCACTATCTAGCTTGACCCCAGCTACCTCTAAGCCTGACATCCATGCCGCGAGGGGTGTGGCACGCGTCGAAAAAATCAACAGTCCTGGCACCTGGCTCTCTGGTGCAAGCGCTGCCAAGCCAAGCGGAAAGGCTTCACCAAAGTCGATCGCCCATTCATTCATCTCATCAAGCGCACTGGCTGGCAGCGTGACAAACTGCCATTTTTCTCCTAGCAAGGCATCGGGTAATGGCTGTGGCGGCGTTTTGGCAAAGCTCACCGAGGGATTGGTCCCCGGCTGAAACCCAGGCATAGCAGGGTAGACTTCCTGTAACCGTTGCTGGAGCCATTGGTTGAGTACAAACGTCCGCTGACTTAGCTGTGCCTCAATGTCGAGTTCTTTGCAGGCTTTGGCAATCATGTTATTCATTGCCTGCCGAAAGAAGCGAATTTTGTCTGGTCGGTTGGGAGCCTGGGCGATCGCGGCTTCAATGATATTCTTCAACCGCACCGAGTTCACTTCAGCGCTGGAGCAAAATTCGGCATAGCGAAATAACGACTCTGGCTGATGATTGATCGTCAAAGGACTTTCGCAAAGCAGCACTTCCCACACTTTTTTGTTGTTCTCATCCACGATCGGACGAGAGTAGAAATCGAGTTCCCAGACGGTAAGCATGGAGGAGAGGGGTGAGGGGTGAGGGTGAAGGAAGGGAGCAGGGGAGGCCGGGGAAGCAAGGAAGGTCGGAGAAGCTTTGAGTTGGTAGAACGGTTAATAGTCAGCCTTGAGCTTTTAGCTTTCCTTCCTCCGCTCCTCCTGCTTCCTCTGCTCCCCCGCTTCCTCGGTACCCTCTCTCCTCACTCTCCCAGAATGGTTTTTCTCGCTCGTTCCTGACGCGCTTCGGCTTCTGCCATGACATCGGCTGGTTTTTCCAGCATTTCGCCAGGAAAGTTTTCGAGCACTTTGGTGGAAAGAGAAATTCTGCCTCTGCCTTCGTCAAGGTCAGCAATGATCGCTTTGATGGGTTGCCCCACTTGAAACAAACCTGCTAGAGACTGGACGTAGTTTTTGCTGATCTGGTTGATGTGGAGCAGGCCAGTGGTGCCACCAAATTCGACGAAGACCCCAAAGGGTTTGATGCTAGCAACTTTGCCATCGACCAACTGACCGATTTCGAGCTGGCTAAAGCTAGCAGTGCGAGTGGCAAGGCGGTTAGACAGCACGAGCTTATCGCGGGTTTGGTCAAGTTCTAAAATACTGGCGCTGAGGGTGGTGCCTTTAAGCGCTTCTAAATCTTCACGCTCAACCAGGTGCGATCGCGGAATGAACCCCCGTAGCCCTTGGATATCGACAGTCACGCCACCCTTATTAACCCCCGTAACCCTAACTTGATAGCTCTGGTTACTCTCCTGCGCCTCGGCTAAGCGATCCCAGGCTTGCTTAATTTCTAGTTGCTTCAGCGAAAGGGTTACTTGCCCATCGGCGTCCTGTTCGCGGATGATGAGAAACTCGCGCTCTTCGTGAAGGGGCACGATCGCGGATGGGTCGGTCACTCCTTTTAGACTGGCTTCATTCGCGGGCAGAAAGGCAAGGGACTTGGCACCAATATCGACGTAAATGCCATCAATTTCGTAATTGACCGCTTTACCCAAAATCATTTGCCCTGGCTGAAATTCATAGTTATGGTGCTCCAGCGCTTTCTCAAAGTCCTCCATTGAAAAGGACTCATTCGCTGGACGAGTTGGTTTAGCTTCCATGAGAGACGCGATCGTAGTCAGCTTTCTTACTATAATCCGCAGCGTCAGGGAGTTTTAAGTTTTGAGTTTTAAGTTTTGAGTTGAGGAAGTGGGCAGGAGGCAGGAGGCGGAAGGCAAAAGGGGAAGTAGGGAGTAGGCAGCTTTAGCCTTCATCCTTCATCCCTCATCCTTCAACACTCGCCCAAACAATTCTTTCACCTTATCCCAGGCATTGGCAGCAGCTTCGGGGCTGTAATCGGTGCGTTGATCGCAGAAAAAGCCGTGTCCGGTGAGATAGCGGAAAAAGCGATGATCAATATGACATTTCTGAAGGGCCGCTTCGATTTGATCAATTTGCTCGACAGGAATGAGAGGATCGGCGGTGCCAAAGAAGGCATAGAAGGTGCCGTGAATATCTGAAGTGCGAGTGATTGTGGGTGCGCCACCACCAGGTGTCATGGTAGCAATGCCGCCGCCATAGAAGGAAGCTGTGGCTTTGATGTCGGGCAGGGTGGCTGCCAGGTAGACCACGTGCCCACCAAAGCAGAAGCCGATCGCGCCGATCGCGTCTCCTTTCACTTTGGGGAGTGTTCTGAGATAGGCGATCGCAGCTTGCATGTCGCTCAATAACTCATCGGCTGTCGTGGCATCCTTATATTTGCGTCCAAGGACTGTCGTATCGGCATCGTAGTTGCCTTCAAAGCCAGGGGCGCTGCGTTGAAAGATGGCAGGTGCGATCGCCACGTAACCTTCTCTCGCCAAGCGTTCTGTGACGTGGCGAATGTGAGCATTCACGCCCCAAATTTCTTGAACCACAAGGATGGCTGGAAACACGCCGCTGCCTGTTGGCTCTGCTAAATGAGCATCAATAAGCAAAGGCTCAATAGGTAATTCAGGGAGTTAAGGGAGAAGAGTGTCCAATAAAGCACTGAGCAAGGCTTTGCCTCGTTTTTTGGTATTGTGGACAAACTCAAAGAAAGCTAAATATAGCGGCAACTTTTC
>JAHHIE010000013.1 GCA_019358945.1 Stenomitos rutilans HA7619-LM2 | reverse complement strand
GAAAAGTTGCCGCTATATTTAGCTTTCTTTGAGTTTGTCCACAATACCAAAAAACGAGGCAAAGCCTTGCTCAGTGCTTTATTGGACACTCTTCTCCCTTAACTCCCTGAATTACCTATTGAGCCTTCTGCCTTTGTTGATCCGTCAATTGCAGTTGCTCTACAGATGACGGTACCGTAGACTGAGCCGCTACAACAAACCCCTGTGATGCGATGCCAAAAACAGGTTGGCCTGCCAACGCTACACCAGGAAGCACCACTGCAAAGGCAAATGCGCCCGTAGCGAGAGACACTCGCCTAGCTAAACGAAACACCATACTGCTAAGACTCCTATTGAACGATTGGTTAATTCATCTGAAAACTGTGCTGTCTAATTGGGTTGAACAGCGCTTGTTGCTCAGTCTCATCGATCAGTATGAACTTCACATGGAGTCTGAGCGACATTTTCTACGCTCACTTCAGTATTCCCAACCCACCCCTGCTATTTATCCGGAGTGATCCAAAAAGCGTTGATCAATGAACTGTACCGAATGCCTCCGCTTGACCCGATCGTGCCACCCAGAGTCCAATTGAAGCCGCATCTAACGGCTAAAGAACTGAAAACCCATTACCAGCAAGCCCAAGACCGCATTGAAGCACGACGCTGGCATCTGTTGCATTTGGTGGATCAGCAGTGCACGATTAAGCAGGCGGCCCAAAGAGTTGGGTTTAACTACGACTACGCCAAAGAAATCATCCGCCGCTACAACCAGGAAGGCCCAATCGGAGTGAAAAATCGGAGCCAACGCGGACAACTTTCACCGCGATCGCTCCTCACCCTGGTACAGCAGCAAGAACTCCAGCAAGAACTCCAAAAGCCCCCGTCTGAAGGCGGACACTGGACAGGTTCTAAAGTCGCCCGGTGGATCGCAGCCAAAACGGGTAAAAAAGTGTGGTCGCAGCGCGGCTGGGAATATCTGCAGCGCTTAAGGGAGAATATCAGTTCTGAGTTTTGAGTTCTGAGTTTTGAGTGATCGAACCTGTGCAGCATAGCTGGTTGGAGTGCCTTAGCTGTAGCTCAATGAAAGGGAAATGGTATAACGCTTCAAAGCTATAAACCCCTTTTACAGGTAGTTTGAAGGTTTTCAACCCCTTAAAACAGCCTTGACATACCACTAGCTCGCGTAACGGTTGTTACTCAAGTGCTGAGTGACATGGGCTAAGCTAGAAGCTGTTAACATTTCGTAAAGATTTCGTTGGGAGCGCTAAAAGTATCGACAGAACTACACTGCGATTTGTAAAGATAGGCCTGGTAATCGTCGTTACTGACTACCTGCTGGTCGATCGGCGCTAGACTTCCGCAGCTAGATAACCGTTCGCTGTTCTATCGATCAAGATTGAGTTTCAGCAATAAGTGATTAATTGAGTGAGATCAGGCAACCAACCCAAACGGTTCTTGGCAGACGTGCAGTAAATCTAGAGACGGCTTACTTCCATAGCAAATGAGGGAGCAACAAGGAATGGTAGACGCGACTGAGAGCCAACCAATGCATCGAGTGGTCATTGTTGGAGGAGGATTCGGCGGGCTGTATACCGCTAAAGCACTAGGTCGCGCACCAGTAGATGTCACGCTGATTGACAAACGAAATTTTCACTTGTTTCAGCCGTTGCTATACCAGGTGGCAACAGGAACGCTCTCTCCAGCCGATATTTCATCACCGCTGCGAGGCATTTTGAACAGCAGCAAAAATACTCAGGTGCTTATGGACGAGGTGACTAACCTGGATACCCAGAAGCAAACCGTGACGTTGAAAGGCGAGGAACTTGCTTACGACACGCTGGTTGTTGCCACTGGGGTAAGCCATCACTACTTTGGCAACGATCATTGGAAGCAGACGGCACCCGGTCTGAAGACGATCGAGGATGCGTTGGAGATGCGTCGCCGTATTTTCATGGCCTTTGAAGCCGCTGAAAAAGAATCTGACCTGGAGAAACGTCGTGCCTGGTTGACGTTTGTGGTGGTCGGCGGCGGGCCAACCGGGGTAGAGTTGGCAGGCGCGATCGCCGAGCTTGCCTTCAAAACGCTCAAAAGCGACTTCCGCAATATCGACACCACCGAAGCTCAAGTGCTGCTACTGGAAGGGTTAGATCGAATCTTGCCCCCCTACCCACCAGAGCTATCAGCGAAAGCAGAAGCCTCTCTCACCAGGCTGGGGGTCACTGTTGAAACGAGTGTTTTGGTAACAAACATCGATGGCAACATCGTCACGGTGAAGCGGGATGGTCAGGAAGAATACATTCCAGCACATACCGTTTTATGGGCCGCTGGTGTGAAAGCATCTGCAATGGGGCAGGTGCTTGCAGAACGGACAGGGGCAACCCTTGATCGAGTCGGGCGAGTCATGGTTGAGCCTGATCTAAGTCTTGCCACTCATCCCAACATTTTTATCATTGGCGACTTGGCGAACTTTCCGCACCAAGGCGATCGTCCCCTACCCGGAGTTGCGCCCGTTGCCATGCAAGAAGGCGAATACGTTGCCAAACTGATCAAGCAACGCCTGGTGGGGCAAACATTAGCGCCTTTTGTGTACCAAGACTTTGGCAGCTTAGCCGTCATTGGACAAAACGAAGCAGTGGTGGATCTTGGCTTTGTGCGGTTTGATGGCTTACTGGCCTGGTTCTTGTGGGTTTTCGCGCACATCTATTTCTTAATTGAGTTTGACAATAAGTTGATTGTGCTGTTGCAGTGGGGATGGAACTATTTCACCCGCAAACGTGGCGCTCGTATCATTACGGGTGAAGGGCTGCTTAACGACGAAAGTTTGTATGAAGCGCCATTGAACGATCGAGCACCCGTCAAGGTTTAGCAATGGAAGCTAGGAGTCGACGGGCAGGAGTCAGCAAGCACTCTCCCTTCTGGCTCCTGAATGCTTTTCCGATGTGCGTCCCATCCTCATCAACTAAACCACACACTGGCTCTTTAAATCTGCCGTCACAGACTCGATCGCGCGTCCATTACTCAGCTTATACGTCCGCACAAAGATATCTGGTTGCACTCCGCGCATCTTGCCGCTCTGTACGACAATCACACCACCATTTTTAAACTCCTGTGGGCTGGCAGCAGGCCCTTCAAAGACAAAGGTACCAGGAATATAAATCGCTTGATTGATGTCGCGATCGTCTCTTTTCTTAAACCCAGATGCGTCCACTTCTTTGCTATTCAGTGTAGAGTCATCACCTGCGATTACAGGGGTCATATTCTCTTGAATAAATACACGAGTAGAGTTATACATATCAACTAACCCAAGCTGTTGTGCAAATCGAATCACTTGCTTCAGGTCGTTTAGCGTCAAATTATTTAGGTTTGGCTGCAAGCCACGAATTTTTTGATCTAGCTTTTTTGCCCGGTCTTGAGTCACTTCATTAATAATAATGACGCCGTTGCCATCGCCTAAAACCGCTTGCCATGACTTATCTTTGCCATTGAAGAAAACTAGCCCACGAGCGACTTCTGTCGCGCCTGCGTTACCGCCGATCGGTTTGTCTGTGTAGTCTAAAATGGGTTGCCCTGCCTTTTCAGCGTCTTGTGGATACACTAAAGGCTCTCCACCGTTACTCAACATCGGCACAGGAACGATAAATTTTTGAGCATTCGATATGACCGCAGTGGTTGCATCCGGGCTAACGCTTAAATGAGCGCGTGCGATCTTCCGAATGCCTTGCTCCCCGTTCTGGCTAACGGACGTGGCACAAGCTTGCGATGGCTTACTTTGAACCTGATACCGATTTAAAGAATGACGGCTACAGATCAATCGGTGGGTAGGGGCAAGGCAATGCCTTGCCCCTACAGGATGTGTCGCATTTTCAATTCAAATTGGTATGAGGTAGCTCTTTAATGCAGCTTACGAGCAGTGGTAGTGAAGCGATGAGTAGAAGAATGTGTTTTTGCATAGATGCCTCATGAATCAGCGACCCTGCTATTATGCGCCGTGTGATCAACCCTCCTGAGCTTTTTAGTGGTTAGAACCGTGCTTGTATACCATGAGCGAATTAGCGCCATAACTTAAGCTGGCTAAGGCACGACTCGCCCATTTTTTTGGCGCTTTGAGTGTACCGCCTCTCTGATTGCCATATTTGAAAAAATCTGTATGATGCTGATGGTTACTGCCTGCCTCTTTAAAGCCTTTAAACTGCCCTAAAGAAACCATTATTTCAGGCTTAATCTGAAATTTACCAAAGCTTAACCTAATTTAGCCAGCAAATTTACTGACATCAGTTTGCTGCATCTAGATTTGTGTTTATTCGTTTTACTTTCACGACCGATTCATAAATGAATTCTCAGCCGTGTGTTGTTTTCTCTTCTTTAAAGACGGTAGCAAAGCATAAGGCTGCAAATGATTGGCTACTCAGTTCTAGGCTCGCAAATAAAGATTGACTCTCACCCACGGCACTTAAATGTCTGAAGCTGCAAAATTTAATACCATGATGCGATCGCCTGGAGTTGCTAAATCGCCTGAAAATGCTCAGCCCTTCATTCTCATTGTTGAGGATGAAGCACTGATCCGCGAGACGATCACAATGGCGTTGACCGATGAAGGCTATCAGGTGTTGGCAGTAGAGGATGGTCGTCAGGCGTTAGACGTGATGCGAGCCTCTCAGGCCAGTGAAGAGGCAGAGATACCTGCGATCGATCTGCTGATCCTTGACCTTATGTTGCCCTACATTAGTGGATTGGATTTATGTCGTCTCATGCGGCAAGACGGCATGATTACACCAATTCTCATGCTCAGCGCTAAGGGTACTGAAACAGATGTTGTGGTCGGGCTAGAGATTGGAGCCGATGATTACCTAGCCAAACCGTTTGGGATGCGGGAGTTAATTGCACGCTGTCGATCGCTACTGCGTCGAGCTAGCCGCCAACCTCAGCTTCAAGAACAGCTTGTGCTTCAGTTTCAAGAAATTGCCCTCTACCCTCAAGAGTGCCGGGTGACTGTACGTAACGAGACTGTCAACTTGTCACCGAAAGAATTTACCCTGCTGGAATTGTTTATGAACAATCCGCGCCGTGTTTTCTCCCGCGATCAACTTTTAGAAAAGGTTTGGGGGATTGATTTCATGGGTGACTCTAAAACAGTGGATGTCCACATCCGCTGGCTAAGAGAAAAATTAGAGCTAGATCCGAGCAACCCACAGTACATCATTACGGTGCGAGGCTTTGGCTACCGTCTAGGGTAACTGACATCTTGCACCACTTGCAGCAACCGCCCTGCAATCAATTGCAGGCTAATGCAATCACTAAGAAGCTTTGAAAATGCCTTCTTGAGAATGGTGCAAGATCTAAAGTAGGGCTCGAAGTATGCAAATCTGCTGTCAACGTTCAATCTCAAACATAGTTCACAAAGCTGAACGCGGATAGCTGAAAGTCCTACCCTCTAATGCTTTCCAACGGTACACCGAGCCAACCCAAAAAGTTTTGCGCCTGCTTATGGGACGGTTGCTCAACTGGAACGACCTGAAAGCGAGTTGCTCGCGGCTCTGCAAGGGTGACCGTACTGGAACGCAACTCATCCTGATGGAAAAAGGAAAGTTGGAGACGATCGCCCGATCGAAAATCTCGTAGCCGCTCAGCCAACTGATCCGCCGTTACCCGCAGACCATTCATGGCAAGAAGCTCATCGCCAGCATCGATCCCAGCTTTGCGGGCAGGGGACCCTGACTCGACAAATTTCACCACCTCACGCCCAGATTCCGTTTTTGCCGTTAGACCCAGGTACGGAACTCCATCTTCTGCACCACTGTCTCCCAGTAAGCGCAATCCAAACGGGTTGAGATACTCATCAAACGGCAAATCATCTGTTCTGTGCATGTATCGCTCAAAAAAGTCTGTTAAATCAGTGTCGGCAACTCCCTCAATGACCTGCTGGAGTTGTGTGGGTGTAAAACCCACTTCGGGTTTACCAAACTGCTCCCACAGGTGTCGCATGACATCATCCATCGATCGCCGATTGCCATGCCGTTCGCGGATCAGCAGATCAAGCAACAGCGACACCATTTCTCCCTTCAAATAGTAAGACATTTGGGAGTTAGGACTATTCGCATCGGCGCGATACAGCTTAATCCAGGCATCAAAACTGGACTCACTTAAGGGCTGTACTTTGCGCCCCGGTGTCATCTGAAAGCGAGTAATCTCACGGTTAAGCGCGATCAGGTAGGTACGCAGATCATAAATTCCCGCCCGATAGGGAATGACTAGATCGTAGAAGCTGGTTGTACCCTCGCTAAACCAGAGCGATGGCGTGTAGTTTTCTTGCTCATAATCAAAGACCTCCAACGCTTTGGGCCGAATCCGCTTCACGTTCCAGAGGTGAAAAAATTCGTGCGCCACAAGCTGAATGAAGCGATCGTACTTATCCTTGCTCCGAAACCCAAAGCGCTGATAGATCAGCGAACAAGAAGACTTGTGCTCCAGTCCGCCAAACCCTTGTGACGACAGGTGCAGCAAAAAGAGGTAGCGATCGTAGGGCAACCCGCCAAACAGATCCGCTTCGACCTGAATCAGCTTTTGAATGTCTGGAATCAACCGCTCTGGCTCCAGATTGCCGTCGCCACACACGGCTAGTTGATGCGGTTTACCCAGCGCTTCAAACTCGTACACTGCATGGCGACCAATTTCAAACGGGCTATCGACCAGTGTGTCAAAATCGGGAGCTTCAAAGGTATGCGGTGTATTCAAGGCCGGAAGTGGAGTGGATACATGCCAGTCAGGAGGAGGGACGATCGTAAGCTGCAAAGGGCAGTGCTCGTACCCTGGAATGTAGAAGAACAGCGCGGCTCCATTAAAGTAACCATGCGTGCCGTCTAAGTGATTGGTTCGCACGGACAGCTCATCGGCGTAGATCCGGTAGCGCACGGTCAAATCTGAGTGCCCCTGGGTTTCGATCTGCCAGTGATTTTTGCTGAGCTTACGCCAGGGTAAGGAGGCGTTTGTGCGATCGCTCGCAGCACCAAAGTCCTGCAAATGTCTGGCGTACTCTCGCACCAAATAAGATCCTGGAGTCCAGACTGGCATCTTCAGGTCGAGCAACGTCCCCTGATCGTGGTGCCAGCCTGTAACGTGCAAGCACACCTCAAACAAGTGTGTCTCTGGCTCTGGCATCGCTACTTTGTAATGCAGTTGCAACGGCAGCGAGTTGGGCAAGGGTTGCGAAGCGGTTTTTCGCCCTGTCTCAAGGTCGATTGATTGAGATGGTTCGATCTGACTACTTTGATCCAGGTCTTCTCGATTCATGCTTAATGCTGCTCTGTTTTACTTGTTCAAATTACGGTAAACAAGCTGAGACTGCCTTTAAAGAAAGATTACCGCGTGATTTCCATACTGCTGATTGTTCGCCAGGGCGCGTCATCAACTAGGTGCCGACTTGCGGTCTCAGCCTTACCGCACCCGTCCTCACAAACCAGACTGGGGGCTGTAACCCTTGCTAACAGTCATGTGTATGAGTCACTGATGACAGCCCCTAGCATAACAGTCGATCGCGGCACTGACTGTGTCAAGCTGAACGCTAAACTTTACCAGCAAGGTGCATCAGCTGTTTCAGGTTTGTTAGACAGACGGTATGACTAGCCGTGTCAATTTTAATCCAACCTTTGCTATCGAGCTTTTCCATAATTTTGGCGGTTTCCTCAACGCCAATATCCGTCACGTCTGCCAGATCTTTGAAGGGAATGTTGAAGATTTCTACCCCATATGGCGTTTCCTGACCATAGTTTTCGCCTAGTGAAACCAGCGTATTTGCCAGCTTCACGGCAGGCGGTTGATGCCTTAGCTGAAAGCGGATGTTTGTTTGTCGCAACCGTCGCACCATCAATTGCAGCATGCGATGGTGCAATTGCGGATCTTTGAATAAGGTTTGAATAAACCGCTGCGCCGAAATGCTGATGAGCTTTACCGCAGAAAGGGCAATGACATCCGTCGATCGCGGCGATTCATCCAAAATCGCCATTTCGCCAAAAAAGTCACCCCGTCCCAGCACCGCTAAGGTGACAACATCTTCACCCGAACCAGATAGCCGCCGCACCTTGACCCACCCAGAGGCGACGAAATAAACGGCGTTTCCCCACGCATCTTCCATCAACACGGCCCGATTAGCAGGGTACTCATGTTCAACGGCAACTGACAGTAGCCACTCCAACGTTTCTGGACTGGCTGCCGTTAAGAGGGGGAAGAGTTCACTAAACGCTTCGATCTGCATGAAAAGTCTATGAAATAAGGAGGCTGAACAGAAACAACGGTAAGGGGCAAAAAAGGCAGCATCACTGCCTATGTATTATCATGGCAGGATCATCACGGCTTCTTTGAGGGAGAATTTACGGATCCTTAGCATCAACGGTAAATTCCACCTGATGTGGAAAATAGTAGCAAGCTTTGAACCGCACTTGTAAGGTGTCTTCAAAGCGGTATGCAATATCTGGCAAACCTCGATCGTGCCCCAACTCAAATCTTCAGCCTCTAAGATCTGCATGACTGATACGTTGCGAGAAAAGACGCAGATTCCTAGTATAAGCAGTCTTCTCTAAACTGAGGATTCCAAATTCTGCATCACCGCTTCAACGGCTGCTTTCAGCTTGGGACGTAACAATTCAACATAATTTGCCCAGCCCACTAAGATTGGTTGTTTGTGTGCCAGCGTCTCAGCATCTATATCATGAGGCGAGAAACTGATCGATCGCCCCTCTAAATCGCAGCACACTAACCCAGCCGCTCTTGCCAATGCTAGCGGCCCGACGGTATCCCACAGTTTGACTCGACCGTTGAAATAGAGGTAAAGCCCTGCTCGCCCCAAAATAACATCAACGACCTTAAGCCCAAAACTGCCCAGTGAATAGAACTGTGCCTCTGGAATGAGCTGGGCGATCGCGTTACCAAATCGGGACTGATCACGATGCCCAATGAGAACTGGGCAAAAGCTGGCGGTTGGAGACGCGGGTTCAATGCTCAATAAGGGCGCTGGTACCTCCTCTGCCGTGGTTTGAAACACCCCCCAATGTGAACCGCCGTAGTAAAGTTGGTCATAGGCAGGGGCATATAGCCATCCTGCGATCGGCTGATAGTCTTGCAGCAAGCCCACCATAACAGCGTAATCGCGCTTGCGGTGAATAAAATCTTCAGTACCGTCAATGGGGTCAATACACCAGAGACGACCGTAGCGATCGTGAAATTTCGCTCTCGACTGTGCATCCTCTTCTGTGATCACTCCATCGTCAGGAAACATGAGTTTAAATGCGGCTGACAGCTTTTGATCCAGAAGCGAGTCGATAGTGGTGACGTAATCATCCGGCCCTTTCTCAAACACCTCAAACTGGCTGGCTGCCATTTGCTCGGCATACTGACCACAGCCACGTAGCAATTGTCTGATCTGTTGATCAAGCTCCAGAGAAATCGGATTCATAGCAAAAGCATGGCAATTAAACAGGACGTTTAGACGGCTGATCAACGGTCGAATGAGGCGCTTGCCATTCATCTTACGCCCAAACCCTGAAGCCCAAACAAAAAACGGGCTAACCGGGGAAGGGTTAACCCGCTAGTTTGGGAACGCGTAAGGAAACTACTTTTGTAGTACCAGTTTGACGTTTGCATTTTGCAGACCAGGACGCTTGACTTCAGACAAAGTCTTGTTCACGGCGTACTTCTGGTTAATCGAGTTGATTAGCTCGGTCTGGTTGTGCTTTTTAGCCACGCCCCAGAGGTCAGCAATCAGGTCAAAAGAACCATCGGTATTGCGAGACCAGCCCAGATCATATTCGCCTTCTAGAACAGCAACGATGTCCGAACGAACACGTTGACCGTTGTAGCCACGAACATCGGCATCCGTCTTCACCGAGATCCCTAGATCACGGAGAGAAGCCTTCAGGATTTCGGCATCGGTGATCTTGGTACGCAGAGTGCTAAAGTGAGACATTTGAGTTTCCTCCTGTGGAGATTTGAGAACAACGTTTGGTGGTCAGGAGCTAACAACGATCGCTATTAGCTTTTTGGGTTGGCTGCTAGCAAATGCTAGCCTTTCCTCCTGTTGGGAGCAGGAGAAAGCTTTTAGAACTCAAGTCGCTGATATTCAGCCACTGAGGATGCAGCAGGTCGCGCGCGCTGCCTTGCCCAGTCCCTAAGGGCAGTTACCTGCTCAGTCATCGTCTTAGAAAGCGGTAGCGTTGACTTAATCGCCGCAATAATGTCCAGTTGAGTAAACTCTCGATCCTGGGCAAACGCCTCGTACATTGCGGCTACCAGAGCTTGCTCAATCTCAGCGCCTGAGAAACCCTCGCAAACATTCGCCAACTGGTCTAAATCAAAGCGTGCAATCTCGCGGCGACGCTTGGAAAGATGAATTTTGAAAATCTCTTTGCGCTCTTCACTATTAGGCAGATCGACAAAAAAGATTTCGTCAAACCGTCCCTTGCGTAGAAACTCTCCAGGCAACCGCTCGACTCGGTTCGCCGTTGCCATCACAAACACAGGAGACGTTTTCTCTTGCATCCAGGTGAGAAAGGAGCCGAAAATGCGGCTAGAGGTACCACCGTCAGAATCGGCTGAGCCCGTGCTACCCGCGAACGCCTTGTCCATTTCATCAATGAACAGAATTGCTGGCGAGATCGACTCTGCTGTCTTCAAAGCACCACGCAAGTTCGCTTCCGATCGCCCCACCATTGAACCGTCATAGACCCGTCCCATATCTAAACGCAGCAGCGGTAGCCCCCACAAACGGGACGTTGTTTTTGCAATGAGTGATTTGCCGCATCCAGGAACCCCTAAAATCAACATGCCTTTTGGCTGAGGCAAGCCATACTCTCTGGCACGCTCAGTAAAGGCATTAGACCGTTGCTTGAGCCAGCGCTTCAGTTCCTCTAAGCCACCAACCGAATCGATCGTTTCGTCTTCTTCAACGTATTCCAAGATGCCGTTGCGACGAATCAGTTGCTTCTTCTCAGACAGAACGATATCGACTTCTTCTTCTGTTAAACGCCCAGCCGTAACCTGGGCTTTGCGGTAAACTTTCTCGGCTTCATCTTTTGTTAAACCCAACGCTGCCTTCAGCAGCTTCTCTCTTGCCTCTGTCGTAATGCGTCGAGTACGAACCTGCTCAAGCTGTTGTGAAAGCACATGGTTGAGTTCGCCCATATCTGGCATGGGGTAATCCAGCACCGCTATTTCCTTCTCTAGCTCAATCGGAATCTCCTGCACAGGAGACATCAGAATAATGGCCTTCTGACTGCCTTTGAAGCTTGCAATCGCATCTCGCAACCAGCGAATCACTGGAGCTGAATAGAACGGGTGAAGATCCTTAAAGACAAATATCCCAGGCTCTTTGTGACGAATGACCCACTCAATCGCGGCCTCCGGCGAAACGGTGTTGTGCTGGGTTACGTTGCGAGGCTGGCCGTACTCAACAATGCCGTGAGTCACTGTCCAAACGTATACACGGCGCTGAGGTTTTGCCTGAGAAATGGCTGCAATAGTCTGCTCAGCCCGCTCTTCCTCAGATGTCACCATGTAAATAAGGGGGTACTGGGCCTGTATCAGAATACTAAGTTCTTCCTGCATAACATCAACCCACGAGAGACAGTGCAAACATTGAAAACCTAGAATCCTTAGCTTGCTTAAACCTAATGGCAGATGTCAACTAGCCACTGAGCAAGAATGCATCACTAGAGCAGTCAAATCAAAAACGACTACGACCTAGCAGGGAACCAACTCACCCTCACCTTGAGAAGCAACCTTTGCAGAAGCTGCATTGGCTACCTGTACTTTGCTGGCTGACACCCTCTCCTCAAGCAAAACACCTGACTGGGAGCGGAGTGAAATCATGTCATCGCCCTTCAAGACAGAAGGAGACGAGCAGTCTGGACAGGTGTAAACTCTGTGAGCTTGACCGTGCTTTGACTCTTCATATCCATCGACCAACTCTGAGTGAGAGAGGTAAAACACAATTGCCCTTTGAGCAATATCCGTCATCGTTTCAGAGTCTAGTGCCGCTCGAATCTTCAGTTGACGGTGCAACTCTGGCGGGAGATATAGCGTAACCTTCTGCTTGTCTTGCATAGAACTCTCAGTTGTGTACCCGGGTATGAAAGCAAGAATATCGACTGGACGGATTGCTGTCAAGACTCCAACCCGCCATGACAGCAAAATCGTTACATTTGTTTATATCGGCGATACAAAGACTCTACAGATAGTAAGCGGTATTAAGCACCGAGCCCTTTTACCTCTAAAGCGGCGCGACGAAGTGGTACGGCCCAACCGATTGACTGCTAGCGCTGCTCAGGCAATGTTGGGAGGCAGTCCTGCTCCCGGCATCGTTTGGCTTTGCTGCAAGTGAGACTCAATCAGCTCGGTAAGCTGTTCACGCTGAATTTCGGTGCCAGCAGCTGTGTTGCCAGGAGCATCAAAGAAAATGATGCTATGAATCATGTCTGTTGCGAGCATTTGAAACAGAATATGAGTTACGGGTAAAGGCAACGCAATCATTTGCGGATCGTGCATTGGGTAGGGGCCAGATGATACATCTTTCAAGCTGGAAAAGGCATAGATAACGTTTTTCTCTAGCCCTGGTTGCGTTTGATTTTCCAGGGTTGTCATAGCCCAGCTCTGGTCGAGGGTCTGCACAATGTAATACTGTGTAGAGCGCAATTGTGACGCTAAAAATTTCAGCACAGGGGCGATCGTAGCAACGAGGGCTGGTGTATTACCGTCCTGAGGAGCGTCATCAATGAGTTGCTGAATTTGTTGGTCGATGTTCATGACTGGAAGCAAGCTCCTAATTTTGATGAACGGGGTGTGAAGCTTCTGTAGTTTGACCTAGACGGGTTTGTCGTCTTGTTGTCACAATTGGTTAAACTGACTTCAGTTTTTGTTAATCGTTGGGCGTTAATACCGTGGGGGATATCTGCCAGAGCGTGGAGGCAATTTTTCAACTGCTGCTGAACGAGTTAAAGCTGTCAACGAACGCTTCTGAGCAAAATTGCTTGGATGTGGCCGATCGACTATCGAAAGAGGTCGCACGGATTTGCGTTGAAAGCAAACGGATTCAAGCCTCTGGAGAGGTCGATACCTGGGCAACCGCGTTGGCAAGGCATCGGCTCCAGCAGTGCTTGCACTACTACAAGCTCGGTTCCAAACGTGGGCGGGTCGAGTTACACAGCACGCTAAGCGCGATCGTGTACCGCTACATTACCCCACCGCAGACCCAAGCGAGCTATCAAGCACGCTTAACATTAATTGAAGATTTTCTACAAAGCTTTTACATGGAAGCGCTCAACGCGTTTCGCCGCGAGACCCAGTTGCCTGCGACGTATCAACCGCGCACGTTACTACAGCTTGCGGAGTACATGGCGTTTAGTGAACGGTATGGTAAGCGGCGCATTCCATTGCCGGGACGACGCAATCAGCAGCTTATCATCTTACGCGCTCAGACGTTTTCGCAGCAGCAGCCAATCGAAACGCCCGTTGATATTGAGCGTGCAGCGGATGGCGGCGTTGGTGATGGAGACAATCCGTGGAATGCCGCTTCGATGCAACAGGTACGGGAGCAGATGGTGGCCCAGGAGCCAGAACAACCGGAAGATAGTCTGCGGCAAGCGGTGGTTGCGGAGCTAATGGCTTATCTAGAAGAGCGCAAGCAAACAGACTGTGCTGACTACTTTGCTCTGCGCTTACAGGACTTGCCTGCGAATGAAATCGAGGTGATTTTAGGTTTAACGCCGCGCCAACGAGACTATCTGCAGCAGCGCTTTCGGTATCATCTTATTCGCTTTGCGCTTTCCCATCGCTGGGAGTTGGTGCATCAGTGGCTGGAGGCCGACCTAGAGCGAAACCTCGGCTTGACATTACAGCAGTGGCAAGCTTTCCAGGAGCAGCTTGATCATCAGCAAGCAGAACTACTGGAACTGAAGCGAAAACGGCTGTCAGATGCTGCGATCGCGCAATCCCTCAGCTGTACGGTGACGCAAGTGCGGAAGCAGTGGTTTAAGCTACTTGAGCAAGCGTGGGAAATTCGCAATTATTTAGTATCCGGACAAGGGGCATCTTCTGATGAATAGGGACTTATACCATGAACGATGACTCGGACACGCTCCAGAGAAATCTCCTCGAACTACTGCAAGATCTGGTTGCCTTTACCACTTCAGATGACTCTGGGGTGGTTCGTCCAGTTACTGAGTGGAACGATGAGCCACATGACGCTCGATCGAATGCGTTAGATCTATCTATTCTTCAGGATGCTCCCTCTGCGAATGCCGGTCATCTTAAACTCAACACTCCCTCCTTCAAAGGGGAGACCCTATTAAAACTTGGAGAGATACCTGCTGTGCAAGACCGTTTTCATGCCCTGTTGAAGCATCGGTTACAGACTGAAATCCAACGTAATCCTCCTCTATTCCCCTGGGAATCAGAAATTCACGATTACGAAACCGAAGGTGCTTACGGCATCGCTAGCGCCGCTGTAACTGCTGCTAGCGATACGCTTGAAGCCCAAAGAGTACCAGCTCAGGTTTGGCTGAATCAGCTTAAAACGCTGAATTTACCCATTCCCTTACCCGAAAACCTGTTGGGTCAGCTCTTGGAACGCTGCCAGGAAGCGGTTCAATCGTCGTTGTTAGAGGGTGCGAAGCTTGTAAAGGCTGTCGAGGATCTATTCCCTGGACAAGCTCAAGCACTGAACCAACTGGCAGGAATGGTGATGACATCGCCTGCCCGATCTGGGGCTGTTGCATCGCCACCGCCTGGCACCAACTATCCGCCGAACTATGAGTCAGCGGTTCCGGCTCAGCAAATGGTGCTCTCACTCTTGGCTGCACGCGAAATTATTGCGGCCTTAACGTTAACCATTTCTTTAAGCCAACCAAAACTGGAGCGTCAATGGCTCACAGATCTAGGTGCTCTGAGCCTGGAGGCAGACTATGCGGCAGAAGCGGCATCCGCTAGACTACGGATTCAGGCAACCCTGCCGTGCGGTGGCAGATTCACACTTCAGGGTGAACATGTGCAGGCAAGTGCTCAGCGTTCTACGGCTGGCAATTTAAGTGTGGAGCTATTTGACTTCCAGCCGCATGAGTCTCATATGTTAGAAGTTTGCTTTGACGGTCAAGAACCGCTAATGTTTGCTATTCGCATCACCGACTAATTAATCGTTGGCGAGCATCCGTGTAGAAGTGTTCGCCTAGCCGTTAGTCTCGACAGGCAACGGGTATGATGGATCTGGCTGCATTCAGATTTGAGATTGAACACTTGCAACAATTTGAACCCATGTGCGATCGTGGCGTAGTGGTTCGGGGCGCAATTCTTGTTATAAAGAATGATGTGCTTCAAAAGCTTTAGATTCAGGGTAGGGTTTATTGTTCCTCAATCTGACATGCGGCCAGCCAATCGAATTGTCGCCTGCTAATGTTTGGTAATTTTAGGGCTGGTGTTTCTGGAAATTCACAACGACGGGTGCATGCGATCGCGGATCACTTCCGGCAGCGCTTAGAGAATTTGCCAGCACCTGCAATCGAAGAGTCGCTTCTGCTCAGAGTGTTGGTGCAAGCAATGGTGCTAGCTGGCATCGCTGCAACGGATGTAGCCGCATCGACTAGTATGAGCGTTTGGGCTGTGCCGCTGAGCGTGATGGGTGCGTTCTGGAGCTGGCAGCGGCGCTACAAACGCAACATTGCCACAAAATTTTGTATTGCGATCGGGATGCTGCTGGCCTTAGCAGCATTTTTTGTGGGACTGAGAGCCGATCTGAATGACACCCGCCTGGTACTAGCAGAGCTGTTAGTACAGCTTCAGGTGTTGCACAGCTTTGATCTCCCGCGTCGGAAAGATCTGGGCTACTCAATGGTGATTGGGCTGATCTTAATTAGCGTTGCCTGCACCTTGAGTCAGACGATGACGTTTGGGTTGCTGTTACTAGTTTTTCTGGCGATCGCGCTGCCAGTTTTGACACTGGACTATCGATCGCGACTTGGTCTTACAAGTCAACTTTATCAATCTCCCTTACAGGGCACAGGGTTATCACCCAAACGGTGGTTGAGCTTTTTGGTTGTCATTCTGGTGGCAGGGCTGCTGATTTTTGCCTGTTTGCCTCGCTTTCCTGGTTACCAATTACGATCGTTTCCCGTTAGTCCTCAAATTCAGAAGGATTTTGAGGATAACAGCCGCATTATCAATCCAGGATATGTGCGATCGGGTACTGGAGACGGTACTGGTATTGGGTCCAAACAAGGTGAAGGCTTCGGTCCAGGGAAGTTAGATGAGAACTTCTACTATGGCTTTAATAGCCGCATCAACCAGAACCTCCGGGGATCGCTAAAGCCACGAGTCGTTTTACGCATTCGCTCTCAGGCAGAAGGCTTTTGGCGCGTACTGGCGTTTGATCGCTACTTGGGGCAGGGATGGGAGATATCGCGGAATGACAAAGCGATCACAGTCACTCGACCAAATTGGTCCTACCAATTCTTTTTGCCGCGGCCGATCTCGCTTAATAAAACAAAAGAGATTATCCAAACCTACACGGCTGTATCAGACCTGCCGAACCTACTGCCAGCACTGGCTCAGGCAAAAGAACTTTATTTCCCCACGCGACAGATCGCGATCGATCCCAATGGCAACCTGCGATCGCCGCTAGAGCTGCGAGAAGGGCTGACCTATACCGTTGTTTCGGAAGTGCCCTACCGCGATCGCATAAGACTTCGAGGCGCACCTCAAGGCTACCCGTCCAAGATTACCGAGGACTATCTCAACGTTCCCCCCAAAATTTTAGAACGGATCCGTAATCGCACCCAAGCCCTGCTGTCAACTTCTCCAAAGCCGTTGACAGCTACCTATGAAAAAGTGCTGTACCTGGCTCAGATCGTCAAGCAACGCTACACCATTCAGCCTGATCTGCCGTTTCTAGCACCTGATGAAGATCTGGTAGAAGCGTTTCTTTTTAAGTACCAGGGTGGTTACCCCGATCACTTTTCGACTGCGCTCACTGTCATGCTGCGATCAATTAACATTCCCGCGCGGCTTGTGGCTGGTTTTGGACCCGGTGAGTTTAATCCATTTACGGGCCTGTATGTTGTGCGAAACACCGATGCTTACGCGATTACAGAAGTGTTTTTCCCTCAATTTGGCTGGTTTGCGTTTGATCCCATTCCGGGTCATGAACTCATCCCACCATCCATTGAGGAAGAGCAGACGTTTAGCGTACTGCGCGCTTTTTGGCGCTGGGTTGCAGGCTGGTTGCCCTCTCCCATGACTAGTTGGCTCAATCGAACCTTCGGCTTTGTGGCTGGCTGGATAGCAGCGATAGTTACTTGGTGTATGAGCTTATTCTCCCAAGGTTGGGTGGGTCTTTTCACTGGGCTGCTGCTGGCGATCGTCCTTGCGTTTGCGGGCTGGCTTCTTTGGCGTAGTTGGCGTAGTTGGCGCTACCGTCGCTGGTTAGCAAAACTGCCACCGATGGAAAGCTTATACCAACAGATGCTAAATTGGCTGGCACTACAAGGATTTCGCAAGCATTCTGCCCAGACGCCTTTAGAGTATGCACGTCAGTCTTGCGAGGTGCAATCTGCGCCTCAAGCGGCAGCGATTAATGAGATTGCTCAAGCTTACGTTGGTTGGCGTTATGGTGGTCAAGCACCTGATCTCACTCAGGTGAAGCAGCGACTACGCGACTTGAAACGGCAGCAAACACCCCGCGCCCCTTGGAGGCAGTTCTTCAGCCGCCTGATGAACGTATCGCTAGTCTTGCAACGTCGCTAACACTGCATCCACTACTGTCTTACCAAAAACGCTTGAATACACTACACTTCTGCTGATATGCCCTCTCTCATAAGATCAGCTTGAGCCGTGATGACAACGCTTACTCAACGCTTGGCAGTACCACCAAAGACAGGCGCAACCCTGACCCTGGCGCTGACGGCCGACGATCGCACCCGATCGCGCCATCGCTATGAGACGTTGGAAGGTGAGTCGGTGTACCTCCAATTACCCAGAGGCACTGTTTTGCGCGATGGTGACTGGTTGCAATCTGAGGATGGCTTAGTTGTACGAGTCATCGCCAAACCAGAGCCTGTTTTGACAGCACGGGCACAAGATTCACTGCACCTCCTGCAAGCGGCTTATCACTTGGGCAACCGTCACGTGCCGCTAGAGATTACACCTACTTACCTGCGGCTGTCGCCCGACCCTGTACTACGCAGCATGCTGGAACATCGAGGATTACATCTCGTTGAAGAGGTGCGGCCCTTTCAACCAGAAACGGGAGCGTATGGACATGGTCATTGAAGGCAGAAGGCAGAAGGCAGAAGGGAAAAGGGGTAAAGAATAAATGGCTTTGCAAGGGCACCTAAGAGATGACGTTGATTCGTTGGCGTTACTGCGCCTGCTACAGTTAGCGAGTTCGGCGTTGCCAGTGGGTGCTTATAGCTACTCAGAGGGTATTGAGGCGCTGGTTGAAGCCGATAGGCTGAGCGATCGCAGTGCGCTGGAAAACTGGCTAGTACAGGAATTACGTGTTGGGACCATTCGAGTGGAATCAGCCATCATGGTGAGAGCGTATAAAGCCTGCCAGACTGGTGATTGGGATGCCGTAACCCACTGGAATCGGTGGCTGTCAGCCGCGCGAGAAACCGAGGAGTTACGGTTACAAAGTTTGCAAATGGGACGATCGCTGCTGCGGTTGCTGCACGATTTACAGGTGCTAGAGCCACAAGCAACCTTTTCACAAGGAGATGGGTGTCATTTTGCGATCGCCTTTGCTCTTGCCGCTGTCCGTTGGCAGATCGGCTTGCACCCAGCGGTGTTGGGCTATCTACACGGTTGGGCAACAAATCTGGTCAATGCGGGTATCAAGCTGATTCCACTAGGGCAAACGGCAGGGCAACAGTTATTGTTGCATCTTCAGCCAGTGATCCAGCAAACGGTTGCAGTGGCCTTAACCCTACCCGATCAGGATTTGCATAGCTGTACTTGGGGGCTGTCTCTTGCCAGCATGAGGCACGAAACTCAATACAGCCGTCTCTTTCGTAGCTAGGAGAGCGGTGAAGGCTGTGTGAGTAGAAACGACGATCGCCCAGACATTACTTCTCATCACGTCTGAGCAAGTTGAGAATCGTCGTCATCAGCACGGTTGGCTCGATTGGTTTTGCCAGATGTTGCTGAAAGCCTGCCGCGATCGCCCGTTGATAATCAATTTCTCCCGCATAGGCTGTCAGCGCGATCGCAGGAATCGTTCCCCCTTGTGCCAGGTTTAGCGCTCTCACCTGCTGCATGAGCATGTAGCCATCGGTGCTGGGCATGCCGATGTCGCTCAAAAGCACATCTGGCTTGGCTTGAGTCAAAATAGAAAGCGCTTCTTCTGCTGAAGCAGCGGTTGTGACAGTGGCTCCATACTGCTCTAGCAAAAAGGTACAAAAGGTTCGTGCATCGTCATCGTCATCCACCACCAAAATGTTGATGCCACTAAGATTTAACGGCCGCTCAGAAGCGTTGTTTAGAGCATGGGCGGGTAGCTGCGTTGACGTGAGCGGGAGCCTGACGACAAACGTTGCCCCCAGTCCTTCACCGGGACTATCGGCCCAGATAGTCCCGCCGTGTAGTTCAACTAGCTGTCGAACGATAGCCAACCCCAAACCCAAGCCACCAAATGCTCGGGTTGTGGCCGCTTCTGCCTGACGAAAATAATCAAAGACATAGGGTAGAAAGTCAGGAGAAATGCCTTTCCCGGTATCGGTGACGGTAATCTGAGCTTGAGCTTTTACCGTCTTCAGACAGATATCGACTCGACCCTGGGTTGGCGTGAATTTTACGGCGTTGGAAAGCAGGTTCCAAACGATCTGCTGTAAGCGATTTGCATCACCAGCAACATACCCAATATGTGGCTCAAGACTTGATTGTATTGCAATGGCTTTCGCTTCTGCCGCCAGCCTCACGGTTTCGATTGCCGCTTGAATGGTGGTGACTAAATTAACAGGCGCAACCTTGAGGCTCAGTTTGCCTCGCAAAATCCGAGAGACATCCAGCAGATCTTCAATGAGTTCGGCTTGCAGCTTAGCGTTACGCTCAATGACTTTTAAGGCTTCTGCGGTTTGAGCCTCATCCAGCGATCGCGTTTGGAGTAATCTTGCCCAGCCTAAAATGGGGTTGAGCGGCGATCGCAATTCGTGGGAGAGGACAGCCAAAAACTCGTCCTTAATACGATTGGCATTTTCAGCCGCTTCGCGGGCAGTTTGTTCCTGCTGGAGAATGCGATCGCGTTGCTGCTCTAACCGCTTTTGATCGTCAATTTCGGTGGCTGTACCAAACCATTTCACAATCTCTCCCTGCTCATTCCTGAACGGAATCGCCTGATGTAAATGCCAGCGATACGCCCCATCATGTCGCCGCATGCGCCCTTCAGCGTGATAATGACCACCACTTTCCTGAGCTGCGAGCCAGCGCTCACTCAAAACAGGTACATCATGAGGGTGAACAATGGCCTGCCAACCCTCACTTTGAGCTTGGGCGCATGTCAACCCTGTAAAGTCAAGCCACCGTTGGTTCACATCCAGTAGTGCGCCTTCGCGGCTGGCTGTCCAAACGAGTTGTGGAATCGCTTCTACCAGGTAGCGATAGCGTTCTTCGCTCTGGCGCAAGTCCGCTTCTATCTGCTTTTGTCGGCTGATATCGAGGTTGATGCCTGCCCAGGCAGTAATGGTTCCATCTTCGTCTCGGACGGGTATGCCTCGTGCCAGCAGTGGGTGCCAATTGCCATCCACCCCTCGGAAGCGGTGCTCAATATCCCAGTTGCCCTCTGTCCGCACACATTCTTGCCACGCCGCAATCGTGCGCTCTGCATCATCGGGATGCAGCACGTTGCCCCAACCAAACTCCGAACATTCTGCTTGACTAATGCCCACTAATTGTAAGAAAGACTCACTGGCATAGAGATTCCGCCCGTCGGGATCACAAATCCAGATGCCGTAATCAAGCGCTTCGCCGATCGCCCGATACAACTTTTCACTTTCACGCCGTCTCGCTTCTGCCTGTTGACGCTCTGTGATATCTCGAATGAGCCAGCGTACATTAGAAACGCTGCCCGTGGAGTCATAAACACAGCCAACCGTTAGTTCAGCCGGAAAAACGTGATTTTGCTGGGTTTGTAAATGCATCTCCCAGGTGCATACAGTTTGTTGCTCCAATGGCTGCTCTATCAGTTGATTTAGCCGCTCACGAAACCCCTTCAGATCTTGACCAGCGATCATATTAAACAGAGGCTGCCCAAGCAAGTTAGAGGCGTCAAGTAAGAGTTGTGCTGCAACGGCTTGATTCGCTTCCTGAATAATGCCTGCTGTATCGGTCACTAAATAACCATCAGGTGCAAAATGAAATAAGTCCTGATACCGTTGCTGCTCCGTTTTTAACTGCTCGTTCTGCCGCAACAGTTCTTCTTCCGCAATTCTCAATTCTTCCAGGGTTGTTTCTAGTTCTTCATTGGTGACTGCTAACTCAGTGCTGTGCTGCTCTAAGCGGACGTTTACTTCAAGCCAAGCTGCCTCTGCCTGCTTGCGATCGCTAATGTCGAAGACAAAGCTGATCGTTGTCGTTTCGCTCACCAAGGCAGAACCAATCAAAATGGGCACACAGGTACTATCTTTGCGGCTACAGACCGTTTCAAAGGGTGTGCCCGACCCAGTGGTGTTCAACGCATCCACCGATCGCTCATACGCGCCTAAATAGCCAGGTGGAGTAATCGTCCGCCAGTGGAGGCGGCCAGCACGCAGATCCTCTTGCGTATAGCCAAGCAGCGACAGGAAAGCATCATTGGCCTCTATAATCGTGCCGCTCAAATCCGTTGTCACAATACCCAAGAGGTTTGTTTCAGATAGCCGACTAAAGCGCCGTTCGCTCTCACGTAGCCGCTTCAGGCTCGTTTCCGCTTTGTGTTTAGCGGTTTGCAACTGTGAACACAACACTGAAATGAGGGACGAGACGAGCACGAACGCGACCAGTTGCACCAGTTGCTTGGCATTGACAATCTTCAAGGAGTGGAGCGGCTCAAAGAGAAAGTAAAGCCCATAAGTCGCAGAGAGGATAATTGCTAGCAGGCCACCTCTCATGCCCCCATACCAGGCACTCACTGCAATAGCGGCATAGAAGAGTATAAAGACGAGCGGGTCGAGCAGTGACCAAAGAAGTTGCGTTACTAACAGGGCGAGCGTCGCCGCTAGAATCGCTACCCCATAGGGAAACATCTGAGAACGACTGATGAAGCGCCTTAGGGAACCGTCTACTCTCATTTACGTGTCATGCCTCTGTGTGGTAAAAGATAGCACTGACGTCGTAATCCTCCTTAACAAATGCCCTCCAACTCGTGATGAAGGCTCATAAACGAAATTTATCAGCCTCGTACTCAAAGACGCAAACGAAATCAGCATTTCAACTCTTTTTCTATCTAAAGACATAGGAATTTTGGTCCTAAGCCTACCTTAGATAGCTTGACGGTTTGCATAACCCACGTTTTGAAGTGTGCCAGAAGCAAGGCACTGTTTACCCGATCCAGATCCTACTCAGCAGTGGTTTCAGCGGTTTAATCCCACTCTTCAGCCTCATGCGCTTCCGCTTGTAGGATCATTTGCCTTAGCGTTTGCCAATCCACATGTTGAGCTGCAAGATCTTGACGTAACCGTCCCTGGTCAAGGTGTAGCACTCGATCGCAAAATTGCTGTGCAAGTTCTAATTGATGGTTTGCCATCAAAATCGCTGTGCCCTTTGTCTGCTTCAGTTCAGCCAACGCGCCCAACAATAATTCACTGCGACCCAGATCCAAAGAAGCTGTGGGTTCATCCAAAAGCAGCACGTTTGGTTCAGCAACAAGGGCACGAGCGATCGCAACCCACTGGCGTTGTCCCACAGAAAGCTGTAGTTCCGTGCGGTTCAACCACTCTGATGGTATCCGTAATCGATCGATCCAATATCGCAAGCGCTCTTGAAGCCTCTGTTTGTCGATGCGCCGTAAGGTCAAAGGATATTCCAGCGCCTGCTGTACGGTCATACCCAGCAGCTTTGACTCTTGTAATACTAAAACAATCTGTTGCCGTAACTGCACGGCTGGTATCTGGTTCAGTGCCCGGTTATCTAAGTAAATCATGCCGCTGCTTGGCTCGCTTAAGCGGTTCAATAGCCGCAGCAAGGACGTTTTGCCAGCGCCTGACGCGCCAACAAGGGCTATACGATCGCCCTGAAACACTTCAAACGAAATCTCTCTAAGTAGATACTGGCTACTTGGAACTGAGAGCTGGTCTGCATGCGGTTTACCAACAGTAAAAATTTTAGGCGCGAGGCTAACCTGTTCAGCACGAATTTGAGCAGATTTGAGCGTATGCAAAGTCAGTGTTCTGGGTGCGAATGTCTTGTTCAGTCTACAGGTTTGGCATTGCTAGCTGGTTTACATCTGCTAAGCTTCATACCGCTCGATTGAGCACAGCCCAAATCGTCCAAGCATCGATCGCCAACAGCAACAACGTACAGCCAAGCAAAATAAAATACATCCACGGCTGCGACAGCGGGCGCACATCAGTCATATCAATCGTAGTTTCTGCCTGTACACGCTTAACCATGCGGTTAAAGCCAGCTACTCGCATAGGTAAAAGGTACGCCTGCCCAGTTTGACTGAGAAAATAGTAAACAAGGCCACCTTGTCCAGTCGATCGAGGTTTTAATGCTGCGACCTCTGACCACGATAGCTCCCACCCATGACGAAAAACCCGTGGTACCCAACGAGGGTACTGCACCTTAATTCCGTCACTATCCAGTACCACCCGCTCACTCAAAGCCGCATACAATAGCCACCCACCCAAGCCAATGCCTACCCACAACAAAGACGATGGCATGTTTGCCGCTGTCATACCTGCCAAAAAAGGCAGCGGTATGGTTAGCGCCACGTATAGCAACAGCAGCGTCAACCGAATTAGCGGTGACAACTTGAAGATCGACACGGAAGGCTCAGCAGAAGCAACCTGCGAAGAATCATTTGCTGCTGCAACTTGAGATAGCTGGCTACGTTCCATAACACCCTCAACCTCAACGTTTCCTTTAATCTACACCTTTTTCACTTTGTTGCTTTTAGGCAGCTACACAAGAATCGATCCTTTGCTCAACGTTGTCCTGTATCAGGATCATGTGCCGTCTTACTTCTGAGCAAAGCCAGCATCTCGCGATACGTGCACTCGTCAACCCTAATCAAGACGATCGCACCTCCGTACAATAAGTGTTAAAAAAGCATCTTGATGACAACATTCTCTCTAAACTTAGTACGTAGAAGCTCTGACATTCTGAATCAATAATTTTGGCACTACCTCCGTATATTCTCTAAGATCTTTCCAGAAGAGAGCTGGGTACAGTTTAAGTACAAAAAAACATTAGAAAAGAACATGGTTATACAATGACAAAGGCTTTGCCTTCAAAATTACGATGAGGAACAGCAGGTATCTCTTTCCTCGAAAGGCTCATTTTTCTATTAATCAGTAATTAAAGCTTCAGGAGGAGTTAGCACGTATACAGTTGATGTGATTTTTTATATCGCCTGGCTCTCTGCCGCCCCTGTAAAGGCTCTCCTTTTAAGGTAAAGATCCTTGCCTTGAGCGTTCTAGATCAACTTAACGAGACCTTATAAAGTCCGCCATAATATTCACACTTACATGCTTAGAGAAGGTTCAGTTAATGAGATAAAGCACATTTAGAAAAGCTTTGCAAACTGTTGTTGTGAAGAATTGACGAAGCCAGGTTAAAGATAATGTTAGTTCTTAGAATCAAGCTATTTTAGGTTCAGCTATTTAGCGGATTGGAATCAATTTATGGGAATGTTAGGTTGTCAATGTAGTAGAAGGTTTCTACCTAACATGATTTGGCAAACTATTCAAAAGCTTTGGCAAAAGTTAGCTAAGTAACCTAAGTTTTCTTCGCTGTGCTAGAGAGTCACCTCAACATGAACCACGATTTAGAGTATCAGCAGCCCACAGTACCTGAGGTGGGTGTCTACGAATGCGAAATCCATCTCAAGTTTCGACTCATTGAGGAAAAAGGAGCCTTGAACGATCGCGAGCGCCTCTTGGAGCTTTTGATTGATGCCTTTACCTGTGGTACAGACGAGTATCTGGAGCCACTTCAAATCGAGGTCGAAGCACAGGAGCTTCCTGAGACGCAGGCATCACCTCAAATGCGGCGGCGGCTCATTCGGTTACGAAACTCCAAGGATCTTGCTTGAGGCAGCAAAAAAGTCGCGCTACAAAATTCGAGAGTTTATTTCAGGTTGACAGATAGTGCAGCATTGGTTAACCTTATGAAGGTTCGAGAAGCAAGCCCCCATCGTCTAGAGGCCCAGGACACCTCCCTTTCACGGAGGCGACGGGGATTCGAATTCCCCTGGGGGTATTTGGAATGCGCTCTCAGAGCGGGTTTCAGAATTATACAGCGAAAGAATTAAGGCGGCTTTGGTCGATCAGTCTTCAGTAATAGTGCTTCGTAAGCTCTCTGTTGGACTGATTCTTCAACCCAGCGGTGGTAGATGCGGTCGTGCACTTCACGGCTGTGACCCATTTGCTTCGCTGCCAAACTAGGGTCTAACCCGTATTCGAGGGTGCGAATGGCCCAACTGTGGCGCATGTCGTACAGATGAAAGGGCAGCTTCACATCCTTGAAGTAGTGACTGGCTGACTCGTCCACTTTCACGTTTGGGCGGGTTAAGTCGATCGGCGGCAATGTCACCGAGAACAAGCTGAACCGCTCAATCCATTCGGGATGGAACGCCCACACCAAGCGGCTACCTGTTTTGGTATTGCGTTCCACAAACACAATTGGGTTGCGTTCCCGAAAACGCTCAAAGTCAAGCCTGAAGGCTTCATGTGGTCTTAAGCCATAGGTTGCAATGACGGCAAAAATCCACTTCCAACCGGGATTGGTGAGTCGGTCGTACCATTCACAGATCAACCGGTCAGAAGGGATGTTGCGCGGGTTAACTGCGGCTGGTGAGTAGTTGCCAGCGTAGGGTGAGGGGTCATATTTCACCCCCGCGAACCGCGCGATCGCCCCAGTCACCATGCAGGCTCGTTTACGAGTTTTGCTGTTCACGGGTGTACCTACCACAACTTCATGCAGAACGTTGGCCGTCAGGGTAGCGTTTGGAGGAAGGAGCTTCAAGATTTTTTGATAGTCCGTCAGCCATGAGGTTTCCGACCTTCCGCGCTGTAGAAAGTCTTCCCTAAAACGATTGATCCAGAACTGGCAGCTATGTGGCATGAGCGCTCAGCCGTTGCCAACTTTCTTCAGTACGCAAACATCACTGATAGGGAAAACACTGGTGCGTCCCGTCGTCTGCTGTCGTACTTTCACCTTCTGACTATCCCTAGTAAGCTCCAACACTTTGGACGGCTGGATGAGTTCCTCGAACAGTGTGGCCGTGAGCAGGTCGATCGGAATCTCGGCGGCTTGCTTGTCACTCGGTCGAACCTCGCGCCAAGGCAGTTTATCCGAACCGCTACGAATCCATCTGGCATGCGCTTTAGCGACGATGATGTCACCAATTTGAGGGGTGGTGACGGCCTCAAATGTAACGAAAGCTTCGTACTGATCAACTGATCGCTTGGTTTTCAAATTTTTTTCGGTTTCAAAAACCGTGTTTTGAGTGATCAGTTGATCAGTTGGGGGTGAAACCGTGATGGCATCGGGCTTACACAACTGATCACTCGGTTTGGAGGGAGCGATCAGTTGATCAGTTGTTACATCCCTTAACAAGCCACTGGTGAAGTACGTGTATTGCTTCTGCCCCTGGAGTCGTGAGCGTTTTACTAGCCCTTTAGCCCACAGTTCATAGAGTGAGCGGCGTGTGGTGTCGTAGGCTAACCCCAAAAACTCAGACACTTCTTGAGCGGTGAAGGGGGTACCAGGGCGATCGCCCTCGTTGAGCCAGAGTTGAATGCGTTTTTCGTTGGTGGCTTCGGTGTCGCTTTGGTCGGCGTGATCAGGGCCATAGTCCTCGCCTTGGTAGGCAAAGGTGAAGTCTTCATCATCAAAGCGGAACCGATAGCGACCAGGCGGACGACCGAGCCGCGTTTTTTGCACCCGCAGCAAGCGATCGTTGAGTTGTTCGCCCTTGCTCAGGCCCCATACTTCCGAGACCGAGTTGTAGATGGCTCTCGTCCCGCGACTGTTACCCTCAGCGTTGCTGTGGTGAATAATGATGACCGTGCAGCCGTAGGTGTTGCCCAGGCGCGCTAACTCCAACAGCGGACGGGCATATTCGGTATCGTTCTCGCTGAACACACACGAACGGTTGATGCTGGTGAGGGAGTCCACGATGAGTAACTCCGGGCGGGTCTCTTTCACGAAGGTCTCCAGGCGGGCCATCGCCTCAATTTGCCAATCGGTGAGGAGAGATAACGGGGCCTCGTCGTCAATGCCGCGAATGTCAATCCGTTCATGGGTAACGAGGGTGGGTTCATCCGTTTGGACGAGTAAGACTTTGCCCTGCTTCACGGGGTAGCCGTTCCAGGGTTTGCCAGTGAGGACGCATTCCATCAATTCGTAGCTGAACAGGGTTTTACCAACGCCACCGTCGGCGTGCAGTAAGAGCATGGTGCCAGTGGGTATCCAACCTTTGACCAGCCAGTCCACTTCGGCCTCATGCAGTGCCCGAAACTCTTTCGGTGTCAGTGGTTTGACGGCACACTGATTCACTAGTGCTTTGCTGTAGGCTTCAGTGAGATGTTGCACAGGGCGTTTGTAGCGACGAGCTAACCCTTGCAGCTTCCAGGCCCGCAGTCCTGCGTCTTCGATCTGGTCGATTTTGCGGTAGCGACTGAGCATCTCGTTGAACTGATCAGCATCAATGTCATGGTTCAGTTTCTTCTCGACCAGCCGTTTACCAATGTCTTCGAGCGTTTCCAGGGGCACGCCAGACCAACGGGCGATTTGGGGTAGCTCTAGCTCTGGTGTGCCTGTTACAGTGGCATCATAGATTTCCTGCAACAATTCGTTCAGGGCATTGCGTCTGAGGTCGGTAGTCATTTGTTTGTTCCTAAAGGGCATAACTAAACGGGGTTTCCAAACCCGTGACATAAAAAGGGGCTGACTAACTCGGCAAAGTTGGTCAGCCCTTCTGTTTGAGTGGCTTCAGTCGTCTTTTTGCTGCTGAAGACCTTTGAAGAGCGATCGCAGTCGGTCGAGCCGTTGCTTGGCTCCCTTCACATCGCGGTCACTCACCAAGTTGTGATTGAGTTCATTCAAGCGGGTGGCGAGAGCCAAGTAGTCAGCCGCTAACTGGGAGACTTCATAGGTCAGATTGGTGATTGTTTGGTCTGTGATCTTGCTCATCCAAGTTAGAATTCTCCTGTTAGTACAAAAGTTTTTACCAATGACGGATGGCATCCCTGGTGTAGAGGGGTGCCTTTTTTTTGTGCCTAAATTTCCTCCTGGTGAGTTGAGTGTGATGGCTGTTTGGTCAATCACCCGGATGGATGGATGATTAGGAGAATCAGCACGGGAAGGGCTGGAATTCTTACCCGCGCTGATTTGCACATCGGACACCGATGTCTGACCAACTATGTCAGACATCGGTGTCCGCCGGACATGGATGTCTGATACTATGACTACACGTGACTCAGTGAGAGGGAATCCCGGCTTGAAAGCTTTAAGGGAGATGGCAGGACTCAATAGGCAACAGATGGCTAGGGCTGTGGGTGTAGCTCCTAGAATGTGGCAGCGCTACGAGAACGAAGGACGTTTACCTGAAAAGTTAGACATCGTTCTCAGAATTGCTGTCCTTGCTGGAAAATCCATAGACGAAACCATTCAAATGATTGGGTTCGAGCTTCCTACCAGAGAGGAGTTGCTAAGAGAAGAAAAAGAGGAGGTGACTAATCACTGACAACTGACAACTAAAGCAGTGCGCCTCGATGTAGTGGTGACACACAACACCGAGACGACTTCCCCCAGTTCGATCTACCCAAACTAGGAGCATTTAAACTATGTCAGTTTTTCAACGCTTGGTGATCGCCACGATCGCCGCCATTTTAGGGGCACAATTGCCCGGTTTAATCACGTCCCCTCCTCCTGCCCTCAGTGAAGGCAACTGCGTCTACCGCTGGGGAGACCTCAACCGCGCCGCAGAGCAGGCTGGTGCTTCTGTCTACCGTGACCTGCATGGCTATGGCACCAACTATCGACAGGCCAGTTCTCAAGCTGATAGTGCTGCAACTGCAACTGTTGGTGAGGCTGCGTATGGTGCGTATAGCGCTGATGGATATGCAGCAAGCGCAGAGTCATGGGGGGCCAACTAATGAAGTGGAACCTTAAAGACTTGCAGCTTACCCTCGTCCACATCTATGAGTACACCGTTGCAGGCAAACAGCATACGGCTGTTCTCAAGCCTATCGATGCTGGGAACGGGGTCATCCTGGAAGAGACCTTTGACGGTAGCGGCATCATGCGCGGGCTACTCGTCAGTGGTGGCATCGTCCATATCCCGCTGGAAGGCATCACGAACTACTTTCAATCGTGGTGGAAGTTATCATCGAATGATGGTAGGGGAGGCCGTAGAGTCATCTATACCGATGATGAGGAAAGAGTAGGGAATGAAGCTGTTAGAGACTATGGGAAGCGTGGATCGTGGGATGAAGACGGGTGTTACACAAGGGCTGAAGAGACTGATAGAGGCTCCTCTGATTCCCGTCGCAACTATCCCAAAGACAAACGACCGGACGAGTACAAAGATTAGCGTTTGACGATTTTTATCCTCTAGTCAAAGCTTCTTTGCAAACACTTTAACCCTACTCCGGTAGGGTTTTTTTGTTGCAGGGAATCTTAATAAAAGTCCCTCTTCAGTTGAAAAGGGACTTTGTTGCAATTACCTTCAGGATTCCCCAAATGGATGCTTTACTTAATCGGATTGTGCAACTGTGCAAGGGAGATAAGAAAAAAGCCAACCACCTCATCGAAACGGCACAAGCCAAACACCCTGGAAACATTGCACTGTGGTACTTACAGAAAGTAATTTCAGAGTTAGAGCAACAACAGGCTGAGTATTATCGCAAACGCCGCTTGCCAACTGCTCAACCACCTCAAACAACTAGTTCACAAGTGAATTGGAGCCAAGCAGAGCAACAGCTAAAACAACGCCTGCATAAAACCTCTACAGTGGCTAAAGCCAAACCAACGCAGCCCGTTTCCAGCAAGGTGCAGAGCCAACTTTTCACGCTAGTCAACGGTGAGATGGAAACAGCGAAGCGCTTACTTGAACACACTCGGCAAGTCAATCCAATGCAAACCGAGCAATGGGTTTGGGAAAAGGTCATTTTTGACTTGGAGCGCGATCGACGCTAGGCCCACTCAACTACTCTTCACGCTTCAAATAGCGCATAATGCCCGTTTCCGTTTGACCAGAAGCAATCAATAGGGCTTGCAGCAGTCCTTTGATGGTGCGTAGGTCGTCCTCAATGTCTTGCACCCGTTTCTCTTGAAATTCGTGCAACGTGGTGAGGTTAATGTTGAGTGCGTCGTATTGCCTCATCAAGTGTTGAAAGTCCCTCTCAGCCGCGTATGCCTTCGTTTTTCCTTCAGCATAGCGATCAAGCTCTGACTGCCGTTTAGCCTTTTGACGCTCGATCTCTGCCTGAGCCTGGGCTAGTTCCTGTCTCTGCCTGTCGCGTTGCTCGTCCTGTCGCTTCTGATAGTAGGTTTTCACTGTCCAGTAGGCAGCGAAAGCCCCAGAAGCCAATCCACCCACCGCAGTTATGAAGCTGGCATCTATCGGCATAGGTTTGCACTGTGATTCAGGAATTATTGGAACTCAAAGCGAGGCATGGCTATCTCACCATCCTTAAACACCCTGATAGCAGTGACATCAACCGGACTATTGAGCGCGAAATTAACGATTTTTGCCCCTGAAGCAGTGTAGTTAGGGATGCCCGAAACCGTTGCTAGATTTGCCCAGGTTGACCCATCCACCGAGCCTTGCAGCGTCGCGCCATTCTGCGAACCGGAAGAATCCCCGTAACCGTCCAGAGTGCCACCGCTGAGAGCGATTTGAGTCACCTTCACTTTGTAGGGGAAGGTAGCCATAATCCACGCGCCATAGGTGCCGTCTGTAACTCCCCCGGATGTTTGATCGCCATCTGTCAGGTTGGCATACGTGGCCTTAAAGAACGTATTGCCGCTTCTCAGTGACGATTGAGAAGCCGTGTAAGCAACCCCTGACGCGCTAGGGTTTGGGGCCGGGGTTGGGGTTGGTTGCTGCTGCGACTGGATAGCAGTAGTAAGCTGATTAATCGACGTGACGATCTGACTATCACTCAGCAAGAGGGCTGTGAGGCCGTTAGACAGTGCTACCAACTCCGTGAGAATCGTTTGCTGATTCTCCGAAAGTGCAGCGATCGCTGTCTCCACTGGTGACAGGTCAACGGTGGGAGTTGGGGCAGAAGTGCCTACCGCCAGGGCTTCACTATCTGCCCAGATTGCCAGCTCAAATGAGTATTCACGGCCCGTTGGCTGTAGCAGCAGCCTGTACTCAATCTCGGATGAGGGCACAAAGAGCAAGTAGCCAGCGGGAAGCGTGACCATCTCACCATGCACATCTCCAAAGCCGTCAATCGATAGCATTTGGGTTAACGTGCCCAATGACGGTTCAGCCTCACCCACACCTGCGACCGGACGTGCCTGCACAATCAGTCGGTGATATGGCTGAAACAAGATGGGCAAGCGTATAGGGTCGGTCTTAGCATTGAGCTGATAGATTTTGCGAAAAACAAACAACCAACTCATTGCTTAAACGTACTCCGTCACTTGTGCGCTTCCTAGAGCAGCACTCCACACCCCTGAAAGCGGTCCGTCGTAGTCCTGTTGACTCTCCCATGACTGACCAGGGCTAACTTTAACTGCAAAGGTTGTAGGGGTCACTGTGGCACCGTAACCGATATACAAAATGGCGGCGGCTGCATTGTTCACGACAAGCAACCCTTTCCGGTTTGGGTTTGCAGGAAGTATGGCAGCCGATGTAATCGAGGCTGCAAACGTGGTTGTAGTGCCACTTGTAGAACTCTGTGCGTTTGGATCGGATGAGAAGGGCATAGCAACATCCCAAATAGAAAGAGTGATTTGTGATTGCTTTCGCAGTGGCAACAAGCGGAATTTAGATTGCAACCTGACATCAAACCGAATCAAATTGAAACCGCTAGAGAGCCGAAAGTAATCCCCTTTAACAAAGCCAAAGCTATTAACAAAGGGGTATTGAATGAGGTAGGCAGCATCTAAAATCTCAGCTACGTTCCCATCTTCAATCCCGATAATTAACGCTGTAGGCAAAAAGAAAAGGGGGATATCCCTTGCTCGAACACTAGAAAAATCCAGTGTTGTTTTTAGGAGCAGTTGCGCCATATCCCCCCGCTCTGAGCGATTGAAACTTAATTATTTGCCCGTGCCAATTGCGTATTCTGTCCCATTCGGAAACTTAATCAGCTTCACTTTTGACTTTTTCAACACGGCTACAGCCTTCGCCGCTGAAATTTCAGGGGGAACGGGAACACGATGGAATACCGTGTAGGTGCCTGATTTGTTCTTTCTAGTTTCACCAGTGGAACAAAGCAGGTATTTAGACCCTGATTTTGTGATTGAAGGCCCTCCCAGATATTGAGCCTTGTTTTTCTTGGTTTTGACTGTGGCACCGGGAAGCTTGGCAGGTTCTATGACTGTGATTCCTAGCGCTGTTGAAACGCTTGAAATCACACGCGAGTAGACTTTAACCGATGTCGATTTGCCGTTTACTTTGCGTTTAACCGTACCCCAATCAACGTACTTCCGTGGCCCTTTTGCCGCGTACTTTTTGTTAGCCATTGCTCTCTAAACTCCTAAGTTGTCGTCGTTAAATTGAACACTCAAGCACTCAGGGAGTTAGAGATAATCAGTAGCGCTGAAAAGCACGTTACCGCTGCTGTTGATGGAACTAACGACAGGCAGATTCGCAGCGATCGTGATGGTTTGAGTTTCGCTGGAAGAATCAACCGTGATGTTATTGGGCTGGTCTTCAATGGGGCTGATGGCCTTCTCTGCTGCACTCAAGATTTGAGCGACCTGGACGAAGGCTGCAATCACATTGCTTGCCGTCACATCGCCGCCAGCCGTGAAGGTCGTATAGCTAGAACCTAGATAGTCCTTAGCGGCGTAGGTCAACGCCCCACCTGACCCCACCGTCACATCAACGGGAATAGCAGCCGCAATTGCACAGGTGCCATCATCCGCATTGAAAGTGATGGTGATGTTGTTCTTGGGTGCAATGCCAGGATTTGCACCGTTACGCCCCTTCTCTGCTGCATCCAGTAGTAAAGCGGTTTCGAGCAACGCAGAAGGGAGATGAGTCGATTTCAGGCTTGATCCGGTGGTGGTAATAGACGACATGGTTGAGGCTCTTCAAGGGAGATGAGAGTAGTAACCCTAAATTGCCCACACATCCCACAGCGCCTAACTTTGCATTCAACCCGAATACCTTCGGCCTTAAGCCCGAAGGCTACTTCTTAGCCCGGAAATTAACCGAAAAGGTCGGCTGCATGTTTCTGGCTCCAGTGCTGTAAAAATCTCCCCTGGTCGGTGTGACTTTGCACTTCTTGAAGTCTGAGTTCAGCCTTTCCCCTACTTTGGCCTTAATTGCTTTGCCGTTCTGAGTGCGATATTTTGCATCTACGAGAATTTTCAACGCATTAATGACTCGTTTGCATTCCATTTCAGAGCTAGCGTTCACAATAATCTTTGAGTTATCAGTGAGGGTCAAAATACCCTCGAAATTGCCTTTGTTGTAGTCAGGAATACGAGGCTTGAAACCTTTCGGTCGATTGTAGTGAGGGATAGTTAAAGACCACCGGGAATCTGTTAGCTTCCCAGTGCCTAAAACCTCAGCAAAAATCACTACAAACTGTGGTCTTTGTGCCTCTGCCCGAAGTTGCCACCATTCGGGAACAGATGCGATCGCGTCCGTTGGTTTGTTACATTGTGCGGCCTCTAATCGAGCTAATCGAGCGTACAGAAGCTTATAGCTATCCGCTTCAGCTTTTGGTACTTGAATGCTTTTCTCCTCGTAAATAGCATTACCTGGGAGGCTGGTATCAGTAGATGGTGTGCTGCCAGTGCTGCCACTGCTGGATGACGAGCTGGCAGCGCTGGATGACGAGCTGGCAGCGCTGGCAGCGCTGCCAGTGCCAGCGCCGCTATCGTCTGTTTTGCACGCCTTAAACACCTTCACCTTAATGGTTACGGGCTTTTGTTCATCCTGCTTATCATTCAGTTTTTGGACACACGGATCTTTGCAGTTGGGTGGTGTGGGTGGTTTGAGCGTGTTTGGTTGTGGGGAAGGATTGGGGAATTGCTTGGTAACTGGATCGAGCGTGGTAGGGGTGACAGGATTGAGGCTAGGAGCCTGCAACGAACCACCGGGGGAAGATGGCTGTTGACCGGGTGTACTGGTAGGAGCAGGGGCAGGGGAGTTAGCTGGACTGGTAGCCGGGTTTTGCGTTGGAGTTGGATCACCCATCCGTCTAGGGAGTCCCGGATAGTCAGGAAACGGGTATGGGGTAGGGGTTCCTGGTGATAGTGGCTGTGGCGCGGTAGTGGGTGGTGCCTGCGTCAGTGGCGCGAGCGAAGGGGCAGAGGATGGATCGTAGGCGGGGATGGTTCCCGGTTCGCTGGTGCGATTCGGCTCTAAGTCCTGAATCCCATCCAGCCGGGTTGCATTATCGATTTTGGGAGAGCCTTGAATATTGTCTTTCCCAATGTCAAGAAAGCCCCTCTCACCATTGGCATCCTTGAGAAAAAACAGTTTTACATCCCCTTGCCCTGCTCGCTCAGTAATGCTGAATGGAGCAAGCACTGTGGCATCGATAGCGGGAATTGTTTGCCCCTGCTTATTTTGGTAGCTGCCAGTAACGTGATAAAGCACCCCTGCTTTACCCATCGGTGTCCCTGGGTTTGAGGTTGGGTTGCCCACTTTTGGAGGGCGATAGCGATTCGGGTTGAACCAGTTCCCGATATTCCTTAAAGCGTTTTGCCCTGCGTCTTTCAGGTTGTTAAACGCATCCTGCCAAACATCGCCGTAGTTGTTGTACCCCATCCGCTCAAACGCGCGTGCATCCTGCCCGAATTGCAGGTTGGTAGGGTCATAGCGATCGACAAAATCGCCGTTGTAGCCCCTGCCAAATTCCCGGTCATTCGCGGCGGTCTGGTTGGCTATCTCTTGGGCGGTTTTCTGTGATGCCCGGTTGATGTCGATGTTAAGGGGTACTGCTCCAAGCGGTGACAGTCCACGACCAGATGACGGCAACCGCCCATTATTGGGAATTGAGCCACCTAATGAGGGGTTGCTGGCTGCGGGGCCAGGCGAGGGGGGAGAGGCACGGCTGAAAGGGGCGATGTTGTTTGCCGGGGTTGGCCCTGACGTGCTAGAGCCGCTAGGACGGCTAAAGGGCACGACATTGTTAGCAGGCGATGGACTCGCACTTGGTACAGAGCCGGAACGGGTGAAGGGGACGGCATTGTTTGCCGGGGTGAAGTTCGGTGTGGGAGCCGTGGAGGGGTTGCCACCCGATCGGCTGAACGGTGCGATCGCATTCACAGGGGCAGGGCCACCCGATAGACCAGCCGGAGCAGAGAAGCCCACACCGGGAACAGTGCCAGTTTGATAGGCAGCAGTAACCATTAATTGCTTCCCCTTAGTTTGAGAGGTAGCCAGAGGGAACCACAGCGCCGCCCGGTGTTTCTAGCGCTTTAATCCACGGCTTAGAGGACGTGTCAGTCAGGTTCGTTCGGTCTAAAACGATCGTGCATCTGCCTACAAAAATCGTGTCTCCTGCGGGTGTTTGCTTAATTTGCCACTGTGCGGAGAGTTGATTATTGTTCAGATCCTCAAGCATGGCGGTTCTAGGGTTGCAATCTTGATAGGCAAGAATGAGCCTCACCAATTCCTGCTCTAACGTGGCAACCTGCGAGGGTTTAGTCGGGTATGCAGACATGAATTTTCCTCAAAACTAGCCTCAGTGTGCCCTTTGGTGGGTTCTCTGCTGCATCCCGCAGAAGTACAACGCAAGAATCGGCTTTTCAGCCTATGCGTAGGAGCTAACAGAAACGAGAGCATCGGGGTTGCAGACTATAACTGAACGGTGATTTATGCCAGTTCTAGTCCAGTAAGCTAGGAGAGATAGGCGGAAAGTTTCTGCCTATCCATCCAATTTGGGATCTTAGGCGGAAAGTTTCCATCTATTAATAGTTATACCGCTTCGTTTAGTTGTATTGACAGCAGTTTGAAAATGCTCTTTTCACGGTTCTCAATAGAGCAATTTGGCGATAGCAATTTTAGAATAACTAGTGAAGACATTAGTTTATTGTGAAGCGATCAATCATAAACTCGACAAACGTTCGCACCTTCGACGAGAGATACTTGCGGCTGGGATAGACCGCATACAAGGTGCTAGGGGGCAAGTGATACTCCGGCAGCACTTCCTCTAAAGCTCCAGTTGCAAGATCATTGTCAATCAGCCAGGTGGGTAATAAACTAATCCCCATGCCGTTCACTGTCGCTTCGTGGATCAAATTGACGTTATTCGTTCGCAGCACAGGCACGGAGCTGAACTTTGCGCTAATTTTTCCCGTCGAGCCGATCAGAGGCACTTTACTCTCTGGCATCACCGAGTAGGTCATCATGGCGTGTTGCGCTAACGCTTCGGGCTGGGTGGGCTTTCCCGCTCTGTGCAGGTAAGCCGGTGCCGCAACGATGCGTAGTTGAATGGGAGCTATCGCCCGATAAATCAGAGTGCGACTGGGTTCCCGATGCGTTGCTCGCAACGCCAGATCAAAGCCTTCCTCGACCAGATTCACTATCCGCCCACTCAGGTCAATCTCCAGGGTGACTTCGGGAAATTGGGTGCGATAGTCGGCGATCGCCTGGGTAAAAATCCGGTTCGCAAACCAGTCTGGGGCGCTCATTTTCAGGACACCGTTAGGAACCACGGCGGCTCGGCTGACTGTGGCTTCGACTTCATTGAGGCGATCGAGCATTTCACAGCATTGCTCAAAGTAGATGGTGCCGCTTTCTGTCAAACTCAGATGCCGACTGGTGCGATTCAGCAAGCGTCCGCCCAAATGTCGCTCCAAATGCATGACGTGTTTACTCACCATTGCCGCCGACATCTCCATCCGGTCTGCCGCCGCCACAAAGCTCTCTAGCTCCACAACCCAGCGAAAGACGCGCATACTCACGAGGGTATCCATCGCGGCTCATCATCAACTAAAAGGAAATGATACATCAATATTTTGCCCGTTGATCAATTGATTGGCAATGAGTCTAATGGAATCAGGACTGACGCAACCCTCGGAGGTTTTAACCAGGCTCAAGCAGCGTGACTCAACAGAGTGGCTTAAACCTCCGAGATTTTAGTCGAAATGTAGCACTCAACGGGAGATCGAATTATGTCTGAATCCAACATTACGGAAATCAGCGTGCCGCTCGAAGTGGATGTGGCGATCGTCGGAGCGGGTATCGGCGGACTGGCGGCTGCCGTTGCCCTGCGGCAGGTTGGCATCACTGCCCATGTCTATGAACGCACCAAAGCCCTTCAAGCCATTGGCGGAGCGGTCGTCATCCGTGAACCCAGCGTGCGATTGTTCGAGCAATGGGGTGTCGCCGATCGCTTCTATGCTGAGGCGGTACAACTCCAGGGAATCGATGTGCGCGACAGCGAAGGCACCCCGATTGGGACGATCGCTGCTGACCTAACTGGCGAAGGCAATGCCTACTCTGTGCATCGCGCCGATGTCCACGCTCTGTTGCTGTCGGGTGTCGATCAGCAGTGTGTTCATCTCGGCATGACAAGCGTTGAGGCATTTGAAGACGGCGATCGCGGTGTCGTCCGGTTTGCCGACGGGCGGCAGGTGCGCGCTAAGGTCGTGATTGGAGCCGACGGCATCAAGTCCGTGGTTCGCAAGTCTATTGATAACGACGCGCTAATCTTCTCAAAGCTGGTCGTCCTGCGGGGACTTGCGCCCAGTGCCGCGATGCCTGAAGATATGCCAAACGATCGGTTGTACTCCTGGGAAAAAGACTCCCGGCAGATGCTGTTGCTGCCGCTGCGCGGGGGGAACGAGGTGGCGATGGACACCATTATGGTACGGGACACCCCACCGCAGGATTTGTGGACGAGCGAGGTGCCAACCTCAGAACTCCTTGATTACTTCCAGGGCTTTGATCCTGACATGATTAAGCTAATCGAAGCTGGAACCGTTCCAGTGCGGGCAAACCCGGTCTACGAACGCGAACCCATTGCGATCTGGAGTACCGCACACATCACCCTGCTAGGCGACGCGGCGCACCCGATGGCTCCTCGCGCAGGTCAGGGGGCGAACCAGGCAATTCAGGATGCTGGTGCGTTGGCGCGGGCATTGAGCGGGGACGGCATGACAAACATTCCCGACGCACTGCGCCGCTACCACGAGGAACGGGCACCACTTACCAAAAAAATGCAGCTCGCCTCACGATCCTCGCCCGCAATCAAGCCGCTGCCTGTAGGTAAGTAATTTGACTAGGACTTACGCATTTGCCCCCTAGCCCCCAATTTTGGGGGGAATCAAGCCAATTAAACCCCTAATCCTGGAGGTTTGGGGGCGAAAGATGACCGCTTTTGCATAAGTCCTATTGACAACAGTTTGCAGATGTCACGTAACGGAGAAACAATGTCTAGTGCTAACCGGATTGATGTACACCAACATATCGTTCCACCTGCTTATAGAGACTGGGTGAACGCGAAAGGATTTAGTTTTGGCAGCATACCCATTCCCCAATGGGATTTACAAGAAACGATCGACCTCATGGATAAGCATGGCATTGCCACTGGCATTGTCTCCGTGTCCACGCCGGGTGTGAGCCTGGGAAGTGGGGCTGAAGCACGGGACATGGCGCGTGAAGTGAACGAGTTTGCGGCTCAAGTTGCGATCGATCGCCCTGATCGCTTTAGCTTCTTTGCGACCCTGCCCTTACCGGATGTTGATGGCGCTATAGCCGAAGCAGTCTACGCTTTAGACAAATTGCAGGCTGCTGGGGTGATTCTGCTCGCCAATACTCACGGTCACTACCTGGGCGAGAAGGCTTTTGACCCACTCATGGAGGAGCTGAACCGTCGTCATGCGATCGTCTTTGTCCATCCGTCGGATTTACCGGGAGCCAGTTTGCCTGGTGTACCACCCTTCGCCGCTGACTTCTTGCTCGATACCACTCGCGCGGCGATTAATTTGATCACCTCTGGGTCAATGACCCGCCACCCCAATCTGAAAGTGATTCTGTCCCATGCTGGCGGCTTTATCCCTTACGCTGCCCATCGGATGGCACTCATTTGTTCCACCGATGGCACCTACGAAACTGGACTGAACAATCTCCGTCAGTTTTACTTCGACACCGCTCTGTCTGGTAGCCCGACCGCATTGCCCAGCCTGCTGGCGTTCGCTGATTCCAGTCACATTCTTTTTGGTAGCGACTGGCCGTTCGCGCCTGTAGAAGCGGTCAATCACTTCACCAATGGGCTGGATGCTTACCCGCTTGACCCTGGGCTACGTTCAGCTATTAATCGTCAGAACGCTGAGGGTCTGTTTCCACAATTCACCACCAGTTCACCAACCGACTCGAAGAGACAATGACTCTGCTTACCCTATCTCTTTACACCCTGATTTGGGGCTGCGATCGCGGCATAGCAAGTTGATGAAGCGGGCGGGCGATAGATCAGGGTGATGATGCCGAGGTGGTCTATCGCCGCTTATCTTAGTCGTTATGTCTGAAAATCCTCGTGTCAGAGGGGCATAGACCCCTATTTTCATAAGCATAAATACTTATTCTCTGACCAACTTCGAATTCCCCTGGGGGTATATCAATTTTAAAGTCTGCTGTGGTGCCATGCTGCGGCAGATTTTTAGCTTAAATTAAACTTTTATTTCAGTAGATCTGTCTTGCCGTTAGTGGCTGTTGAAGGTTAAAAAGACTCTTTAAAATTGGTGAAATAGCAGTAATGAACCAGTCTCAGCGCCTTTCAGCACAGAGTAATGAACTGTCAAAATCAAACTGACAGATAGGGAGTGGATGTATCAACGAGTCGTTAGGCACAAGCACTGACTGACCTGTTAACTTAAAGCTGACAATCTACTAGGCTGAGTTTAAATCGTCTCTAGGCTCCATCCTGTGCAAGCTAACTACCCCTTGGTTGTCATGGCTAACGCGCAAACCGTTCGGCATACTACTCAAATGGTGTAGCGAAAGCGTTTTACTTGGTGAGACGCCCGATGCGTTCTCGAATGGCTAGATCAATGAGAAACCGGATTAAGACAAGTGAGCTAAGACCTGCCAGTCCAAACGCGACAAAAGCCCAAATTTTGTACGCTCCTACCAGTAAGACTGCCCCAGAAAGTAATAAGAATCCAGTCAAACAAGCATAGATTAAGCTTTTGAGCGCAAGATTGAGGCTTCTAATTGCTTGATCGGTCTCTAGCGATCGGGCACGAATTTCTAGCTCTCCCTGTTCAACGCGCTCTTCTAACCGCTGAATCAGTCGCTCAGTCGCACTGGGTTGACGGAGCTTGTACGTAATGTACTCTCGTGCCTGCCGGGTCAATTCACCGATGCCATTACTGGGCCCTTTAGCAAGCGTAATGCTTTTGACAAAAGGCTTGGCAGACTCCATCAGGCTGTACTGAGGGTCGAGATCGCGGGCAACTCCATCCAGTGTTGTGAGTGCCTTGAGGATAAACGTCATCTTGGCTGGTAAGCGAAAGGGTTGCTGTGCAAAGAGAGCCGAGACCTCCTGCCGTACCTGGCTAAATTCTTGCAGCGCGATCGGTTTTTCGGTGAACCGTTCTAGCACAAACCCCATTACACGACGAATCGGGGTCATATCTGAAACGGGTTCAATTAACCCCATTGTCGTCAAAGTATGGATGACCTGGTCGGTGTCTTTCCGCAAAACGGCGAAAAAGGTACGCACCATCTGGTCTTTGTCGATGGATTTCACTTCTGCCATCATGCCGAAATCATAGAAGATGAGGCAGCCATCGGGGCTGACCGCCATGTTGCCAGGATGAGGATCGGCCTGAAAAAAGCCATCCTGTAGTAGCTGCTTTAAATACGAGCAAATACCCAACTGGTTAACTTCTTTGACGTTGATGCCGATCGCCTCCAGGCTTTGACGATCGTTAATCTTAATGCCCGGCACATAGTCCATCGTCAAGACTTTTTTAGTGGTGTATTTGGGATACACCTTAGGAGCAACAATGCGGGTATGGTCGCGGAAATTGTGACGGAAGCGATCGGCATTAATCGCTTCTTGCACGTAGTCAATTTCCTGGTAAAGCACCTGCGCAAACTCTTCGTAAATAGCATCCAGGTCGTACTCTTTTGCCCCAGGCAGATAGCGTTTACAGAACCGGAGCAACCGCCGCAGCACTCTAAAATCCAGATCAAATAGGGTGTCTAGCCCTGGGCGCTGCACTTTAATGACGACTTCCTCGCCCGTATACAGCCGTGCTTTGTGTACTTGCCCCAGGCTAGCTGCCGCGATTGGTACACGGTCAAATGCTTGATAGAGCGTGTAAAGTGGGCTACCTAGCTCAGATTCAATAATGGCGATCGCGTCATCTGCACCAAACGGAGGCACTCGATCTTGAAGTTGGCAGAGCGCTTGAATGTATTCTGGCGGTAACAAGTCGCCTCGTGTTGAAAGTGCCTGCCCAATCTTAATGAATGTCGGGCCCAAATCAAGCAGTGTGCCGACTAGCCACTGCGCACGACGATTGCGATGTTGAGGAAACCGTCGGGCGATCGTGTCATCCCACCACAAATAGCCCAACAATCGTGCTGCCGACAAGAAAATGTCTGTCTGCCGTGCTAGCAGCGATTGCTTAGCACGTTGCCAACGGAGTGATTTAGGCGCGGCAGACTTGAGCATACTATTGACTATATTCCATTTAGCCTAACCGTTCTGTGAGGATGAAAGGGTGAACTGGATGGACGCTAGACGTGCTAAAGAAGGGTTGAAGTCGGCAACTCTCTTACTCCATCGGGCACGAGGCAATCACAATGGTTCATTGCGGTTCTAAGCTTACTGCCTTGCTTAACGGCTGCTGAAACGATGCGGGCTACTTCGTTAGGGCAATTCGGTGCGAATAAAGAGTTGCGGCAGGGTCAGTGTAAAGCATGTTTCGTAGGTGTGGGCATCGTCAGTCGTCCAGCTGGAGGCGGTAATATCACCGTTTAAGTGCTGCACTAACGATTTTACAAGCGCTAAACCTAAGCCTGTCCCTTGAACAGCGTTTTGAGTAGCACCCTGACTGCGTTTAAATTTTTCAAAAATCAGCGGCAAGTCATCAGGCGTAATACCCTGTCCAGTGTTGTTCAGGGTCACAACAATCTGGTTGCCTGACGGCTCCTTTTTTTCAGCGACGTTGAGCTGAACGCAACCGTTTGGGTCGGAATACTTACCTGCATTGGTAAGGAGTTCAAACAGAATGCGGTGCAGGCTATCCCGATCACTTAACAGGCGGAGCGATCGCTTCGGCAGCTTTGTTTTCAAGGTCAACCCTTTTGCAGACCACTTTTGCTGAAAGAGCCTGATCAGATCTTGCATTAACGCTTTTAGATCAATTTCTTGCAGATTCATGGCAACCTGATTTGATTCCAGTTCCTGAAGCCCTAACAGGTCATTAACGAGGCTAGTTTCTTGTGCGCACTGCTGCTCCAGAATATCTAAATAGCATGTACTGCGCTCATTATCTAACCCCACCTGGCGCAACATGCGGATTGCCATCGTCATACTGGTGAGGGGGGTGCGCAGTTCGTGGCTCACCGTGCTCAAAAATTCGTCCTTCGCCTGGTTGAGATGACGTAGCTGATCGAGCTGATAGCGTGTGCGATCGTAAAGCTTTGCCTGAACAGAGAGGCTCTCACGAAGCTCTGCCGTGCGCTTTTCAACAAGCGACTGTACCTGACGAAGCGTCTCAGTTTGAATAATGGCTGTGCTGACTTGAGCGCTAACTAATTGCACCAGTTCTAGCTCTTCTGGTTGCCAGACGCGGGGTTGATCTTGCTGAAACACCAGAAATCCCAAAACCGTGCCCTGGCTTTCGAGGGGGGCCAAGAGAAGGGTTGGTAAAGACTCCAGTGTAAATGTGGGTGCAATACCACTACCCAGACGATCTGGAGCACCAACGCCAAGAAGCGGCTGATCTTGCTGTGTGCCAGCCAGTAGAATCAGTTCATCAGGGTGCAAAAAAGCCTGTTGGCAAAGTGTGCATTCTGAGAGCCAAAACGATTGACTGCTGCCACCCGTATCGATCAACTCAGCTTGAACTGATCCAGAAGGTTCTGGGTATGGACTAGACGCATCACTAAGCCATTCGCACGCAATATTTACCCTAATTTTGGGGAGACGGGTGGGTACGCGATTCCGAAACAGAGAATCCCAGTGCTTTAGGCGCAAAAGCATTCCGCGTTTTACCTGCAAGACTGTTGCCGTGTCGTCCGTCGCATGCTTGAGAACTACATTGAGATCAGATGCGTTGTGAATAGCCAGCGTGAGTTGGTTGACAACGCTTTGATACTGCACCTGCTTGCTAAGCTGTTGCTGAAGCCGAAGTTGCTCGACAGTGCTGGCTACCTGATGAGACACTGTCTGAATGCCTGCGATTTCTGATTGAGTCCAGTTACAAGGGCGCGATCGCATAAAACTGATTACTCCATTCGCGCTGCCTTGAAATTGTGTTGCAGCCGCTAGCACTGACATCGCCTGGGATGATGCCCACAACGAGTGAATTGTCTGCCAGATTTCGAGAAACTTACTCGCACCTGATGCGGTCGTGGACTGCGATGGCGCAGTCTCAACATTTTCAATCTGGATGGGTACTGAGCCTGACTGCCACCCTTCAAACTGCCACCCTTCGAGCAGCCCAGAAGGAACCTGCAACGACTGCATGAACCGTGGCTGGGCATCCGCTAACCAGCAAACGATCTGAGCTGTAGTGTTGGTGGAGTTGGGAAGTATGATCACGCAGCCATCAACATTGCAGGCTTTGCCGAGGCAAGCCGCAAGATCAGCGAGTAGCTGGCTGTAGTCAGACTGAGTTGAGGCGCTGTGTAGCATATGCTGCCACAAACTTGTGAGGCTCGCAGCGTGCTGCTGCAGGGGTGAACGACGGGCTTCTTCAGGCAACACGACTCTAAGGTGAGAGGAGGATGGTCGTGTGGTGACAGTTGACAGCATTTCGCTGCAAAGAGTGACATCGCTACCTGCCGCACAGCTTTCTGTGGTGTATGCGTTATCAGTTATTGCCCCGCTGTTATCTGCTAGATTCATGCTTCAACCACTTTTATAACGTTAGGATTCCCACATTGGCTCAGTCTCTAGCAGTGGTTACCGATTAATCAACGTGTTGCTAGCTGTTCTCAAGCGTGGTGGATACCATGATGACGATCGCTCGTTTCATGGCTTAAGTGGCTCTAGCCTAAACGAGCCGCTTGTTTACGGTATCCGTGAATTCCTGGTTTCTGCACTTGCCGATACTTTTACACCTACCCTAAGTTCCAGGACACGTTTTACAATTTAAATGGGATCGCTACAGCTTGCATTCTCTATGATGTTGCGCCCTCTACTTTTCTAGCATTGGGAGGTGAATGAGTGGGCAGGCGCTTTGCGATTGGGCGATCGTGGGCCACCAGGGATGCTATAACCGGGGGAAAATACACTGTACTAGCTCGGTCTGCATGATAGTAAATGAACATTAAGAACTCGCTTCTAGTGGATACTACGGGTGTAGAGGCTGTGTTGTCGTCGCCGCGCGTCATTGGTACGGTTAAAGGGCCGGGTGAGACGGGTAATCAGTATGTTTTTATTACGGCAGATAATCGCTCGGTCAAGATCGGGGAGTTCGTTTTTTATGAGGTTGCAGACGATCAAGCGAGCTTAGCGGCGCTACAAATCTTAGGAAAGATTTCGGCGCGATGTCTGATTGACCACCTGCCCGACCGTATTTTTGCAGACACAGAAATCAGCCCAGAGGCGATCGCAGCGATCGTTGGTTTCACGTATAACAACCCAGAAATTTATGAAATTACGGTGGATGTCGTTGGTTACTTTGATCTGAATCTGGGGTTTATGAACCCGCGACGAACTCCAAATCCTGGTGCAAAGGTTTACCTGGCAGACGATGCCATGCTGCGTCGCGTGCTGAACAAGAAACAGCCCGGTGAGATTGGTTCGGCACACATTGGATCACTGCTGCTACGGGAGACAAATGTACCTGTAGCGCTAGATGTGAAAGAACTGGTCAGTACGCACATGGCGATCCTGGCGGGCACCGGATCGGGCAAGTCGTACACAGCCGGGGTGTTGATTGAGGAATTGCTATCGCCGCAGAACCGGGCCGCTGTACTAATTTTTGATCCGCATGGAGAATATCACACGTTGGCGGATATGCGAGGCCATCCAGCTTTCCAAGCCAGCGATGGCTATGCGCCCAGAGTAAAAATCCTTACACCAGAGGATATTCGGATTCGGGTATCTTCGCTGGATTACTACGACATTCTGACGCTGCTGCCAGAGATGAGCGATCGCCAGCAGTCGATTCTCAATAAAGCCTATCGCTTGCTGCAACGTCATAAGCAAGGTGAGCATCGGTGGGGCATTCAGGACTTGATTGCCGCCGTGCGCGAAGCCGATATGCAGGTGGATGAAGAAGGCAACGAGAAATCAGGCTCCTCGGCCCCAGCATTGGAGTGGAAGCTAGAGCGGCTGGAGCGATCGCAGTATTTTCATACCTTTGAACATACTGTTGCACCGCGAGATTTGTTTGAGCCAGGGCAAGTCACCGTTCTGCAAATGAATGAAATTAGCCAGGAAGAACAGCAGGTGATCTGCGCGGCGGTGTTGCGGCAGTCCAACCAGGCGCGGATGAATACGCAACGGGAACTGATTAAGCCGGAGGATGAACACTACCTACCCTACCCTGTTTTTATCATTGTGGAAGAGGCGCACCGCTTTGCCCCTGCGCATGAGCCATCGCGCTGTAAGGCTGTGCTGCGAACGATTTTGAGTGAAGGACGCAAGTTTGGTTTAGGGATGGGTTTAATCACTCAGCGTCCCGGCAAGATTGACTCAGATGTGCTGTCTCAATGCATGAGCCAGTTCATCATGCGAATCGTCAATCCGGTTGATCAAGAAAGTCTGAAATACGGTGTAGAGGCGGCGGGACGCGATTTGCTGAAAGAACTGCCTGCTTTAACCAAGGGGCAAATTATTGTGGCGGGAGCCTGTGTAAATACGCCTGTGCTGTGTAAGGTGCGACAACGCTTAACGAAGCATGGTGGCGAAACGCTGAATGCACCAGAAATGTGGCAACAGCATTTTCAGGCACATCATGTCCGCGATCGACAGATTCAGCAGGCTCCAGTGGCAGGTCGTGGGCGATCGCAAACGGTACGCGGAGTGAGCATTGAATAGTTGGCAGGCGCTTGTCGAGGCGATTGCTTATGGGTTGGGGGTTGCCGTGTCAATAGGTAGTATGTCCGGGGCTGTCTCTGTAGGAGACGACTCTGAGGCTGTTGGCTGATTTGCAGTTTGCTGCTGGTTTGCCTTTTCCAACGCCAATTCTTTGTTTTTATGGTAAGCAAGCACCCGATCTTGAGCGGTTTTATAGCGATCGTCTTCAGCAGGCACACCCGCCATCAAGTCTGAGGCTCGTTGCCAACGGGCAGCAAGTTCCAACCACTGGGCCTGTGACTGTGCTGTCAGCCCTTCCTGAGATGCTTGTTGTGCCAGTCTCACTGCGATCGCAAAGTCATCTTGCTTACTGACAGGGCTGGCTGGCGTGGGCAGACTTTGAATCGGCGCAGGTTCTGGGCTTGAGGATGGACTGTTTACGGGTGAAGGTGTCAGTGCCTGACGTTTGGGTGCACCTAACCAGCTATACAGCGCCCATCCCCCTAAGAGCAGCAAAAGACTGGCACTCGCACCACCCACAAGCCCACGCCAAAATTGATGGCGTTCACGTAGCTGCACCGCAGTGCGTGTGGGTAGATTCGGCTTCTGTAGCGCAGCATGCTGGTTCCACTCGTTGAGCATGTGCCGCAGAAGATTCGGTTTATTTAGCGTGATTTCTTGCGACCAGAGAAGCTGGCTTTCGGGATCACGATTAATTTCGTCTAACCAGAGCAACTGCTGCTCGCGCACAATACGGCTGTTAATATTGACACGGCGAATATTCCGGGGCGCGATCGCCTCTAGCGTTTGCCGGATTTGTCCAATCAATTCTGACGGCTCCAATTGTTCTGCTGTAGCTGCTTCGCACAGGATTTGCAGTACACCATCGGCAAAAATAGCACGTGTTCGAACACCGGAGTCAGCAAGCTTTTCGTTGAGGACTTGAATAATAGCCGCAACGCTGCCCTGGGTAGCTTGTTTAACGATATCGTTCACTGTGCTTGTCATAATTGAACGCAATAAATTGACAACGAAACATTAAGGAGGATGCTATGACAACCCTTGATTCAAGATACTCCAATTTTGTAAAAGGAGAACGAAACGACCGACAAGCGTCATCTCAAATTGTTTGCTGAAGAGCCTCTTTTTTGATAAGAAACTTAATGAGAACAAGCCGTTTTGCCCTTTTAACAAAGAGGCGATCGCGCGTGGGGATCATTATCTAGCAAGAATCTACTTAGTCTTTGCCTAACGGTTATCTCCAATCAATGTGACGTGTCTGTTAGCATGACCACTACGCTTTTAGATGGCGGCAATCGTTGAAGCGGCGCACTTGCCAAAGATCTGTATTAAAGCGGTTTTGATCCGAGCGATGCCACCGAGATTGGTCAACCCAAAACTCAAAGAGTGCGGTGTTATTTGCTCTTAGTCGCCATGAGCGATCGCATCCCATAAGTTCAGCGATCAAATGCTGCAAGATCCAGCTATGGGTCACAATCCAAATCTGATCCCCGTTCTGATGACGCTCAAAGAGCGACTGAATAAAGAGGTGCGATCGTTGTCTGGCAGCTTGCGGTGTTTCGGCACCAGGGATTTGAATCCAGTCTGGTGAGGCTTCTAACTGGCGGCAGAGATCCGGATAGCGCCTGACCGCCTCAGCCCAGGTTAGCCCCTGAAAAATGCCATTTTGAAACTCTTTGAGTTCGTCAGCATAAGCGACTGTAACGCTTTTGGGTTCGCTTTCAGGAGTCTCAAGCACCGCTTCAGCGCTATCGATTAAGTCGCTGACGGCTGCTGGGAGGGGTGCCGTTTGAAAGTGGTCAAGCAAGATCTGGGTCGTCTGTGCGGTTCTTCTCAGAGGGCTGCTGTACACATGGGAAGGATGCCATGCTTCTGCCAACAAACTCCGTGCCAGCTTTTCGGCTTGCTGCTTGCCTTCGTTGGAAAGCGCATACTCACCATGTCCCTGCATTCGCTTTTCTTTGTTGCCTGTTGACTGAGCGTGGCGAATAAATAGCAGCTTCATGACTCGATGCATGAACCGATCCTATGAAACGAATGGGGTTAATTGTGGGCTGAAGACGCTCGCCTGTTGATTAGGCGAAGGTTAAAGACTCTAAACTAAGTAGAGGTGCCGAAACGTTCTCGAAACGCACTAGATAGAAGACTCTAATCAGTAAAAGACCTTAATGAAACGGATGCTTTCTCAAAGCTTTCAGCGGTCAGCGGTCAGCGTCGGCCCATCCAACATGTTCAGTTTCATTGCGTCCGTTTCCTTAAACCCTCTACAAGGTCTGCAATCTTAAACTCAGCCTACCTTCAGGCAGCACGCTTCGATTATGCATCACACTTCGATTCGGACGGCAAATATTTTTCGCGCGATCGCTTTCTATGAACAGCTTGGCTTTCAAGTACAAGAGCGGTTCACCACAGGATATACCCTGGCGTGTTGGATGGAAGGTTTGGGCGGACGCATTGAACTGATCCAAATTCCAGAGCCAAAGCCTGCTCCCGATGCGTTTGGCGACGAGCATTATGTGGGCTATTACCATCTCTCGTTTGACCTGACAGGTGTGACTGATGATTTAACCCACTGGTTAACCGACTTGCGCGATCGCATGACACAAGCTGCTCAAGCCCAACCAGATCAACTACAACCGCTCAACGTGCTGCTACAACCCGAACAACAAATGATTGGCGATCGGGTTTACGAAGTGACCTTTATTGCTGATACAGATGGGCTGCCGCTGGAGTTTTTAAGGGTGATGAAGAGTGGGGAATAGGGAGTGGGGAGTAGGGAGAGAGTTTTGAGTTTTGAGTTTTGAGTTGATTTAGTGGTCAGCGGTCAGCTATCAGTCCTTGCCCTCATCCCTCATCCTTCATCCTTCGCTCTATCTCCTGATCACGTCCTCAGCTTTTGCACTTGGTTCTACCGGACTGGGGGGAATTTTCTCCAGGCTGATGAGGGCTTCCATCACGGCTTTAACCACTGGGGCCGCAACGGTGGAACCGAATGCGTCGCCGCCTTTGGGTTCATCTACTACAGCAATCACCACGTAGCGGGGTGCTTCGACGGGAAAGATCCCGACAAAACTGGTGATCTTCGCGTGGTCAAAGTAGCCACCGTTAGGATTAGCTTTTTGGGCGGTGCCCGTTTTGCCTGCAATTCTGTAGCCGGGAATTTGGGCGCTCTTACCCGTTCCTTTACTGACCACTGTTTCCATCATGGCAAGCAAACTTTGCGTCGTTGCTTTAGAGAAGATAGGGCGAGGAGCGGGGATGTTAGGCTGCCAGTAGGGTTGTCCTTTGCTGTCAAACAAGCCACGAACGACGTGGGGGGTTACTAGCTTGCCGCCGTTTGCGAGTACGGCGTGGAGTTGTGCGAGGTGAATGGGAGTGAGCGAGAAGCCTTGTCCAAAAGCGGTGGTTGCACGTTCGATTGGTGATTCCAGGAATGTCTTGCGGGTTTTGAACTGACCAGACGCTTCAGAGGGTAAGTCAATGCCAACGAGATCACCCATGCCGATGCGCTTGAGCCAGGTGTAATAAACGTCGGGCTTGATTTGCTGTACGACATGCACCATGCCAACGTTGCTGGAGTATTCCAAAATTTCTGTGAGGGTGATGCGGCCTCTACCGCCTGAGGTGGAGTAGTCAAAGTTTTGGATGGGCCAACCGCTGACATAAATCTGACCTTCATCGTAGAAAGCACTATCTGGTTTGATGGAACCTGTTTCTAGAGCGATCGCCACGTTGATGGGCTTAAACGTCGAACCGGGTTCATAAAGATCAGACAAGGCCCAGTTTTTGAATCGATCGAGGGAGTAGTTAAAATACTGATTGGGGTCGTAGGACGGAGTGTTTGCCAGTGTGAGGAGCGAGCCATCGTGGACATCCATGACGATGACCGTTCCTCGTTTGGCGTTAAATTTTTTCACCTGCTGCTGTAAGGCGTTGATAGCGACGCGCTGTAAGCGGCTATCCACCGTAAGTTGCAGTTGCCAATCATCTAAGTTTAGGAAGCCACCTGGCACCTGATCGGGCATGAGCGACCCATCGCCCATCCGTCGAAGCCGCACTGGTTTTGATAGCCGCTCTAGTAACGTTTGCTGGCTTAACTCTAGCCCAGCCTGACCTTTATGATCATCGTTGACATAACCCAACACATCGGCCGCCATCTCTTGCTGTGGGTAAAGCCGCTGTTGACTTTGGAGCAGTTCCAAACCATCAATTTGCAGATTGGTGATTTGATCAGCCGTGCTTTCAGAGAGTGCATACTCCATGCGAACCCCTGTTTCGGCCTGATCAAATTTTTTGGTCAACTCAGCCGCTGATCGCCGCAGAAGAGGCGCTAGCTTTTCGGCAATCTCTGGCTTTGGTACCTTAAACAGCTTGGGGTGAGCAAATAAAGTATAAACCGGGCGATCGAGTGCTAAGACCGTTCCCTGTCGATCGATAATCTGCCGACGTGGAATAAACGGTCGCATGTACATCATTTGTTGGTCTTGCGCCCGTGCTTGCAGTTGCTTTGCTTGTACAACCTGCAAGCGAAATAGATTGAGCACGAGCAGCCCACAGCCAGCAACCAATGCCGCCCACACCAGTAACAACCGAAACGTTGGCCGCTCGACTAAAGCCGCGCGCTCAATGCGTCGAGGCTGACTACGAAGGGGGAAGCGACGTGACCGCTGTGCCGACAAAGAACGAGGAGGACTACTCATAGCGACATCCCTTAATAACCCAGCGGCGTATTGGGAGCCGCTTCAACCCTGGGAACGCTAGGCGTGGTTTCCAAAGGCTGGCGCTGCGGAGCGGGCTGTAGAAAAATTGTACTCTCTGGCGTTTGCGGCACTAGCCTCGAACCAGGTCGCTCTGCCTGGAGTGCCAGTTGATTTTCCAGGCTTGCACTCGTTGCCGTCATTTCTCGCTCGTTGCGCTGAAGTGTTTTGAGCTTACGGTACTCTTTACTCCAAAGCTGCTGGGTATAAACGGTACTGCCATAAACCATGAGGGTTGCAATCACCAAAATAAAGGCGATGACCAACGAACCGCGTTGCGCTTGAATTAAAGCCCTTAACCATAAGGGGAACGCACGGGATGACGGTAGCTGCCTGACTGTTTGTGCACCAGCTCTTGCACCTGCTTTTGGTCTGGCAGTCGAGGTGGAAACGGCTCTTAGTGGAGGAGCACTTTTAGGCGCAGCTCGTCTCGATCGCGGCTTTTCTGGTACAGGGTAAAGCGGCGATCGACCAACAGACGAAGGTCGCCGGGAACGGGTCGCAGATCGAAACGCGGTGGACATCAGCTTCTCATCACTCCTTTAACACACGTACAGCAGTGTCTGACGATCACGAACGTACTGTACTACTCAACGTACCCAAACTCAGGCTTAGGAACTCTTCCCGTGAATCAGAACCACCGTTAGCCCAGTGTGCGAGCCTCAGATTAGCCACTTGCTTCAAGATTACCAGCCAGTCTACTGCAACAATTCAGTTTTCAAACAAAAATAAGATGGCGTGCATGTTTAAGGTTGCTTGAGTCAGTCAGTAGCGGTTCGATCGTTAGACAAGAATATAGTTTCGGTTCATGAGAGTTGACGAATGGCCTCCCCCTCATCTACCGTAGTGCAGCAGCCTTGAGTTGAACAGAGCGCTACCCGTAGCAGCCGTGCTGCAAATAGCCGTGCCGCAAAATAGCCCTACAGCAATCAGCGCTGTAGCTTCAGTAATACTTCTTAGACTGTAGCGACCCATCCCTACTTATCGTCACAACCCTATGGCTGAAAAGCAGACGGATCAACAGCATCCCCTTTGGAGTAGCGATCGCCAGATTGTAAACACGCTACTGGCTGAAGGCCTAACCGATTACAATTTGGCAGAGCTGGCCCGTCTTCGGATTCGCTACCGGGGCTTTCCGGGTGCGCGTGATATTCAAGCCGATCTCGATAAAGCACTGAAGCAGTGGAACCTGACCGATGAAACGTTAAACGCCAGAGCACGCCAGCTTCATCGTGAAGCCCAAGTTTACAAAGGGCGCGGCAGTAAGCGGGACGATTGGAGTTAGGGAAAAGGCAGAAGGCAAAAGAAGTTGTAAAGCCTTCGGCATGGCTTCGCTAGGGTGATTGGTTTTTAGCAGCAAGCGGGACAGTGGAGCGTGGAAAGCTGAGCGCTGATACTGACCGCTGATAGCTCACAACAAAAGGCAGAAGGAATAAGGTTAGAAGCAGAATTCATCCGGAACTTAAAACTTAAAACTCAAAACTCTCCCCCCATTCCCTCTACTCCCGACTCTCCACCCCTTCCGCCGTCTTCTGCGGCAAGGTTTTCAGTAACGGTTCTACGGTAGAACGACGATCGCTGGTTAAAGGGGTTGGGGTATGGGCAGACGTTTCGGCGATCGGCGTGAGAATTTGCGCCAGTTGTGCCTGCTGCTGGAGTTGCTGTGACGACGAAACCAAACCACTGAGGCCATTGACGAGCTTACGTACATTGACGCGAAACGCTGGATCGCCCGTTAATTCATCCAGGTCAGACGTGATTTTTTGCACATTTTGAAACGTCGCTCTGGCTGAATCGAGCGTTTGCTGTAGCACCATTAGATTAGAGGGACTATTTAGCGCCGTGGAGACATCCCGCAGGTTGGCAGAAGCTTGAGCAGCGTTGGCAGAGAGCGTTTCCAGGTTTTGAATCAATTGGCCCTGCTGCACCTGGCTAACAACAGGGTTTAGGTTCGCAACGGTTGTACGAAGCTGCGTCGTAATCACGTTGATGTTGCCGAGCGTGCCTACTAGGTTTGAGCGATTGGTCGCCAAGAGGCTATTGACTTGATCGGCGGTGAGACCCAGTTTGGTCACGGTGCGATCGACATTGCGGCTAGAGGCAGAAAGCGTGGAAACTTGCTGATTCACTGTCTTTGCGACCCCTCTAAACTCTCGGCTAAGGGCAGCAATTTCGGCAGCGGCCTGAGCGCTGTTGCGCGTCACCGTTTGCACGTCTGCCACAAAGGACGGATTGCTATACGCATTGGCAAAATTCATCGACGATCGCAGCAGTTCATCCACGCTGACTCCCACACGACCCGCCAGTCTTGCTTTGTTGCAGACAATCACATCATTGTTGCAGTTGGCATCCAGGGGCTTTGCGTCAATGTTGGTTGTGAGTTGCTTGACGGGATTAATGTCGATCGACGTGCTGCCCAATAAGCCCGATTGATTGGACTCCACCGTTACATCTTTGGGAATCAGCAGATCAGCAGGCGAAATTTCGACTTCCACTTCTACTCCGTTTGGGCCTGGCCGCGTTTTGGTAATCTTACCCACGACCACGCCGCGATAGCGAACGGCGGTGCCCACCTCCATACCTGCAACATTGGCAAAATCAATCATGACTTTGTAACCACGATTGCCAACACTGATGCCCCGCAGCCAGAGGATGAGTCCCGCAAAAAGACCCAACCCTAACAAAAGCAACAAGCCAACAGAGCCTTCCCGAACAGTTCGCGATCGCATGATGAGTCCTCACTAAGTAGGGAGACATTAAGGTAGGGAGACAGTGGGTATTGAACAGATCTAGGCTGAGCATACAAGAGTTAGAAGCCAGAATGTAGCAGTTTTCCTGATTCCGGCTCCTGATGACCTCTCTGCTGCTACCGTACCTAATTTGCATTCATTTACGTCTTAGCCAATGACTTGCATGGGACCATTGACGTTGCCACTAAAAAACTGGCGAATCAAAGGGTTGTCGGTTGTATCCACAGCCTGTACACTGCCTTCCCATTGCACATGCCCCTGATACAAAAAAATAACCCGATCAGCCGTGCGACGAATTGTACTTTGCTGATGAGTCACCATCACGTAAGTGCTACAGCCACTTTCAACACACTGAAGCTGACGCACCAGGTCTTCAATCACAGTCGATGCGACCGGATCAAGACCAGCCGTTGGTTCATCATAGAGCAACACCTCAGGCGTATCTCTGGGGTTATCTGGGTTTGCCATAATGGCCCGTGCAAAGCTGACTCGTTTTCGCATTCCGCCAGACAACTCAGAAGGATAGCGATCGCTCACATCAGCCAAACCCACCATCTCCAATCGTTTCACGACCAATTCTCGAATGCGCCGTCGCGACAAACGCGAATGTTCGTAGAGCAAAAAGCCCACATTTTGATCCACGGTAAGTGAATCAAACAGTGCGGCTTGTTGAAATACCATGCCAATGCCAATAGGATCTTGACCATCTTCAATCAGCCCCTTCCGTCGTTGGCCCTGGATGTAAATTTCCCCAGAGTCAGGGGCGGTCAGTCCAGCAATAATGCGTAGGATAGTAGATTTGCCCGTCCCCGAAGGGCCGATAATCGCCAGGGCTTCTCCACGGTAGATCGTTAAATCGACCGCATCCAGTACGACATTTTTACCAAACGCCTTTGAAACACCCTTTAGTTCAATCAGCGCTTCAGCCATTAGGATGTGAACCAGACACTCCTTAACAATCTAAATCTGCACCCGTCCAAGTTTGCAACAATCTAAATCTGCTGCTTGCGGATGCGGCTCCGACCTTCATGAAACCAGCCTAGAAAATCTTCTGAACTCACAAACATTAGCGTGGTTCGGGGCATTCAGATCGTCTAGAGATGACTTTCTCAGCATTTACCCACCTGCATTTACCAGAGCAGTACACTCTGCTAGACGGAGTCAACTGCATTTTGGATGCCATGCTAGCGCATTTTGAAGGAGCCACGGGTGAGCCGTTAACCTCTGTCAATAGAAATAGTTCGGTGGGATCGATGGCAGAACCGCCGAGCGCCTCGCAGCCCTTGATTGAACCGCTTCACTTATCGAACAGTCTATAGAAGTGAAAAACTTAAGCTATTCTTCTGCTAGACAGATGCCAATTTTGCTTCATCCCTCTATAGTTCTAATCTCCGTGCGTAACCAGCCATGACAATCGGGTTACTGAAACAGGCGCTTCATGTGCTGCGACAAGAGTCGCGTCATCGTACTCCCAGCCGAGTTAACCAGTGGTTTAAGTGGCTGGCACCAGGGCTGCTAGTCAAGCGTTGGCTCTTACTAAGCGCGAGTGGTGTGCTGCTAACGACCCTTGGCTTTGCCATCTGGCTCAAGCTGACACCCGTATTTTATACGACTCAGTTTCTTCGGCAGACGCTCGATCGCATTACCGATATCATTCCCAGCTACATCAGCGGCCCGTTGGCAATGCTCATTGGGTTTTTGCTGGTCTGGTGGGGGCAAACGCGCACGCTGGGGTCGATTACCGAAGTGCTGATGCCCGAAGGGGAGGAAGAACTGATTGACCTGCTGCTAACCCATCGACGGCTGCATCGAGGGCCTCGCATTGTCGTGGTTGGCGGCGGGACGGGATTGTCCAACCTTTTACGTGGGCTGAAACGCTATAGCGCTAATATCACCGCGATCGTAACCGTAGCGGATGATGGGGGGTCATCTGGACGACTACGGCGGGAAATTGGCGTGCTGCCTCCTGGAGACATCCGCAACTGCTTGGCCGCACTGGCAGACGAAGAGAAGCTGTTGACCGAGCTGTTTCAGTACCGCTTTAAAGCAGGCGATGGGTTGACAGGGCATAGCTTTGGCAACCTGTTTCTGACCGCCATGAGTGAAGTGACAGGTGACCTAGAGCAGGCGATTGCCGCTAGTTCTCGTGTCTTAGCCGTGCGTGGGCAGGTGTTGCCTGCCACCCTGAGCGATGTCCGGCTGTGGGCAGAGTTAGCGGATGGTCGCTACATTGAGGGCGAATCAAGCATTACTGAAGCCAACGGCACCATTGTCAGAATCGGCTGCACGCCCGCTAATCCACCCGCCTTACCCAAAGCCGTCAAAGCCATTTCTGAAGCCGATTACATCATCATTGGCCCAGGGAGTCTCTACACCAGTATTATCCCAAATTTACTCGTGCCAGAGATTACAGCCGCGATCGCCCAGCGCAACGTGCCTCGTATCTATGTGTGCAACATCATGACGCAGGAGGGCGAAACGGTGGGCTACAGTGTGGGTGATCACATTCGGGCGATCGACCAGGCGTGTGGTCAACCCCTCTTTGGCGCGGTGCTGGTGCAAAAGAAAACGCCTTCAGCGAGAGCACATATTCGCTATGCCCAGGAAAGTTCTAACCCTGTCCCGCTCGATCGTGATGTCGTAGCACGGTTGGGCCGCCGGATTGTATTGGCAAGCGTCATGGATGAAGATGAACAAACGGGACTCGTTCGCCACGACCCTGAACAACTCGCACGCGTGCTGCTGCGCTGGTACGGTCGGGTGCAAGGATTGTGAGGTGGGAAAGAATGAGATGCGTCCCCTCTCAGCAAAGCCTGGTATGATGCTCAACTAGTCAATCTTGGTAATCACGCTAATGGCAAGCAAACGTGAAGATGTTTCCTTGCGATCGCTCAAATTCTGGGTGCTTCATGTTTTGCCAACGTTACCGTTGCTTTGGCTTACGTTAGTGGCAGGGCTAGTTGCACGTCTTAGTTTTTGGCTCTATACCGATCGGGTGTGGGAAGACTCCTTAATCACAATTACCCATGCTGTCAGCGCTGTTTCCGGCTTAGGTTTAACGCATCATTACGGTGAAGGACGGGTGCATGGCTTCACCTCAGCCCTCTCCGTACTCATTCCGTTAGCTGGAGAAGTGATCGTGCCGGGTGCCGGGTTGTTGATGCTGCGGCTTGCGTCTCTCCTGGCGACTGTGATCACAATCACGTATGCCTATCTCATCGCTCAAAAACTTAACTTAAATCAATGGGCTACCTTTTTTGCCGTTTCCTATCTGGCACTGAGCCAATATCAAATCTTTTACGGCATGGCGGGGATGGAAACTCAGGTCGCTACAGCGATTCTGCTGGCTGGTACGTATTTCGTCATGGAGAAGCAAGCTCGTCTGGCTGGAGCCTGCCTGGGGTTGGGCCTGCTAGTGCGTCCAGATTTTTGCCTGTGGGTACTCCCAGCGCTCCTCTACTTCGTTTGGCAAAACCGAAAAACAGGTTTTCAGGCCGCTCTCATGACGCTTGTGGTCGCCAGTCCCTGGTTTTTGTTTGCCACGTTTTACTATGGTTCGCCGATTCCCCATACGATCGCGGTGAAGTCTTTAATCTGGTCTAGTCCCCCGCCGTCTCTGCTGGCTGGTATCAATGCCTGGCTCACATGGTTTAGTGTCCAGTTGACTGTTGTCCATGCGGGAAGCTGGAAATTCTTTGCTCCCTTTGTGGATGCTCATTTCGTCTTGAGTACCCCCATTCCTCAGCCGATTCTTGCTGCCGTTGCCGTGCTGATCCTGTCGCTGGCGCTCTTAGGGATATGGTCAACTCGTAAGGTCAGGGGTTTGTGGGTGGCGATCGCCTATGTCGTGATTTTTACCATCTACTACTTTGCCTGGGTTGGGAACGACTACTTTTCCTGGTATGTGATCCCCTTCATGGCGTTGGTTGTTCTGTTTGCTGCTGCTGGGCTTCATCGGTTACAAAGGCTCTCTGTGGCAGGGTCTAATTTGTTAGCGGTGACACTAGCCATCCTTTTTGCAGTCCACATCCCGTTTTCCTTCCCCATTCAAGCGCAGGTGCAACAGATCGAAAACCATGTTAGGAAACCGCTGGGTGAGTATCTGGGTCAGGTCGTGCCGCATGGAGAAGCCGTTGTTTCCGAATCGGCAGGCTACGTGGGCTACTACTCACGCGCGAAGCTGTACGACTTTCCGGGCTTGACCTCTCCAACAGCGCTGCAAGCTTTAAAGCAACTGCCACCAGAGCACCGTTCTCTGGATGCCATGATTAACCGATTGCAACCAGAGTGGCTGGTGCTACGACCAATAGAATTTGAACGGTTGAAGAAGAACTATCCAACCGCCGCTGCGCGCTGTACCGTCGCAAAATCATTCCGCACCAATGTTCCACAGGTTTCAGGACGCTCTACGCTTACCCATTGGGGACTTACAGTGGCGAACGGCGATACTCAATTTGACGTGATGAGCTGCAAGTCATGAAAAAAGTCGATGGACCTTGAATCTTGAGCCAGCTTTCTTCACGATCGCTTTTGGCCCTACGCCCGAAGCATTGAGCGGTGAATGGAGGCGAGCCATTTGTTCAATGAGCCTTTTTATCTCTACGACCTTCCAACTTGAGCTTAGGCAATGCGTGATCATGCGAAAACCATTTTTCTGCCGGATGCAGCCGCCACACGATCGCTCGGCGTGAGGCTGGGTCGTTTGTTGCCAGCGGAAAGTACGCTTTTGCTAGAAGGGGATCTGGGCAGTGGCAAAACGACGCTGGTGCAGGGGATTGGTGAAGGACTGGGAATTCAAGAGGCGATCGACAGTCCCACATTCACATTAATCAATGAATATTTAGATGGGCGAGTACCGCTTTACCACTTTGATTTGTATCGTTTGGACGCAACAGCCGCCGCCGCGCTTTACCCGGAGACCTACTGGAACGGAACTGAAGTGAAACCGGGTATTGTGGCGATCGAATGGTCAGAACGTTTGCGTTATAAACCATCTAGCTATTTGGCAATTCAGCTTACGTATACAGCCCAAGCGAGTCGTCAAGCCTGTTTGCGCGCGATCGGGCAAGATAACCTGCGTGACGTCATGCGTACCCTGTGACTCAATAGCACCGCAACCCATCAAACTTACAAGCGTGAGCTAAAGCAACCTTGCTACTGCAACGCGATCGGTTGCAAGGCGCATTCGGCTAAAAGTAATCGATTATACATTTCTGAAAGAAGCGATCGCCTTAATTGGAAAGCGAAGCTGCGATCGTTGAGCATCTGTGTAGACAGTCCGCCGCCGTATTCAGATGTCAGCGTTTCGCCTTAGTCAACGTCTCTAGTGGTTCGCTCCCACCGAAAGTGCGAGTCTAACTCGTCAAACTAGCCGTGTATCGAAATCCTCAAGCATAGAGCGGTAAATCATGACCCCTGATCAGCTAAAGTCCGTTAAACGTATGAATCGACCAATTGCACGTAACATCAGCCTTTTCGATCGCACCCTTACTGTAATGCACCGTTTTTGGCACGTTGCCGCCTTAAGTGTCCTCGTCGGCGCGTGTAGTAGCCCCGCTCCCACGGCCTCTCCGTCTGCCTCCAGTTCACCTTCAGCGCAGGCAAGCGGTAAGGCATACACAGTTGGTATGGTCATCGTTGGCCCTAAAGATGACGGTGGTTGGAACCAGGCGCAGTATGAAGGGATACAAACCGCTCTCAAGAATGTATCTGGGGTCAAATTTGACTATGTGGATAAGGTCAATCCTGCCGATCGTCCAAACGTGAAAGGTACTCAGGTAGCCGATGAACTCATTGGGAAAGGTGCGAAACTCGTCATTTTTAACTCCGATGACTTCAAAGACGATGCACTCGAAACCGCCAAAAAGCATCCTGATGTGAGCGTCATTCACGCCTCTGGAGACTACGCCTGGAAAGAAGGCAAGAACTTCAAAAATCAACCGAACCTCAGCAACATTATGGGTCGGATGGAATACGGCAAAATGATGGCCGGTTGCGCCGCTGCACTGGGCACTCAGACGGGCAAAATTGGCTACCTGGGGCCTTTGATTAATGATGAGACCCGTCGCTATGTGTCGGCTGCTTATCTAGGCGCAAAGTACTGCTGGGAAAACTATCTTAAAAAGAAGCCAGCCGATCTGAAGTTTAAAGTGACCTGGATCGGCTTCTGGTTCAACATTCCTGGTGTCACACTCGATCCCACTAAAGTGGTCAATGACTACTTTAACGGTGGTTATGATGTGGTGATGTCGGGTATCGACACGCCTGAAGCGGCGACTGAAACCAAAAAAGCGGCAGCGGCTGGCAAAAAAGTCAAGTATGTCCACTATGACTTGAAAACTGGCTGTAATCTCGCGCCTGATGTGTGCCTGGGTGTACCCTACTACAACTGGGGACTGCCATATACTGATGCAGTCAAAAAGGCTGTCGATGGCAAGCTGAGCAGCGAATTTGTCTGGTTAGGGCCAGATTGGAAAGACATCAACAGTTCTGAAACGTCAATGATTGGCTTTTTGCCTGGTAGTGCGCTGGGCGACAACAAACAGTACATCGACACTTTTATCAAAGGGCTTGGAGACGGCAGCATCAACCTTTACAAAGGGTCAATCAAGTTTCAGGATGGTAAAACCGAGTTTGTCAAAGCTGGGGAAACCGCAACCGATCAACAAATCTGGTACATGCCACAACTGCTAGCAGGGATGGAGGGATCGAGTAAGTAGACGGGCTAAAGTATGGAAGCTCAAGGTTCAAGCGACGTACTTTGAACCTTGAGCCTCATCTGTTTCGAGTTCCCCATTCCCCTCCCTGTCATGAAAGTTGAGCTGAAAAATATCTGCAAACGGTTTGGGCCTGTACAAGCAAACGATGCTGTTTCGCTAACGGTAGAAGCAGGCAGCATTCACGGGCTACTGGGTGAGAATGGGGCCGGAAAAAGCACTTTGGTGAAGGTTCTCAGCGGCTTTATTACCCGCGATCGCGGCACGCTTCTACTCGACGGCAAGCCCGTTGAGGTGAAAACGCCCGCCGACGCGATCGCCGCTGGTATTGGGATGTTGCACCAAGATCCGCTGGATTTTCCGCCACTGTCGGTACTGGATAACTTTTTGGTGGGCAAGTCGGGCAGTCTCTTTACCAGGAGACGGCAGGCGTTTCGAGAGTTTCGGCAACTGGCAGTGCAGTTTAACTTTGCCCTCAACGCCAACGAAAAGGTTAGCAATCTCACCGTAGGCGAACGCCAACAGCTTGAGATCTTGCGCCTGCTGTCATTAGGGGTGAAAACACTGATTTTAGATGAACCGACGACAGGCATTTCGGCCTCCCAGAAAGATGAACTGTTTGCCGCCGCAAAGCTACTGGCATCGCAAGGAAAATCGGTCATTTTTGTCTCCCACAAGCTGGAAGACGTAGACGAACTGTGCGATCGCGTCACCATCATGCGCCAGGGGCAGGTAGTTGGTGATCTGGAAATTCCTTGCCCTGACGAAACGTTGGTCGAACTGATGTTTGGGCGTGAACTGGCACCACCTGCCAAGCCAAGCACTCGTCATGAGACCGTCGCCGTTGAGTTTCAGCAAATTCGCCTCAGGACCGATCGCCTCAGCCTTACGATGCCTGATTTCACCATACAGCAAGGCGAAGTCATTGGACTGGCAGGGCTGGAAGGCAGTGGACAGCAGCTTCTGCTCTTGTTCTGCGCGGGACTGCTTAAGGCATCGGCAGGCAGCTTCCACGTTCATAGGGTTGATATGACCGCCAAGCCCTACCGCGATTATTTGCGTGCCGGAATTGGCTATTCACCCGCTGATCGCCTCCGGGATGGGTTAATCCGAGGCTTATCTATTCACGAACACGTTGCCCTACGTACCCCGCCCAGAGGCTGGTTTGTCGATTGGAAAGGCACCTTAGAAAAAACCCTGCGCGCGATCGCCCTCTTCAACATTCGCGGTAAACCCCAAACCCACGTCGAACGGCTTTCAGGCGGCAATCAACAGCGCACCCAGCTTGCCCTCCTCCCCGTGCCGCTCAACCTCCTGCTCATGGAACATCCCACTCGCGGGTTAGACATCGAATCGGTGCTGTGGGTCTGGCAACAGCTCATTGCCCGTTGTGAAGGCGGCACTGCCATTATCTTCACCTCGTCTGATTTGGACGAAATTATGCAATACAGCGATCGCATCATCGTCTTCAGCGGTGACGCGGTTTCCGAACCCATTGATGCCACAGAGTTGACCGTCGATCGCCTGGGACAAATGATTGGCGGACGGCTGGGCGATCGACCCCAAGAACTCTCTGTCAGTACCTAATTTTAAACACCTGTGAGCAAGAGTCTGAAGAACTGGGCGAAGACGTCATCGCACGATTGAACCCAACTTCGAGTGAAGTAGAAAATTTAGAAATTTTGTTCTTCTCAAAGCGTTTGTTTAGTGCAAACTTGTTGGAGTTACCGATTATTGCTCATCTAAAGTTTGCAGGTTGATGTATACGCAGCACAGCGATCGCGTCATCGTTCTCAGCGGCCATGGGGCGCATCCAAAGCTCTGGGTGTAAAGCTCGAAAGAGCGATCTTTATCATCGCTTTAACGTTAGTCACTACAGCTTTAGCGTTAGTCACTGCAGCTTCATCATTCCTTACTTCTGCTTGAGTGGAAGTAGGAACAACTTGAGCGTAAGTAACCACAGTTCATGCAGAAGTAGGTACAGCGTTTGCAGAAACAAGAACTGCTAACGCAACAGTAAGACACCGCATTAACGTGCTGGAGGCTATTATCGGATTAATCTCTCAGCTCACGCAATTTATGCCGGAAGATTATATTCTGCTTGTAACGGATGAAACCGAGGAAGCTCTTGCACCGATCGACGGTCAACGAGGCTGGAGCGAAGAAGTCCGTAAACGCATCGCCAGCCTGAAGGAGGTCCGGTTGCCTGTCTCACAGCTAGAGCAAAACATGAATCAGTTTTTGCAACTGGTTGGGCGCTTATTCAAGCAAGTCGATCAGCAGATTGATGCAGAATCGGGCATGAAGCTAGATGAGGTGGAGCTATCCGTAGAAATCAGCGGGGAAGGGGAAGTTAAATTAGTGGCAGGCGGCAAAGCGGCTGGGAAAGGAGCGATCAAGCTCAAATTCAAGCGATCAGATGCCAAAACTTAATCAGCTACTAAGACCTCCGAGGTTTCGGAAACCTCGGAGGTCTAAAACCTCGAAAGCAATCGTGACGTTATTTCCTCACAATTCCAACGAATGAGATGGCAAGCAATTGGGCGATCGTTATTGGCATTAATCAATACCGCTTCTTACAACCGCTGAACTACGCCAAGCGGGATGCAGAAGCGATGCACAGTTTTTTGATGCAAGAAGCCATATTCGATCGCACCTTTTTGTTTACCGATGATTCGCCCCCCGTTGGCGGTAAAGCGACGGAACCGTTTCGAGCGAATCTGCTGCGAGTCTTGCGACAAATCTTTGCAGCATCATTCATGAAGGATGGCGACAACTTCTGGTTCTTTTTCAGTGGGCATGGGATTCCGCACAACGGGCAGGATTCGATTACATCCACCAAAGAACTCAAAATCCAGTTACCCAAAGATTTACCTACTGGAACGTTTAAGGTAGTGTTGGTGATTGATGAAACCTCAGATCTCTCTTCTGAGCAACCTGAAATGACAGATGAATCCATGTCGTTCCTTAACGTTGCTGGAGACTTAATTGGTTGTTTGGAAGGATTACCGCCTGACCTATCCACCAATAAGAGCTACATGAAAGACTTTGGCAAGTCATGAAACCACAGATTTTGTTGGATACGGGTGTACTGGTTGCACTATTGAGCAAAGCCGCGAAACCAGGAAATCCCCATCGTCATGCCACCCAAGTGAAACGGACAGCGCGATCGCCCCTCTCGCCATAGATTGGATTGAACACTGTCAAGCGCTTCTCTATCAACCATTAGCCGCAGCGAAACCTGGCAGTAAGCTGTGTGATCGCCTGTCCTACTAATCATGTTCTTGTTTCGATCGTTTCTGCTTAAGCATGGTCAGGTCTACGGAGCAATGAATTATGTAATGGTGCCAAGACGGTAGAATCTTACACATCTAAGATCGAGTAGAACCACTAAATTAAACCGATCGTGCTTACTTCTACAGTCGTTGCGTGGCACCCATGAGTCATTGATGTCTAAAACGCTCTACTACCAGCTTGGCTCAGTTGTCCTTTCGCTGATCTTGATTGCCATCATGATTGCGCTGGTGGGCGCGTCTCCAGTGCAGGTTGTTAGCAGTATGTGGTCGGGTGCCTTTGGCACAACTGATCAATTCGCGCGGGTGATTGCCACGTTGGCTCCTTTGCTGCTGTGTACCTGTGGTTTGCTGTTCACGTTTACGGCTGGGCTGTACAACCTGGGCATTGAAGGGCAGATTGTGGCAGGGGCGATCGCGGCAACGGCGAGTATGCGCTTGTTACAGGATTTGCTTCCGGCTCCTCTGGTGATATTGCTGACGATCGTCGTTGGTGCAGGCGGCGGCTTGCTGTGGGGGCTGCTAGCGGGCATTTTGAACGTCTACGGTCGCATCAACGAAATTTTTGCGGGCTTGGGACTCAACTTTGCCGCACAGGGACTCGCGCTGTACCTGATCTTCGGCCCGTGGAAACGCGAAGGGGTCGCCTCCATGAGTGGTACCGAGCAGTTTAGTGAATCGCTCTGGCTACCGACGATCGGCAACACAGAAGCCAGCCCCGTTTCATTGCTGATCGCGATCGCAGTGCTTGCCATCACGATGGTCGTTATGCGCGGGACTTACTTCGGCTTACAGCTTCGTGCCGTAGGACAAAACCTGAGAGCGTCCTACATTTTGGGCATTCCCTCGGTTCGCCAACTGCTCAGTGCCTTTGGTATCTGCGGTGCCTTTGCAGGTATTGCTGGAGCCTTACAGGTACTGGCCGTCTTCCATCGGCTGATTCCCAGCATTTCCAGTAATCTCGGCTTTCTAGCACTGCTAATCGCCATGCTGGTTGGCTTCAACGCCTGGTTGATTCTGCCTGTTGCCTTCTTCTTCAGCGCACTCAATATCGGTAGTCTGCAACTGCCCCTCTCCCTCAACCTGGAATCGTCTCTCGCAGGTGTCATTCAGGGCATGCTAGTGCTGTTTGTGCTGCTCGGTCGTGGGCTGAGCGATCGCAAACCCGCCGATACCAGTTCTGGTACGCCTCAACCTCAAGTGCTATCGCCGACAGAGCAGTTGGGCGTGAAGCCTTAGTGCAAGGATGAATCTGGAAAGAGTGAAGAGCCACAATAGAGTCCGACATTGTGACGCATTTGCAGATGGAAGGATATAGGCAGAAAGAGAATGGGAAGTAAGGAATAAAGCTCAGGACTCTAGCCTGAAATTCAAATCGAGCTTACTCCTGAGTTTCAGCAGGAGTTGCGGATCTCGTCAAAGCGCTATCGTAGTATCCGTGCTGATAGTCAGCCTGTGATTGATGAGTTAAAGATTAAAAACTTTGTCGGCGATCGTCTCTCCGGGATCGGTGACGGCTACCTCATCTTCAAGGTCAGAGTTCGGAACAGCAATATCCAGAAAGGTAAAAGCGCTGATTATCGCCTAATCTAGCAATCCTAAATCATTTGTGAGATTGAGAGGCTTTGTGAGAAAGGATTCCAGTGGAATCCTTTCTCACAATCCAAATAGGATCGCTATCTATCAAGTTGAATCGCCTATAAACGTACTGCTCTTAACGATCTACTCAAAATCAGACAGAGATGGTATTAATGTGAATGAGATTCGCACTATCTTGAATGAATTTTATGGCACTGGATAGGATACAGGTTTGGCTATTCTAAAACGCCTTGATCAAAATCCTGAGAATTGCTTGTTAAGGTCAGTTATCCTTGAGTTCTAGGCGGATTGAGGATGAACCGATGAAAGCGGTTGAAGTCACAGGCAAGATTGATGAAGAGGGAAATTTGTCTCTAGATGAGCCGCTTCCAAGGGCGGCTCAGACTCGTGTGCGTGTCATCGTTTTGTTCCCGGAGTCGTCGGAGGGCGCAGAAAATGATCCTGATGACACACCCGTTGAGTCGGTAAAAGCAAGTCTGCGAAGAGCGCTTCAGCAAGCAAAGGCAGGGAGCGGCTACCGCTTTCTCAACTGTGGGACGGTGTTGATGCAGATTAATTAATGGGTAGCTCCCCTTCCCCCGCTGCTTCCCCTGCTTCCTATTCCCTTCCCCTTCACCTATGGATACTGCTCAAATTATTGCTATCCTCGCCACCGCGATCGCTACTGCTACACCGCTCGTCTTTGCCTGCATTGGCGAAACGATTACAGAGCGCGGAGGTGTCATCAATCTGTCAGCCGAAGGGACGATTATGCTGGCGGCGATGACTGGGTTTGCGGTGGCGAAAACAACTGAAGGGTTAGGTGACACGCCCAGTTTGCTGTTGGGCTTTGCAAGTGCGGCACTGGTAGGGGCGGCGATCGCGCTGATTGTGGCGTTTAGTGCGCTGACGTTAAAACAGTCTCAGGTGGCGATCGGGTTTGTGCTGGCATTGCTGTGTGCTGATCTTTCGTCGTTTTTGGGCAACACCTTTGTGCGCATCCCTGGCCCAACGGTTCCTAATTTAAACTTGCCATTCCTGCAAGATATTCCCTTTGTTGGCAAACTACTATTTCAAAGCGATTTGCTGGTGTATGCCAGCTTTGGGTTAATTGTGCTGGCCTGGGTGTACTTTTACCGTACTCGCGCAGGGTTAATGTTGCAGGCGATCGGCGAACAGCCTGCTGCGGCCTTTGCAAGAGGCACCAATGTTATTTTGATGCGCTACTTTTACACTACATTTGGTGGGGCCTTGATGGGAATCGCTGGTGCGGCGTTTGCCTTAGACTTTAAAGCGGGGTGGAGCCATCGCCATACAGGGGGGTATGGATGGATTGCACTGGCGATCGTCATCTTTGGCGGTTGGAATCCGCTGCGCGTGGCACTAAGCTGCTACTTCTTCGGCATTTTGCAATCAGTTGCTAGCATTGCTCAAAGTGCTGTACCCGACGTTCCCACACAAGTGCTGACCGTCGCGCCGTTTGTGCTGATGATTCTATTTTTGGTGCTGACATCTAGCGAATGGTTGGAGAGACTATTAAAACGGTTACCGCCAGCTTTGAGCCGAGCGGCAACCCAGACAATTCATAGCACTCCGCCAGCCGCCCTGGGTCGGGTGTTTGAACAGGATTAGTAAAAGGACAGTCGCTGACTCACTGTGCCCCAAATGGTTAATCGCTGCTTTCGCTGACCTTTGTCTGGCTGGCTGGTACTTGACTGGCTGGCTTGAGCAAAAGCCAGCTCACAAAGAAGAATGATGCCGTCAGCAACTGCACGATATCGATGGCAGAAAGATAACCATCTGAGAAGGAGGCAAGGCTGCGATCGAGGATGCCAAACACCCAAAAAGAAGTACCCAGTAACCAGATGCCTTGCCGTAAATCTCCTAAAACCGGAGTCGATTGAATCTCCTGCTTGTTGTTCATGAGAGAGCCTGAATAGAGAGGTGCGAATATAAACAACAGTTACAAGCAATTGACAAATTGCATTTTTGCTGAACCTGTTCGCACATCTTAGAGAAGACTGCTTCTGCTTGCCATGTTTCTGTAGAGAGAGACCACACTAAATCTATAGAACCCAGCTTTCTAGCGGCACTCTGGCAAACTGGAAGTGGGTTATCCACTTTATCTAGATGCCATTGCGCTCTGTTCTAACCGAGATCGCAATGGCGATCGTTGCCATTCCCAGTTAGCCTCAATGAAACGTTTGCAGAAATACCATGACAGAAGAGCCAGATTCTGAGATCCTCCATCGCGTTGGAGCGTTGCCCGTTGGCGTTGTTACCGGAGCAACTTACCCGCTCCAGGCGTTGCTGTTTATTTATCAGCATTCTCGCCTGTGGGGTGGGGTGGTGATTCCCATTCTGGTCAACCTTGTGGTTGGGGCAGCCCTTTATGTTGGGCTACTGCTTCCTGGCTGGCGAGGCATTGATCAATGGGCTTCGGGTGTGCCAACCTGGCTCGCGCAATGGGTTGCGACGTTGCCACCCTGGGCTTCTCGTCTTTTGACCTGGCTACCCACAGGCGCAACGTTTCTGGACGACGTGCTGCGGTTTCTCATGGCGATCGCGCTTTTCGTCATTACAGGATTACTGCTGGTACAGTTTGGTGCCATTTTGGGTGCGCCCTGGTATGGCAACCTGGCAGAACAAACCGAACGACTACGGGGAGGAGAGATCCCCGTTGGTTCACCCAGTTTGAGCCGGGCGCTGCAAGACATTTGGCGGGCCGTCACCTTTCAGCTTAAAAAGCTGCTGTTGCTGGTGGTGATTGGGGTGCCGTTGTTGATGCTGAATTTCTTGCCACCACTGGGCACGACGATCGCCAGCGTTGGGGGAGCCGCACTGGCTGCACTGTTAGTTGGGCTAGACTTTCTCGATGCGCCGTTAGAACGCCGTCGCTTTCGCTTTCGCCAGAAATTAGGGCTGTTTGCTCGATCGCTACCCGCCAGTGCCACCTTTAGCTGGGCGTGCCTGGTATTGGTAAGCATACCGTTTGTCAGCTTAATCGCCGTGCCTGTTTGCGTGGTTGCTGGAACGCTGTTTAGTAGCGATCGCGTGTTGCCCTACTTGCCCGTAACCCAGAGCAGTGCTGAAACGGCAGAGCAACGCGATGAAAGAGCATGAGCAACACGCATCGATCGCTATTTACTTAGAAGGCTCAGCCAGACTAATCGAGTGTGCTGGTTTTGGTAATGGACTGGTGACTTCGCTAGTGGTTGCAGTCGCTGCTGGGATAAAGAGCTTATCGCCCTGGTGCAAAACGGGGTCTTGATTGCGATCGCCTGTTTGCAGCGCGTGTGCCACATCCACATTGATCACCTGGCGTTCGGTGACATCGTTCACTCGATGAATTTGCACCTGACGCAGATCAGCCCCCGTTAAAGCACCACCCGCTTGCTGGATTGCCTGTGAAACCGTGGGCAAACCAACCGTTGGACGTGACGTTGCGCTACTGCTGGGAACGGCATAAATGCCAGGGCGAGGCACTGCACCACTAATTTGTACAGCCGTTGCGACAGGCGATGGGCCAGCTTTCGCGAGGGTGTTGTAAATCAAAGCAGCAGCATCGGCACGCGTGGGTCGATCGCCCTTAAGCCGCTGTAGATCACCATAGGTAATGGGCGCAACCTGGAAGGCTTTCTCCACCATCATGGTGAACTGCCCCGATGTCACAGGTTCATCCGGGTGAAACTTGCCATCGACAAACCCTCGCACAATTCCCTTGACTGCTAGCGACTCAATGTATCCTTCTGCCCAATGCCCTTTCACATCAGTGAGAGCGGCGACAGGTGCGGTGATCGAAGAGACTTCCCGGCTAGCCCCAAAATCGGTGTCACCAGTAGACATGGTTTCCGGCAAGGCAACGCTACTTGGCATTTGTGTAGAAACCTCCCCTGCACGCTCAGCCATTGTTGAGCGCATCGAGCGCAGCGTTGGTGGCAGGTTGACCTTCGGTAGCTTTCTCAGCGCTACCGCCTGACGTTGAGCCACCGCTGGTTCTGCTTGAGTGGGTACCTTCGCCCCAGCATCAATGCTTACGGCTGGCATAGACTCAGGTGCGACGATCGCAGGCTTGGCTGTCTTTTCGGCCTCTGTTTTAGTACCATCCTGCTTTGACTGAGAATCTGCATCATCAGGATGTGCAAGATGAGGAAAAAGTGCTACAAAGCCTTGATAGAACGCCACAGTAGCAAGAGAGCTACACACAAGCGTGGTTGCCGTAGAGATACGCATAAAACTTAGACCAGTATTGGGAGGTAAGTAACCTGGCTGCGCGATCGAGACCCTTCGCAGCCAGCAATGATCATGAGAGGCAAACAGCAGGGTTCATGCGTGAACAATCAACAAGGCACAAGAACTACTACCCAATACGGTACTTTGCCCAACCATCAGGACGGAAACCTGAATTGACATTGCTTCCCTGCCCTGTCTGGCATCAGCAATCAAGGTCAGCCCACTCGCTCTGTATCTTCTGCCCACGCACCGATCGCTCCAGTCTCCCCTTTCCCTTTTCCCTTTTCTCTTTGTCCCCTATTCCCTGTTCCTGTCTAAGCCATCACCAAAACGAGCTTCCCCATTGTCGAACCCGCTTCGAGCGATCGATGCGCCGCTGCCACCTCACTTAAAGGAAACGTTTGGCTGATGTGCAGCGTCAGTTGACCCGCATCGATTAACTCTGCACACTGTTGCAGAATGTGAGCCTGCCGCTGTCGTTCCGCCTCCAGCCCTTGCAGCATTGGCAGCAGCAGCAGTTCAAAACTTACCCGTTGATTGCGGGAACGAGCCATTTTCCAGTTCGTTGCTGGGTCGGCCTCTAGAATAGTCACAATATCACCGTAAACCTTCGTTGCAGCGAACGATTGGCCCAGAGCTGCGCCACCCACCGTATCAAACGTCACATCCACACCCTGCCCGTGCGTCCAGTGCATCACGGCCTGCACAACGTTTGTATCTTGGTAGAAAAAGACCTGACTCGCCCCTAAATTTCTAGCAAAAAGTGCTTTCTCCTCCGTACTGACGGTCGTACAAATCTCAGCACCACGCAATTTTGCAAGCTGAAGGGCCACATGCCCAACGCCGCCAGCCCCTGCATGGATGAAAATACGTTGTTCCGCTTGCAGGGCTACCCGATCGTACAGCGCTTCCCAAGCCGTAATCAATACCAACGGTGCCGCAGCCGCTTCGGCAAAACTCATTGTTGCTGGCTTACGAGCGGCAAAACGGGCATCGACGATCGCCCACTCCGCATAATTGCCGGGGTGCCCACCCAACCCGCCATTGCAGAAATACACCTCATCTCCGGGTTGGAACTGATGCACCGCTGCGCCGACTGCTTCGACAATGCCTGCCCCATCGCAGCCTAAAATCGTGGGCAAGCGATCAGGGAAGAATGTGCCACGCTGACGTAACTTGGTATCAATTGGATTCACGCCAGCAGCCTTTAACCGCACGAGCAATTCCGTTTCTTGCTGTAGCGTTGGCTCTGGCAACTCACCGATCTGTAAGACACTAGGGTCTCCAGCAGCAGTCATTAAAGCCGCTTTCACAAAGCCCCTCCCAAACAACGATCGTCTTGCACGTGTAATACAGGTCAAAAACTACATGTAAAGTAAAATGAAGCCTCTGTTTTTTACGTTGAGGCAATAGCCGTGAGTCTAGTGAGAGTATGTTTTGCTGATGTGATTAAATTTACAGGCTTAAGCAAAAAAAAATACTCCTTCTGACTCTGATAGCTTTAAGACCCATTCGGGTTGAATAGACAATGATCCCAATGAACCTCCACAATGACTGACACCAAGCAAACGATTAAAATCTCTGATGTTTCTGACGAGGCGCTTGTCGAAATTTGTCGAGCCGCAGAAGTTGTTGCCTGTGAATGCCCTGGCTACCTGGCCCGACTTTTGCGTCAGGTTAGAACATTTCGTAACTACACCATGACCTGTATCGAACAGTTTCCCCAAGATGCTGAAACTCACTTTTGGCTGGCGGAACAAGGGGCAAAAGTAGAAGCCTTGCTCCACCAAACGATGATTGAACTGATGCAAAAAGAAGAGCTGATTGACGACTCTGAGCATATTTTATTAGATAAGCTATCCGAACGAGCGCGTGCGACTGCCCTAAAGCAACTCGGCATTGGTTGAGTTCTGACACATCCATTGGCTGTTCTATTCTTCTACCCGATATCCTAATTCAGCGAGCCGAGCGCTGGACTGTCGCCATTTAGGCTGCACTTTAACAAACAACTCCAGGTAGACCTTGCCTGCCACTAGCTTCTGAATTTGTTGACGCGCAGCAGATCCGATCGCTTTAAGCATTTCGCCTCCCTTACCAATAAGAATGCCTTTTTGGGACGGACGCTCAATATAAATAGTCGCCAGAATGCGGGTAATAGCTGGCTCTTCTTCCACGCGATCAATGCCGATCGCCGTTGAGTGCGGTACTTCCTCACGAGTCAACAACAGCACCTGCTCTCGAATCAGTTCTCCCATAATGAACCGCTCTGGCTGATCCGTAACTAGATCGGGTGGGTAGTAGTAAGGCCCTGGTTCCAAAGACTGAATAAGTTGCTCCTGTAGCGCCTCTACGCCGTCTCCAGTCAGTGCTGAAAACTTAGCAACCTGCCATTGCTGACTAGTAGCAAGTTCGTGGTAGGTGCGATCGAGGGGATGTGGGATGTGGGATGTGGAGTGTGGAGTGTGGAGTGTGGAGTGTGGAGTGAGGGGTGCGTCTCCCTCTGCTTCCTCTGCCTCCCCTGCTTCCCTGGCCTCCCCGGCCTCCCCCAGCCCAGCCTGCTGATCCGCCTTATTGATGCCTAAAATAACGGGTGTTTGACAATGGGTGAGCAAGTTGGCAATGAAGCGATCGCCCCCACCCGCTGCCACCGAGCCATCAACGACGAACAGCAAAACATCCACTGACTGAATGGCAACCTGCGCATTCTTAACAAGCACCTTGCCTAATTCGTGATGGGGCTTGTGAATACCGGGTGTATCAACAAAGATGAGTTGGGCAGTTGGCGTGGTCAGAATGCCCCGCAGCCGATTGCGCGTTGTTTGCGCGATCGGCGATGTGATAGCGATTTTCTGCCCCACCAAATAATTCATGAGGGTAGATTTGCCCACATTTGGGCGACCGATAATACCCACAAAGCCTGAGCGGAAGCCAGGTGGAGAGGCGGGAATGAGTCCATAGCCGTCTGCTTGCTCATTGTTGTTAAACTCACTCATGCAGTCCCTCAGCGATTCCTTTTTATGCGTAACGCACGGTTTATCTATTGATCACTTCTAATCATTCATGTGATCACTTTAAGTCTACGCACGAACGCTCAACCGCCAGCACTCACATGACAACCAGTTTTGTTTGTATGCCTTGCACCCTAAATTCAGTACTCGTCTCAATGAAACTGTGATTGACTTGAAGACCACTAAACCGACTCTTATACCAAGTCCCTCTCATTGAGCTACAGATGGGGCACTTCAACCAACGATGCGTAGGCTCGTCACTCAAACTCAAAACTCAAAACTGGTATTACTCTTATGACCTTCATTTTGACCAACGACGATGGCATTGATGCGCCAGGCATTCAAGCTTTGCTACAAGCGGTGAGCCAATTTGACACAAAAGCGATGATTGTTGCACCTCAAGCTCCCCATTCTGGCTGTGGTCATCAAGTGACTACTACAAAGCCAGTGCATGTGCAGCCGCGATCGCCAACGGAATATGCGATCGGGGGAACACCCGCCGATTGTGTGCGGATTGCACTCAATTACCTGGCTCCAGAGGCTCGTTGGATACTCTCTGGCATCAATGCTGGCGGTAATCTAGGCTCAGATGTCTATATCTCCGGCACGGTCGCAGCCGTGCGGGAAGCGGCGTTTTACCGACTTCCTGGCATTGCGCTTTCCCATTACCGCCAAGGCGGGCGCGCGATCGACTGGGAGCTTGCGACCCAATTAACCACTTATGTGTTGCAAACCCTGTTCGATCGTACCTGGGAACCTGGAACGTTTTGGAACGTCAATCTTCCCCATCTGGTTTCGGGCGTACCGATGCCAGAAATCGTTTTTTGTTCCCCCTGTACTCAGCCGTTACCCGGAAATTACCGAGTAGAGGGTGAATACTTCTATTACGCAGGGGAGTATGCCAAAAGACGACGCGATGCAAATAGTGATGTGGATGTGTGCTTTTCTGGCCGTATTGCCATCACGCGCATCATGCTTTGACGTGGATCACATACGTTAGCAGTCAACAGTCTTCTTAGAGAATGATCTGGGTCTTTCTTTAGGAGTACTTAAAGGAACTCTTGCCAAGGTAATGTAATTCTTGAGGTTATTGCCTCAGCCGCTGATTTGATCAACCTACAGTTTTGTTACCTGGTTAACAGGATCTTTTTAGAAAAACTTTATATTATTGGCTCTACGCAAATAAATCTGTTCCCTGCTGCAATGACATTCTTTGATTGCTCTCTGGTGATAAGTAACTTTAGCCCCCTGTGATTTGCTTATCTCTCTACTGTCGGTAAACGCAAGGTCCTACCATGATGCTGATTCGTGAAATCGTCCAACATGCCTTCGCCACTGGTTGCCTGACGATTCAGGCAGAGAACCAACTGCGCCAGCTTTTGCGAACGAAGTATGATGCTAACGACCTAAAGGCGTTTATGCAGCTACAACAGGCCGCGATGTCTGGCTCTGTACGGCAAGAATCGCGCGAACGGCGGGGCGATCGCGTGCTTGTTTGAGGCCTTAGGAACGAGAATTAATTAAAGTGTGATCTTGAGGTACGGGCGCACGGCCGTGCGCCCTCTACAGAACATCTCACTGTCGAAGTGATTCAATCCACGATCCTTAGCGAACCATCACTTTTAACACAGCAAGCGGGCCATCCCTATTAGAATGGCCCGCTTGCTTTTTGGGTTTGAAGTTTGAGCTTCAGGCTCTGAGCAGACTAAGAGGCGATCGCAGTCGTTCGGCGCTCACGGCTAACATCTCTTACGGGCGGCTCTTCTTGGTTTTGCATCAAAAACACCAGCATCGGATTGCTTTGCAGTTCACGCCGCAACGTCCGCTGAATCTCACGGTCAATTTGTGTTTGTAGCCCGACCCAATCAATCTCAAGCTGCCCTTCGTTGCCCAAGGGACGAGCAAACTCATTCCACCGATCGCGCAGGGTAATGCCAATGGCAGTTTCGATGCTGGCTTGAAGCTTCGATCGCTCCAGTGATGTCACCACACCGCTCAAATGTATTTGGGGTTTCGCCATCAGCGCTCCTGTCCAACCGATCGCCGCGGCTACCGTTACAACGCCGTCCCCCGCCAACTGCTGGCGCTCTTTCAGCACTTTGTTGTTCACAACACCAGAGCGGGAGGTATCGACCAATTCAATACCGGAGGGTACCTTGCCAGCAACGCGCATCCTGGTTTCCGTCAGTTCGATCACATCGCCGTTGTCGATAATGACCATGTTTTCTGCCGGAACCCCCACGCTTTGAGCCGTTTGAGCATGCTTGACCAGCATCCGGTGTTCACCGTGCACGGGCAAGAAGAATTTAGGGCGGGTCAGACCAATCATCAGCTTTTGGTCTTCCTGACAGCCATGACCGGAGACATGGATACCCTGCTCTTTCCCGTAAATGACCTTGGCACCCTTCATCATGAGCTTGTCGATCGTGTTCACCACCGCGATCGTGTTGCCAGGAATCGGATTAGCCGAGAAGACTACCGTATCGCCTTCCCGCACTTTAATTTGACGATGTTCGCCGTTGGCAATGCGGGTCATTGCCGACATGGGTTCGCCTTGAGAACCTGTTGTCAGAATCAGCACATGCTCATCAGAGAGCTTTTGAAGCACATTAAGCGGTTGAAACAAGTTGTCGTCACATTTGATGTAACCCAGATTTCGCGCATGAGCAATCAGGTTAAGCATCGATCGCCCCACCACCGACACCACCCGACCATGCTTTTTCGCTAGTTCCAGAATCATATTGATCCGGTGTACCGATGAGGCAAAGGTGGTCACCAGTAAGCGCCCTTGTGCCTGCCCAAAGATGCGATCAAGGTTTGGATACACCGCTCGTTCTGAAGGGGTTGTACCTGGCACTTCAGAGTTTGTCGAATCGCTAATGAGGCACTGCACGCCCTTTTCGCCATATTCTGCCAAGCGTTGAAAGTCAAAATACTCGCCATCAACGGGCGTATGGTCAAATTTAAAATCACCCGTATGAATGACAACCCCTACAGGGGTGCGAATGGCAACTGTAAAGCTATCGGCCATCGAGTGCGTATTGCGGATGAACTCTACAAAAAAGGACTTACCAACCCGGACGGTTTCACGTGGGCCAACCGTGCGAAGTTCAGTGCGCTTCGTGACACCTGCCTCACTCAGTTTATCCTTAAGTAACGCCATCGCCAGACGAGGGCCATAGATGACGGGAATGTCAAATTGTTTGAGATGAAAGGCAATGCCGCCGATGTGGTCTTCGTGACCATGCGTGACAATCATGCCCTTAATTTTATGGCGGTTTTCCCGCAGATAGGTCATATCTGGCAGGACGATATTCACCCCATGCATCCCATCTGTTGGGAATGCAAGACCTGCGTCGAGCAACATAATTTCGTCGTTAATCTCAAAGACGCAGGTGTTTTTGCCGATTTCATGCAAACCACCGAGGGGAATGATTTTCAGCGCGGGTGAAGAGTTGTTTTGAGTCATGGGCATCCTTATCGAACGTGTACAGAGTAAAGAAAATTGGTTGCTTGAAAGCTTGTTTGGTTGAAAGTTTGGTTGCTTGAGAACTACTTAGTTGAAGAGTGGGTCATTGAGGAAAGCCTTAAGGGTTGAAAATCGTGCAGCCAGCGATGCATCCGTGGTGAGCCAGTTGTACGTTTTTTGGAAAAGCTGTTTACGTCAAGCGTCAAAGTATCTGAGCGTAGAGCCTACCAAAGCAACAACCGTGCGAAGACTCGATCAATCAACAAGCACGGTCGATCGCCAGTCAGTTGAATGCCTCTAGCACAACGGTGAGTGCGGGTCGTAAACGTATTCAGTTGTCTAGAAACTTTGTAGCGATAAGGAGAGGGAGCCGCAGGCGCTTAAAGCAACGATAAGTGGGTCATTACTGGCTTTAAAACTGCTGTCAAATCAGCTGAAGCATCTACCAGTGGAAGTCGGGTAGAGCCGACTTGCCAACCTTGCAACCGCAGGGCTGCCTTCACAGGAATAGGATTCGCGGTCGTAAACAAGGCTTTAAAGAGTGGAAAAAGCTCAAGGTGGATCTTGGTAGCGAGTTGATGCTGGCCTGACTCAAAGGCATGAACCATTTGTTGAAGCTGCGGGCCAACCAAATGACTAGCGACACTGACAACCCCAATTCCACCGATCGCTAGCAGCGGCAGGGTCATAGAGTCATCTCCAGAGTAGAGTGCAAATTCAGGAGGTGTCAAACGTTGAATCTCACTTGCTTGATCAAGATTACCCGTTGATTCCTTAACTGCCACAATATTACGAATGGCAGCCAGACGAGCAATGGTTTCGGGTTGCATATTCTGCCCAGTACGCCCAGGAATGTTGTAAAGCACCATTGGCAGATCTGGCTCAGCTTCTGCGATCGCCTTGAAATGCTGGTAAAGCCCTTCCTGTGGTGGCTTGTTGTAGTAGGGGACGACTTGCAAAGAACCATCTACCCCTAGTTTAGCTGCTTTTTGGGTCGCTGCGATCGCCTCTCGCGTCGAGTTTGACCCAGTGCCTGCAATAATTTTTGCCTTGCCCGCGATTGCATGCTGCACGACCTGAAAAAGCTCGTACTCTTCATCCCAGGTTAGGGTGGGCGATTCGCCTGTTGTGCCGCAGACGACCAGCGTGTCTGTGCCGTTGGCGGCGAGATGAGAGGCAAGCTTGGCTGCGATCGCAAAATCAACATTGCCGTCGTCCTTAAACGGCGTGACCATTGCAGTTAAAACACGTCCAAAATTCACCACACGAATACAGTTGTTGGTTGTTAGTTGTTGGTTGCTAGCTACGTCGCTTCATTGCTAATTAGAAGCAGTCTCCAGTCCACATGACGAGTACTGCTTAATAGCTAATCGCTAACGGCTCTAATTTGCAAGCGCGACCGAGGGCTGAATGAGATTCTGTTGCGCCAACAGTTCGGCAATTTGCACAGCATTGAGCGCAGCACCCTTACGAATCTGATCGCCACACAGCCAAAGTTCCAGGCCGGATGGATGGGAAAGATCCTGACGGATACGTCCAACTAGCACATTGTCTTTGCCACTAGCATCGATCGGCATGGGGAAGTAATTTGCTTGCCAATCTTCCACTAACGTTATACCCGGAGCTTGACCTAAGAGGGCGCGTGCTTGTGCCACATCAAACGGTTCGTCAAATTCCAGGTTAAGCGCTTCTGAGTGTGCCCGCAGTACGGGAACCCGTATACAGGTGGCTGTTACCCGTAAATCAGGGGCACCAAAAATCTTGCGCGTTTCGTTCACCATCTTCATTTCTTCTTCACAATACCCCTGAGCGTTAAGAGTGGAGTTGTGCGGAAACAGGTTGAAGGCCAGCGGGTAGGGGAAAAGCTCTGCAACGGGTTCCTGCCCTTGCAAGATTGCCTGCGTTTGCGTTTTAACCTCTTCCATTGCCCGCGCACCTGCACCACTGGCAGATTGATACGTAGCAGCCACGATGCGTTTAATAGGCTGCACTTGGTGGAGAGGATACACCGCAACGGCCATCAAAATCGTCGTGCAGTTGGGATTGGCAATGAGTCCCCGGTGGGTGGCAGCGGCTTGAGGGTTCACTTCTGGCACTACCAGCGGTACGGTTGGGTCCATTCGAAAGGCGCTAGAATTGTCAATAAACACCGCTCCAGACGCGATCGCCGTTTTCACCCAGGTCTTGGAGACAGACGCACCCGCTGAAGCTAGCACCAGATCGACATTTTTGAAGCTCTTGTCATCCACGGCGTCAAGGGGCAACGGTTCACCCTTAAACGAGAGCGTTTGACCGACCGATCGCGCCGATGCCAGCAACTTCAAGTCGGCGATCGGAAAATCCCGCTGTTCCAGCAGTGACAAAAGCTCGGTACCAACTGCACCCGTCGCTCCTAAAATGGCGACCCGATAAGGATGAACCAATGGAATTTCCTCCAAAAATATAAAAACGACTGTCTCTAAGCCTGTTCCTGATTGTTAGGACATAAAGACGTTCATAAATGTACAAAAAACAACGTATACAGAATAGTAGAGCGTCAGGCGCGCGAAACGACATCATTCCAGCATACGCCTTCAGGGAGTTTCAGCATTCTAACGAAATTTTTCGTAAATCCAATTGTGGTTCCACTTTTAAGATTCACTTAGACTAAGTAAGCAATTCTGGAGCAGGATCAGTTACGATGATCTACTGCGGCGATGCAGTGAGTGCGATCGCCTATTTCGATTGTTTGTGTGACGTTGAGTGACTTTGTGCCTCCTGCGCGACATGTCACGCTAGCAACCCAGTAGAGTAAAGCTAGCGGCCCACTAAAAGTAATTGTCTGTAGCAAATATACCGATGAAAGTTACCCAGGAAAAACTTCCCGCCAGCCAAATTGGCTTGGAAATTGAAATTACGCCGGAAATGTCTCAAAAGGCTTACGAGCAGGTCATCCAAAAATTTACCCGCTCTGCCAATATTCCTGGGTTTCGCAAAGGCAAAGTGCCACGCCAGGTACTTATCCAGCGCTTTGGCTCGGTGCAGCTTAAGGCGACTGCTCTCGAAGAACTGATTGACGAAACGCTGAAACAGGCGATTGAACAAGAAAAGATCGATGCGTTGGGCAACTACCAGTTGCGATCGTCGTTTGAAGATCTGGTGAGCCAGTTTGTGCCGGGAGCAGCCCTCACCTTCTCCGCCTCGGTAGACGTGCAGCCCGAAGTTACCCTTGCTCAGTACACCGAGTTTCAGCTTCAGGCCGAAGAAATCAAGCCAGACTTGGAGCAGGTGGACAAGGTGCTGCAACAGTATCAGGAGCAAACCGCGACCCTCATTCCTGTAGAAGGGCGTGCGGCTCAGTTGGGCGATGTCACGATCGTTGACTATAAAGGTGTGCTTCTCAGCGATGAGCCTGACACTGAACCCGAACCCTTTCCGGGTGGTGAGGCCGAAGATTTTCAGGTAGAACTAACCGAAGGCAAATTTATCGAAGGGTTCATTGACGGCATTGTGGGTATGAACCCCGGTGAAACCAAGGATCTGCCGATTCCCTTCCCTGAAGACTACCCGCAAGAGACGTTGGCGGGTCGATCGGCCCGCTTTACCATCACGCTTAAAGAAATTAAGGAAAAAGAACTGCCTGCCCTTGACGATGATTTTGCTCAAGAAGTTAGCGAGTTTGAAACGCTGGCAGAGTTGCGATCGTCTCTTGAAACCCGTTACACCGAAGAAGCCGAAACCAAAACAACGGCCAACAAAGAGCAGGCCATTCTGGATGAGTTGCTGAAACACATTGAGGTCGATCTGCCAGAAACGTTGGTGGAACGGGAACTCAGCTATCTTTTGAATCAGACCGCGATGCAGCTTCAAAACCAGGGCATTGATGTGAAGCGGTTGTTCAACCAGGACACCATTCCCATGCTGAAGGAGCGCTCGCGCCCAGAAGCGCTCGATCGCATCAAACGGACTTTAGCCTTGGGCGAAGTTGCCAAACGCGAATCGCTCAAAGTTGAATCAGCAGAAGTTACCGCCAAAGCAACCGAACTGCTTAAAGAACTGGGCGATCGAGATATTGATCCCGATCGCTTACAAGCAGTTGTTGCCGAGGATTTGCTGAAGGAAAAGATTGTCAACTGGCTGATCGAACACTCCACGATTGAGCTTGTCCCTGAAGGAACGCTGGCAACACCCGAAGAAGAGGAGGCGCTTGAAGCGTCATTAGAGGACGAAGGGTTTATTGAAGCAGCCACGAGCGATCTCGAAGCCGCTACTGCTACCGTTGATGTGACATCATCAGTCGTTGAAGCACCGGATGAAGATGCGCCTGAAGCACCAACTGTTCCTGAAGTCGTGGGCGCTGAAACCGACAGCCAAGCAATACCCGACGCGATCGAAGCCGAAAAGCCTAAAAAGGCCCGTAAAGCGAAGGCCAAAGCAGAATCCTCTGACATTGAATGATATTTTGAAATAACATTTTGTCTATTCTCTGAATAGAATGCGTTACGCCTTGAAACACCAAGGCTACAATAGCAGAGCATTTCGCCTGGGTGCCTACAAGTCCTTGGTTAGTTGAGGCATAATGTTTGAATAGATGCTGCGATTTTACGCATGAGGCACTCGCGCTAACTTGCGAATCCGGTTTACAGTGATTTCAGGCAATACCGACTATGTTTGTATCTCGCTCTCCTAACTACGCCATCAGCAGCTTCAACTCCCTGGATGTCACCTCGATAGACCCCGGTAACGTCGTACCGATGGTGGTCGAACAGTCAGGTCGAGGTGATCGTGCGTTCGACATCTACTCTCGACTGCTGAGAGAGCGCATCGTGTTTCTGGGTACTGCGATCGACGACATGGTTTCGGATTCGATCGTGGCTCAACTGCTGTTTCTCGAAGCTGAGGAGCCTGAAAAGGATATTCAGCTTTATATCAACTCTCCTGGTGGTTCTGTCACCGCAGGCATGGCAATTTACGACACCATGCAGCAAGTACGCTCTGATGTAGTGACCATCTGCTTTGGTTTAGCTGCTAGCATGGGCGCATTTCTACTAGCGGCAGGAGCACAGGGCAAGCGCATGTCTCTCCCTAACTCCCGCATCATGATTCACCAACCCCTTGGGGGTGCACAGGGGCAAGCCGTTGACATCGAAATTCAGGCCAAAGAAATTCTCTACCATAAGCGCAAGCTGAGCGAACTGCTGGCTCACCATACAGGGCAGCCGTTGGAGCGGGTAGAAATAGACACAGAACGCGACTTTTTTATGTCCGCTGCCGAAGCAAAAGACTACGGACTGGTTGATCAGGTTATTTCCAGACAAAATCTTCCTAAAGCGGGAGAGGCTGTTGCCGCCGTTCACTAAGAGGTAGATATGCCTAACAAGTACGACTCCCATCTCAAATGTTCCTTTTGTGGAAAATCGCAGGAGCAGGTTCGTAAGCTGATAGCCGGACCGGGAGTTTACATTTGTGATGAATGTGTTGACCTCTGCAACGAAATTCTGGATGAAGAGCTGTTTGACTCCAGTGCCGCCGCTCCACAACCTGTGCCGCGCCGTGAGCAATCGCCTGAAAAGCGCAAGGCGCGGTCTGCCAATCTCTCCCTTAATCAGATCCCAAAGCCAAGAGAGATTAAAAAGTACCTGGATGAGCATGTCATTGGGCAAGATGATGCCAAAAAGGTACTCTCAGTTGCGGTTTACAACCACTACAAGCGTCTGAGCTTTACTCAGTCCAAAAGCAATGGGAAGGCGCAGGCAGAAGATCCCGTTGAGCTACAAAAGTCCAACATTCTTCTCATTGGCCCCACAGGTTGTGGCAAAACGCTGCTGGCGCAAACTCTGGCAGAGATTCTGGACGTACCCTTTGCCGTTGCCGATGCAACCACACTGACCGAAGCGGGGTATGTGGGTGAGGATGTGGAAAACATCCTTTTGCGCCTGCTGCAAGTGGCCGATCTGGATGTCGAAGAAGCCCAACGCGGCATTATCTACATTGATGAAATCGACAAGATTGCGCGGAAGAGCGAAAATCCCTCCATTACACGCGATGTATCGGGTGAAGGGGTGCAGCAAGCGCTACTAAAGATGCTAGAAGGTACGGTTGCCAATGTGCCCCCTCAAGGAGGCCGTAAGCACCCTTACCAGGACTGCATTCAGATTGATACGAGCAATATTCTCTTTATTTGCGGTGGTGCCTTTGTTGGGCTAGACAAAGCGGTGGAGCAGCGCATTGGAAAGAAGTCGATGGGCTTTATTCAACCGGGCGAAGCACAGCCGAAGGAAAAACGAACCGCAGACGTGTTGCGCCACATGGAGCCAGATGACCTGGTTAAGTTTGGCATGATTCCTGAATTCATTGGCCGTGTGCCCGTGATGGCGGTTGTCAATCCTCTAGATGAGGATGCTTTGACGGCGATTCTGACCGAACCACGCAATGCCTTGGTGAAGCAGTACCAAAAGCTCTTGAAGATGGACAATGTGGCGCTAGAGTTCCGGCAAGACGCAATCCGCGCGATCGCCCAGGAAGCCTACCGCCGCAAAACAGGCGCTCGTGCCCTCCGTAGCATTGTCGAAGAACTGATGTTAGATGTGATGTACGAGCTGCCTTCGCGTAAAGATGTGACTCGCTGTAGCATCACCCGCGAAATGGTTGAGAAGCGATCGACCGCCGAACTCATCATCCATCCCTCATCGTTACCAAAACCTGAATCTGCCTAGTTGCTAGTTGGGCTGCTTTCAGTCATTTGCTTGAGCAGTACTTGAAGGTTATCTGTGAAATAGCCAGTTTTGGTGCTGCAATAGTTGTATGGAAATTCCAGCATGACTACAATCCTTGTCTAGGAGAACAGAATGCTCCGCTTTGAAGTCATCATCAACAACGAACCAAGAATTATTGCTGGTTTTGATGAGGTTAGAGTACTTACAGCTATTTTGTCTTATAGAGCAGCAGATCCAGAAGATGAAGATAATAAAGATGATGACCTTTGTCTATCAGCTGGCGGGCTTATTCATCATGGGAAGCACGACTATGAATATTTAGATTGGGTAAAACGTTCTCTCAAGATAGGAGATACAATCAAAATCCGTGTTGTTGAATCAGATGAAGTAACCCCACCTATACGCAAAGAGAGACGAGATCCTGATTTTGTGGCTAAAGAACAGCGGCGTTACTACGAGAACCTTAAGCAGGAATATGGTGAAGCCTAGTTTCGTTCACCGCCCCTCAACCCTTCATTGCACCGGACTGCTAGAAGCGTTCGGCTAGGATTGAAAGGCTATTTGCAGCCGATGAATGTCGCCCCTCGGTGGCACTACTGTTACTCTTACAAGCTGAATGCCTCTTTCTCTTTCAAAACTACAAGCCCGATCGGATGAGGTAAGGCAACGGTTGGAAGCATCTAGACCACGTGTTCATACTCTCTGGTTCGGTACGTTTGATGAGTTTTGGTGTGATGCTCAATTCCGTTGGATCGCACATAGTGACTGCCAGGATGAGCTACATGCCTTTGTATGTCTCTGGCGATGTTACTTAGAACAGGTAGAGGAGTTTGAGTTAGGCGCTTCTTGCTTGACAATGTTTCTCTAGTCATTTGCCGCTAACGGTGGTTACGGAGATGCAGCAGTATTCACGCCGTGCAGTGAAGATGAATGGCATGAAGAAATATCTCGGATTACTCGTGGGATTGTCGATGCGATCAAGGATGTTAGAAGCGGTAAGCATTAGGCGTGCAGGCGAGGTGTACAAATTCTGGATGTACCTCTAGATGTGCGAAATCCAGGCACGTATTGGAGTGTTTTCGAGGATGGACAAGCCTGTTCCCGAAGAAATTGGTTATCAGCGCTCTGTGATTGATGAATTGGTCGAGGCGGTAGCAATCAGACGTGATCGGAATGACCTTGAACTGTTTGCACAAACAACGGATGCATACGCTCTTTTCACCTGGAGTACCGGCGCGTAGTAAGTAGCGCTAATTATTCTGCTTAGAAATGCCTTACGTTAACGTTCGCGGCTTTAATCATTACTACGAATGGATTACAGCGTCGGGAAGTGCCGAACCTTCTGGCAAGCCCGTTCTGGTTTTTGTACATGGGTGGGGTGGTTCTGCCCGCTACTGGGAAAGTACGGCTAAAGCATTGTGCGATCGCTTCGACTGCCTTCTCTACGACATGCGCGGCTTTGGGCGATCGCGCTCTAACACCCATGAAGCACCGCCTCTGTCTGACCCACCGGAAACGGCGGCTGAGTTGAGCTACGAACTAGAAGGCTACGCTGATGATCTTGCAGGTCTTCTAGATGCGCTTGGGTTGCAGCGTGTGTTTCTAAACGCTCACTCAATGGGCGCGTCGGTCGCTACATTCTTTTTAAACCTGTATGCCGATCGCGTCGATCGTGCCATCCTCACCTGTAGCGGCATTTTTGCTTACGACGAGAAAGCATTTAACGCCTTCTACAAATTTGGCGGCTACGTGGTCAAGTTTCGTCCTCGCTGGCTTTATGGGCTGCCGTTTGTCGATCGGCTCTTCATGCAGCGCTTTCTGCACCGCTCCTTACCTGGAGCCATCAGCCGCTCGTTCCTGAATGATTTTCTCATGGCAGACTATGATGCGGCTTTAGGCACCATTTTTACCTGTGTCAGCAAGAAAGCAACAGAAGTCATGCCTCAAGAATTTGCACGCCTGACGGTGCCAACGCTACTGATTTCGGGCGATCGTGACATTATCATCCCTGCCACAATGGGACGGCAAGCCGCGGCGCTAAACGATCGCATTCAATACGTGGTCATTCCCGATACAGCGCATTTTCCCATGCTGGAAGATGCTCCAACCTACCTTCAACTGGTGCGAGAGTTTTTAGGCGTTACTGACAACTCAAAACTCTTAACTCAAAACTCCTAACTCTCTCCCCTGCCTCCTCACTCCTCACCCCTCTCCTCCGTTAGCAAAACGTCATAGCTACCAAACACTTTCAGCGTTTCGGTACTTTCAGCGAGTTCTGCTAAGGTCTCTTGTACCGCAGGTGTACGGGCATCGGCTTCCAAATCAATAAAAAACATGTAGTCACCGAGCGATCGCTTAGCGGGGCGAGATTCAATATGGCTCAGATTCATCCCCCGACTGGCAAAAACTTGCAGTGGTTTGACTAAAGAGCCGGGTAGATCATGCACGGTGAAGGCTAGAGATGTGTGGTGACCGCCAGGAGACGGTTGCTGGCTGAGAACCCAGAAGCGGGTGCTGTTATCGGGGTTGTCATTGATTGCCTCGCTCAAAGTCGGTAAGTTGTAGAGTTGAGCGGCACGTTGGGAAGAAATTGCTGCGATCGTGGGGTCTTCTGCCAGATATTGCAGCGCTTCAGTAGTCGAATTAATGGGAATCAACTTGGCGTTAGGCAAAAAGGTTTCGAGCCAACCCTGACATTGAGCTAACGCCTGCGGATGAGAGTAAACCGTCTCGATCGTTTCGGTGGTGATGGCGTAAGACAAAAGCGCATGTCGAATGGGTAAAACCAACGCTGACTGAATTTGTAGACTACCAATCTGCCACAAGCCATCCAACGTCATGGCAACGCTGCCTTCGGTAGAGTTTTCGACTGGCACAACGGCAACAGTCACGTCTCCTTCAGCAACGGCACGTAAAGACAGCGCAATGCTGGGATAGGGACGCAACTGGGTTGTTTGACCACTGGTTTGAGTAAACCAGGCGGCATATTGGAGGGCGGCGGCTTCGGTATGGGTGCCAGAGGGACCTAAATGGGCGATCAATACTGTCAAAGCGCTTACTCCTTACAGCCTGAAACTCAACATAATAGTGATCCTATTTGATTTGTGAACATGCTTCTGGGTTAGCTTTCAGCTTTCAGCTTTAAATTCCAGGCTGACGGCTGACCGCTAACCGCTGACAGCAACAATTCTTCTCATTATTCTCAGATAAACAAGCTTTGTGAGCCAGAATTCTGCAAGAATGATCTGTCATAAGACGTAACGTGTATCTACTGAAAAAGATGTGAAAACTTCCTTCACATTTGTTTAAGATTAGAAAGAATACCGAAATCTAAATCTCCTGCCTATTTTTAGGTTGCTCACCCATGTATAGTCGCTTCACTGCCTTTCAGACGGTTGAAATGGTGGTTTCAAAACAACCGATTCCCATTCAACACTATCTCCGCCAGCCTCAACGGGTAGTGAGTGCTTTAGCCGCTTCAAGTCAAATTGAGCTATTGGGTGATGAACGCTTTCGCCTCAAAATGCGTCCGCTCAATTTTATGATGCTGACTATCCAGCCGATCGTGGATCTGCGTGTTTGGGCAGAGTGCGATGGGACAGTCCACGTGCAGTCAACTGGGTGTGAAATTCGAGGAGTTGACTATATTAATCAGCGGTTTAAGCTCAGCCTAGTGGGCAAACTTCAACCGCATCAAAGCAACGGGGCAGCGGTTCTTAAAGGCAGGGTGGATCTGGAAGTGCAGGTCGATGTACCACCCCCGATCGCGTTTACGCCGAAGCCAATCCTTGAAGCCACAACAAACGGTTTATTAAAAAGTGTTCTGTTGACTGTTAAACAACGCTTGATGCATCACTTATTGGCGGATTACGAAGCCTGGGCTGTTTCAACACCAGCAGTTCCAGTTGCACCTGCCTCTGTCTTACCTACCCATAGCCCACTTGCATAATGTGGAACTTGCCCGGTGTAGAAACTGGCTAGGAGAAAGGCTATATGGAAGATTGAGCTATTCACAGCAGCGGTTCGTCTCCTAGCTTTGCGGCTAGACGACACGGGCTAAAGGAGCGGCGATGCCAGCGTGATAGGCCATGTACGTGCAGCGCTGCCCGATGGGCTGTTGTGCCGTAGCCTTTGTTGGCTGCTAGATCGTAATGGGGATACTTGATTGCCAGCCGAGTGATTAATTGATCGCGCCAAACCTTGGCAAGAATGCTGGCAGACGCGATCGCCAGCGATCGTTGGTCTCCTTTCACCAGCGTTTGCTGCGGGATAGTTAAACCTGGAATGCGCTGGTTCCCATCGACTAGACACAACTCTGGTACAACGGATAACTTGAGTACAGCCCGTTTCATCGCTAAGAGCGAGGCTTGCAGAATGTTTAAGCGATCGATTTCCCAAACAGAGGCATAGCGCACTTGAGCAGCCACCGCACTGGCTAGAATTTGCTGAGCCAACACAAGCCGTCGCTCTGCGGACAATAGCTTGCTATCAGTCACTCCCGCTTCAGCAAGACTAGCTGCAGTTTCAGGCGATAGAATGACCGCAGCCGCAACAACAGGTCCAAACAGCGCCCCTCGCCCGACTTCATCCACACCTGCCATGATCGTCGAAGAGCACGTCTGCAATTCGTTAGAGAGTTCTAGCTGCTGTATCTGAAGTTGGCAGACGCGTTTCATAGCACAATCAATCTGTAGCTGTTCCATTCCCTACAAGATGGCGCTTATCCTGCAATTTGAAATGAATGCTTGGGACAAAGCGCTAGCCTCTTATCACGCTCATCTCATCGCCTTCAGTAGACGCTTAATCAGCATTAATCAGAGGTGGCTGCCGAAGAGCGACGGCGACGGCGTCGAGTCACAGGTGTGTCATTCGCATCAACAGAATCGATGTCTGATGCCTCTACTGCAACTGGTTCTAGGTTTAGCGCTTCTTCTACGTCTGGTTGAACCTGAGGAGGGGCAGGGTCTAGTTCGTCAATCACAGGGCGCTCAATGACCACCCGTTGCTTCGGTTTGGACGAGAACGCTACTGGTTCTACTGGAACTGGTTCTACTGAGGTTGCCAGCGTCATTTGTTCGGGTTCTGCCATTGCAACAGGTGCTTCTCCCGGTAAGACCACCGAGATAACGGCAGCTTTAGGGTTTTTCACCTCCTGATTAGATAGTACTAGCGGCGAAATGCCCATCCATGCGTAAACTTCTTGCTCTTCTGGAGTCATTTCGACCGCAATGATTTCCGGTGGCTCTTGCGGTGGTCGTGATGATTCGCGTCTCGATCGACCACGCCGCTCTTCGGGATAGCCAACCTCTGGAGTCCCTTCCTGCACGTAGGTGGCATCGAGCGCGGCTCCCGACTCTTTAGCAGATCCACCATCCCGGTTGGGCAGTAATTCTGGCACACCGTTGTCGCGGCCGCTTCGTCCCCGACCGCTTCGTCCCCGCGCTGGACGTTCTGGACGATCGGAACGACCGCTGAACGGTATATCTGTCGCTAGCGAGGGTTCTCCATCATTGCCTGGGTCAAGCTTGAGCATGGGTGCGCTGGGATATGATGGCGTGCCAAGCCGACCATCTGCTCGGCCTTCTGTGCGCCCATCCTCACCGGGACGACGACGGCGACGGCGACGATTATTGCCGCCAAGCTCTTGATAGCTCGGATGATTCAGCCCAAGCTCTTGCATATCATCGGTATCATCCAGGTCTTCGCTACGGTCTTCCCAGGTCTGCTCAGGCACACTTAAAGGGCTAGGTAAGACAAGATCTCGCCCACGCCCCCGTCCACTACCACTGCGATCGCCCGTGCGTGATTCTCGCAGCGACACAGCAGCCGGACGTTCCACAATGTCTCCCTCTGCCGTCTCACTCTCACCGGGTAGATGAACCAGATGACCCAAGCCACCGCAGGTTGGGCAGGGGCGACCAAAAATTTCGTAGATATTCTTGCCCTGGCGTTTGCGCGTTAGCTCTACCAGGCCAAGTTCAGTCAATTGTGCAATCTGAGGGCGTGACTTGTCTGCTCGTAAAGCTTTGTTGAAGTGTTCTAACACTTGCAGTTGGTCACGGCGCTGATCCATGTCGATAAAATCGACCACGATGATGCCTGCAATGTTGCGTAATCGAAGCTGGCGAGCAATTTCAGTAGCGGCTTCGCAGTTTGTCCAGAGAACGGTTTCACGCGCAGTCGCGGAACGGGTAAAAGAGCCAGAGTTGACATCAATCACCGTCAAGGCTTCGGTGCGCTCAATAATCACATAACCGCCCGATGGTAGATCAGTTCGAGGTTTCAGTGCCTCACGAATCGCTGCATTAATACGGAAATACTCCATGATGGGAGCGCGATCGCGATGGTGGTCAATCAAGACACCCCGTGGTAGCTCACCGCTACCCCAATTCGTTAGCTGTTGCCGAACCCGTTTTAACCCAGTATGAGAGTCCACCACAATGCGGTTCACATCGGCGCTATATACATCTCGTAGCACTCGTTGAATAAAGTCATCATCTCGATTCAACAAGGCGGGTGCGCGAGTCGTTTTTGCCTCTTGCAAGACCATTTCCCATTGCTTTTGCAGCGCTTCCAAGTCTTCAATAATGGCATCTTCAGGCATGTTTTCTGCTTCGGTGCGAACCACAATGCCCATGCCTTCGGGCTTCACTAGAATTGCCAGCGCCCGTAGCCGATTGCGCTCGTTCTCACTCCGGATGCGACGAGAAAGATTGACGCCTTTACCATAAGGCATCAGTACCAAGTAACGCCCTGGCAGTGAAATGTTGCCCGTCAATCGTGGCCCTTTATTCCCCGTTGGCTCCTTCATAATCTGCACCAGCACTTTTTGCTGGGGAGCCAACAATTCAGTGATCGAGCCAGCCATCCGGCGTAGTTTTAACGGGCCTAAATCGGTGACGTGGATAAACCCGTTACGTTCACTGTCACCAATATTGACAAACGCCGCATCAATACCAGGTAAAACGTTTTCGACAATACCAAGATAGACATCACTTACTTGATGGCTACCCGTCGCAACAATAAGCTCTTGAATTTGATCTTCCGAAAAAACCGCAGCAATCCGATGCTGCTCTGCGATAACAATTTGCTTAGACATTCAATTTCCTCAAAAGTTGTCGGCTGCGGGAGGAGGTCAGTTCGTCATCCCCTCGCGGCTCGTGCAGATAAGCCCCTGCGTCGTGTATAAGCTCTAAAATGACGCAGTGACTGCGAAGCGACGCTGACTCCGAGGCAACGCCGTCTCTAGCAGCCTCAGAATGGTGAATTATGGCAAAGACCACTGAAGTAACGATCAATTAGACTAACCTGATACCTTCTCTTGTAAGTAGGCATCAAGCTCTGTAAAAAATGAACGGGAAGTCTGGCTAAGAAAGCTGCATCCAACACCAAGTGCTGATCACTGAGCGGTACTCCTAAGAGTCTTCAACCCGCAGCAGCCTCTGTTGAGTTGCATTATAGCGTGTACAGATTTCTCTGCCACTAAAATTGAAGAATCGATACCTGAAAGCAGGGAGGAGAGGGGTGAGGGGTAGGGAGTTTTGAGTTGAGCTTCCTCTGCTTCCCCGACTTTCCCCCGTACCCTTTGCTTCTTCCTGCCTCCTGCCTTCTGCCCTCTGCCTTCCCTTAATGCTCCAATGGTGCCAAAATCAGACGATCGCGATGTACATGCAATAACTGCAACTCTTGTCCAGACGACTGCTCTAGCATATAAATAACATGGTCGGGACGTAGCAGCGTGCCATCGTTGCGGTGACTGCCAATGTAACGAATGGCGATCGAGGCTTCCTCTTTGAGTGCATCTACCGACAGGCTAAACAGGCGATCGCGTAGATTAATGGTCTGCGTTTTACCAGACTTTGTAGTGTGCTCAAACCAGATGGCATCGGTGTTCTGTATGTCGTCTAGCCATTGTTGCCAGATCTGTAGGGAAGGTAGGGCAGCGGTCTTAGTTTCATCGTCTGCAATGCCAACTGTAATCACGTACTCTGCCTGCTCTAGCAGTTGGGTGGCAGCAGGCGCACTAACCGCTACTGATTCCACTTGGTAGACAGGGATTTCAGCCGGAAGTTGCGCTTCGAGTTTCGACCAAAAAGCCGCTAACTCCATTGGTTGAGTAAGCTCAAAATCAACAATTTCGCCAGAACTGGTGCAGCCCAGCGGCAATGCACTGGCAGGAATAATGCGTGGCCCTGGATGAAAGCCTCCAGTAAACGCGATCGGCAAGGCGGCCCGTCTCACTACGCGATCGAACAAGCGAATCAAATCAAGATGGCTCACTAGCGCCATTTCGCCCTGTTTCCCTAACCATACCCGCAACCGCTGCACACGCTGCTGATTAGGAACAAAATGTCCTGCAAACGGTGGCATTGCCGGGGGCGTTACAACGACGTTGTGTCCAAATTCGGTGCTACAGACCCCACAATGAGAGCAACCGTCAAACGAGCAATCTGGCACAGTAGCGGCCTGTAGCGCCCGTTGCAAATCGTCTTTCAGCCATTGTTTATCAATACCTGTATCCAAATGATCCCACGGGAGAGGAGCGTCGAAAAAGGGATGAGGGATAAGGGATGAGGGATGAATGTTCTTTTCATCTTTCATCCCTCCAATTTCATCCCTTTCATCCTTGCCAAACACATTCCACTCACCCTGCTCAACTTGGCGATACTTCCAATCCAGCCCAGATTCTGCGATCGCCTGCGTCCACGCAGCAAAGGCTCGATCCAGGCTTTCCCACCAGGCATCCATACCAGCACCCAGTTCCCAGGCTCGCCGAATCACTGAAGACAGGCGACGATCGCCTCTGCCCACAAAATCTTCCATTGCCGAGATGCGGACATCGGTAAAATTGACCTTCAAACCGCGCAGACGACGAAACTCTTCTTGAAGCAACCGTTGTTTGCGTACAAATTCTGCGGTTGAGACAGAATGCCATTGAAAGGGCGTGTGAGGCTTCGGTGTGAAATTAGAAATCGTGAGGTTAAAGTGCAGCCGTTTTCGGCCTTTGGTACTGCATTCCTGTTGCAACCAGCGCACAGTTTCTGCAATCCCTACCACATCAACATCGGTCTCACCAGGAAGGCCAATCATAAAATACAGTTTGACTTTCTCCCAGCCCTGTTCCCAGGCCGTTTTCACTCCTTGCAAAAGTTCCTCGTTGGTTAAGCCCTTGTTAATAATGTCCCGCAAGCGCTGAGTTCCCGCTTCAGGCGCAAACGTTAGCCCAGATTGGCGAGTACCACCGAGGATATTGGCAATGTTTTCATCAAAGCGATCGACCCGTTGGCTTGGCAACAAGAGTGAAATGTTTTCGTCCTTCAGTCGGTTTTTAATCTCCAAGCCCACCGCAGGCAGCGCCAGATAGTCTGAACAACTCAGTGACAGTAGTGAGAACTCGTTGTAGCCGGTTGCACGCATACCTTGTTCGATCGCATCCACGACCGCTGCTGGCTCTACATCCCGTGCAGGCCGCGTCAGCATCCCCGGTTGGCAGAAGCGACAACCCCGCGTGCAGCCTCGACGGATTTCTACGGTCAGACGATCGTGCACCGTTTCCACATACGGCACCAGACCGACTGCATAGGCTGGCATTGGATCGGCTACTCGTCGCAAAATACGGGCAGGCACCTCCGATCGAACTGGTTGCACAGAGCCATCTGCCGCAGACTCATAGAATTGAGGCACGTACACACCGGGAATCTGAGCCAAATCCAGCAAAAGTGCCTCTCGGTTCAAACCAGCAGCCTTTCCCTCCTCCAAAACCAGGCCGATTTCTGGCAGCAATTCCTCCCCATCGCCCAACGCAATGAAATCAAAAAAATCAGCGTAAGGCTCCGGGTTCGACGTTGCGGTTTGTCCCCCAGCAAAAATGAGCGGGTAAGCCTTATGACTTGGCTGCTTTAACGCCAAGTGTGAACCATCTGCAACGCTACTCCGCGTCTCCGCGTCTCTGCGGTTTTCTACCGACTGCCGCTCTCGCCAGGTTAATGGAATACTCGCCAGCGTCAGCATTTCAAGGATATTAGTTGCACCAAGCTCATAGCTCAGACTAAAGCCCAGAATGTCAAAGTCGATGAGAGAACGGCGTGACTCAACCGCAAAGAGCGGTGTTTGGGTCTCCCGCAGCTTTAGTGCCAGATCTGGTGCAGGTAGGTAAGCTCGATCGCACAACTGACGAGGCTGAGCATTCAAAATGTTGTAGAGGATAATGTGCCCTAGATTAGAAGCACCGACTTCATAGACTTCTGGATACGTCAGCACCCAACGAATAGACGTTGTTTCCCACGGCTTATGAACGGCACCCAACTCGTTGCCCAAATATCGAGCGGGCTTCAGAATTTCTGGAGTCAGTAACGCTTCAACAGCTACAGCCACATTCGTTCTCTCCTAACATTCAGTCGCTAATGGGTTGTAGCATCACAATCAGGTTCGCCAGACGCAGGTAACTTACACACTCAATGCATCAGATTGGGCGTTCCAGTACAGCGACTTGGTATGCTGCATGCTGACTGCCAGCCGAAACCTTATCAGCAATCGTACAGAAACCTATACGAGCTTGTTCATTGGCAACTGGAGTCAAGACCGACTTCCCTCTACCACTTTATCAACTTCAATCGTTTTGTAACTAATTTCCGACCAGCCATCTGCACACTGGGCTCGACCATTTGAAATAATACGAGGATTTTCTGAATCAGCAATATCCTTTCTGAGCCTACCGACATCTGAAGCACAGACGATAGTAATGATTCTAGATAGTCCCCCATATCGATTACGAATAACAAGTGTACCGCTCACATAGGCAGACATCCTTACACCCAAATTTCCACCACATTCATCCTGAATAGCGTAGTTGAACGCACGAGCCATTTGAAGATTAGAGTAAAAACGATAGCAGTCAGCGCGCCCCTTCAAGGAGGATGAGAACTGTCTCGAAGTCGTATACTCATTTACCTGTCGCTGGCTCATAGTAGAAACGTTAGCAATAGCATTTGGCTCTGCCTTATGACTTGAATCGCATGCTGGCAAGCAAAGTGTTACAACGATTGAGAATAAACGTACAGTACTTAGCGACTTCCACTGACGCTTAGGCAAGCAGATAAGCTCGACAAATTTTGGCATCATGACACAAACCTTACTACCGCTTTGTAGAATATTGCCGTTTAACGTTGGTTAAGATATGTCGTCAACTCCAAATAACAAAACCAGCAGGAGCACCCAGATTTGCTCATTCCTGCTGGTTATAGAGATGTCAGAACTTATAGCCGTCGTTATGTAAGGTGTGGCAGAAGCGAGTCGAAAGCTTTCTCAAACTCAGCATTTGAGCTGTTGGCTCTGTCTTGGCTGCTAGCCAAAGCTATAAGCTAAGTTAATTAGGCGATCGCTTCATCAACAGCGTGCCGTCCCTCCAAAATATCAAATACACGATCAAGTTGAGTTAACTCAAAGATAATGCGGACAGAGTGTGAGATGGAGCAAAGACTAAAGCGCTTGTTCAGTCGCTGAGCCAAGCTTAATGCAGAGACCAGTGCCATCAAACCAGCACTATCAATCGATTCGACCTGACCCATATCAACAAGCAGGCTAGAATGCTGATTTGACAAGACAGCCATATCTAATTGCTGTTGAAACGCAGTCACGTTCCCAGAATGAAGAGGGCCAGAGGGTTGAATAACCGCAGTTTGAGGACGAACGAGGACATTCTGCATAAGAAAACCTTAACTGGGAGTAGTAACCAAAAATTTTCAGCTCATGCACCCAACAATAGCCGTGGATTCTCGGTTATGCCCAGTGGTTACCCGTCATTTCGCGGAAACTTTATGTGCCACCCTGAGTTATTTAAAGTTCTTGCTAAGTAATTTCACGCAAGTATATATCAAAATACCAATGATGCGGCTGGCTGTAGGCATCGAAGTACCTATTGCCAACCGCATATTAACAAGAAGGAATGAACGCGACGGATGAAGTTTGAACCCTACAGTTCATTGTTCAAGGCGATGTGTCGTCTAATGTATCTTTTAGCACTGTTCTAGCTGCAAGATGGTTACGTGTTGATGTGAGAATCTCCGCTTCGCGGTTTAAACGAGCGGCAGTATCCTGTAATTCTAAAAGCGCTTGCTGCTCATCTGCTACGCCGTAGAGGTTACTGGCAATCCAGTAAGATAGCTCGATCGGTAAATCTGGCATGGTTTCCGGCAGTTCAATCTCTTGCCCGGTGAGCTTTGCCGAAAGCCGAACAACATCTTGAAGCAACTGCGACACATCGCTTGCTAATGGATCTAAATCAGCTTCGGGAGGGTTGTCTTCAATCCATTCAACCAAGCCAACCCGATAGGGCTTTTCGCGGACATATTCTAGGACACGAAAACGTTGCTGTCCTAGCGTTAAAACTTTCATGCGGTCGTCTGGCAACCGCTGAAATTCAATAATTTCAGCGCAGCAGCCGATCGCAGCGGGTTTACCTTGAGCTTGATCCCACATGACAACGCCAAAGCGACGATCACCTTCGAGGATCGTATTCATCATGATTCGATAGCGAAACTCAAAAATGTGGAGTGGTAGGGGCCGCCCTGGGAATAAAACCACTTCAGGCAAGGGAAAAAGAGGGAGTTCTCGAACCGCGATCGATGAAGAAGGTGCCATTAGTTATCAAGTCAGAGACAGTACTTCTTCACCTACTGTACCGTATCTAGATTGAAGCGGGGCAGCAGTAGCGGGATTCTTGCTGATGCCTTTAAGGTATAAAAAAGATCGAAATAGACTTGTCGATTTGTGTGAGTACGTAGTTAGTGGCAATCGACTAGTAAACCAAGGCAGAGTAAGCATTGCTTACCCTACCGCCTCTAAAGCTTCACTTCGATATCAACACCCGCAGGCAAATCCAGCTTCATCAATGCATCGATCGTTTTTGAAGAAGGCTGATAAATGTCGATAATCCGCTGGTGTGTACGGGTTTCAAAATGCTCACGGGAATCTTTATCGACGTGAGGCGAACGAAGCACGCAATAAATGCGTCGCCTTGTGGGAAGAGGAATGGGGCCGATCGCGGTTGCATTCGTCCGATTGGCCGTATCAACAATCTTTTCACACGACGTGTCAAGTAAACGGCGATCAAAGGCTTTCAGTCGAATCCGAATCTTTTGCTGCTGGATAGTTGCCATTTGGAGTTAAGTCTAAATTGTCAAGGTACTGCCTAACCGATAGCTGACAGCTATCAGAGTAATGTAGCTAAAAGCGTATCATGGTCGTCTTTGGAGTTTCGATAACAGGCAGTCAGCTAGCAGCAGGCAGAAACAAGGCTGACCGCTGCTAGCTGACCGCTGCTAGCTATTATTTGAGAATTTTGGCGACGACACCCGCACCAACGGTACGACCACCCTCACGAATGGCAAAGCGCATGCCCTGCTCAATCGCGATCGGGTTGATGAGTTCAACAGTCATCTTGATGCGATCACCCGGCATCACCATTTCGGCTTCGCCACCTTCATCTGTCGTGAAGTCGCTGATCGTACCCGTCACATCCGTGGTTCGCACATAGAATTGAGGGCGGTAGCCAGGGAAAAACGGAGTGTGACGGCCACCTTCTTCCTTCTTCAAGATGTACACCTCAGACTCAAACTTGGTGTGAGGCGTAATCGATTTTGGCTTAGCAATGACCATGCCGCGCTCAATATCGTCTTTTTGTAGACCGCGCAACAAAACACCCGCATTGTCGCCAGCCATCCCCTTCTCAAGGCTCTTCTTGAACATTTCAATACCCGTCACGGTCGTCGAACGAGTGTCACGGATACCAACCAGCTCAACAGTATCGCCAACTTTGACTTCGCCCCGCTCAATCCGGCCTGTAGCCACCGTGCCTCGACCCGTAATCGAGAAGACATCTTCCACTGCCATCAAGAAGGGCTTGTCAATGTCACGCTCTGGAGTGGGGATGTAGGAATCGACGTTGTCCATCAATTCATAGATTTTGTCAACCCACTCGTTTTCGCCACGCTTTGTCTTGGGGTTGGCAGTCATGGCTTCTAACGCTTGCAGCGCAGAACCAGCCACGATTGGGATGTCGTCACCAGGGAAATCATAGGAGCTTAGTAGCTCGCGTACTTCCAGTTCAACCAGTTCTAAAAGCTCGTCGTCGTCTACCATATCCTTCTTGTTCAGGAAGACCACCAGGCGGGGTACGCCGACCTGTCTTGCCAGAAGGATGTGTTCACGCGTTTGAGGCATGGGACCATCAGCAGCAGACACGACCAGGATGCCACCATCCATTTGTGCGGCTCCCGTGATCATGTTCTTCACGTAGTCAGCATGTCCGGGGCAATCGACGTGTGCATAGTGACGATCGGCTGTCTCGTATTCAACGTGAGCCGTATTAATCGTGATGCCCCGCGCTTTTTCTTCGGGTGCTGCATCGATTTCATCGTACTTTTTAGCAGCCGCCTGACCCAAAGCCGATAGAGTCATTGTAATTGCAGCCGTCAGCGTTGTTTTACCGTGGTCAACGTGACCAATGGTACCAATGTTGACGTGGGGTTTATTCCGTTCAAACTTTGCACGTGCCATGAGTTACTTATTCCTCTTCCTGATTATGCGTTCCCTTTACTTTTAGCAATGATAGTCTCAGCCACACTGCGAGGCACCTCATCATAGTGGCTAAACTCCATTGTGAATATGCCTCGACCCTGCGTCATTGACCGTATATCTGTAGCATATCCAAACATCTCTGCCAGTGGAACCTTTGTGGTCACTTTGGCAAGTCCCTGCTCGACTCCTTGTGCTTCAATCTGACCTCGACGCGAAATCAAATTGCCCATGACAGGACCCAAAAAGTCTTCGGGAACCTCAACTTCAACCTTCATCATAGGCTCTAGCAGAACGGGTGAAGCCTTCATCACAGCGCTCTTGATTGCCATCGAACCCGCAATCTTAAACGCCATTTCAGAAGAATCGACATCATGATACGAACCATCAACCAGAGTCGCCTTCAGGTCAATGACAGGATAGCCAGCCAGGATGCCCGATTCGCAAGCTTCTTTCATCCCTTGTTCTGCGGGACCAATGTACTCTTTCGGTACAGTACCACCGACAATCTTCGAGACAAATTCAAAGCCACTACCAGGTTCAGTAGGCTCTAGCTCGATCACAACGTGACCGTATTGCCCTTTCCCACCACTTTGGCGTACAAACTTACCTTCGGCCTTAACTGGCTTACGAACCGTTTCACGGTACGCCACCTGCGGGGCACCGACATTCGCTTCGACCTTAAATTCCCGCAGCATCCGATCGACGAGAATCTCCAGGTGGAGTTCGCCCATCCCAGCGATCACCGTTTGGTTTGTTTCGGGATCAACGTTGACTCGAAAGGTGGGATCTTCCTCGGATAAGGACTGGAGTGCTTTGGAAAGCTTCTCCATGTCTTGCTTGGTCTTGGGTTCTACCGCGACTGAGATGACTGGTTCAGGGATAAAGAGCGATTCAAGGATGATCGGTGCATGATCATCACAAATGGTATCGCCAGTGAAGGTGTCCTTAAGACCCAGCACAGCACCCAAATCACCCGCCCGCATTTCATCGACTTCAATGCGATCGTCTGCTTTGAGAATAATCAGACGGGACACCCGCTCTTTCTTATCCTTCGTGGAGTTCAGCACATAGCTGCCTTTCTTCAACACACCGGAGTAAACCCGGATGAATGTCAGGCGGCCGTAAGGGTCAGCCATGATTTTGAAGGCCAGAGCAGACATCGGTTCTTCATCATCCGCATGACGTTCAGCCACCGTGCCATCGGTTAAATGGCCTTGAATAGGCGGCACATCGATCGGCGCAGGCAGATAGTCAATCACCGCGTCTAGCAGCAGTTGTACCCCTTTGTTTTTAAAGGCAGAACCACACAGCATCGGCACGATCGCGCCATCAATGGTTCCTTTACGCAAAGCTGCTTTAATTTCAGCCTCAGTTAATTCCTCGCCTTCCAGATACTTTTCCGTTAAGGTGTCATCCGTTTCCGCCACAGACTCGACAAGCTTTAAGCGATACTCTGCCGCCAGAGCCTGCATCTCTTCAGGAATCTCTAGCTCCTCAATATCGGTTCCAAGGTCGTTGTTGTAAATGAACGCACGCATGCGCACCAGGTCAACAATCCCTTTTAAAGCATTTTCACTGCCGATCGGTAATTGAATCGGCACGGCATTTGCACGCAGACGATCGCGAATTTGCCCGTAAACCTTGTAAAAGTTTGCTCCGGTGCGATCCATCTTGTTCACAAACACGATCCGAGGCACCTTGTAGCGATCAGCTTGCCGCCAAACAGTCTCCGATTGTGGCTGCACGCCGCCAACCGAGCAGAAAACAGCAATGACACCATCCAAAACGCGCATCGAACGCTCGACTTCGATCGTGAAGTCAACGTGCCCAGGCGTATCAATAATGTTGATTTGATGATCCTTCCAGCTCGTACTGATCGCAGCAGCCGTAATCGTGATTCCACGCTCCCGCTCTTGCGCCATCCAGTCGGTAGTAGCGGTTCCTTCGTGAACCTCTCCAATTTTATGAACCACACCGGAATAAAACAGAATCCGTTCAGTCGTTGTGGTTTTGCCAGCATCAATGTGAGCGGCGATCCCAATGTTGCGGACTCGCTCGATCGGAACGGTACGTGGCACAACTACCTCCTTAGTCTTTGCCGCAGTCGCTATTGCTTCACTGCTTCTATTAAGATTTTATACTTTCTCAGTGGAATTGAGGGTGGTGATTCCCGCACAGAGAGCCTAGTAGCGGTAGTGAGCGAATGCCTTGTTGGCTTCAGCCATACGATGTGTTTCTTCACGCTTGCGGATAGCACTGCCCGTTTCATTGGCAGCATCCATCAACTCATTGGCGAGCTTGCTCGCCATCGCACGTCCTGGTCGCTGACGCGAATATTGAATCAGCCAGCGCAGTGCCAACGCCGTACCACGGTCAGACCGAACTTCCATCGGCACTTGATAGGTAGCACCCCCGACACGGCGCGCTTTCACTTCTACCAAAGGCGTCGCATTCTTGACAGCCCGTTCAAACACCTCAATCGGATCAGCCCCCGTACGTTGTGCGATCGCTTCAAACGCATCGTAAATAATGTGTGAAGCAACGGACTTCTTACCGTGGTGCATGATGCGTCGAACCATCATGCTGACCAGACGAGAATTATGAACCGGATCAGGGGGAACAGTGCGTTTCTGAATGGAAGTGCGACGAGACATAGTAGACCTTGAAAAGTAAAACGTGAAGGACTAGCGCTGCAATAAAGCATTAATTTGGACTGACGGTCTAGCCAATCAGAGTGCTCACTCGATTGGAGACTAACAAAAGCCTACTAAGACCAGAGATTGCGCCAAACGCAAAACGAGGTTGCGGAACGTGTTGACGATTAAAAGTATGAAAAGCCTGACCTACTTCTTAGGACGCTTTGCACCATACTTAGAGCGACCCTGCTTGCGGTCTTTAACACCAGCCGTATCCAGGGTACCGCGGATAATATGATATCGCACACCTGGGAGATCCTTTACGCGACCACCTCTAATCATCACAACAGAGTGCTCTTGCAGGTTATGGCCGATCCCTGGAATGTAGGCGGTAACCTCGTAACCAGACGTTAATCGAACCCTAGCCACTTTGCGTAGTGCTGAATTAGGCTTCTTGGGTGTGGTTGTATAGACCCGCGTGCAAACACCACGGCGTTGAGGGCAACTCTTCAAAGCGGGGGATTTAGTCTTCTTCTGCGTTTTCTGACGCTCAGTGCGAATGAGTTGCTGAATAGTGGGCATGGTACGAGACGCGTGCGGTGCGGTTAGCTAACTTTTTACAAACTATAATAGTACCGACAAGTTCTGGCGAATGTCAACCAAAGATTTATTTGAAGTGCAAGCTGCAAAGGGGAGCGCTTGCGTAACACGCTTAAGCCGTTCAAGGGGTTGGTTCGCCTAGAGAGAAGGCGTTTCCGCACCCACAGCTTCGGATTGCGTTTGGGTTGTGAAAGCGAAAGCCTCCCCCCATCAAGTCTTCTGAGTAGTCTAATGTGAGACCTGTAACGGCTGAAAGGCTGTGAGCGTCTATTACAACCTGAATCCCGCTACAGCTAAACAACTCGTCGTTTGAATGTACAACCATGTCGAAGGTCATCACGTAGGAGAGCGATAAGCAGGCACTTGGCTGGATGCCAAGGCGAAACAACAGTTCGGGATTGTTTCGCTTGGCTTTCAGGCGCAGAATCTCGCTAATTGCAGCTTGGCTGAGGTGTATCATCGCCGGAAGTCAAAAAAGAAAGCTACTCTGAACTTACCCTACAGCAATCTGAGGCGATAGGATTGCTAAGGTGAAGCGCTTTGAGTAGCTTTGAAGACACAAGAACTGAAGCTAACACAAGCCACAGGTTAAGCTAACGCTGTACGTGAGCTATTTGGCGCGAGCGTAGTCATCTTGAAACCGCACAATGTCATCTTCTCCTAGATACTCCCCATTCTGCACTTCGATCAAGACGAGGGGAATCACACCAGGGTTTTCTAGCCGATGAGCCGTGCATTGAGGTACGTAGGTAGATTGGTTGCTGCTCAGAACGTGTTCTTGATCGCCACAGACAACTTTTGCTGTTCCGGAGACAACAATCCAGTGTTCACTGCGGTGATGGTGCATCTGTAGGCTCAGGCGATGACCAGGCTTTACTTCAATACGCTTAATCTTGTAGCCTCGCCCTTCTTCCAAAATCGTGAAAGCGCCCCAAGGTCTTAACTCTGTGGCTGCAACTATTTTTTGAGTACTGGCAAGAGGCACCAGGGAAGAGGTTTGGAGGTCTTGGGATTGAACCATGATTGCTGTCTCTTTAAGAGGTGTTCTACTGGAAGTAATCAAGACGCTGAATGCGGGACGTAGTTTCCGTGCCTTTGTCCAAACGGAGTTATGAACCAAAGCTTAGAGTTGGATATGGAAAGGCACAGTAAGCGTGTAGTGGTGACAGACATCAACATACTTCCGACGATAACCCTAGCAAATTCCCCCACCTTGTTAAGCCTGTATCTCATTGGCTTAACTGAATACACACGTAATCTTTATAGAATTTATGTGTGAAGGTATAAAAATAGACTGCTTTTACCAGACCGTTCACAGCAGCAGGGTTAACGGCCTGGTTGAACGATGATGCCGATGCCGTCATGAACGCGTGCTGCTGTCCGAGGTAGACGATCGAGGAGTTGTCCGCCCAGATATAGCGTGGTAGAGCTACCTCCATCGAGATTGAGCGCATTGACAGCACCTAACTGCTGCATAATTTGAGCCATATCAGTCAGTGTGGCTCCGGTTCCGTCTAAATTTGTGTGTACAGCAGCGATGAGGAGATTGCCATCAGCGGTCTGCCCGATCGCGCTACGGCTTGCTTTCTCAATCGCAAAGGCATTGCTAAATTGTTCGGCTTTGGGATCTAAGACGATCTGACGGTTTTGGAGCAGCAGCGGCCCACCGCCAATGATTTGGTCGTAACGGCTAAATTCGGGTGGTGTAATAGTCGTTTCTAGTTTCAACCCTGTTCCGACTGTGAGCACTGTAGCGGCATTGCGATTCGATCGCACGGCTAGCAGATACCCATTTGCCGGAACTGGTACAGCATTGCTGCCAGCACTACCCGCAGGCTGCTGGTTAATCACTTTGTCATTTTGCACCGTAACCAGAATTTCATTATCTGTAAAGGGGCTATAGCTGTTACCCCAATCACTGGTATACCGGGCGATGCCCGCTTGAACGTAGGCACTGTTGAGATGGGTAAGCGGTAGTCGCTGTCCGTTCGGAGTCACGATCGTTTCCTGGAGGGTGAGGCGGGCAAACTTTGTGTCACCTGTGGTATTCCAGGCGATCGCGCCACGACCCAAAATGGGACCAGAGAGCCAGCGTCCATCTAGCCGCACAGCACCGAGCGGTAATTGATTATTACGATTGAAAAACCCACCGTTAATGGCGGCTGCGACTTGAGCTTGTTGAGCGGTTCGCAGTAGAGGGGCTGTGCCGATAAGAGTGCCAGGATTTGGCAGAATCGGTTTCAGACTAATACCAGGTTGTCGGGGATCAACGGCTAGCCAGATGACTGGAAAGCGTGCGGTTCCAAGGGTGAGTGTTTGAGTCCGCCAGCGAAGCCCTGGTGCCCAAAGAATGTCACGATCAACCAGTGTATCTGGACGAATATCGACAATGAGTCGGTTGGGGTTGGGTAGGCTCCACGCGCGCGGACGCAAAGCACTGGAGAGCGTCAGCCGAAGGCGCGACTGGCTTGCACCAGGTTCGATACTGATAGAGCTGAGCCGATTGCCCATAACCGATTTAAAGCTTTGTAAGACCGTAGCGGCAACTTGAGCGTCCAGCGTCAAAACAACCTGCTGATCTTGTTGATCGACTTGCCAGGGTGTGGCGCGATCGAGTTCAAGCACGAGACGATCGCCCCAGGGTTGCCTGCCCTGCCGCACGGCTGTCACGGTTGCTGGTGGTGAAGTGATCTGGAGGGTGGCACCGTTGGGTTGCAATTGCCAGCCTGATCGCTGCGCCAGATCGGTGATGTCTAGATATCGTAAGGCCCCTGTAAGCCGTGTACCAAGATTCAGTGGAGCGGCAACGGGATCAGAAAACCACTGCACAGGTTGCCTGGTAGCATCGGCTGTGTTGAGTAACTCAACCCCGATCGCCTGTGAAAGTCCTGCGTCTGTGATGCCAAAGCGTGGCCCACCCGCAGTCCATTGTGTCCAGGCAGCAGTTAAGGGGCGACCGTTCAATAGAATTTGAGTGCCTGTCTGACTCTGTACAGGAAGTGATGGCACTTGACTGAGACGGTTGTGATGGCTTGGGGATGATTGATCACGAGGTGCGGCAATGACCATTGCACCTGGCTGGCTCAACCAACTGACGCAAAGAAAACTAGCGGTAAGGGAGAACCAGCAATTAATCGGTGATCGCCCCGTGCGATCGTCGATCGGAGACTCAAATTGTTTAAACCAATTGTTCATATAGCGATCCTATTTGATTTGTGAACATGATTTTGGCTTAGCTTTCAGCTCTCAGCTTTAAATTCCAGGCTGACCGCTGATGCATGATTTTGGCTTAGCTTTCAGCTTTTAGCTTTAAATTTCGGGCTGACCGCTGATGTTCAACCGCTGAAGTCCAACCGCTAAAAGCCGCAAACCAATCTAGAGCACCTTTCACAAACTACGTGGGCAAAGGGGCTGTTCTCCTTACCGTATAGATTCTATGTAGAATCAGAATAGATTCACTCGTGGGTTTCAAAGACTGCTAGCGATCGACGGTGCTTCAGTCTTTCAGTGAAGAGCATTGCAGTTTAGAACGTGAGAGAGTTGGATGTCATTCAGCTCTTAAGGTGAACCCATATACAGATTTTGAATCCTTTGAAAGAATAGGGTGACATTCTCCACACTTTGAGGATTTGCCCAAAGGTTTAGCTTTGGACTCGCAATGAAAGCGCTAGCTCAGCGCTAATCAGTTACACCGCACCTTTGATCAACAAACGGAACCAAGCCATCTCATGGATAGAACAACTGTGAATCAAGACCAAAAGCAGGAAACAGGTGGGTATGCTGGTCAGCGCTGGTTAGTAGAAGAACGCGATGCCTGTGGGGTAGGCTTCATTGTCGATCGCCAGGGTCGCACAAGTCACGATCTCGTTGAGAAAGCGCTCTCAGCCTTGGCCTGTCTGGAGCATCGCGGTGGCTGTAGCGCCGATCAGGATTCAGGCGATGGGGCTGGGTTAATGACGGCTATTCCCTGGGAACTTCTAGTTCAGTGGCTGACAAATGAGGGGCTTGAGATGCCGCCCAGAAAGCAGGTAGGGGTTGGCATGGTCTTTCTACCCGCAAAAGAAGAGGCTGCCGTTGTCGCCCGTCGAGTCTTTGAGCAGGTTGCCGCAGAGGAAGGGCTGACTGTGCTTGGCTGGCGGGTTGTACCGACGTTGCCGAACCTTTTAGGCAGACAAGCCCGCGAAAATTTACCGCAGATTGAACAGGTGCTGGTGCGATCGTCGCTGGAGGGTGAAGCGCTGGAACGGCAGCTTTACCTGACCCGCAAACGCGCTCATGCGAAGGCACCTACCGAGGTTCAAGGTTCTGCTCTGCAAGATGAGGTTTCAGATCTCTATATCTGCTCATTCTCGAACCGCACGATCATCTACAAAGGCATGGTGCGATCGGCAGTGCTGGGTGAGTTCTACCTTGATTTCAAACAACCAGAATACAAAAGTACGTTTGCAGTCTATCATCGTCGCTTTAGCACCAATACGCTGCCCAAATGGCCTCTGGCACAGCCTATGCGCTTGCTGGGGCACAATGGCGAAATCAATACACTGTTGGGCAACGTCAACTGGATGATGGCGCGGGAAGCCGATTTGGAGCACTCTTGCTGGGGCGATCGCCTCATTGACTTAAAGCCTGCCGTTAACCTCGACAATAGCGACTCTGCGAACCTGGATAACGTGTTTGAACTGCTGGTGCGATCGGGTCGCAGCCCTCAAGAAGCAATGATGATCATGGTGCCCGAAGCCTATCAAAATCAGCCGGATCTGGCCGATCATCCCGAAATTGTTGACTTCTACGAATACTACAGCGGCATTCAGGAACCCTGGGATGGGCCAGCGCTATTGGTATTTAGTGACGGTAAGGTAGTGGGTGCGACGCTCGATCGCAACGGGTTGCGCCCCGCTCGTTACAGCATTACGCGAGATGGCTACATCGTCGTGGCTTCTGAAGCAGGCGTGGTCGATCTGCCCGAAGCAGACGTGATTGAGAAGGGGCGTTTAGGGCCTGGTCAGATGATTGCCGTTGATCTGGAGACGCACGAAATTCAGAAAAACTGGGAAATCAAGCAGCGGGTTGCCAGCGCCAAGCCTTACGGTGAGTGGCTCAAGCAAAATCGCTATGACCTGAAGCACGAGCCGTTTGCTGAAAATGTGCCCTCTATTCTACAAGGGGACTTGCTGCGCTATCAAACAGCCTTTGGCTACACCGCAGAGGACGTAGAAATGATTATCCAGGAGATGGGCGCTCAGGGCAAGGAGCCGACCTTCTGTATGGGGGATGATATTCCGCTGGCGGTGCTGTCTGAAAAACCGCGCCTGCTGTACGACTACTTCAAACAGCGGTTTGCTCAGGTGACAAACCCACCGATCGATCCCTTGCGAGAAAAGCTGGTAATGTCACTAGCGATTCAACTAGGTGAACGGGGCAATTTGCTTGAAGAGGGTGCGAAGTATGCCCATCTGCTCAAGCTGGAATCGCCTGTTCTAAACGATGCCGAACTCGATCAGATTCGTCACTCTCGGTTTGAAACGGCTGACCTTTCCACGCTGTTCGAACTCTCGCAAGGGCCTGATGGGTTGCAGCGAGCCGTCACGGCCCTTTGCCAAAACGCCGCAGAAGCGGTTCGTGCAGGCAAGAAAATTCTGATCTTGAGCGATCGCTCAGGTCACGCGGGGAATATCGGCCTCAGTGAGGACTATACCTACATTCCGCCGCTGCTGGCGATCGGAGCGGTGCATCATCATCTGATTCGTCAGGGCTTACGCATGAAAGCCTCGCTGATTGCCGATACCGCTCAGTGTTGGAGTACCCATCATTTTGCGTGTCTCATTGGGTACGGAGCCAGTGCCGCTTGTCCGTACTTAGCGTTAGAAACGGTGCGTCAGTGGTGGACTGACCCCAAAACCCAGAGCTTTATGGAGCGGGGCAAGCTCAAGGCGATTACCCTGTCAGCCGCACAGGGCAACTTCCGTAAGGCGATCGAAGACGGACTGCTCAAAATTCTCTCCAAGATGGGCATTTCGCTCCTGGTCAGCTACCACGGTGCCCAAATTTTTGAAGCGATCGGCATTGGTGGCGATTTGCTACACCTCGGCTTTTCTGGCACGGCCTCACGCTTAGGCGGCTTGAGCGTGGCAGATTTGGCGCAAGAAGTGGTTTCGTTTCACCAGCGGGCGTTTCCAGCACTCCACGGCAAGAAGCTGGAAAACTACGGCTTCTTCAACTATCGTCCCGGCGGCGAATATCACATGAACAGCCCCGAAATGGCGAAATATCTGCACAAAGCCGTTGCAGACAAAAGCTATGACCACTACACGCTGTACCAGAAGTATCTGGAAGAGCGTCCGTTGACAGCCTTACGAGATTTGCTGGATGTGAAGAGCGATCGCCCCTCGATTCCGCTAGACGAAGTAGAGCCTGCGAGTGCGATCGTGCAACGCTTTTGTACGGGTGGCATGTCGTTAGGCGCGTTGTCACGAGAGGCACACGAAACGCTGGCGATCGCCATGAACCGGATTGGTGGCAAATCCAACTCTGGTGAAGGGGGCGAAGATCCGACGCGCTTCCAGGTGTTGAGCGATGTGGATAACCAGGGGCATTCTCCCGTGTTTCCCCATCTCAACGGTTTGCGGAATGGTGACACCGCGAATTCTGCCATCAAGCAAGTGGCATCGGGTCGCTTTGGCGTGACACCCGAATATTTAATGAGCGCCAAACAGCTTGAAATTAAGATGGCGCAGGGTGCAAAACCCGGTGAAGGCGGACAACTTCCTGGACCGAAGGTGAGTCCGTATATTGCCATGTTGCGTCGCTCAAAGCCCGGTGTAACCCTGATTTCGCCACCGCCTCATCACGACATTTACTCGATCGAGGATCTGGCACAGCTCATCTTTGACTTACACCAAATCAATCCTGAAGCGCAGGTTTCGGTCAAGCTCGTTGCAGAAGTGGGAATTGGCACAGTCGCTGCTGGGGTAGCCAAAGCTAATGCGGACATTATTCAGATCTCGGGGCACGACGGCGGTACAGGTGCCTCGCCGCTGAGTTCGATCAAACACGCGGGGAGTCCGTGGGAACTGGGGCTAACAGAAGTCCATCGGGCGCTGATGCAAAACGAACTGCGCGATCGAGTGCTGCTACGAGTCGATGGTGGCATTAAAACGGGTTGGGATGTTGTCATGGCAGCATTAATGGGCGGTGAAGAGTTTGGCTTTGGCTCCATTGCGATGATTGCCGAAGGCTGCATTATGGCCCGCATTTGCCATACCAACAACTGCCCGGTTGGGGTTGCCAGCCAGCGCGATGAGCTACGCAAACGGTTTCCTGGAATGCCAGAGCAGGTCGTCAATTTCTTCTTTTTCATTGCCGAAGAAGCCCGATCGCTGCTGGCAAAGCTGGGCTACCGCTCCTTGAATGACATCATTGGTCGCGCTGACCTCTTGAAAGTGCGGGAAGGTGTCACCATTCCCAAAACCCAACGCTTGAACCTCGATTGCCTGACGCAACTGCCCGATACGCGGGACGATCGCTCCTGGCTGGTACATGAATCGGTACACAGCAACGGCTTTGTGCTGGATGATCAACTCTTGAGCGATCCAGACATTCAGGCCGCGATCGCCAACCAGTCCAGCGTGACCAAAACGATCGATGTAGTTAACACGGATCGGACGATCGGCACCCGTTTGGCAGGTGCGATCGCGCGTCAATACGGCAATAACGGCTTTGGTGGGCACATTACGCTGAACGTCAAAGGGAGCGTGGGTCAGAGCTTTGGTGCCTTTAATCTTCCAGGCATGACGCTCCATTTGGAAGGGGAGGCCAACGACTATGTGGGTAAAGGCTTACACGGGGGCGATATCGTCATCGTCCCGCCTGCTGCTGCCACCTACAACCCCTCCGAAAACGTCATTATTGGCAACACCTGCCTTTACGGCGCAACGGGTGGCACGCTCTTTGCCTATGGTCAGGCGGGTGAACGCTTCGCCGTGCGCAACTCCAAAGCACAGGCCGTCGTCGAAGGGGCGGGCGACCACTGCTGCGAATACATGACGGGGGGTATCATCGTTGTGCTGGGTCATACCGGACGCAACGTGGGTGCAGGCATGACGGGCGGTCTGGCCTACTTTTTGGACGAAGATGGCACGTTCCCCACGAAAGTTAACCCTGAAATTGTGAAAGTCCAGCGCATGACAGCACCTGCCGGAGAGCAACAGTTGAAAGAGTTGATTGAGGCGCACGCCGATCGCACGGGTAGCCAAAACGCCAAAACCATCCTGGCGAACTGGGCAGACTACCTACCTAAGTTCTGGCAACTGGTGCCACCCTCTGAAAAAGACTCCCCCGAAGCAAACCCCGAAGCCATCACTGAAAAAGTGCTCACGCAAGTGCAGTAAGCATGCGCTATTTTGAGACAACGGCAGAAACATTTGAGCACCAGGAAGCAGGAATAGTGAAGTAGTTCTGCCTCTTGGTGCTGAATGACTTTGCCCTCGTCAACGCCTGTTCAACAAAGTCACTTTATGAAACCTCTCGTCATCGCGCTCCTTTTTTGCGTCGCTTTTTCAGACGGCATCCTGGCTGCCCCCCAGCCTCCTGAAAACCCAGCGATCGATATGGATGGGTATCTTCGCGTTTCGTCTGAGGCTGCAAAGCATCGAGCTACACGCAGACTTTCGGAAGCTGATTTCATTCGCATAAGCCGTGAACCAGGTACGATCGTCCTGGATGCCCGTAGTCGTGAAAAGTATGATCTTTTGCATATCAAAGGTGCGATCAACCTGAGTTTTCCAGACATCACGGTAGACAGCCTGAAACGCACCTTGCCCAACAAAGCAACGCGGATTCTCATTTATTGCAACAATAATTTCGTCAACGCTGAGGCACCCTTTCCGACAAAAGCTCCAGCAGCAGCGCTCAATCTCTCAACCTACATTGCGCTGTACAATTACGGCTATCGTAATGTTTACGAACTTGCACCCCAAATTGACCCGCAGCAGTCAAAGCTTACGTTTGAATCAACCCCTGCCAAGCTATGAAAATTGGAGATCCTGGAGCGATTTGAAAAGGGCAGATCAAGGGTGCGATCATGTAAATATGGCTCTAATAACAGCATCAAAAACGGCAGAGTCGGTCTACCAAAAGTGGGTGGCTTATAGAATGGTAGGCGATCGTCTTCCAGGCATTAACTTTAACGATCAACGTAGCGAACCCATTCATCAGGAGCAAGGGCATGACAGACGCAAAGAATGTGCTGGGAAAAAAACTTGAGCTTTGCTGCACCAATCCCATGACTGGCTTTTACCGGAATGGCGCATGTGAAACGGGGCCACAAGATACAGGTACGCATGTCGTGTGCGCTCAAGTCACCGAAGAGTTTCTGGCCTTTACAAAAGCCAGAGGAAATAACTTGAGTACACCCGTTCCAGCCTACAGCTTCCCAGGTTTAAACCCTGGTGACCAGTGGTGTTTGTGCGTTTCGCGCTGGAAAGAAGCCCTTGATGCAGGCGTTGCTCCGCCGATCGTCCTATCTGCAACCCATGAAGCCACACTGAACGTAGTACCGTTAGAAGTTCTGCAAGAACACGTCATGACCCCATAGCAGAAAGCGTGAGTAGAAGCTCTGAACCAAGATTTAGCTAAGACGATCCAATGAACGACAGAACGAATGGTTGCGTTAAGGCGGGAACAGTTAGTTTGACAATCGGTGATCTCGTCCGCTTGGTGAGCTATGTCAGTGCGATCGCCCTTACCGTTGCGCGCCTTCCTGTCCACGCGGCTGAACCACCTGCCACTGCTTTACCCAAGCCCGATCCGCAACTTGAGCAACTGCAATACTTTGAGGGTACGTGGTCGTGTGCAGTCAGACCAGCGGTTGCCCCTGCTGACAAGTCCGCAGAGCCTTTTATGTGGAGCATCAAGCGCAAACTCAATAACTTTTGGTTTTTAGGGCAAGCAGCCACTAAGCAGAACGTTGCCATTACGCACGATACCTTGGGGTACAACACCTTGACCAAACGCTTTGGGCGCACCATTCTGACAGGCGACGGTCAATTTATCAATCTGCTCTCTGATGGTTGGTCAGGTGAACGTTGGATCTGGGAAGGCAGCGTGGTGCGTGGCACTCAGAGAAGTGGACTGCGAGAAACGATCGTGAAAAAGGGCGATCGCGCGTTTGAAGCCACCTATGACCAATCTGATCCGGTGAAAAAAGACTGGCAACCTGTGCTGAAGGAAACCTGCCGTAAAGCAAGCTAATAGGACTTGCGCAAACCTCGGAGGTTTTAACCAAGCATCAGGCGTCGTCACCAAAGGTACTCGCTCAAACCTCCGAGGTTTTGGTCAAAATGCGTAAGTCTTGGCTAACCAATTTAGAGGTTGACCTACAGTTTATAGTCGATTCTGTCGTAGATTTAACTCGAAAGCCATTGGCAGAGCGGTATTCTAATGAAGCTGAAGACCCAACAGCAGTGTGTCGTCGTGATCATCAATACTGTGCAGGGTTTCCAATGGGGCAGAGAATTTGAGTGAGGAGTCACCATGAGCTACAGAATGAACCGCCGCGCCTATGCGGAAACCTATGGCCCTACCGTGGGCGATCGCGTCCGTTTGGCCGATACGGATTTAATCATTGAAGTCGAGGCGGACTACACCACCTACGGCGATGAGGTTAAATTCGGCGGCGGCAAAGTCATTCGAGAAGGCATGGGTCAGTCACCGATTACCAATGCCGATGGTGCCGTTGATACGGTGATCACCAACGCGCTCATTCTCGACTGGTGGGGCATTGTCAAAGCCGATATTGGCCTCAAGGGCGGCAAAATTCATGCGATCGGCAAAGCGGGCAATCCTCACATTCAAGACAATGTAAACATCATCATTGGCCCCGGTACCGAGGCGATCGCGGGCGAAGGGATGATTCTCACGGCTGGCGGCATCGATACCCACATTCACTTTATCTGCCCCCAACAAATTGAAGTGGCGATCGCGTCCGGTGTTACTACGCTCGTCGGTGGCGGTACAGGCCCAGCCGCAGGCACCAGCGCCACCACCTGTACTCCCGGTCCCTGGAATATTTATCGGATGCTACAAGCGGCAGACGCCTTTCCTATCAACATTGGCTTTACGGGCAAAGGCAATAGTGCGAAACCCGGAGGTTTGGTCGAGCAGGTAGAAGCAGGCGTGATAGGGCTAAAGCTCCACGAAGATTGGGGCACTACACCTGCCGCGATCGACACCTGCCTGAGCGTTGCCGATGACTACGATGTGCAGGTCGCCATCCACACCGATACGCTAAACGAAGCAGGCTTTGTGGAAGACACGATCGCAGCCTTCAAAAATCGTGTCATCCACACCTATCACACCGAAGGCGCAGGCGGCGGACATGCACCCGACATTATTAAAATCTGTGGCGAACTCAATGTGCTGCCATCCTCCACAAACCCTACTCGTCCCTATACCCAAAACACGCTCGACGAACACCTGGATATGCTGATGGTCTGCCATCACCTTGATCCGGCAATCGCCGAGGATGTAGCCTTTGCTGAGTCCCGCATTCGCCGTGAGACGATCGCCGCTGAAGATATCCTGCACGATATTGGCGCGTTCAGCATGTTGTCGTCCGACTCGCAGGCAATGGGACGCATTGGCGAAGTCATCATCCGCACCTGGCAAACCGCTCACAAAATGAAGTTCGATCGTGGCTGGCTCGCTCCGCACACCGAAGGCACCGTTGAATCCCACAACCGCAACGACAACTTCCGCGCCAAACGCTACATTGCCAAATACACGATCAATCCTGCCATCACTCACGGCATTGCTGCCCACGTCGGTTCCGTTGAAGTTGGAAAGTTAGCAGATTTGTGCCTGTGGCGACCCGCAATGTTTGGCGTGAAGCCCGAAGTGGTCATCAAAGGTGGCTTAATTGGTTGGGCACAAATGGGCGATGCGAACGCCAGCATTCCGACCCCACAGCCAATCCATATGCGTCCCATGTTTGCCAGCTTTGGCGGCGCGATCGCGGCAACCTCTCTTACCTTTGTCTCCAAAACTGCCCTTAAAAAAGGCATCCCTGACCAACTCGGTTTGCAGAAGAAAGCCGTCGCAGTGTCTGGCATTCGCAAGCTCACGAAAAAAGACCTGAAGCTTAACGACGCCACACCCAAGATGGACGTCGATCCCGAAACCTACGAAGTCCGCGCTGACGGAGAACTCCTTACCTGCGAACCCGCTACCGTCCTACCCATGGCACAACGCTACTTCTTGTTTTAGTTGCTCTGTGAAACTCAAAATTGGCATTACCTAATGTCGAAAAGGGTTGACACATTGCATTAATAAGGAACCTTGCCGTCAGCAGTCGTATAACGCCGATTGATGAGTGGTTTAATTCGCTGAAAAGTGAAAAGACGCAGACTCTCATTGACAAGGCAATCGATAAAGTTAGTCGTGGTCTTTTAACTGATAATAACTCTGAGCCTCTTGGTGAAGGAGTTTCTGAGTTTAAGGTTGATAGTGGTCCTGGCTACAGAATTTACTATGGTCAGAAAGGCTTAACTGTTGTACTCCTTCATGGAGGAGTTAAAAAGACGCAAGAGCGCGATATTCGTAAAGCGAAAGCATACTGGGCAGATTATGAAGAACGTGAAAACGCCAACCAGTGATAGTTATCACGATTACCTTGTTTCTCGTCTTAAAGCTCAGAGCTACGCGGCACTCTATTTAGAAACACACTTTGAAGAAGAAGAAACCCCTGATCCTGGTTTGCTTAAGTTGGCACTAAGTAATGTATCTGAAGCCTTAAGTTGATCGAAATTATCTCCTGAACAAGCTGAACATCACTCTCAGAAGCTAAATCAAATTCTGTCTCAACAGGGGAGTGACGTAATCTATGGGCTATCGCAATGGCTCAATGAGTTGGGACTTAAGCTGACGGTGACAGTTGCAGAGCAAGAACACGAATAGATGAAACTTCGCTACAGCATCTCGATTCAGTGGTCTGAGAAGATCGAAAATACATTGTGAGCTTCCTGAATTTGGTCCTTACGTCCATACTCACGGTGATACTTACGAGGAAGCGACTAAAAACGCTCGGAAAATACTGGAACTTTTGGTTAAGACTTACGAAGAGCAGAATAGACTTTTGCCTTAACCAGCGAAGTTTCAATGTGCGTAGTAAAGGTTTGATCGCTCCCATCTTCGCTTTCATCTTAAATTAGATCGCCCAAACAGAGGTTGATAAACGTCTCAGCAGCAGTGGGACTGAGAATGTGCAGTGCTTTGACGATATCAGCAACCGTTTCGGCGTTGGGGTCTACTTATTCGTGAAACCAGCGATTTACAACAGCGCGATCGACATCTAATTATGGCCTATGGCGATCGCCTCACGCGATGAGCTGTGGTTCACTTGCTTACAAACATGCAGCGAGTGACAATCGCTCAATTTGTCCACGAGTCGGATGCAGACGGGTTTGCTCAAGCATTGCGTCGGTTGGAACCAGAGGCAACATTCCTTGTGGTGTTTGATCCATCCACCAAACAGGCGCAGTATGGCGATCGCTGACTAGTGATCGCTCCGTACTTTGAGAACAGCATTCAAGCTCAGCAAAGGGTGTTTTAAGCCTCGCCTTGAGAAAGACTTCCGTACTTACGTAATGTTTCGTAGATTTACGTGAACTTTACCCACCGATCGATTTTTTCAAGCCATGAAGAAGCGTAGAGCTGATTGGTAGCGTCACTAATTATCGAAGGCTAACTTAAAGTCATGAAACGGTTCGTAGTGCAAAGTTCTACCCATTGTCTTAACCTGAACGCCTATCGTCGCATTCCATACTAGAGGTTACCTAGAATGTCAGTCTTTCCACTGAAGCACTCTGTATTACCCGCTACTGTACTCGCTGGAGCAGTATTCTCCTCACTGACGGTGCCTCTAGCCATCTTTGGTTCAGAACCTGTGGATATTCAACTAGGCCAGGAGCCAGTTTTCTCTGGAACAATTAAAGACCTGGCAGCACCTTATGTAGGAGTTGTCGGTATTCTCAGCGTTGGTATGGGGGTTGCTGGGGTTGCGATCGCAGGTTGGCAACAGTCCTCTCGCAAATCGGAGCATGTAGAAGCAAAGCTCTCCAACTTACAGCGGACGTTGGAAGAAAAAGAACTGCATCTACAGGCGGCAATGCTATCAGAGCAGCGTCTGCAAACATCGGGGCTTGATTTCTTTCTTCAAGATGAAACATCTGCTAACCCGGCCGTGGATGCTTTGACAACCGAGACTCAGTCAATGGTGGCGACAACGAAAGTACCTGTTGCTTCGACTCCTGTAGCTCATACCCAGTCCAGTTCATCGGTTCTCGATGCGGAACCGACTCAGGCTGCTGTGCAATCGGTGGTTTCTACCCTGTCAGCCGCTCAAGCCTTTTTAAGCTTTGCCCGCTCTAATGTGGCCGTTTCTGCTAACGACGATGGTCAGTCGATCGCAAAGCCGTCTGCTGCTAATATCACGCTGCAAGAGTTGCAAGACCAACTCAAGCAAATTATGTCTCAGGTTGAGACGCTGCGCGGTTCACTAGACGCGAATGCTCAACCAGTTCACACGCCCCAGTTGCGTCAGCAAAACTATGCCGTCAGTGCCCCATCACCTTTACAGCACCGACCTGTCGCCCAGCCTCAATGGGTTCTGCAACAGGTCGCGTCCTGATTTGTTCCGCTAATGTAGAGTGCTGGTGAAGTTCGACATTCGCCTTTTAAGCCTGGATTTAAACTTGGATAGACTAAACACGATGCCCTGACTGCCTGACACAAGTGCCTCAAAGCCTTGCTCTGTAAGCAATCTGTCACCTACCGCTAAAAGCTCGATTGAGCATGACTTGACTGGCTGAAAGCCTTGACCTGCCGTACTGGAGAAACTTGGGTTTTACGAGATATCAAGGGTTTGACATAGATGTGTCAGGCAACCAGCACGATGCCTCCGTTTCAGACTTAAGGCTTGCTGCTTTAAGGTTAAATGCAGGTGTCGTGTTTGCGTTTTGCGTGGCAGGAGACGTGGCTTGGTCAGACAGAAAGATGGTCAGAGGGGCGCGATCAATCGCTTAAAGGTTAACTTTTGTAAAACCCTGCTCAGCTATTTTTCTTCACTCTTTCCCTTCGTCCCCTTGAGTCGGTACACTACAAAGAGATATCAGCAGAAACACAACCATAATTATGAGTGTAGTTAGCCAAGTCATTCTGCAAGCCGACGATGAACTGCGTTATCCCACCTGGGGCGAACTTCAGGGCTTGCAGGGCTTTTTTCAAACAGGTGAGCAGCGGACCCGCATCGCTGCCGCGCTATCGGAAAATGAGAAAAAAATTGTTCAGGAAGCCAGCAAGCAGCTTTGGAAGAAGCGCCCAGATTTTATCGCTCCCGGTGGCAATGCCTATGGTGATAAACAGCGCGCCCTTTGCCTGCGCGACTACGGTTGGTATTTGCGATTAGTCACGTATGGCGTTTTGTCGGGTGACAAGGAGCCGATCGAAAAGATTGGTCTCGTTGGCGCACGCGAAATGTATAACGCTCTCGGTGTGCCGGTGCCTGGTATGGCAGAAGCGATTCGCTGCTTGAAAGCTGCTTCTTTGGAACTGCTTTCGGCTGACGATGCGGCTGAAGCAACGCCGTATTTTGACTACATCATTCAAGCAATGTCTTGAGTTAAATGATCTTGAGTTGAGCTTAAGACAACAGGTTCGAGAATAATCGATTGGATTCCCCGCTTGGAAAGGCAGCTCTGACGCACGATCGCCAAAGCTGCCTTTCCAAGCGGGGAATTTTGGTATAAGGGTGTAGAAAGGCAGAAGGTAAAGAATATAAGCTGATAGCTGACCGCTGACTACTCAATCAACTCAAAACTCAAAACTTCCCCTGCTCCCCTACTTCCCCTGCCCCTTCCCATGTCTCAACAGGACGACATCTTACGCTTTTGGTTTACTCGATCGCCTACGGAGCAAGGCTCTGGCAACATGCGTAAGGTTTGGTTTCAGAAAAATTCGGCGTTTGATCGAGAGATGCAATTGCGCTTCCGATCGGTCTATGAGCAAGCTGTAGCAGGTACATTTGATGCTTGGCAAGAGACGGTTGAGGGATGCTTGGCGCTGGTCTTGCTATTCGATCAGTTTCCCCGCAATATATTTCGAGGGGCCCCACAAGCGTTTGCGACAGACGATCGTGCCCTAGCGATCGCGCAGAAGGCTTTGATAGCAGGCTTTGATCGGTCTTTGCCTGTGGTGCAGCGGTGGTTCTTCTACATGCCCTTTGAACATAGCGAAAACTTAGACCATCAGCGTCAAGCGGTTGAATTATTTTATCCTCTGCGGAATAATCCTGATGCGCGTGGTACTTATAGCTACGCCGTCAAACATCTAGCAGTCATTGAGCAGTTTGGACGGTTTCCGCACCGTAATCAGATCCTTGATCGCGAGTCTACGCCAGCAGAACAAGCCTTTTTGAAGCAACCAGGTTCATCCTTCTAGTCTCCAGGAGCATTGTGCATGACGCTAACTGTAACCCCAACAGCAGCCCAACTTGATCAGGCAAAACAGGCGATCGCAGCCTATATTCACAGCATCGACATGAACCCCGATCGGCGTGAGGGGGCGTACCCTTACTACCTGTTTCACGAACCCGGACAGCCGATTCTTGGCACTGTACTACTGTTTCACGGGTTCAGCGCGAAGCCGCATCAAATGTCGCGCTTAGCAGACTACCTGTTTCGTAATGGGTTCAATGTATATCAGCCGTCGATCGCAGGGCATCCGCTGACCCAGCCTGCCAAAAACTGGCCGCAGGTTGACCTCAAGCCTGAGATTGCCAATCCGCTTAAGGAAAAAGCCGCGCAAGACCCGGTACTACAAACGTTTCTTGCCAATCTTTCCAGTAATCCTGAAGGCGCACAGCTTAATCCTGTCCAGCAGGCCGCATTGGTAGCCCGTCTAGTAAAAATCGAACCGCGATTGTTGGATATTGTGAAGTCGATCGAAACATCCGATGATCCTGACTTTGATGAGTATTTCATCTCCTCGCATCTGGAGTATTTAACCAACGCGAAAGAGCGGCTGGCAGAAGTGGCTTCAATTCCTGGCGCAGTTTATACGATTGGTCTGTCGGTGGGTGGCGCGGCAGCCTTGGCTTTGGCGGCGGCAGCGCCCGATCGAGTGAAGAAAGCCGTGGTTTATGCACCCTTGCTACGAGTGTATGGAGAACAGCGGCGGCAGTACGTCAACCTCACAGGCCCACTCGACATTAAGGAAATGGGCTGGGATCCAAACCTTCTCTTTCCGGTGGGCTGTTTTACGGCTGCCGATCGCTTTGGTGGCAGTGTAGTGATGAGTCCAGCCTCAATGAACTCGCTGAAAAAAGTGCCCATTTTCATGGTGCTGACTGAAAACGAGGACGCGGCTGATATTAAGACCAATCAGGCATTCTACGAAGAAACGGGCGCGGAGCAGGATGGCAACCGCTACTATCTCTACCGCGCATTGGACCTAGTGCCGCATCCAATGGTCGATCCCACCGAGGTCAGCCAGAATATGAGCAACCGCTTCTGGCAAAGCCTCTATCAAGAAACCTTCCGCTTTTTGACAACGGGCGATGTGGATATTCCCAATATGGGCAATTTGGAGCAAGATCCGAAGTTGCCGCAGGTGCCTCCGGTTTAGGTGGCTGATGCCGATGTTAAAGCTTGCATAAGTTTATTGGCTTCGTTGCAATGTTGTGCCGGGGGACTTCCCCCCGGTCCCCCGCCATTTGGGGTCCTAACTCCCCCAAGCCCCCCGAAAGGTGCTAACTGTAGGTTGCGTTAGCGTGATTCATCTTCTGCCACGCTGAAGGCTAGGACTTGAAAGTCGTTGGAGAGACACATGTTTAAGGCGTTGGGACGATGATGTAGCCTTCGGTGAGGTTGCCGAGGAACATGTTGCGCTCCAGTCCCCAATACCACCAGTGCGCGGCGATGTAGGCACACATCAGGCTGTCGAGTTGGTCTTCCAAGGCTTTTAGAGCGGTGCCTTTGAGGGGCATTTCTGTTGGTAAGCTCTCACTAACATCCAAGGCGGGTTCGAGGATGGGGAGTCGATCGCAAATATACTGCTGCAACCGAGCCAGTTCTATCCGTCGTTCTGCCAATTTGCCCTTCTTGTATTTCAAGATTTGCTCCAACCCAAAGAGATGGACGATCGCGGGGTGGGGAAACACCTCAATCTGATGCCGACCGGATTGTTTGGGTGCGATCGCAGGCGCATGGTGAAAGCCTTTTGCTTCCAGGCTCAACCCAAAGGCAACGGTACGCGCGGCAAAGGGCAACCCCAAGTTGGCAGGATAGGCACCCGCATGATAGCGCCCAAAGTGCTTGTGCGTGAGGCGATCGCACAACCGCATTCCCGTTGCATTGGGGATCAGCGTGGGCGCATCAACGGCAATCATGCCAGATTCGTCGGGTGCTACGCAGGTATCGACCCAGCCAAGAATGTCTTCCGTTGCATCCTCTCGCCGCAAATCAACCAGTTCCAGTCTGCCACCTTGCCAATCGAGACAGCACAACCCGCTTGCCCCCGAACTCCAGCCCAAGTCGATGCCCAAAAATTTCATTTAGAGGTCTATGCGAGAATAAAGGTCGGTGTTTGTTCTGCTACAAACTGGTTGTGGGGTGTAACCAAACCGATTCAAGGCTCCTGTTAGCATGAGACTGTAGCGAGGCTGAGTCAACAAACTAAAATCAAGATGCTACGGACTGCGGATTTAGCGTTGTGAGAATTGAGGAAATCATCTGGTTAGACGCAATTGTAGAGAAGCTAGCGGTCAAGCATCGTGTTGAGCCTGATGAAGTAGAAGCGGTTTTGAGCAACAAGCCTAAATTTCGCTTTGTGGAGAGGGGCGATCGCAAGGGAGAAGACGTATATCTTGCTTTAGGACGAACGGATGCTGGACGTTACTTAGCAGTGCTGTTTATTTATAAACCCTTTGCTCAAGCTCTCATTTTAAGTGCAAGAGATATGGAAAAGAAGGAGAAGAAACTATATGTCAGAAAGTAATGCTAAAACGTTACCTCAGTTTAATTCTAATGAAGAACGTGTAGAGTTCTTTGAGACTCACGATATGGGTGAATACGACAGTGCCTTACAAGAAGCATCCTTTGATGTTGACATTAAACGAAATCATTACTTGGTTTCAGTGGATGGATCTTTAATGAATCAGCTCTTGGAGGTTGCGAAAGAACAACAAGTGTCAGTTGAGATGCTTTTAGATTCCTGGTTGAAAGAGAAACTTTTAAAAGCAAGTTGAAGCGGCAACATATTAGCTCTAATACACTCGACAGGTTTACCCGTATGGACTCAGATACCCAACCGAATCCTAAACCAGATTGGAAGAGTACTGCATTTGCCCTCTTAGTCTGCGCCGCGTTGACGGGTGGTTTGGCAGTGTTCAGCAAGTTAACGAACCCGCAAACGGATGTTTTGAGCTTTTTCCTCATACTTCCCTTGGTAGCAGGCTTATTATTGCTGTCCAACGTCAGGCTTAAGGTAATAACAATCCTTTCACTCGTGGCAAGTATTGTTTTCCTGGTTATGAGCTTTCTCACGAAAGACCACAACCCGAAATTAAGTAGCATCAGCTTTCTAAACGCTTTCATCGCTTTGGCAGTAGCGATCGTGCCAACGTTACTTCTTCGGACTCAAACCTTTCTTTACGATCGCGGGTTCCGAGGCATTGGCTTTTACGTTAGTAGTCAAGATGGTAGCGGCGGCGGCGGCAACTGGAGTGATAGTGGTTGGGGTGGTGGCGACTGTGGGGGCGATGGTGGGGGTGGCGACTGTGGGGGTTAAGCTGGCAGGCTGGATCGCTTTGCTTAGTTTTCCATTGGCTGTCGTTACTTCGGTCATAACGGGATGCGAACTGAAGCTGAATGACTTGCTGTTGAGCGCTGCCGTTTACTCATGTGGAGCGTTTGGACTTGCATTAATTTTTCGATTTCAGAGGTTCCTTTACGATCGCGGCGATCGGCTAACAATACGACCTTCTAATTCAGGTTCTAGCCGCGATGGTAGCTGGAACAGCAGTAGTGATTGGGGCAGCGACTGTAGTAATGCTGGTGACGGTGGCGACTGTGGTGGTTGAGTCGCTGTTTATAAAATTTGAGGTGCTGTGATGCAGACGCTACAGGCGAATCGGGTCACGTTAGCGACATTGGAAAGTCAGTTTGGGTTAACAGCTACGGGCGATCGCGCCTTCTTCAACGAATGGCAGACAGCGGCTGAAAGCATTACGCCTCAAGAGCAGCAGATGCTCGATCGTGTCAAAGCGAATTTTGATAGTTTGCTTAAAGAACCGCCTTTACTGGAAGGTGCGGTCAAAATGGTAATTCTGTCGCCGCTGTTGGATCTGGCAGGATTCTATCAAGCGCCCTTTCGGATTCGGACAGAGGCTGAAATTAGCATTGCCAGTACCGATGAGGAAACGGGTGTAGTGGTGCGAGGGGCGATCGATGTGCTGATGCTGCTAGAGCGGTTCTGGGTCTTGGTCACAGAGTCTAAAATGAGCGACTTTTCCCTGACAAAAGCACTGCCTCAAGCTCTCAGCTATATGCTATCGAGTGCCAATCGTTCCTGTTTTGGGTTGATTACCAATGGCAGCGATTTTGTCTTCATCAAGCTTGACCAGGCGGAACAGCCAGTCTACGCCACATCTAAAGTCTTTAGAACTTACGCATTGACAAAAAGAGTGAAATGTGGTGACTCTAGGATAGTCTCGTAGCCCGCAGAAACCAGTTGTGAGAGAACCGTCTAAGCCCTCAACCGCCAAGTGTACTTGCGCCCTGTAT
>JAHHIE010000012.1 GCA_019358945.1 Stenomitos rutilans HA7619-LM2 | reverse complement strand
TTGTGGGTGTGGGTGCCTCACGGGTGCGCGATTTGTTCAAGAAAGCGAAAGAGAACGCGCCCTGCATCATCTTTATTGATGAGATTGATGCGGTGGGGCGGCAGCGGGGTGCGGGCATTGGTGGCGGTAACGACGAGCGGGAGCAAACCCTCAACCAGTTGCTAACCGAGATGGATGGGTTTGAGGGCAATACGGGGATTATCATCATCGCGGCTACGAACCGTCCTGATGTGTTGGATTCTGCCCTGCTGCGTCCTGGTCGCTTTGACCGTCAGGTCATGGTGGATCTGCCCAGTTACAAAGGGCGTTTGGGCATTCTAGAAGTTCACGCCCGTAACAAGAAGCTGGATACCGATATTTCGTTAGAAGCGATCGCCCGTCGTACTCCTGGCTTTTCGGGTGCAGAACTGGCAAACCTGCTCAACGAAGCGGCCATTCTCACGGCCCGTCGTCGTAAAGACGCGGTGACGATGCTGGAAATTGACGATGCGATCGATCGTGTCACGATCGGTCTCACGCTCACGCCCCTGCTGGACAGCAAGAAAAAGCGGCTGATTGCCTATCATGAAATTGGTCATGCGCTGCTGATGACCCTGCTGAAAAACTCCGACCCGCTCAACAAAGTGACCATTATTCCGCGATCGGGCGGCATTGGTGGCTTTGCCCAACAAGCGTTCAACGAAGAGATGATTGATAGCGGCCTCTACACCCGCGCCTGGTTGACCGATCGCATTACGATCGCGTTAGGTGGACGAGCTGCCGAGGTGGAAGTGTTTGGTGATGCTGAAGTGACAGCAGGTGCAAGCAGCGATATCAAAGCAGTTGCCGACTTGGCGCGCGAAATGGTGACTCGCTACGGGATGTCTGATTTGGGACTGGTTGCGCTCGAAAGTGCAGGCAGCGAAGTCTTTTTGGGCCGTGGACTGTCACCTCGCACGGAATATTCAGAAGATGTATCCACCCAGATTGACCAGCAAGTACGCGGTATTGCTGTCAAATGCTACGAAGAAGCTCGCAAGATCATTCGAGAAAATCGTGTGCTGGTTGACCGCTTGGTTGAGATGCTGCTTGAAGAAGAAACGATCGAAGGCGATGATTTTCGTCGCATTGTCACAGAGGTCACGGGACAGCCAGTTGCAGCAGTAGCCCAAGTCTCATAGCAATTGACACGTTGGCACTCATAAAAGCCATCAGCCCTTTAGAGCTTCGATCGCGTAGCTCAGCCCAAAGCGTTTAGGGTTAACGGAGAAAAGCCTCAGAGCCTCGTTGCTTCTGAGGCTTTTCTCATCTCATGCGATGGTCGTTAAAGCAGACAGCCCTAAGACTCGATGCTAGGCTGATGGGTGATGAGAACGCTACCCACGTTTGATGTCCCTCGTTCAGGCACAGCATTCACCGACAAGAGGTAGACCGATGGAAAATCGATTGACACCCCAACAGTTAACAAAACTAGTTGGCGAAGTAGAACGGCTCTCGCAACGGCAGCAGGATGAACTCGATCGCGGGCAGGTAGAAGACATTCTGCGGGAACTGAATCTATCGCCCGACTTGCTGGATGAAGCCATGATCCAGCTACAGCGAAAGGATGCCCTGGTGGTACAGCAGCAACGGCAGCGATGGCTTGTTGGTGGTGCGATCGCCAGCCTGGTGGTTATCGTTGCGGGTGTAGTTGTTTTTGTGCAGCAGCAAAATCAGGCGCTAAATCGCATTTCGACACAACAAGGCTGTGTGGCACGGGTACAAGACAGTTGTAGCGAAGCTCCTATCTCGCGCCAAACTAGCCCTGAGCTGTTCTACAACGTCACATTGAAAGATGCACCTGTCGGCAAAACGCTTTCCCTCACCTGCGACTGGGTGACTCCTGATGGGCAGGTCGTGAAGCAAAATCGCTATGAGACGCGTCAGATTGAGACACCGCTCTGGAATACCCACTGCAAATTTCCACTTAACTCTAAGGCTCCTGTAGGAAGCTGGGAAGTGCGATTGCGGTTAGGCGATCGTCAATTGAGCAATACCCCCTTTGACGTGCAGTAGTGGGAAGGGACGGTTGAATCTCTATGGGGCAAACTATCCCGTTGCAGACGCTCAAACCGCATCAAATTGTCGGCTACTGGGGCTATGGCGATCGAACTGCTCTGGAAGGTTGTTTGTCGAGTATCCTGCATCACTGCGATGAGACACCAGCCAAACGTAGCGGTCGATCGTCATCAGAAACCTCTTTATCAGAACGTGCCGCTAGATGCTGGGAGGTAGCGTATCTCGGCTTGCAGCAGGCAGCCTGTAGTGATTTACCAGCGCATCTGCTTGCAGCCCTCTCTGCCTCCGGGATGCCTTGTCGTTTGGAGCACTCGCCTGCGGATGCCTGGATTACTCACCACGACGATCGTCTTTGTCTGGGACGAGAGCCGTTTGGTCACGTGCCGCTCTACTGGATGCAGGTAGGAGAGATTGTCTGGTTTGCGTCGCGGCTGAGTTTATTGCTGCCGCTGATCAAAACGCCTCAGATTAGCCTACCTGCGGCGTATGGCTATAGCTGCTTCTCTTATGTGCCAACGCCCCTCACCCCGATCGCTCACATTGCCTCGATCGCGGCGGGGACAGAGCAGACCTGGTTTGCCGATGCTGCCTCCAAGAGGCTATCAGCACCAGAGACAAGGCGATCACTCGAATGGCAAGAAGCACCTGACCAGATTCAGGACGAGGCCATCGCCGTTGCCCAATTGCGCTCATTGCTCAAGGATACAATTGCTCGTCAAAGCGCTGATCTGGGTGATGAACCTGTTGGAGTTTTGCTGTCGGGTGGGTTGGATTCGTCGATCGTCGCGGCGCTATTGGTTGAAGCGGGCGTCAAAGTTCGCGCCTACACGTTAGATTTTGGCACAGAGGGCTTTTCAGAATGCCCCTATGCCGAACAGGTTGCCGAATTTCTCCACATCCCCTTAGTTAAAGTGGATGCCAGCCCCAAACGAGTGCGCCAAGCTTTGGTGCCTACTGCACGAGCGTTGGATACGCCGTTTGGTGATGGCGTCACCGTTCCGCTCTTTCTACTGATGCGGGCAGCTAGCCAGGATGTACAGGTGGTATTTAATGGTGAAGGGGGTGATCAACTGTTTGCAGGCTGGACAAATAAACCTCTAATTGCAGCAGGTCTGTACCAAACGGCGCATCAGACAGAAGCTACCTTCGATCGCCAATATCTCCGCACCTTTCATCGACTCTGGGGGTATGAACAAGACTTGTTTCAGCCAGAGCTTTTTCCTCAACTCACAGCCAACACGCCTCAATGCTGGCTAGAGGAAGCCCTCAATCCAACCTTCTCAACCACGTTGCTTCATCGGTTGCGTCGTGCCACGCTGATGCTCAAAGGCGCACAAAATATTCATCCTCGTGCCACCCATTTAGCGATCGCTCACGGGTTGCAGGTGCGATCGCCCTTCTGCGATATCGCTCTCGCTCAATGGACTTTTCAGCTTTCGGGAACATTACATCTACACGCCGCCTGCGAGAAATACATTCTGAAACGTGCTGTTGAAGCGTGGCTGCCTCCCGAAATTGTCTGGCGAGAAAAGCGGGGCATGGGTGTGCCCTTAACCTCCTGGTGCTTCAATGAGCTATGGCGATCGCTGGGTGTATGGTTGAATCCTGCTGCCTTAAGCGCTCAAGGCGTTTGGCAGCCCCACCTTGCGACTCACCTGGCGGCTGGTAAATTTGGCACACTCCAGGGGCGTCGCATTGGTGAAAGCCTCTGGCTCTTGCTGATGTGGCAACTGTGGCAACACACGGCTCTCGGCACAGCGCCAGCATTCTCACTCAACCATCCCTTTTGGCTACCCTCCTGGCTAGGACGCTTCTACCTTCAACAGCAACGGGAGACAACGCAATGGTAGCCATCCCACACCCGACACCCGGCACCCCACCGCCGTTAACGCTTGCTCTAGCAGAAGCACTACTCGCAACCTACGGTTCCCCTCTCTACGTCTACAACGGCGATCGCCTGCGTCAAACCATTCAGCACATTACAAACTCGATCGCCTATCCACACACCCGCTTCCACTTTGCCAGCGTCACCAACGGCAACATTGCCCTCCTGCAGATCTTCCGCAAAGCTGGGTGGGGACTCCACGCCAATACCCCTGGGGATATTTATCTGGGACTTCAGGCAGGCTTTCATCCCACACAAATTGTCTACAGCGGTAGCAACCTGAGTCATGCTGAAATGGAGCAGCTTTTCCACTGGGGCATTACAACATTGAATCTGGATAGCCTTGCACAGTTAGAGTTGTGCTGTGAGGTTTGGCAGAAGGGGAGTCAGAAGGCAGAAGGCAGAACTCAAAACTCAAAACTCTCTAGCGTAGCGGCGCAAAGCGCTACTCAAAACTTTCTTCCCCACTCCCCACTCCCACGCCTTGGGCTTCGCCTCAACCTCCCTGCGCTCACTGGAGATAATCGTATTGGCGTACATCCAGATGACTTTTCGGCGGCGGTGAGGCTGGCACAACAGGCTGGGCTGTCCATCAGTGGACTGCACTTTTATCGAGGCACAGGCACAAATGCGACAACGGCGTTCACAGAGGCGATCGACACCGTTATCGCCACTGCTAGTCAACTACCCGACTGGGCGTATCTCGACTTTGGCGGTGGCTTTGGTTATCCCTATCATCACGATGGTGTGGCGTTTGATTGGCATCAGTTCGGTGCGGCGTTGAGCGATCGCTTGTCTCAACTCGATCGACCCATTGCTTTGGTGATTGAACCGGGACGAGCCGCGATCGCGGGCTGCGCAACCTTGCTAACTCGTGTGGTTTCGACAAAATGGCAGCACGACAAACAGCTTGTGGGCGTCGATACGACCGTTGCCAATCTTTCGGTGCCGTCTGTGCATGGTGGCTATCGTGAAATCGTCGCCTTGCCACATGACGAGACAGCACTCAATAACGCCGAAACAGGCGAAGGCTTACATCTGACAGATGTGTGTGGAAATACAACCTATTCGCGTGATTATCTAGGCAGAAATTGTCAGTTGCCAACCTTAAAGAACGGTGACCTTCTCGCCATTCTAGATGTGGGAGCCTATGGTTATGCCATGTCTTCTCATTTTTTGCACCGTCCTCGTCCTGCTGAAGTGCTACTCGAAAACGGTAATCACCGTCTCATCCGGCAGCGCGAAACGTATCAAACGCTGATGGCATATCAAGTATTTTAACGTCATTCACCGGAGATGCTATGAAATGTATCCGCTGTCATACCGATAACACCTTAAAAGATCGAACTGACAATCAAGGTCGCTGTAAAAACTGTCAGCATCCGTTTGTCTTTGAGCCGACTGCAATGAAAAAGGTTAAGGTAACAGACCCTATGTTTGCAAAAGCGATCGCGGATCTTTCTGCAAACAATACGCTCTTTTTTACCTCCAAACAGTTACTTTATTTTCTCGATAAGCGCTTTAAAAATAAGGGATCAATACCAACATTCGGCTGTTTTTTCCTCTATCTCATTGTGGTAGTGATCGCAACAGTTACCGCTGGAGGATTTCTTCTTGAAATCACAACTAGTGTCTTGGCACTTTTTGCACCTGCAATTGCTCTCAGCCTCCTTACAGGATTCATCCTTTCAAGTGTGAGCAGTTCTGCGCAATCTAGCCCTAAAGCACGCCAGAGTAGCGCCAAGTCGCTACAGGCGATCGGCGGACTGATTCTCATCGCAGGCATCATCGCCAGCCTTGTTGGCAACTCCTTTCTACTCTTCGTTATCAGTGTACTGTTAGGCGTTAGCTCAATTTATCTGGGCACTCAACAACGCCGCAACCCAATGCTCAAACATCAAGAATTCACCGTTGGTGCGGATCAACTTCAAGGTTGGCTCGATCGCTGGCAGCAAATCAATGGTTCAGCGCAAAATATGCTGCCGCCGACGCGTGAAGAGCGAACTCCAACAACCGTTAATCCTGATGTGACGGCTTATAGCTTCGATCGCCTGGTGGTTTGTGATACGTCTACGATCGCGCAACTCCTCATTGCCAATAATTTTCACTTTGAAAATAACTGCGCCATTCTGAGTATTACAGGCTATCCCAAAGGTATTTTTGATACCACTATGACCATGCTACGTCGCAATCCCGACTTAAAAGTCTATGCCTTTCATGACTGCGCCCCTAGAGGCGTCGGGTTGATTCATCAGCTTCGGACTAGCGCTCAATGGTTTCAAGATAGCACCGTCGAAATTTTTGATGTCGGCTTACTGCCACGCCAAGTTTTTGCGAGTCAATCAATGTTTGTGCAAAATGCAGCCGATGCAGCTAGAACGGCTAAACAAATGCCAACTGAGGTGCGATCGAGCTTATCAACAGAAGAACTAGCCTGGTTAGAAGCAGGCAATTGTGTTGAGCTAGAGTCATTTACACCACAGCAACTCATCCACATTCTCAATCGTGGTATTGCTGGAAGTCGAGAATTAGGTACTGACGATAGTAGTCTCATTTTTGTTGATAGCTATGGTGTAAATTCTTATTATGTAGTTGAAAGTTTCGGTTAATTGCCCTCGTGCCAGAAGCACTACTCAATGCGCTAGATAATCACAGTGCTGAGCCATAGCTTACGGTTAAAGATGTCTCGTTTCTAACAGTTAGTCGTCAAAGATGTGATTTTTATCGCTGCAACGATCGTTCTCCTTCACAGGCAAGGGAAACGGTAGGAGTAAAAAAAAGCATAGCCATAGCCAGCCTCTAATTCTATACTGCCCCTTGCCCGCTGAATGATACTGTATGAATGTGCTAGACATGACGTATTCGCAAGCCTGCGTTTTGTCTACTAAATTGTTTCATGCAATTCGCCTCTCTACTTATGGCAATCTTGCCGAAAGCGTTATTTACAGCAGTGTTGACTGTCCTGCTGTCGTTTATGCTGGTTAGCGGTGCAGCCGCGGCGGTTGAAAGTGAAGTACCGCTGTCGCCCAATGTAACACCCTCACCGCCAGCGGCTCGGTCATTTTGGGATAAGCTAGAGCAACTGCGCGACGACAGGCAGCTTCAAGAACTGGTTGAAGAAGATCTGGAGAAGAGTCTTGCGATTCGGGCGTTAGTGCAGGTAGAAGTTGATCGCACCTTCAGCCACACCACAACGCTGATCAACGTGATGTTGGGCATTTTGACCTTTCTGCCAATTCTGGCGGCTGTTAGCGTCTGGTTCATTCGTCGTAGTGTGATTAATCAAATTATTGGCGAAACGAAACAACAGCTAAAAGCAGAAGTCGAAAAGCAGTTTGAGCAAGACGTTGCCGCTGAATTTAAAGAGCAAACTGAAGCTTTTAAGCAAGAGCTTGATAAGCTGAGAGCAGAATTTATCGACCAGCTTTCACAACTAAAAAGCCTTTTTGTCGATGCACAAAAGGAGAAAGATCAGATTATTCAAGAGCTTTCTCAAATTACGCCATCCCCCATCCGTGAGTCGGCTCCACCCGAAACCCAACAAAAAATTCAAGCGCTCACAAAACAGCTTGCACGATTGAAATCTGTCAATAATCAGCTCTCTTTTACAGCAGGCGACTACGTTGAGCAGGGGAAAGCCCTTTATTTTGAAAATCAATTTGAAGATGCCTTTACCTTCTACGAAAAGGCCATTCAACTAGAGCCAGAAAACTTCAGGGCCTGGTTTGGCAAAGGCGCAGTTTTAGTCAAATTGCAAAAAACAGACGAGGCGATCGCAGCCTATGAAATTGCCATACAGTTCAAGCCCGATTTTGCGGAAGCCTGGTTCGGCAAAGGCACTGGATTGGCAAAGTTGGCAAAACTGGCAGACGCGATCGCGGCCTATGAAACGGCCATTCAGCTTAAACCCGATTTCTTTCTGGCTTGGTTTGGCAAAGCGCGTAGTTATGCGCTGCAAGGCAACATAGAAGCAACGCTCAAAAGCTTGCAGCAGGCAATCCATCTCAACCCAGAGAAAGCGAAAGAAGCCGCTAAAACGGATACCTCTTTCGATGCTATGCGAGAGGATCAACGCTTTCAGTCACTCACTGCCCCGCAGGCGGAACTGACAGACAAACAGTGAGCGATCGTGCCTGGTGTGCAAAGCCACTGTCAGTCGCGGCGGAAGGCATTTAGAATGCGTTGTTGCAGAGGTTGAAAGGCCATCGCCTGGAAATGAGTGTCGTCAGCTAACGCATCTGCGACTCGATCGAGCACTTCAAAGACCTGGGGCACGCCTAAATGCAGCTTCTCCAATAACTCGCGGTGGGCAAATACATCTTGGGGCGTGCCTTCTAAGACCAGTTGCCCGCGATCGACCACAAACACCCAATCTGCCCAACTGTAAACGAGATCCAAATCATGGGTTGCCATAAGAATCGTCGTTCCGGTTGACCAAATCTGCTTGAGCTTCACCATCAAATCGCGGGTATGAAGACGATCAAGATAGGCGGTTGGTTCATCCAGCAACAGCAATTCTGGCTGCATCACCATCACATCTGCCAATGAGACGCGCTTCTTCTGTCCCAGGCTGAGATGATGCACGGGACGATTCACCAGTTCGGTCAGCCCAAATGCTGCGATCGCCTCTCTGACCCGTTGCGCAATCTCTGCTTCTGGCAAACCCAAATTGCACAACCCGTAGGAAATATCTTCTTCAACCGTCGAAGCGACTAGCTGCTGTTCAGGGTCTTGAAATACCAGCCCGATTTGCTGTCGGAGCGCCATCAGGGAAGTGCGATCGTACTGCAATGGGTTTCCCTGCCAGCGCACCACACCCTGCTGTGGTTTATACAAACCATTTGCTAACAAAAACAGCGTTGTTTTACCACACCCATTTTGACCAATCAGCGCACAGCGTTTGCCTGCTGGAATGCGAAGCGTTAAACCCTGAAGGGCAGGCTGAAAGCTCCCTGTATAGGTATAACTAACGTGCTCAAACTCCAACAGCATACTGCCATCCTGCGAGCGTAACCAAAACTGTGCAACCGAAGCAGGCTTCCAGGCTATAGCGTTTGGAGGGTTTGTAGCGACGGGAGTGCCAGACGCGAATATCGCCTGTAAAGCCGCGAGAATCTAAAGTTTGAGATACCTGACGATAGTTTTCGAGCGTGCGTCGAAGAAGTTGCCCCACTAACAGGCTCAGGCTTTTCATCCACACTCGCCAGGTACGGTAGCCACCACGTAACTGTTGCGCCGTCCAAACTTCGCTGGCCGTTCGCAACAACACAAAGATAAAGCGGTACATCAGCAGCAGCAGTTCGGTGAGCAAGGCAGGACAACCAACACGGCGCAGAATGTCTAGCAATTCAGTGAAGGGTATGGTGAGCATGATGAAGTAGATACAGGCAGTAGAGGCGATCGTCCGTGCCGCCAGTTCCCCAGCTTGTTGGATGCCATGAAGACTTAAATAGAGGTAGTAATGCCCCCAGCTAACGCCCTGCCAAGCGTCTGCCTGCACGGATGCCAGGGTGTCTAGACCCACGCCATTGATGACAAAGGCAGGTAAGCTAGTAAACCAAAAGCCGATCGGGATGAGAAGCAGGCGCACATATGTGGCTGCCGGAATTTTGGCATAAATGACGATCCACATGCTCAGCCAGAGGGCGATCGCAAGTTGAATCGGCGCATGAGTACAGTAAGTGATTAAAAGGAGGGCGATCGCAAACAGCAGCTTATGTTCCGGTGGCAGTTGCCGCAACTGATTGGTGTATGCCAGGGTATCGATCTGTAAAGCCATGAACGATTGGATTGATTGTAGAGACATTCCAAGGAATGTCTCTATAAAGGCTCTAATTTTGGGAACCGATCATGCTTCCTGGTAGGGGCAGAATCTTTGCCAGGACTCGTTTTTTCAGTAGTTCGGGGCACGTTCACAGCTTGTACAGCCACAAACAGAACGTGTTGCCTCATCGTCAACCTTACTCGTCTTTTTTGCGTGTCTCCGATCGCCCTTTGTACAGCCCTAAGACATAGCCAGTAATGCCTGCGCCAATCCCTGCTTGAGACGCAAACAAAAACGTTTGCACTTCAGGGCCAGAGTCTTTAATAATCGGTTCAAACCAGGGTTTATAGTTTGGGTGATCTTTTTCGATCGCAGCGACAAAGTTGCCATCCGTTGCACCAAACTCTCTACCCTGGAGTACTAGCAGGGGGCCAAAAGCGAGAACTAAAACCCCAATGACTAACAACCAATGACTTGATAGCTTATTCATCGCTTAAGACTCCTGCTCTAAAAGTTTGAGGGTTTGTAGCTCCTGTTTGCCATACTGCTGCAACCACCCCCAAACCAATACGGTTAGCAGTCCTTCACTAATCGCTAACGGGACTTGAGTAATCGCAAAAATGCCCGCAAATTTAATAAACGAAGCGATAAACCCACCTTGCACTGCTGGAAACGCTAGTGCAAGCTGTACAGCCGTCGTCATGTAAGTGAGCAGATCTTCCAGGGTGGCAGCCAGGAAAACGGCAAGCTTCTGTTTACCCGTTTTCATAACCGTGTTGTAGACTACGTAGGCAACCAGTGGCCCCACGATCGCCATCGAAAACACATTTGCGCCCAACGTTGTCACACCACCATGCGCAAGTAAAACCGCCTGAAACACAAGCACCAAAGTACCCAGCACCGTCATTGTTAAGGGGCCAAACAGAATGGTGCCTAGCCCAGTGCCTGTAGGGTGGGAGCAACTTCCGGTGACAGAGGGAATCTTTAAAGCAGAAAGGACAAAGGTAAACGCGCCTGCCAATGCCAACAGCAATTTTAGTTCAGGGTTTTGCCGGGTGATGCGGGTGAGTGATCGCAAGCCTACGAGAAAGAACGGTAACGATACGGCCCACCAAAAGGCTGCCCACTGCACAGGCAAAAAGCCTTCTGCAATATGCATTGCATAAGCAGGATTGGCAGAACCAAGCAACAAATAACAACTCAAGCCAGCCATTAATCCCAGGCTGACCCATTTCCGGTAGCGTGTCTTCATCCTGTACCTCGCAGATAAGACGATGTTGTAGAACGATACGGCAGGTGTTCTGACTTAAAGAGTGTTGAGTGTCGAGTGATGAGTGTTGAGTTGAATAGGACTTACGCAAAAACGGTCATCTTTCGCCCCCTAGCCCCCAATGCTGGGGGAACCGAGCCAATTAAAGCCCCCAGCATTGGGGGTTTGGGAGCAAATGCGCAAGGCCTATTGAATTAGTAACTTAAAACTCATCATGCAAAACTTCTAACTTCTCTCACAGTTGCGGGACAGCGGTAGAGTTTCACTACACTTTCCCTGTTTTCTCTGGCGGTGGTTTCCCGTCAGAGCCGAATCGTGAACACAGCATACCTGATTAGGAAAAGAATAGAAACTGTTGAGAACGTTCTACCTTAGTTGTTACGCTTGAAGCTTTTGCGTCCTACTGTACAGTTATGTTTCTCGGCATCGATTTAGGCACTGGCTCAGTGAAAGCATTGCTACTTGCAATCGATGGCACCGTCATTGCGGAAGCATCCCATTCCTACCCAGTGCGATCGCCCAAACCAGGCTGGGCAGAAACCGACCCAACTGAGTGGTGGGACGCGGTTGGAAATGTCGTGAGAACTGTCGTTAAAGACAATGAGGCATCGATTCAGGCGATCGGGCTGTCGGGGCAGATGCATGGCGTCGTGCTGACCGATCGCGCTGGAGAGCCATTGCGTCCTGCCATCCTTTGGGCAGACACGCGATCGAGCCAGGAACTCGATCGGTACCGAATGCTCGCTCCTCACTTGCACAAACAGCTTGCTAATCCCATTACAACCGGGATGGCAGGCGCAACGTTGCTCTGGTTACAAACGCACGAACCCAACCTTTACACGAATGCTCGTTGGGTGCTTCAGCCCAAAGATTGGCTGCGCTTTCGTCTGACCGGAGAAGCTGCCTCTGAGCCTTCGGATGCGTCTGGAACCTTGTTATACGATCTCGGTGGGGATACCTGGGCGATCGACGTTCTCGATGCACTACATCTCCGTACCGATTGGCTCCCAAATCTGACGCCATCCACCAGTATGGTAGGCACGTTAACGACCACTGCGGCGGCAGCTCTCGGCTTACCATCTGGCTTGCCTGTCATTGCAGGTGCGGCTGACACAGCATCTGCAATGCTGGGTAGCGGTCTCTTAGAACCAGGACTGATGCAGTTAACGGTGGGTTCAGGCGCGCAAATTGTCACGCCTCGATCGACTGCGATCGCCGATCCGCAAGTTCGGACGCACCTTTATCGCACTGCCCTACCAAACCAGTGGTACACCCTCGCCGCGATGCAAAATGCTGGACTGGCGCTGGAATGGGTTCGCAATCTCCTCGGCTTCAACTGGCAGCAGGTGTACGCCGAAGCCTTTACCGTGGCTTCTGGCTGCGAGGGGCTCACTTTTTTGCCCTATTTCACGGGCGAACGTACACCTCACCTTGACCCCAATGTGCGTGGAGCCTGGGTTGGATTGGGACTCAACCACACTCGATCGCACCTTATGCGGTCAGCCCTGGAAGGCGTTGCGTTTGCCATCAAGCAAGGATTAGAGACGATCACAGCCACAGGTATGACTGTTGCAGAACTCCGTTTAGCTGGCGGCGGCACGTTGGAGCCAGTGTGGAGACAACTACTTGCAGATGTCCTGCAACTGCCACTTCGGAGCGTAACCGTGTCAGCAGCATCCGCAAGAGGCGCAGCCCTTCTAGCCGGTTTGGGGAGTGGAGCTTACGCCAACGTGCAAGCCCTTCCCTCACTGTTGAGCAATGCCCATCCAGTCGTACCGACAAGCAACGCTGACCTCACCGACGCATGGGAACGGTATCGATCGCTCTATCCTCGTCTGCAAACCTGGCGCGACGGTCAGCGCGTTGAGTCAAAGTAGTTTCCCTTCGATACGCAGATTGACGGATCAGCTATGCAGAAGCAATGACGCACGTCAAACAGCAACCAGTTGCTTTGGCTCTGCAACGCTGGGCTTACTTAAAGTGCGTCCAACGGCACGGGCGATCGGTTCCAGGCTATGCACTAGTTCCACCATTGCTTCCAACGAAAGAGCCTGACGAGCATCCGATACAGATTGGTCAGGATCAGGGTGGCATTCAACAATCAAGCCATCGGCTCCACAGGCAACGGCGGCTCTGGCGAGGTCGGCGATCAGTTCCCGCTTACCCGCTGCGTGGCTAGGATCTACGATGACGGGCAAATGGGTCAATTGACGTAATGCTACTACTGCGCCTAAATCCAGCACATTGCGGGTGTAGGTGTCGAAGCTACGAATGCCACGCTCGCATAGCACCACACCGGGATTGCCATGCGCCATGATATACTCTGCTGCCATGACAAATTCTTCAATGGTGGCTGACAGCCCTCGCTTCAGCAACACGGGTTTACCTGCTTGCCCCAACGCCTTCAACAACTCGAAGTTTTGCATATTGCGACTGCCAATCTGGAGCATGTCAGCGTAGGCCGCAACGGGTTCAATCTGGGCGATCGACATCACTTCTGTCACCACAGGCATGCCGTAGCGCGATCGTACGTCTGCTAGAAGGCGCAGCCCGTCCACACCCATCCCCTGAAACGAGTACGGAGAGGTGCGGGGTTTGTATACTCCGCCTCTTAGGGCATGAATGGGGGCACCAGAAAGCTGGCTGGCAACCTGCTCCATTTGGTCAGCGCTTTCTACTGTACAAGGACCACCGATAACGATGACGTTATTGCTACCGATCGCGACTTGCTCAGAAAGCTGTACAACGGTGCGGTGGCTGGGGTGAGACTTGATAACTAACCGGGCATCCAACATGAGATTTGCTCCTAATTTGGGTGATGTGATTGCAAACAAAAAGCCCGAAACCTTTTGGGTTCCGGGCTGTACGAACGAAGGCGCAACAGACTTTACCCGGAACACTTTCCGAACCAGAAGTAAAAGCTGTAAAACCAACTCATAACCGCAGCCATTGCTCTTTCCTACAGCCGATAACAACAACGTAAAAAACTAAAAAACCGCAGAGTTGACTCTGCGGTTCACCTGGACACGTTCGTCTCGAACGGTAGTCACTCCAGGTGAACCGACGAACGCCAGAAATAGAAGTGAAAAACGCTGCTCGACATTTGCGGAACCAGAAGAGGATGAGACAGGTGCATGATCTGAAGCTAGCAGAGGGTCGAGAGACCGTCAAGTACCTCTCCGGATGCTAATTTGCAAAATCCGGAATTTTCCTAGCAGAATAATATTATGGTAGATGTTATTTTTTATACATGCGTACATAATTATGAACATTTATTGAAAGTTTTGGTGAAGTTAGTGGTTTTAGCTGTTAGAAATACTATAAATGGCTGAATTTATACAAGGATTCACAAGAAGCGAAGCGAAGTTGGCTCCACAACGCGAAGGACTATCAAAAACAGTCGAACACTAATGTCTGCTTGAAATACTGAGACAATCACCTTTATCCTAAGCATCGATCTGGCATCTTCTGTAGATTTCGGTATCGTAAGTTCTTCCCATGCATCGATCTTTCTTACCCGCAAAGAGAGCACCTCAGTAGAACTCATTAAAATTCCAGTTATCTAAAGTTCAAGTAAAGATCATGGAGCCTCCTAGCAAGTCACTTGAGTTTAGAAAAGCGTCTCTCTTAATGAGACGTATGATGCCGTGGATCTGCGTACCGATCGCATCTCTCGGTGCAGCGAACGTAGCGCTTTGTTCAGCAAGCTTCGACACAACAGGCTCTATTGCCGTTACGGCCACCCTTGCGGCAAACCCACTCTCCTCAACCCATACCCTTAATAAAACGACTGTAGGCGACTATCAACCACCTGATAACGGTGGCCCAGGCAAATCAGGCGGTTCAGGAACCCGCTTGCAGTAGGACTGAGTCATAAAGAACCGTTTCAAATTAATCGCCTGGCTGATTAGAAGCCGCCTAAATTAACTCAAAACGGCTCCAGTGCTTAAAAACAGTTCTACAACGGTCGGTACACGCGATAGTTGAGGTTGGGGAAGATGTTGTCGATCGCTTCCACCTTTTCCAGCCAACCCGAATCAATTTTGCCTTGCTTAATTTCCTCATACAGCTTGTGGAAGCGCATGAGGTGCGATCGAGTGCGTCGTACCGCATAGGGCACCATCGTCCCCGTCCGCATAATGAACGCCCAGTCGGAAGATTGCGCCAGCAGTAGCTCTCGTGCGGCCTGGTTGAGTGATCGCCACGTCAAGTCGTCCTCTGGCTCATGCTTAGCCAGTTCAATCATCCGCTCCGTGGCCTTGTGCAAGTGCGGATAAATCCAGGCGTTCGTTTCATTCAACCAATATTCGTGGAAGCCTTTGTAACCCCAGCTTGATTGTGATGGATTGCACACTTGCTGCGTTTGATTAATCCGCAGGTAGTCCGCCAAGTGCGTCATCTCAAACGTACCCTGGTCAAACCACGCTTTGCGGAATAGGTAATCGATAAACCAGGGGCCTTCATACCACCAGTGACCAAACAGCTCTGCATCGTAGGGCGACACAATGATGGGCTTGCGCTGCATCATGCCGTATAGGTGCTCCACCTGACGTTCCCGGTTATAGGTAAAGTTTCCAGCGTGTTCGGCTGCTTTTTCCCGTGCCCAGTAAGGGTCGTAAAGCTGCTTATCACCTAATCCCAGACCTTTGCCCGTAATCTTGTGATACTTGATGCCCACATTCTTACGTTGACCATTGGGCATGACATAGGGCTTGATATACTCGTATTCTGCATCCCAGCCCAAATCGCGGTAAAACTCGCGGTACTCCGTTGCGCCAGGGTAGCCCACTTCCGATGACCATACTTGTTGGGACGATTCGTGATCGCGCCCAAAAGCAGCCACCCCTGTTGTGGTAAAAATCGGCGCGTAGGTGCCAAAACGGGGACGAGGGCGGGCGTAAAGAATGCCGTGCCCATCCGTCAAAAAGTAACGCAACCCAGCATCCGCCAGCATGCGCTCTACGCCTTCGTAGTAGGCGCATTCAGGCAACCAGATGCCTTTAGCTGGACGACCAAACGTTTCTTCGTAGTGTTCACAGGCAACCTTAATCTGCGCCCACACCGCTTGTGGATACATCTTCATTAAGGGGAAGTAGCCGTGCGTTGCGCCGCAAGTGATGATTTCGAGGTTATTGGATTCAGCGAACTGATTGAACGCTTTGATGAGGTTGCGATCGTACTTCTCCCAAACTTGCCGCACCTGATTAAATTCTTTGGCATAATATTCAGCCAAATATTTGAGGTGACCACTCTGCGCGTGGCGCTCAACTTCCATCTCTGCCAGTTCTTCAAGCTGAGCAAGATGCTCGTCATACCGCTCTTGCAGCAGTGGATCGAGCAACATCGACACCAATGGTGGTGTCATGCTCATCGTAATTTTGAAATCAACGCCGTCTCGCTTTAACCCCTCAAAGACCTGTAGCAGAGGAATGTAGGTCTCTGTAATCGCCTCATAGAGCCACTCCTCCTCCAGCACATAGTCGCTTTCGGGATGGCGGACGAAGGGCAAGTGGGCATGCAGAACAAGGGCGAGGTATCCAATACTCATAAGAACGTCGATTTAGAGGGGTTGGGCGGGCTACGGTGCATCGGCTTTGCCAAGCATTGTATTTGCCAAGCATTGTAAAGCGAAATGGCAATCGAAAGACGGGTTGATCGGCTGCTTCTATAGTCTTTATCTTACGCAAGCTAGATAGACAGGGGGCAGGGGTTAGAGGGCAGAAGGCAAGAGAAGTTGTAAAGCCTTTGGCATGACTTCGCTAGAGTGGTCAGTTGTTGTTCTTTAGAAGAACGCTGATAGCTGACCACTGACGGCTCACCGCTGATAGCTAATCCAGAAGCATGTTTACAAATTCAATAAGATCGCTATCTACAAGCCTCATACGGGCTTTGATTGACTTTTAGCCCGATCGCTCATTTACGAGTATCCTGAATGCTAAATGCTTTGTCGAGTCAATTTCTTCCGATCGGTGCCCTGCCATGACTCAGCCGAACCTACTTGAACGTGCCCAACAGGGTGACCCGCAGGCCATTGCTGCCCTCATGAACCTGACGCTGGAGCCAGAGGGTGTCGTCGCCAAAGCGGTCCTTGAAGATCAATGCTTGCATGTCTTTCTCAGCGCCACTCGTGCCTTAAACGCCCAAACACTGGTCGCATTCATTCAACGAGGTATCCAACGGTTAGATATTGCTTCCATCCAACGTGTGCTCGTGTATGGGCAACGTCTGGAGAATGATCAACCTGACTGGGTCGAAACGTTTATGCTGCCTCGATCGCCCGTGGCTGAAGCCCTGGAAGCGTTGTCTCACCCATCCAGCGCAAGTGCTGGGTACCCCGAAACCATGCCCATTCCAGCACCACCCACACCAACGCTGTTGGATGAGTGGAAGCAGCGCTGGTTAAGCCCAATACGGCAAGTGCAATCATTCTTAAGCAATGCTTTAACGTCATCAAAACAACGGGTGACACAACGGCACGATCGCCAGAAGAATGCGGAGACAACGTTTGGGGTTGCGCGCTCCAAACCCGCTGCAAACTCCTATCTCAAGCTCTCAGTGCTGGTAACGCTGATCGCTTTTGTCACAGGGGGAGCCGTCGCGCTCATCGCAAATTCCTATACCATTCGCGATCGCAAGACAGGTTCTCAGACCGCTACGATCGCCTCAAACAGTCAGCAGAGCATCAAATCTGAGGCAGAACGTAATCGAGAACAGCAACAGGCAACGACCAGAAAATATCTAGAAACGATGAATCAGGCGCAAAAGACGTTCTATAGCCAAAATGGCCGCTTTGCTTCAACGCTAGAAGAACTGGAGCGCTTTGCTGCCGTGCCAATTGCCTCTCGTAGCGATTATATTTATAAGCTGACTGTTCCTAGCCGGACTCAATCTCAGCTAGCTGCCGTCCCTAAAGCTAATGGCTTAAAGAGCTATACTGCTGCTGTCTCGATCGCAAAAACAACGAATCAGGCAATCGCAACCATTTGCACCTCGCAGCAAGCCGCAAAAGTGCCGCCGCTCGTCTTTCAATCACCAGAGGGCAAAGTTCAATGCCCGGTGGAATCTGCTAAAGCGCCGTGAGGCAGAAGGCAGAAGGCAGGAGGCATCCTTTCATCCTTTAGCTTTCATCCCTCATCCTTTAGCCTTTCATCCCTCATCCTTTCATCCCTCATCCTTTCATCCCTCAGCTTCTTGCTGTCGCTTGGCGAATCGACGTTCTGGATCGATGCCAACAAAGGTGGGAGGTAGCCAAACGCGGACGACTAACAAGAGTGCCATGACGATTAAGAAGGCACACGCTGCTAGAATTTGGCTCCAATGGACTTCGAGTACACCTCGAACGATGACCTCACGCAGTACTGAGACGATCGCCACTTCAACTGCCACGCCGATCGACACCCGTTGTTCCTGCAAGTAAATGATGAGCAGCCGAAACAACTCCACCAAAATCAACAAGAATAAAATGTCCGCTGTGACAGCCCGGAAGTTGAGCGGTGGCAGCAGCGAAAGAAACATCGCTCTAAGCTGAATGACCATCACGCAAAACAGTCCCATACAAAGGGATACCACAATCAAATCTTGCACCATTTCAAGTGCGCGGACGACGTGCTTGCGGGTGAATGGTTCGTGCCAGCGTTTTAGTAACAGTTGAGAAGGTGATTGCATACAAATATTGCCTGAAAGAGTTATTCTATTTAAGTTCAGTTAAATTTATCAGTAAAGCCAAAACCTATTGGAAAATTTAATGACATTCATCACAACGTACAACTAGGGAGCGTTGGGTTTTGGCAAAGCAGTAAACGAAAACAGCCTTTTAATCCGTCTGGTTCTACAGCGGTTTGCAGTTGCATCCATCACACCCCACACTTCACACCCGTCTTAATTCGGCTGTCGTCTACTGAATCTAATAACGGCTGTAAGCTATACCTCTAGCTACCAACGATTCTCATCATTTTTTAAACCCACTCTCAACGGGCGATCGAGTTGCCAGCAGACAATGGCAATTGCGTTTGTAATGCCGTGAGAGATTGTTTGGCAATTATCCCAATGCCGTAAGCGCTGATCCTCTTCCACTGAGAGGTGGATGCAAATGCGGCTGTAAGCACTGTTTAATCTTTATGGAGCGGCTAATCCTGATAGCCTAGACTTTGCTTTCAAACTGCTTCAAAAGCTCATGCTATAGCGCAGGTTAAGGTGAAGAACCTTACGACTGAACGAATGCAGACCTCGTGAAAGGAGACCAATTTTGAACATTGCACAAGAAAATGCTCGCCTCCGCTGGATTACGCTAAACGCTTCAGAAGCGACTGTCGATGAAGGAACTGCCATTATTCAGGGTCTCCAACAAACACCAAAGACCCTGCCATGCCAATATTTTTACGACGATCGCGGTTCCCAGTTGTTCGAGCAGATTTGCGACTTGCCAGAATACTACCCCACCCGCACTGAGCAAGCCATTCTAGAAACCTACGCCACCGAAATTGCCCAACTGACTGGCTCCTGTGAATTAGTCGAACTAGGTAGCGGTAGCTCTCGCAAAACCCGCTTATTGCTGGAAGCGTATAGTCAAGCGAACGACCAACTGCAATACTGCCCAATCGACGTCAGCGCGGGTATTCTCAAAACCACTGCACTGGAACTCCTGCGTCAATATCCTAAGCTCAAGCTTTGCGGATTGGCAGGAACCTACGAACAGGCGCTCGATCAACTGCCGCCTGCTGAAATGGAAAACCGGATGCTGATCTTTCTGGGCAGCACGATCGGGAATCTCAATCAACAGGAGTGCGATCGCTTTCTTGAGCGAGTGCAAAAGGCACTCAAACCAGGAGAATTTTTTCTGCTTGGCGTTGATTTGCAGAAAGATCCTGCCATCCTCGAAGCGGCATACAACGATGCTCAGGGCGTGACTGCCGCGTTTAACCTCAATATCTTGCGTCATCTCAACTGGCGGTTTCAGAGCAATTTTGACCTCGATCAATTCAGGCACTGGGCATTTTACAACCCGATAGACCATCAAGTTGAGATGCATCTTCGCAGTTTAGAAACGCAGACTGTGGCGCTCAAAATGCTTGGCTTCGACACGACATTACAAGCAGGTGAAAGCATCCACACCGAGATTTCGCGCAAATTCCATTTGCCCACCCTGGTTGAAACATTGGAGACCTTTGCGTTTCAACCGCTGCAAGTTTGGACTGATCCAAACCATTGGTTTGGCTTACTACTTTGTCAGCGCCAGTGCACGAGCAACGAATGTCCTTAATGCAAAACTCCTAATTCAAAGCAAGGTATTCAAAGGGCTGTTCTTTCGTCGGGACATTACATGCAATGTCCCTGAACGTTTTTGTCTTGATGGAGGCGATCGCACTCCTTCCGAAATCCGATCGCCTCCTTGCGTATCTACTTGCTACCCCAACGGCGCAATACTTCTTCATTGCACTGGCATAGATTACGACGAGTTTAGATCTTTGGAGTGCGAGCAGATGGGAATGCTAGGTTGGACAAACCTCTACATATAAGGCAACGCCTTATCACTATGAACACTCACTCTTTGCTTTCTAGACTGCAATCGCTACGTCAGTCTCGCAAAGCGGTTCGCTTGGTTTCGTCAGTCGCTGTTTCGCTGTTAACGGCAGGTTCGATCGCCACGCTTTCACCTGCCCGTGCTGATAGTACCAATCTGGGCCAACTGCGATCGGCCGTTGCGGATACGATCGCAGCCTCAACGCCACAATTCATTGAACTGACTACGCAACCATTAGCTCAAGCGCAACCGGGACGATCGTTCCCCACGGTGCAGCAGATGAGCATCTTTGATTTATTTGGTCCCTTAATGGTGGGCAGCATCGTTGTGGTTGGCGGCTTAATCTTCTTCTCATCAATTACAGGACTGGTCATTATCAGTGAGCAAGAAGTTGGCGTCGTCGTCAAAAAATTTGGGGGTCGCCTGCCTGCGGGACGATTAATTGCCCTCAACGGTGAAGCCGGCTATCAGGCCGATACCCTCGCTCCGGGCTGGCATTGGGGGCTATTTCCCTGGCAGTACAATGTGCAAAAGCAGCCGATGATTGTTGTGCCGCAGGGCGAAATCGCGCTACTGGTTGCCAACGATGGTGCCCCTGTTCCAGCCGAGCGCATTTTGGCAAAAGTTGTACCCTGTGACAACTATCAGGATGCGCGTAAGTTTTTGACCAACAGCGGCGAAAAAGGTCGGCAGATGGGCTTTTTGACCGCAGGGACGTACCGCATCAACACCGCCTTGTTTAAGGTGATTACGTCTGCGAATGCGAATCAGCACGGTATGGCTGGCGAGAAACTACGGGTTTACACCGTGCAATCGGATAAGGTGGGCATTGTCACCACGCTGGATGGTCAACCAATCGATGCGGGTGAAATGGCGGGATCAACCGTTCCTGGGCACAACAACTTCCAGAACGGTGAGAAATTCATCCACGCAGGCGGACGACGTGGCTTGCAGGAGCAAATTCTACTATCCGGTTCCTGGAACCTCAATCCCTGGTTTGTGCAGGTCGAACAGGTGCCTATGACCGAGATTCCGATCGGCTACGTGGGTGTGGTCATCGCCTATGTCGGTAAAGCCCACGAAGATGTGAGTGGTGCCTCCTTTACCCACGGCAATCTCGTACTACCCGGACACAAGGGCGTGTGGACAGAGCCGCTCTATCCCGGTAAGCATCCGCTGAATACTCGCGTGATGAAAGTGGAACTGGTACCCACAACGAACATTGTGTTGAACTGGTCAGGACGGACAGAACGCCACAATTACGACTCCAACCTGGCATCGCTGACAGTACGATCGCGCGATGGGTTCGCCTTTGACCTGGAAATTGCCCAAATCATCCACGTCGGTGCCTTGGATGCGCCAAAGGTCATTTCCCGCGTCGGTTCCATGCAAAATCTGGTGGATCACGTCCTGGAGCCGACAATCGGCAACTACTTCCGCAACTCGGCGCAGGAATGTACCGTGCTGGATTTCCTCAGCGCCCGCAGCGATCGCCAGTCCGAAGCGGCAGAATATATCAAAGTCGCACTCCGAAGCTACGACGTTCAGGCGATCGACACGCTGATTGGTGACATTCAACCACCAGAGACCCTGATGCAAACGCAGACCGATCGCAAAATTGCTGAAGAGCAGCGCAAAACCTACGAAGTGCAGCAGATGGCACAAACCCAACGGCAACAGTTGGTGCGTGAAACCGCGCTAGCAGACATCCAGCAAGAAATGGTGAAGTCTGAGCAAAACGTCAACATTGCCGAACTGCAAGCCAGGGCTGATATTCAGCGTGCTAACGGTGAAGCCGAAGCCACCAAGTTGCGGGCAGTTGGTGATGCCGATGCGATTCGGGCCACAGGTACAGCTCGTGCCGAAACCTACCGTGCGGGTGTGGAAGCACTGGGGTCTCAAAGCTACACCGCTATGCAGTTAATGCAAATTATTGGCGATCGCCGCGTCCGGCTCATTCCCGATGTGTTGGTGGGCGCAAACGGCAACGGCAACGGTTTAGTTGATGGCTTACTCTCCATGATTCTGTGGAACCAGCAAACCAACGGCAAAGTTAATTCTGCCAAGCCAGCCGTATCATTAGAGGCGGAACAACCTGAAAGCACCCTGACTAATGGAACGGCTTCCCCTCAAGCAGTACCATCCTTTGATCCTGCGCTTGGTGCTGAGATTGAAGCCATCTTCAACGCCGACAAGCGGTAGGGATAGAGAGTCAGGTGTCAGAATGAGCTAAAGGCTCTTGGTCTGATGCCTGATTACTCACTGATCGCTCTATGAGCTACTGCTTTAATCCAATCTGTAAAGAGCCGCAGAATCTTGATAGCGCCGAATGCTGTCGAGCTTGTGGCTCTTCCTTGCGTTTATGGAATCGTTATCGTGCGATCGCGTTGATTGGGCAGGGAGGGTTTGGGCGAACGTTTTTGGCGATTGATGAGGGTGGGGAGGCAGAAGGCGGAGGGCAGAAGGCAGAAGGAGCAGGGGAAGCGGAGGGGGCAGGGGAAGCAGGGGAAGCAGGGGGGGATGAGTACGGATCACAAACAACTCTCTGTGTGCTCAAGCATTGTTTGCCACGACAGGTGGTAGGGGCAGAGGCGATCGCGCTTTTTCATAAAGAAGCTCAACGGCTTAAGGAGCTGGGCGATCATCCGCAAATTCCGACTTTACTAGGTACCTTTGAGGGCGATGGGCAGCTTTACCTAGTGCAGGAATTTATCGAGGGGCAAAATCTGGAACAAGTCCTGGCAGAGCAGGGGAGCTTTACGGAAAGTGCTATCTGGTACCTGCTGAATCAGGTGTTGCCCATTCTAAAATTCATCCACGATCGCCACGTCATCCACCGTGACATCAAACCTGCCAACCTGATTTGGCAACGACACGGTGAATATTCTCGTCTGGTTTTGGTCGATTTTGGGGCAGCAAAACTGGTGCAACCAAGCGATCGCCTGCAAACAGGCACCTGCGTTGGCAGTGCAGAATATGTTGCCCCAGAGCAAGCACGTGGTAAAGCAGTCTTCGCCAGCGACCTTTACAGCCTTGGTGTAACCTGCATTCACTTACTCACCAACCTCTCGCCGTTTGACCTGTTTGATACCGTAAACGATCGCTGGGCCTGGCAGCAATATGTCACCGAGCCAGTGAGCGATCGTCTTGCCGCCATACTTGATCGGCTGCTTCAAAATGCATTGAGCAGACGGTTTCAATCGGTTGATGCAGCTATAGAGGCGATCAACCGATCAGCTTTCAGCGATCAGCCATCAGCTTCAACTCAAAACTCTCTAGCAACGCGGCGCATAGCGCTACTCAAAACTCAAAACTCTCCCCTACTCCCCTCTTGGCATTGCGCCCACACCTTCACCGGACACACAGCTTGCGTTAATGCTGTTGCACTCAGTCCCAATCGTGCGATCGTGGCGAGTAGCAGCGAAGATAAAACGATTCGCTTTTGGGATTTGCAAACGGGCAGTGTGACAATGGCTGTTCTGGATCATGTGCTGGCGGTGCGTGCGATCGCCTTTAATCCCGATGGTGAGACAGTTGCCTCTGGCGGGCAAGATCGGACGGTCGTACTCACCCGCAAATGGTATTTAGATATTGCGGGACGGAGCGAAATTTTGGGTCAGCATACGCAGGCGGTTACGTCGATCGCCTTTGCGCCTAGTGGACAACTGCTTGCCAGTGCTAGCCGCGACAAGACCATCAAGCTTTGGAATCTCGCCACAAAAGCAGAAATTTGCACACTCAAAGGCCATCGGCTGAACGTCACCGCGATCGCCTTCAGCCCCAACGGACAGTTTCTCGCCAGTGCCAGCGCCGATCACACAGTCTCCCTCTGGACGACTGAAGCAAATCTCAACATCCAGATGCGCTATACCTTTACCGACCATATAGGCACTGTGCAAGCGGTTGCGTTCAGTTTAGACAGCCAGTTGCTAGCAACTGGCGGAGACGATCGCACCATTAAGCTTTGGAGTACGCAAACCGGACGCTTGCTACGAACCCTACCAGGGCACTCATGGACAGTCAGTGCGCTCAAATTCACACCTGACGGTTCAACACTCATCAGCGCCAGTTGGGACGGCACGCTGAAACTGTGGGACTTAACCAATGAGCGATCGGAGTCAGCAATTGTTCTCACTGGGCATAGCGACTCGGTAAACGCGATCGTCCTCAGCACCGATGGCAAAACCCTCATCAGCGGCAGCAGTGATAAAACAATCCGCGTCTGGCAAACTGTGGGGTAAGCGATCGCCCACTGGCTGTCTTATGCCCATTGCTCAACCTTCCCTAAATGGTAGCTCCACTTTAGCCAAAGTCTACTAGTGATTAGGACTTACGCATTTGCCCCCAAACCCCCAATCTTGGGGGCTTTGATTGAGACGGTTCCCCCAAAGATGGGGGCTAGGGGGCGAAAGATGACCGCTTTTGCGTAAGTCCTAGTGATAAACAACTTGAAAGCTCGTTGGATGTGAGTGGCTGTGAGCGGTCAAACGGTAATCTCGCAAGGACTGTTACCTGATTGACTGACAAATCTTTTTTTAGGTTGGGTTGAACTCTGTGAAGCCCAACGCCAAGAGGGGTTTGTTGGGTTACAGTAACGCTTTTCTGGTACGTCGAAACGGCTTTACCCAACCAATCAACAGCAGAATCAGGTTTTCAAGCGTTTTGTCAGTCAATCAAGGGCTATTACTGGTTAACCGCGCTCAGAATGCAGAAACCACGATCGCTGACTTAAAATCTCCGTTTAGATTGATGAAGTGCTCAGTGTGATTACTCTACCTTAAGCTAAGAGATACATAGGCTGGAGACATTTGGATGCAGGAATACGATGTTGTCATCATTGGTGCGGGGCACAACGGGCTGGTCTGTGCGGCTTATTTGCTGAAAGCTGGCTACCGTGTGCTGTTGCTAGAAAAGCGCTCAGTTCCCGGTGGGGCAGCTACAACGGAAGCCGTGATTCCAGACCTACCCGACTTTAAATTCAACTTGTGCGCGATCGATCATGAGTTCATTCATCTTGGCCCCGTGGTTGAGGAACTGGAACTCACAAAATACGGTTTGGAATACTTGTTTTGCGATCCAGTCGTCTTTTGCCCTCATCCCGACGGTAAATACTTCTTGGCTCATCGATCGATCGAGCAAACCTGTGCCGAGATTGAGCAGTTCAGCCCACGGGATGCTAGAAAGTATGCGGAGTTTACAGATTACTGGCAGCGGGCGATCGGGGCGATGATTCCGATGTTTAATGCGCCGCCCAAGTCATTGATTGATATTGCAGGCAATTACGACATTGCCAAGATTAAGGATTTATTCTCTGTCATTGGTTCGACTGATAAAACGTTAGATTTCATTCGCACGATGCTAACCAGTGCGGAAGACATTCTCAACGAATGGTTTGACTCGGAGTTTCTCAAAGCGCCTCTGGCTCGCTTGTCCTCGGAATTGGGCGCACCACCGTCTCAAAAAATGCTGGGTATTGGAGCCATTATGATGGCAATGCGGCATAACCCCGGCATGGCAAGACCCAAAGGTGGCACAGGTGCATTAGTTGACGCGTTACTCCGTCTGGTCAAAGCGCTTGGCGGCGATATTTTAACAGAACAGCACGTTGCAAAAATTTTAGTGGATGACGGTCGGGCGGTCGGTGTGCGGGTGGCAAACGGGACGGAGTATCGTGCCACTAAAGGTGTAATTTCTAACATCGATGCACAGCGCTTAATGGTGCATATGATCGATCCTGCCGATCTGAATGCGGCTGATCCTGATCTGCGCGAACGATTACAGCGGCGCATTGTAAACAATAATGAAACCATTCTCAAGATTGACCTGGCAATAGATGAACCGTTGCGCTTTGAGCATCACAATCATCGAGATGAGTATCTCATTGGCTCGGTGCTGATCGCCGACTCGGTGCGTCAGGTCGAAATTGCCCATAGCGATCCGGCGATCGGTAACATTCCTGATGCTGACCCATCGTTCTATCTGGTGCAACCCACCATGCTAGATCCCACAATGGCTCCGGCTGGCAAACACACTGTCTGGATTGAGTTCTTTGCGCCCTACAAAATTGCTGGGTTAGAAGGCACAGGGCAGCATGGTACTGGTTGGACGGACGAGCTGAAAAACAAAGTCGCCGATCGCGTCATCGATAAGCTGGCAGACTACGCGCCCAATGTGAAAACAGCGACGATCGCCCGTCGAGTGGAAAGCCCTGCTGAGTTGGGTGAGCGGTTAGGAGCAGTCAATGGCAACTATTACCATATCGATATGACCCTCGATCAAATGGTGTTTTTTCGTCCCTTACCCGAAATCGCCAACTACAAAACGCCGATCGACGGGCTATTTCTCACCGGAGCGGGAACCCATCCCGGTGGTTCCATTTCAGGCATGCCAGGACGCAACTGTGCACGGGTTTTCTTGCACACGCAGCAGCCGATCGCGCAGACCTTCCGCGATGCGAAAGAATCGCTTAAAGCAACGGTAGATTCTGTCTTTCGCCTATCTTGAGCTTTAGAAACTGTCTTTTTTGTCAACGATCCGGGCGCTCACTACTCATCGCTCCCATCATGGCTTGCAGCCAAAGCCAGCGACCGTGGCTATCCTTTTCGAGCAGAGGATCAGGCACTGGGAACGATCGTTCCTCTAATGGAATAAACAACCCGGTGCCGGAATGATACGCAAAGATGGCACCTAACTCGATGGCATAAATCCAGGCGTGGAGGTTGAGCTTCCCCCCATACATTTTTGAGTGAATGATGGGATACGTCTTTAAGTTTTCAATTTGGCTCAGGACGTTTTGTTGGATAGCAATTTTCAGCAGTTCTTCTGGCGTATAGCCCTTGTCTTTGCAGTTATCGACGATCAAACGGCGAGTGGGTTCAGCGTGATGTTTGAGCCAATCGTAAACCAACGGCATTTCTTCAGCGAGGCTACCCAATTGCAGCAATCCTTTCATCGCACCGCAATGCGAGTGACCACAAACAATGATGTCTTTGATGCCAAGGGCATGCACCGCATACTCGATCGCGGCACCTTCCGCATGATTGGCCGCTCCATAAGTAGGGATAATATTGCCCACATTGCGGACGATAAAGAGGTCTCCGGGTTGAGCTTGCGTGATCAGGAATGGATCAATGCGTGAGTCAGAACAGGTAATAAACAGAACTTCTGGGGTCTGCCCATGAGACAGTTGCTGAAAGAGTTCCTGATGGGTACTGAAATAGGTATTCTGGAACTCATTAAGCCCGTTGATAATGCCTGCCATCGACATGACTGTAATCCTCTTTTTCTGGTTTCACTCTAGACACGAGTCACCCCACTAAACTGCCCACAGGCTAGAGCATAAAAAGAACGTTCACCTCCCTCTAGAGCCACTTTGCAGATCTACACAATCTGGTTACGATCGCGATCAACGGCTTCAAAACGAGATTTCGCCTGAAACGTGTAAGTTCTAATATTCCAATAAGACAAACTCTGTGTGACAGTAAACGACGTTGTTTAAAGGATAATGACCAAGCAAGTTTTGATCTTAGGTGGACAAGGACGGATCGGTCGCCAAGTCGCTACTGACCTTGCTGCCCACACCGACACCAAAATTACCATTACGGGTCGAAGTCAGCATGTAAAACAGCTTCCTGAGATGGGTTCGCCTTTCCACTATTTGGAACTAGATTTAGACGATCAGGAGCGACTGTCAACGGCGATTCAAGCGTTGAGATCGGATGACAGCAGTCGCAATGTTGTAGTGCACTGTGCGGGACCCTTCCACCATCGCGATGGCAGAGTGTTAGAAGCCTGCATTGCCGCTGGGGTGAACTACGTGGATGTCAGCGATCATCCATCCTATACGCGTACCGCGATCGCCTATCGTGAGGCAGCAGCAGCAGCAGGCATCACGGCGATCGTCAATACAGGCATCTTCCCTGGCATCTCCAATAGCATGGTACGGCAGAGCATTGAGCAGCTTGATGCGGCTGATACGGTGCATCTTAGCTATGTGGTCGCTGGCTCAGGTGGCGCAGGCGTAACGGTCATGCGAACAACGTTCCTGGGCTTACAGCGTCCCTTTCAGGCATGGCTGAATGGTCAATGGCAAGCCGTGAAACCGTATAGCGATCGCGAAGTGGTAGACTTTCCCCCGCCCTATGGCCGCGTTGGGGTGTACTGGTTCGACGTGCCCGAAGCCTTCACCATTCCCAGCGCGTTTCCCGTCAAAACGGTGATCACCAAATTTGGCACCATACCTGACTTCTACAACGTTCTCACTTGGAGCGTGGCTCGTTGGTGGCATCCTCGTCTGCTACAAACTCGCGCTGTGATCGAGTTTTTGTCCTACGTGAGCCACTTTATGACGGATGTCACTGATCGCTTTAGTGGCATTGGCGTTGCCATTCGGGTAGAAGTGGCAGGGCAGAAGAATTACAAGCCCGCTAAGAGCTACGCCACCCTGGTACACGACAATACCGCGATCGCGGCTGGCTATGGTACAGGCAGTGTTGTCCAACTGCTTTTGTCAGGTGAACTCAAAAAACCGGGTGTTTGGGCGATCGAAGACGCATTGCCTACTGATTTATTTGAGCAAACGATGCAGAGCCGTGGCATCAAAATCGAGCAGGCGTTACGCTGATACTGCACTCCCTACCCCCTACTCTCCACTCCCTCTGCAACAAAATGCTGGAATCTCCCGGCATTGGGTGTCAAAATGGACGGTACGAATTTGAGTAGAGATACCATGACAATCCCCACGCTACAGAGTGCTCTAGATAACGGACGTGCCCTTAAAGTTATTAGCGGTCTGCACAATTTCGATGCCGATCGCGTAGCTGCAACGGTTAAGGCGGCCGATCGGGGTGGTGCAACCTTTGTAGACATTGCTGCCGACCCTAACCTGGTGCGCTTAGCCAAACAACTGACCCCTCTCCCCATCTGCGTCTCTACGGTAGAGCCAGAAAAGTTCGTCATTGCCGTCGATGCTGGAGCCGACTTGATTGAAATTGGCAACTTCGACAGCTTCTACGCACAAGGTCGTCGCTTTGAAGCCGATGAAGTGCTGGCGCTCACCCGTGCCACACGCGAGTTGCTGCCCACTATCACCCTTTCTGTCACCGTGCCTCACATCCTGCCGCTTGACCAGCAGGTGCAACTGGCAGAAGCCCTCGTCAATGCAGGCGCTGACATCGTTCAAACCGAGGGCGGCACCAGCAGCAAACCCATTCACGCTGGCACCTTGGGACTGATCGAGAAAGCGGCTCCCACTCTAGCTGCTGCCTACGAAATCTCCCGAGCAGTGACGGTTCCTGTCTTGTGTGCATCTGGTTTGTCCAATGTGACGGCTCCGTTGGCGATCGCCGCTGGTGCCTCCGGTATCGGCGTTGGCTCTGCTATTAACCAACTCAACAGCGAAATCGCCATGATTGCCGCTGTTCGTAGCCTGGTCGAAGCATTAGCCACTGTCAGCCGAACACCGCTTTACGTGTAGGGCGATCGATTCATTAGTCGGAAGCTTTCTGTCTATCTAATCTGAGATTCTAGACAGAAAGTTTCCGCACAACACAAGTACTTACTGTTGCATCATCGGACTGAATCCAAGTGATGAATCACAGGTAAAATCGCTTCAAGATTCCCGATCACAGGAGAAAATCATTAAGTCTATCCGCGATTTAGATCATGAAAATGCTGTATCTAAGTTTCTTATACAACATTTAACTGGCAAGAACCTAAAGGAGATGGTGTGTAAGTTCAAAGACAATAAAAACGGGCACGATATTAATGTTAGCTGCCTTGCCAAATGCATACGTCATGTTTTCGCTCATGGTATTTTAGCAGCCAACTCTACAGGTCTATCACCTAAGCGATTTGATCAAATATCTCAAATTATTTCGGACTTTTTGTTGAATTGTATGGATCAAGATTTTGATCAGCGCGTATCACAAGCACGATCGCTCATTTCCTAAAGTATTTGCTGCAAACCAAATGCACCTTACAAAAAAAGCGCGATCGCCCTACCTAGCTATACTAACTTGAAGCACTAGAAATTTAACTGGCAAACCAGAGGGTAGACCAATGAAAAAGAAAGAATTTTATGTTGTGATTGAACGAGATGAAGATGGCCTTTATGTTGGTGAAGTTCCGCAGCTCAAAGCCTGCTACAGCCAGGGAGACACCGTTGATGAGCTAATGCAAAATATCCGTGATGTCATTGCAATGTGCCTTGAGGAAATTGAGGAAGAATCAACTACTGAATTTATTGGCATTCAGAAAGTGGTGCTCTAGTGACAAAACTCCCTAACCTAAGTGGAGGCGAGCTAATTGCTGCGCTTCAAAAGATTGGCTTCTACGTGGTGAGAAAGGTAGCCATGTTCGTCTAAAGCATGAAGACAATCGCGTTGTTTCTATTCCCGTTCATGCTCGTAAGGCAATTGGTAAAGGTTTACTGTTGAAGATTCTACGAGATACTGATTTGACTAAAGAAGAATTAATCAATTTGTTGGAATAATTCGGAATCTGCTCCTAGCTCCTAGTTCTGCAAGCGAGTTGAGCGACCTGGATGGCATCGAGAAAACGGTGCGTCGGCAGAGGCTAGAGCCTGACTGCCTGACACAAGTGCCTTAAAGCCTTGCTCTGTAAGCAATCTGTCACCTACCGCTAAAAGCTCGATTGAGCATGACTTGACTGGCTGAAAGCCTTGACCTGCCGTACTGGAGAAACTTGGGTTTTACGAGATATCAAGGGTTTGACATAGATGTGTCAGGCAACCAGGGCTAGAGCACGTCAGCCCAGAGGTTGCCTTTTTTATCGTGACTCGCACTGGCACAACCCAAGGCAGCGTGAGCCCAGTGAAAAGCCTGGTTGGTTGCTGGCCCAGGCATGAAGCCCAGGCACAACGACTCAACCTCAAAGCACATAGCCGCTTGAGTAGCTTGTTAGCGAAGTCCATGATCAAGCGGAACAACTATGTTCGATGGGCTCTGGTGCGGTGGCAGCGGCAGTGAAGAAAATGGATCGTCGCTGACAAAGGTCAGGAGCAAAATGGAATCCGGCATCCGTGAACCCAATGTTGCCATTGAGATGCGCAGCCCTCAAGGGTCAACTTGCGTTTTGACTGTTTTTGCATAACTGGGATGCTTCCTTCTAAACCTACGTTGCTAAGCCTGGGAGGACACTGTGTGCAGTACTGGCAAGCCAAGACTCTCAAAGCCTTCAGGCATTAAAACCTCTGCATCGGCAGCACTTGAGTTGGCAGAATCCTCAACAAAATCCTTTGAGGGCGGTAATAAACCAAGCTGTTGAACAACGCTGGCAACTTGCTCAGGGCCAGTTTGCTGGAGCACATTCAAGACCAGAGCCGTTTGCACCAAAAACGCCTCAGTGTCAATGCCCTCATAGCTAGGCTGGTAACCGCGCAAGCGATTCATTCCTTCACCCATCAAAATAACGGCTCCGCGCCAATTTTGATTGCTCAAGTGATAGAGAGCCACCGCTACTTGCAAAATGCCTTGATAGAACTTCTTATCGGGTTCGGTCGCTTCAATCCACAAAGCCTCTAACGTGTCGTGACACGCATAGAATTCTCCCTGGTTGAATTGTGCAACACCGCGCCAAAAGTCTTCTGGTAGTGCTTCGTTCAATTGTCCCATCCCGGCGTTAGCCCGATGCCGCATTGTTGCCTACTGCAACTCTAGCGCTGGATGGCGTGAATGGAGCTAGCTTGTAGCAATTGACGCTCAGCCGGATCAATCGCCACACGATCGAACACAGACTGCCGTAGTGCTTGCAATTGAGTGGCACTGGTAGGAGGGTTAAAGGCCGTTTTTAGCACGTCATACCAGAGATTTGCCTGGGCATAGAGTTTAGCTTGAGTCAGGCGATCGCGCGTTTGCGCTAACTGATTCTTCAAGCCAGTTTGCAAGGGGATGACCTCAAGCGTCGCTTCAGCAAAAAGATTGCTAGACGGACGACTGGGATTGCAAACCAGCTCTACCTGCCAGCGATAGCGCTTCCCTACGGTCAGTTCGGGGATCGCTCCCGCAGAAGACATTACCATAATGCCGGGAGTGCTTTTCAAGCGATCGTCCTTGATCTCTTTCACCAGCTTGAACCGATTAGCTGTCTGTTCGTAGAGCCTGAACTCGATCGGAAAGGACACGGCATCACGCACAAACCACACAAAAGTGGGACGCGTCGAAACCGTTTGCCCTGCTTGCCCACTGGGTGTCAGCAAGATGAGTGCAGGTACCTGCGAAGCATTAGGTTGGGCACTTGTCCCGCAGCCTCGACCGCCTGAAGACCGACCGTTGGTTGGCGCTCTATCTTCGTCTGCCAAACTGATGGAGGGCAGAAGCCACAGCCCTAAAATAACTCCTGCGACTAACCTTGTAACGATTTGTTGCTTGAGACGAAAGGCAACTGGATAACTCATGGCTCTCCGAAAAAGCTAAGTCTATTAAAGCCTGTTGAGTAAGTGCTGCGTTGACTGGAATGGGTGAGAAAACTGCCACCAGAGTCTTGGACTACGCCATGTCAGCTCACACACTAGACCGTGAGGCACGTTAGGACGACGCTGAAAGCTACCTCGGAGCGATCGCGCCAGTTCTCTGGCCTGAGCTGTACCCTGCCCTTCTCTGGCATTGACTTGAGCCAAATAGCATGCACCATTATCAATCACTTGTAGAGTATACCAATTTTTGTTCCGTCGGCAGATAACGTCTAGACAGCTTGCATTGATCGCGTGGTTGCCAACATTACACAAAGCTTCCTGCAAAAACAGGCACAGCGCCTGCTTTTGATCGGGCGACAGCGGGCAGTCTTTAAGCACAGTAAAGTCGGGTGCAATAAAAGTGAGAATAGACGTAAACCCTGGCAGCTCTCGCTCTAGCGTTTTTTCATAGATCTGATAGAGCAATTCCTGAATTGGAGTCTGGGCATAGCGCTGATTACCCGTCACAATGGCTTGATGCATGGAATCGTAGACCGATCGCAGCTCCTGGTTAAGATTTTGTAACTGCGATCGCAATTTCTCTGGTGGCAAATCATCCAGGCTGCGCAACATAGCGGCCAGCGTTTGCAGGGGGCCATTATGTACTGCGTCGTATGTTCGCTTAAGTGTCAAGCTACGTTGCTCAAGCAAGAGCCGCGAATCGCGATCGAACAGTGCTGTCGTTAAGCCAGCAGCACCGAGGGCCAACAGCGCTGGAATCACTGGAATCCACCAGCTTAAGGTGATCAACCCGTAACTGATGCTAATCAAGCACGTGCTGCCAACAGCCAACCCCAAAAGCGTTTTCCAGGGTGATTGCAGCAGCAAACCCAGCGTAATGCCCAATAAACCCCAAAAGATAATCCAGCTATACTCCCAACCTTTCGCCCAGGTTTGCAGCAGTGGACGATGATCCAACACAGCACTGATGATTTGGCTAATGGCATGGGCATGATTCTCAACGCCGTAAAGTAACCGATATTCATCCATCGTGCCAGTGGCATCGGTAAGTAGGCTGCCTTTAATAGCATCGGTCATGACGGTATCATTCAGGCTGTTGGAAGCCGTTACGCCAATCAGCACGATGCGATCGCGTATCTGTTCCGGCTTCACCCGTCCCTGCATAACATCAGTCATTGAAACCACAGGAAACGGCTTTGGATGGCTGCGGAAGTTCAGTAAGATCTGGTTTCCTCCCGCTTGAGCTTGCACATAGCCACCTGTGTTGGCTCGAAAGCGCGGCAGTACCAGCGAGCCAAAGCGAATCGGATCGCTAGCACGCCGTCCCGGTTCAAAAGGGATTCCTTGCGTCTGTAAATAGCGTGCTGCAAGCAGTAAGGATAAGGAATATTTCACCTCACCGGAGTCAACCTTGCTTGCCAACATACAGCGACGCAGTTTGCCGTCAGAGTCGAAGAAAATGTTAGCCAGCCCCACTTGCTCTGGAGGCAATTCTGGCGGTGGTTTCACCTTGAGCGTTGCCGTCGAACCAACATCTGCCTCAATACCAATAAGATTGGGGCTGGTTCTAAACACTTGCGCGAGTGCTTCCCGATTTGGATCAGTCGTCAAGTCACGAAATAGATCAAGCCCGATCGCTGTAGGACGGTAGCTCTGTAGTGTTTTCAGTAGCGCTGCCAGTTCTCGATCGGGAATCGGATACTTTTTTGTCAGGCGGATGTCTTCCTCATTAATGCCAACAATCACAATCCGCGTATCGGGTGACTCTACCGGGCGCGATCGCAGGAAGCGATCAAACGCGCTCCACTCCAAACTTTGCAGCGAACCCGTCAGGCGTGCGATCACGACCAGTCCAACAACGACCAATCCTGGAAGTACTCCAACTCGCCAAACCTTCGCTTGCTGCTCAAGCTGCGTCCAAAATTCAGCATTCACCTTGATTTTCATTTCAGTCAATAGTGGCTATGCTTCAACAACGTACTGTCGCGGATGGTAGATGGCTGGCGGAAAAGCGCTCGCCTTGCTTACTTGACGGTCTGTCAGTGGAACGTGGTTAGATTGCTTTAATAAGTGAAAACTATAGATTAGGACTGACGCCCTTAATGCTTGAACCTTAACCTTTCCTCCAAAAGTGGGAACTCTACAAGCCCCCTTTTGTAGCTTGCCTCCCGCAGAGTAGGAGGGTGAGGAATCTCTTTCACATAAGTCCTGTAGATAAAAAGAGCAATTTAACTTGTTGCCATTTTGAAATGGACGTGTGGCCTTTCCCGACTATCCTCCTTCTCATTAGCGCGATCAGGATTCAGATGAACAGCCATCAGCCCGTGTGTTAAGACAGCACGTGATAAACGTTATCGGCAAACCACACCACCACACAAGGACTATCTCCCCCCCACTGGATGATTTTTAAGTGAAGGATGAAGACAAAATGAAGAAGAAGCCGTAAAGTTTAGAGCGCTTATCCTACACACCTTGACCTTAGAAGCCGCGCCGAACTCGCGCTGGGCTAAAGGATGTTTCTATTTTCTGCCTTTAAGCTGTTTTCTGCCTGAGAATGTTTTGACCCACAACAGCCCCTGATTATTTCCCTGAATCATGGCTATAGATACAACACCAGCGCTCAGCACCCCCTGCTGGCAACCGCTAAAGCGTCTACAGTCCTCAGCACTGACTTTGCAGCGCAATTTTGTAGAACTGATAAATCAGCTCAGCAAGCCAAGTTTACGAGCCGCGATCGCAATTTGAATCCGCAGATCTTTGTCCGGCTCATCGTAGATACCTAACGCATCCTGCAATCTAACCCAGTAATTTCGGACTGTACGATCGCTGACTTGCATCCGGTCTGCAATCGCTCTGTCTGTTAACCCTTCCTGAAATTTCAGCGTGAGCACCTCCAGCCACTTACGGTCAAACTCTGAGCGTGATCGCAACTCTGGCGGCAAGTAAATCGAGCCGCGTAGCGCAAAATCCACTAACCGGAGCATCTCCCGAATGGGTAGCGACTTGTCCATTGCGGCAAAGCCGCCCTCATAGGCATTAATCATCGGCTTCAGTTGTACCAATGGCCGAATGTTAGTACTCAGCACCACAATGTTCGGCGCTAACTGGCTCTCAATGAGTGTCTTGAGAAACTGAATCCCGACCTCGGCACTGGCGATCGCATAAGGCTGTTGCGGTACGCTCAAATCCAAGACAACCAGCGTGGGGTGATAGTAACCAATTTGTGTTTGAGCGGTTTGAATATCTTGCGCTGTAAAAATTTCGGCAGTCGGATACGTTCGCTTCAAAGCAGGCACCGTTCCTTCCAAAATGGCCTCGTGGTCATCCACCACCAAAAAAGTCTGAGTTACTGCACCGGACGCACTACGGTTCATCGGCTACACCCACGCAACGATCGTCTATACGCTCATTCATTAAGCTTCCTTATAAAGCAAAAATGGCCTTAAAGCAAAGACTAACCTGGTCGTTCCACATCAGCAAGGGGCATGAGAACACTGCCATGAGCGGCCGCCCTACATTAACCAAAAACTTACAGCAGTTCTCGATCGAGTAAGCCACAGTCTAATTGAGCACGGTTGCAGGGTGTCGGATAGCGGATGTGGTGAACCCAAACGAAAACGGCTGTAGCAGTCAAGCGGTATGCTGCGATCATCTATAAGCACAAAAATGTAAGCACAAAAAAGAGTGGGTAGAGCATCTACCCACTCTTTTAGTATCTAAACAGGATCGTGATCAAGTGCTGCGATTGCAGACTTGCTAGCAGTCAAATTACTTGCCCAGATCTTGGTAGTTGGTGCCGTCGCAGGAAGGGCCGGTCAAGGAGTTCAGCGTTACGCCAGACAGGGTGGTTGCACCCGGCTTAGCAGATTGGCAAAGAACAGCCAGGGTCGTTGCTTCACCCGACGTTGCACCTGTGGTGAAACCGGTGCTCACGCCACCGAGGTGTGCTCTCAAGGTGTTGGTGAATTTGGGGTTGGAAACGTTCTTCACACCAGAGCTGGTGGGAGAGTCGATCTGGTAGGTGTAGTTGGTGGTGTCGGTTTTGATGCCGAGGCCCAACAGAGAAACATCAGACGAGAAGGTGTTCTTCTCCAGGTAGTAAGCCTGCTGTGAACGGTTCATCGAACCAACGTACTGCTTAGACTCCGACTCTTTTGCTTTGTTCGCTTGGTTCAGGAAGGAAGGCAGTGCGATCGCAGACAGAATACCGATGATGATGATTACAACCAGCAGTTCAATCAGGGTGAAGCCCTTGTCTTGCTTCTTCTCGATGAGGTGGTGTAGGAACTTAGCTTTGAAATCAGACTTCATGAGAGGGTCTCCTTTTAGGTGCGGGGTATGTGGTTCTAACTCCTGAACGTAACGTACCCCGCTCTCCCTGCTTTCATATCACTCCACTCTAAAAAAAATGGCGGTTGAGTTTGTTTGCTGCGGTAAAAATGCGCCTGACCCTGGCAGCGTGAGCGTTTGAGCTTATAAAAAATTTGTCGACATGCGTTGATCTTGGTGTTGCCTTTGCGCTAGCAGGCTTTTTCTCTCGCGAAATTATGTGCAAACTTGTCCGTTTGGGCAAGATAGAAACGTAGCGGTTTGCCTTTCTATCAGTGCGGCTTCTATGATCGCCCCCTCTTGCCCCCTCCATCGCTGACTGACGCATATGGACATTCAACGGTTCACTGCCCGCTTTGCCTCCCATGACGACGCTGTACCGAACCAGAAGGAAAGCTCTTCTCAGGCAACCGTCATGCTAAAGCCACCTCATCGCCTTACCGCAACACCAGTTGCCCAACTCTTAAACACGGCGATCGGCTACATGGTTCCAGGAGAGGTGTATTGCGAAGTTGGCTGCTTGCCGGGAGAAAACCTGATGGCAGCGTTGCTGAATCACCCTGACTGCATGGCATACGCCGTAGAGGAGGATGATCGGTTCGGTGCCAAGCGTGCGACGATCGAGCAATTAACCGAGCAGTTAGCAGCGGCTGGCATGGATGAGCAAGTTTTTCTTTGCAACCAGTCCTTTGAGGAGTTTTTTCACGACCTGCGGCAACTGGCAACCGAAGACCGGATTGGGGTCTATTTCTACAACGGTAAGGCTGATTATCGATCGGTCATTTTGGGGCTAATGCTGGCGGCACCGCTGCTGGCAGAGCAGGCATTGATCATAATCAATCAAGGGCAGCTTAAGACGGTGCAACAGGCAACGCGGGACTTTTTAGCGTCTTATGCTCAAGCGGCTTTACAGCTTAATGGGTTGGCACAAGAGGCGGTGGTAGACGGAGATGCCCCTCATTTTCTGGTTCTCAGTTGGAAGGCCGGGAAGCAAACCGAGGCGCAAGCATTTGACTGGTACGCCCGTCGCGATCGCGCTGTCATTGATGCGATTTATCAGTTGCCCGTGTATCCCAAAATCGATTTGGCAACGTTACGCCAAGAGGCGGTTGACCTGCACGTTAAAGGCCAGCTTTCTGGTGCTGAGGAAAAGTACCGCACGATTCTACAGGTTGAGCCTCAAAATGCAGAGATTTGGTTCAATTTAGGGATGCTCTACTATTTGGCCGAGAACGATGCAGCGGTGATTGAAGCAATCCAGCAGTCTGTAGCGCTTGCCCCTCACACCCCATTGGCGCACTACATTAAGGGGTTGGCGTTAGAACGAATGGCCCGTCCTGACGAGGCGATCGCGGCCTTTCAAGAGGCGATTGCACTGGATGAAAATCACGTCGATACGCTCAATCATTTAGGCAATCTTTTGGTTCAGAACGGTGCTTCTCAGCAGGCAGAAGACCTGTTTCGACGGGCGATCGCGTTACAGCCAAAAGATTTTACGGGGCACCTTGGCTTAGGCAAGGCGTTGATGGCACAGCAGCAAGCGCAACCTGCGATCGCAGCCTATCATCAAGCCCTGAAACTAAAGCAGCGCGATCCTGCGATTCTGTGGAAACTGGGTGAAGCCTATGTTGCGGCAAATGATGTTGCAACTGCACATAACTTTTTTGCCTATTCTTACAATCGGGATGGTAATCCTGAAGCGGCGATCGAAGCCTTTCAAGCATTTTTTGCAACGGGGCAAACGGGCAACGTGCAAGACTATCTCACATTGGCTGACTGCTATCAGCTTTGTGGGCGAATGGAAGCCGCGATCGAGTGCCTTCAGGCAGCGGCGAATTTGAAACCAGATGATCTGTTCTTAGCAAGTCTGCCGCAACTGCTCTTGCCGCTGCTTTACCAAAGTACAGAGGAAATGACGGCGTATCGTCAACGGTTTGAGCAAGGACTCAAGAGCATTAACCATCAGGTCGAATTAGCCGCAACCCAACAACAGTCCGTTGATTTTAGCAATATCTCTTGTTTGAGACTGTTTTACTTGGCCTGTCAGGCAATCAATGTGCGGAAGCCACAAGCTCTATATGGAGGGTTGCTTCAGCGTGCCATGCGTGAGCATCATCCTGAGTGGATGCAGCCGCTTTCCATGCCACCCGTCAGCAAAGCCGGAAAAATTCGGATTGGTTATCTGGCTGATTCTATTGGCACCAACAGTATGTCTCTGTGGACATTTGGATGGCTCAAAAACCACGATCGCAGCCAATTTGAAATCTATTGCTACAACACGGGTTCAGCGATCGATCGTCGCACTGAGCAATTCAAAGCCCTGAGTGATGTCTATCACTACATGCCAAACGATCTGCAAGGGGTTTGTCAGCAAATTCTGGCCGATGATCTGCATCTTCTGGTCTTTCTGGCGATCGGTGTGCATACACCCACTGCGATGGCGGGTTGCTTTCGGTTAGCGCCTGTGCAGTGTGCGGCTTGGGGGCATCCTGTTACTTCTGGGTTACCCACGATCGACTATTTCCTGTCAGGCGCTTTGATGGAGCCAGAAAACGCTCAGGAACACTATACTGAGCAACTTGTTCGCTTGCCCAGTTTAGGGATTAGCTATCCTCACCCATCGATTCCTACAACCACGAAAACACGAACTGCCTTTGGGTTAAGAGCCGATGCGGTACTCTATGTTTCCTGCCAGTTAATCATCAAATATTTGCCTCAGCACGACTACCTGTTTGTCGAAATTGCGCGTCGAGTGCCGCAAGCACAGTTCGTCTTCATCGTGCGATCGACCATGACGAATCGATCGAGTCCAACTTTAGAGCGACAGTTTCGTGAGCGGCTCCAGCGATCGTTTGCGGCAGCAGGACTCAAGAGCGAAGCTTACTGCGTCTTTTTACCGGGTCAAAATTGGCAGGATTACACGAGTCTACTCCTCGATGCAGACGCGTTTCTCGACACGCCTGGTTTTTCGGGTGGGCACACCACCTTTGACGCGATCGCCTGCAATCTTCCTGTTGTGACTCATGCCGGGGAATTTATGCGCGGTCGCCAATCCAGCGGGATGCTCACCATGCTGGGTGTGCCGGAGACGATCGCTCAAACGGAAGCCGAATACATTGAAATCGCAGCGCGATTGGGGCTAGAACCGGAGTGGAAACGGTCGATCGTCCAGCGGATGAGTGAGCGGCATGCGCTTCTTTTTGACGACACAGAGTGCGTGAGAGGACTGGAGCAGTTTTACCAGGACGTGGTTGCTGACAGGTTGATGCAGCAGTCAGCCGATCCTGTTGCCAAACCCATAGAAGAGACGCAGCCGATCGCCACAAAGCTGATTCTGCACGTGGGGTGTGGCCCCTATGATCCTGAAGCGCTGCCGGAAGCGCTGCGGACTTCAGAATGGCGAGAGGTGCGGCTAGACATTAATCCTGCTATGGAGCCGGACATTATCGGTTCCATGACAGACATGAGCGCGGTGCCAGACGAGTCCGTAGATGCAGTATTTTCATCCCACAACCTGGAGCATCTCTACGCTCACGACGTGCCGCTTGCTCTGGCGGAGTTTTATCGCGTGCTGAAACCGGGTGGCTTTGCGCTCGTTACGCTGCCCGACATTCAAGCTGTGGCGGCATACGTTGCTCAGGGCAGGTTAGAAGAAATCCTCTATGTGTCACCAGAAGGCCCGATCGCAGCGATCGACATTCTCTATGGGTTTAGAGCCGCGATCGCGGGTGGCAACCATTTTATGGCTCACCGGACTGCTTTTACGGCTGAGAGCTTGCAGGAAAAGTTACAACAGGCCGGGTTCAAGAACATTGAAAGCCACAAAGATCAATTAAACCTTTGGCAACGGGGCTACAAGTAGGGGTTGAGAGTCTTTTGGGGTACAGGGTTTGGGGATGTGCCTGTTGACAATGGGTGATACCACTTTTAGTCGCTAAATCTCTAATTCCTGCCCCATCCCATAAGCGCTGCCAGATTCTCTAGCGCAGGTGGGGTTTCTCTTTAAGAGATGTTGCGCTATACTATGCGTAGTCGTTATGAGTTTGTATAGACCAATGACCACCCCAACGATCGAAAACGTAGTGATTATCGGCTCCGGTCCAGCCGGGTATACCGCCGCAATTTATGCGGCTCGCGCCAACTTGAAGCCCTTTATGTTTGAAGGCTATCAGGCAGGCGGTTTACCTGGTGGACAACTCATGACAACCACTGAGGTAGAGAACTTTCCGGGTTTTCCAGAGGGCATCACGGGACCACAGTTAATGGATCGCATGAAAGCACAGGCGATACGCTGGGGCGCTGAGTTAGTGACGGAAGATGTCACCTCGGTTGACTTTAGCCAGCGTCCCTTTGTGATTCGTTCTGAGGAACGGGAAGTGCTGGCGCACAGTGTGGTGATTGCCACAGGTGCCACTGCAAAGCGGTTGGGACTCCCCTGTGAAAGCCAGTTTTGGAGCCGTGGCATTTCTGCCTGCGCGATTTGTGATGGTGCGACCCCCATTTTTCGATCGGCAGAACTCGCGGTTGTCGGTGGCGGCGATTCGGCAGCCGAAGAATCGATTTATCTCACGAAGTATGGCTCTCATGTCCACATGCTGGTACGCACTGAGAAGATGCGTGCCAGCAAAGCGATGCAAGATCGGGTGCTCAGCAATCCCAAAATCACCATTCACTGGAATACCGATATTTCGGATGTGTTTGGTGAAGCCGACCACATGAAAGGGGTCAAAATTCGAGATGCCAAAACGGGCGAAGAAGGAGAACTTCACGTCAGAGGGTTGTTCTATGCGATCGGGCACACCCCCAACACCTCCCTTTTCACCGGGCAATTAGACCTGGATGACGTGGGCTATATTGTCACCAAGCCTGGTTCTGTTGAAACCAGCGTCGAAGGCGTGTTCACCGCAGGCGATGTTCAAGACCATGAGTTTCGTCAGGCCATCACCGCAGCAGGTACAGGCTGTCAGGCGGCGATGCTGGCAGAACGCTGGCTCTCAACCCATGACCTGATTCAAGAATTTCACCAGACGGATTCTGAAAAGCCAGCCGCTGAACCGACTGCCAAGAAAACGGACGCCGAGCAAGAAACCGAGTTTAATGTGGAGCGGACTCGCCATGAAGGGGGCTATGCTCTGCGGAAGCTGTATCACGACAGCGATCGCCTGATCATGGTCAAGTATGCGTCACCCCAATGTGGCCCCTGCCATACGCTCAAGCCCATTCTTAACAAGGTGGTGGATGAGTTTGACGGCAAGATTCACTACATTGAGATTGACATTGAGCAAGATCCAGACATCGCTGAAGCGGCTGGAGTCGTTGGCACACCCACCATTCAGTTCTTTAAAGACAAAGACAAGGTCGCAGAACTGAAAGGGGTGAAGCCCAAGAGCCAATACCGGGAGACGATCGCGTCTTACGTGTAGAACGAACATCGGTAGCCATCTGTAGGGACGTTACATGTAACGCCCCTACAGGGTTGCCAGTATCAATCTGATCGACAGTGGTTCTAGGTGTATCGACTCATCAGGTTAGCCCTAAGAAACGGTGCGTTACGCTGGAGCTAACAGCACCCTACGCAGCTACTGCTTCTTTTAAGATTCTTTCAAGGGCGAATTATTACCAGTTAATCTAATAATTTGCCCTCATCGCGTAAAAGTATCAACCAGAGGAATCTGCCTGGAGATTGAGTATCCATGCTCTTCTAAAAACGAGCGCATCCAAAAAGTTACCTGTATACCAAACCATACAAGTATTGAGAGGACAATTGAACCTAGCTTTGAAGGCTGTTTTGGCGATCGAAACAATGCTCTGCTAGCTCTCTTGCCGAAAATAGTGAAAATCAATCCATAGCCAAAAAGAATGGATATGAATGTAATAAATGTGAACCAGCAATTAATACTTTGAACATGATACGTTGCTTGTAGCAATGGGGTGAGGATAAACCCATAGCCCTCTATTGAACTGCCAATAAGTAAGATTACGCCACTTACTCGCTCTGAGAAAAGACCACGCCAGTGGGAATCGTTAGGGTTAGGATTGTTAATTGGCATACACTACGATCGATAATTACTCTAAGCACCACAAGTAGAGTTCCCCAGCGATCGACTGATTTCCCCGCGCTACCCGATCGAAGCCCATACGACTGGGGCATACTGAAGCCGTAGGGCATCCCCCGTCCCTGATGGCAGCGGTGACAACATGATGGTTGAAGACAGTTTGGCAGTGCGATCGCAGGTACAGCAGGCAGACGCTTGTTTGGCGCGTGGTGAATATGGTGCTGCGATCGAGCGTTATCAGCAACTCATTGAAGAGCAACCCGATGTCAAAGCCTACTATTGGCATCTGGGGGTAGCATCCCTGCTGCTGGGTGACGAAGCCGAAGCGCAGACCACCTGGATGCTGGCAATGATGGAGGGGGATGACGAGCAGATTGAGCAATGGACGGCAGAACTGGCACAGGTTGTGCGATCGCAGGCAGAACAGCAAGAAGCCAGCGCCAACCCAAAGCTTGCCTGGGTCTTGCGTCAGCACCTCCGGGAAATTGCACCTCAAGATTTAGCGAACCTGTTATACCTGGCACAACGATCGGTTGAACTCGACCGCTTTGCAGGGGATGATTTGGTGGAGTGGGGTACGATCGACGTGCTGCGATCGTCGGCTGACGTTGACCAGGCATTACTGGTAGACACGTTGAAAGCTGTCTTGAAGCACGCGCCTACCGATCCAGCGCTATTGGACTTTGCGGAAGTGGCGCTCGATCGGGCAGAGGATCTGCTTCCTGTCGTGCAAACGCTCATGCTGGCATCGGTTGCCATTGCCTACGAGTGGAATCGACCCTCACTAGCGGCTGAGTATGCCCAACGGTGCCTAAACGCCTGTCCGCAAGACTTAGAGATTCTCAGCCATCTATCGACCTTCTATCAAAATTCAGGACAGTACGAAAAGGGCATCGAAACCGCGCGGGAGTGGTGTATTCTGGCACGATCGCTGCCGGATCAGGTGTTTGGTGCCTTTCTGCTGCTGCGAGCCTTAACCCGTGCTGGCGGCTACTGGAAAGAAATTTTTGAGTTAGCAACCCTGCAAGAATCCCTCTTGCTGTCGCTGGCTGAGGAGCAAACCGAGCCGCTCGATCAGCACACCACGTTGAAGCTCGTCACCACCACGTTCTTCTTGCCCTATGTGCGAGATGACCTGGAGCGCAATCGTCTGGCCCAAAATCATCTGTTTAAGCTGTGTCAGACCAGCGTTCGAGCGTATGCGGCTGAACCTGCCGAGCGATATCAGCAGGGACTGGCTTCCCGGCGCGATCGCCCACGACAGCATCGACGTTTACGGGTGGGCTACTTTTCGCACTGCATGCGGCGACACTCGGTAGGTTGGCTATGCCGCTGGTTGTTGCAACACCACGATCGGGAACAGTTTGAACTCTTTGGCTACTTTTGGAACTATCAGCGCGGCAACGATACGCTGCAAGATTGGTTTGTAGAACAGGTTGATCAGGCTCGGAAACTGGGGCGCGATGGGCTAGAAATAGCCGAGCAAATCTATCAGGACGACATTGATATTCTGATTGATCTGGATAGCATTACCGCCGATGTGTGCTCGGAAGTGATGGCGCTCAAGCCTGCACCGATTCAAGCTACGTGGTTAGGGTGGGATGCTTCGGGCCTTCCCGCGATCGACTACTTTATCGCTGATCCATACGTCCTTTCGGAAGACGCTGAGGATCACTACGCCGAAAAGATCTGGCGCTTGCCCCAAACCTACCTGGCCGTGGATGGGTTTGAAGTCGGTGTACCCACGCTGCGACGAAAAGACTTGGGCATTCCAGCCGATGCCGTGATTTACCTGAGCGGACAGAGTGCCTCCAAGCGCCATCCTGAAACGGTGCGATCGCAGCTACGCATCATTGCTGCCGTGCCCAACAGCTACTTTTTGATTAAAGGCATTACCGACGATAAAGCGATTCAAGCCTACTTTACCGAAGTGGCAAAAGCAGAAGGGGTATCGACCGATCGACTCCGCTTTTTGCCAGAAGTACCAGCGGAAGCCGTGCATCGAGCCAATCTGGCGATCGCAGACGTAGTGCTAGATACCTATCCCTACAATGGCGCGACAACTACGATGGAAACGCTTTGGATGGGCATTCCGCTGGTGACGCGAGTAGGCGAACAGTTTGCCAGCCGCAACAGCTACACCATGATGGTGAATGCGGGCATTGAAGAAGGCATCGCCTGGACAAATGAGGAGTATGTTGCATGGGGAGTGCGCTTTGGCACCGATCCGGCCTTACGGCAGCAGGTTGCCTGGAAGCTCTGGCGATCGCGCCAAACGGCTCCGCTCTGGAATGCCAAACAGTTCACCCGCGAAATGGAACAGGCTTACAAACAAATGTGGGCACAGTATGTTAGGTAATTTAGACCTTTTTCAAGCCCATTATTGCGACGTTGCTGACTTTTGAGGCTATGGTTAAACCGCTCAAAATCTTAGTGCTGACCAATCTCTACCCGCCTCAGGTGATTGGCGGGTATGAACGGGCGATCGCAGACTTTGCCAGTTTGCTCAAGCAGCGAGGGCATCACGTCGTTGTGCTGACCAGCGACGCACCAGAGATTGCCACGAACTGTCCCGAACCAGCCTTCAATCCTATAGTATATCGGCACTTGATGCTTGGGGGCACCTGGGGCGAACAAGGGGCAGAGTGGTTGCCGACCGATCGGCTGGCCTCAATTCAGGCGCGTAACCTCAAAGCGGTACAGCAGATAGTGCAACAGTTTCAGCCTGATCTTTGTCTGGCAGGAAACATCACCTTTTTTGGCATTGCTGTTTTGCGCTCGTTTCTCACGAACGATATTCCCGTTGCTCACTACGTGATGAATGCCCATCCAGGCTATGTCGTAGAGGAGTCGCCATCGGATCGCCTGCATCGATACATCACGTGCAGCGATTGGGTTCGCCAGCATATGCATCAACTTGGCTACCCGGTTGGAACCGCGCAGGTTGTCTATCCTGGTGCCGCTGTTGAGCAGTTTTATCAGGCCACGTTACCACCTCGCGATTGTTTACGCATTGCCTATGCCAGCCTTGTTATGCCCTATAAAGGTGCCGATACGCTGGTAGAAGCGCTCTGTTTGCTGCATGCTTCTGGGGTGAAATTTACCGCCACGATCGCGGGTGGAACATTTCTGCCTGAATTTGTGCAGGCGTTGCAACAGTTGATAGAAACCGAAGGCATGCAAGCTTTTGTTCATCTTCCTGGTGTTTTATCGCGGCAAGCACTTAGCCAACTCTACAAAGATTGCAACATCCTTGCATTTCCATCCCGGTTTGAAGAACCCTTTGGAATTAGTCAAATTGAGGCGATGGCGGCTGGTTTAACGTTGGTAACAAGCGGTACAGGCGGTGCTTCTGAGATTGTTGAACATGGGCAAGATGGGCTAATCTTTGAAGCAGAAAATCCCTTTGATCTAGCTGAGTGTTTATCCTCCTTATCCGCACAACCAGAGCTTTGGCAAAGGCTGTCTCAAGCGGGTCAGAAAAAAGCAATGTCTCAATTTAGCCAGACACAAGCTGTTGAACAATTAGAATCTGTTTTGTCTGCATTGGTGGCAGGTGTAGCAACAAGTTGAAAGCTAAAATAACGTTCTCTTGCTTCGACTATAATCCGGCCTTACTGGCATGAACGGCAATGATGTTAAGGCTATTCTGCAAAGTTGATAGAGTCTCAAGTCGAGAAAGTGTTTGAACGTAGGGAACATAGTAGAAGAGTAGATAGCCTTTTGCCTGTAAAAATTCGGCAGCATCTAAGTTCGCAGCTTCACCAAAGCCAATATTTTCGTAAAGAATCGTTGGCATATATTCAGTGAGAATTTTTTCGCTTCCTGTTAAGACCTGAAGTTCATGGCCTTCAACATCGATTTTGAGAAAATCTACATGCGTTATAGCTGCTTGTTCAACTAGATAATCAAGGGTAAAGCAAGACACAGTTTCTGTTTGCTCTATATCTAGATCTCCATCAGCTTCAATCAATCGATTTAATTCACTGGCTGGATTGATTGCTAAACGAGCCGTATGGTTGCGATCGCTCGCCGCCCCTGCAATCACGTTGACCCAGTGAAACTGATTGATAGCGCAGGTTTGTTGTAGACATTGGACGCAATCTAAGAATGGTTCTACTGCTAAGACACGGCCTGTTTCACCCACTCGTCGAGCTGCACTGAAGGCATAAACACCCACGTTTGCGCCCACATCAATCACTGTCATTCCTGGCTGTATTTGGTTGCGCCAAAACTCCATTTCTGCCTCAAACCAATCCCCTTTTGCCAGTAAAACTCCAGTTGTAATCGTCAAAAGGCTGGCTCTTACGGCTAACAGGATGGTGTCGAAAGCAACGTAGGTAAAAGGACAATCGTTAGCTAGCGTTGTCCATTGCACATGATCTGGATTAGTAGTTTCTAAGCAACGTGTTTGAGCCGTTTCCAGCCACATGTTTGCTGATGCTGCTTGTTGGCGATCTCGGTATGCCAGATAAAGCGCTTGCAGAATCTTCGGATGGTCTGGTGCTAGCTGTTGGGCGCGATGGAGATGGAGCAAACTTTCCCATTTCTCGTTCATGCAACCTGAGATTCCTAACAGCAAATTGTTTATGACAGACATTGGTGTCATATGAACAGCCAGGTGTAGAAATCGCTGTCCAACCTCGTTATAAAATACGGTTTGCAACTGGTAGCTAAGCACGTCACCCAACAGTAAAAGAGCTTGGTGTAAGCCATCTTCTTGCTGCACCACTGGTATAAGACGCGGCGACAGCGTTTCATGAAAGTGGCTCAATGGTAGATAGATTAATCCAGGCGCTAGGGACTCCGATCGAGTATAGAGCGGCTGGACGATCTGAACAAAGTTGGCAAGGGCAATCTGACCAGAAATTTGGGTTTCGCCTACGAGACTGTACGTAAGGGCAAGATGCGCTGCACAGAGCGGATGGGCGTTGGCACCTTGATTAAAGGCATCGATCGCAGTTTCTACATAGAGCCTACGCAAATCAAGATCAGTTGCTTGCTCTGCTTCAATCAGGGCAAGCACACCATAGTTGTTCCACTCTAGAGGGGACTGTGGCTCCTCCCAGTTGGTGGCTTCGAGGGCGACCTGGATGGTAGGCAATGATGCAGGTGCGATCGACGGGCAGATGCCCTGAAGGTACTGCCAATAAAGCTTGGTATAGGGGGACGTGTTCATGAGGGTAAGAACAGTTTCACCCTGCTAGTCTGCCCTGCGATCGCGCTTAATGTACACGGTCTGCTTTTTCATAAATGTACACGGTCTGCTTTTTCATAATTGGACTCTGCTGCCGTTTGCTTCTACACTTTTACTTTTGGACGTCATGGCTTTTTCCACTGAATTGCTGTGGGCACTCATTGGTCTCATCCTGACGATCGGGGGCACCTTTCTGGAAGCCTTTCTGGCAACCCCAACGCTAGGAGCAGGCAACATTCAGACCCACTCACTAGGCGTTACGTACCAATTTGGGGCGGCTTTGCTGGTGGGATGTCTCGGCGGCAAGAATGCTGCTGCACTCTCCCAAATCGCCTACATCATGCTGGGGTTGACCTGGTTTCCAGTCTTTTCGCAGGGGGGCGGTTTTGGCTACCTCAAGGAACCTAGCTTTGGCTACATTCTGGGCTTTATCCCTGGTGCATGGCTGTGTGGTTATCTAGCATTCAAAGCGTCACCGAAGTTGGAATCCCTTGCGTTTAGCTGCCTGTGTGGGCTACTGAGCATTCATGTAACAGGCATGCTGTACATGACGGCAACCTATGGACTCAAGCTCGTCAATACGGCTGGCTTACCGTTAGAGCAGCTATTGATGAAGTATTCGCTCTACCCGCTGCCAGGGCAATTTGCGATCGTCTGTGCCGTGACGGTACTTGCCTTCACGCTGCGCCATTTGATGTTTTACTGATAGCCTGAAAGAGAAGACAGAAGGTAGAAGGTAAAGGGAGCAGGGGAAGCAGAGGGAGCAGGGGGAGCAGAGGACGCAACAAATCAATGATTAACTCAAAACTTAGAACTCAAAACTCAAAACTTCCTGCACCCATGTTTTTTAAGAATCGCTTTTTCTGGATAGCTGCTGTTGTGGGTCTGGCGCTCGATCGCCTGACCAAGATCTTGTTTGTCACCTATATTTTTCCGCCAATTCTGCACTATTCGATTCCGGTACTACCGGGTGTGTTTCACTTTACTTACGAGTTAAACCCCGGTGCGGCCTTTAGCATCTTTCCGGGTGGTTCTATCTGGCTACGTTGGCTTTCGCTGGGTGTCAGCATTGGGTTGATGCTGCTGGCATGGTCAAAAAGATTTGCGCTCAATCGGTGGGAGCAGGTTGGCTATGGTCTCATCTTGTCAGGAGCGTTGGGGAATGGCATCGATCGCTTTCTGGTCGGCGAAGTGATTGACTTTCTGGATTTTCGGCTGATTCGCTTTCCAGTCTTTAACGTGGCAGATACGTTTATCAACATCGGGATTGTCTGTCTGTTGATTGCCAGCTTTGGCCGATCGCCTGCTTCAGAGCGCGAAACAAACCAAAAATAGGCGCTAATCAGCAGTGGATGTAGGGTACAGGGTTTGGGAGATAGGGGAAAAACGCCGACGATCCGGCATGATGGATTTGTGGATTTTGGTAGATAAAAGCATGGGCGAAAGAAGTATGGGCGAACCTGACGATCGCGACCTCCCGCACTCACAACCTGTAGACTCTGACACGATTCGACTACGACCCTGGGGCACCGTTACGCTGTTAGAAGAAAGCGACCACTACCGCATCAACCGTATTGAACTGGCACCCAGTCAGCACATCAGTACCCAGATGCACTACCACCGCAGCGAACACTGGATCGTCGTTTCGGGCACCGCAAAAGTCATTTGCGACGGTCAAGAAACGATCCTGATGCAAAAGCAATCAACCTACGTACCCATGTGTACCCCCCATCGCGTCGAAAATCCTGGTGTCATTCCGCTTGTGATGATTGAGGTGCAGAACGGCGAATATTTGGGTGAGGACGACATTACGCGGTTTGGGGATGATCCGGGAGTGAGGAATGGGGAGTAGGGAGTGGGAGAGAGGGATGAAGGAAGGCTAAAGGCCCACTCAAAGCTCTCTTAACCTCCTCTCTGCCAACTCAAAACTCAAAACTCAAAACTTCGTCTCCCCCTCTATGGCACAATGAAAGCCAGTGATCTATACGTTTTAACAAACATCAGGTAAGTCCGTGAGTCTTATTGCGAATCCCGTTACTGCTGAGAATGGTCGATCGGTGCAATCCTCGTTTACCCGTCGTCGTCCGGTGTTCCCGTTTACGGCGATCGTCGGGCAGGAGGAAATGAAGTTAGCGCTCTTGCTCAATGTCATTGACCCAAAGATTGGTGGAGTCATGATTATGGGCGATCGGGGCACGGGCAAATCCACAACCATTCGCGCACTGGCGGACTTGCTGCCAGAAATTGATGTGGTGACAGATGACCCGTTTAACAGCCATCCCCACGACCCTGAAATGATGGGCGATGCAGTACGGCAGCAAATGGAACAGGGCACAGAGATTTCTGTGACGAAGAAAAAGATCACGATGGTGGATTTGCCGCTGGGTGCAACAGAAGATCGGGTTTGCGGCACCATTGACATTGAAAAAGCGCTTTCGGAAGGGGTGAAAGCCTTTGAACCGGGACTGCTGGCGAAGGCAAATCGGGGCATTCTCTACGTGGATGAGGTTAACCTGCTGGACGACCATTTAGTAGACGTGCTGCTGGATTCGGCTGCCTCTGGGTGGAACACGGTAGAGCGAGAAGGGATTTCGGTACGGCATCCCGCGCGGTTTGTGCTGGTCGGTTCTGGCAACCCGGAAGAAGGCGAATTGCGTCCCCAATTGCTCGATCGCTTTGGGATGCACGCCGAAATTCGTACAGTGAAAGAACCCGCGCTTCGGGTGCAAATTGTGGAGCAGCGCACCGAGTTTGATCAAGATCCACAAGCCTTCCTCGATGCCTGCCAGCCACAGCAGGATGCATTGCAACAGCAGTTGGTGGTGGCTCAAGAGCGGCTCAAAAGCGTGGCGATCGACCACGATCTGCGCGTCAAAATCTCTCAGGTTTGCTCTGAGTTGGATGTAGATGGTCTGCGAGGCGACATTGTGACCAATCGTGCGGCCAAAGCCTTAACCGCTTTTGAAGGACGCGATGAAGTCACAGTGCAGGATATTCGCCGCGTCGTCACCCTTTGTCTGCGCCATCGCCTGCGGAAAGACCCTTTGGAGTCGATCGACTCTGGCTACAAGGTGGAGAAGGTCTTTAATCAGGTGTTTGGGCTGGAAGGGGGAGAATAAGTGAGAGGGGAGGAGTGAGGAGTTGAACACGAATATCCTCAGTCTTCGAGTTTTACATACACTTCTGTCGGGTGAGAAATGGCGAAAGAAATGTTCCATTGCCAAAATCCCAAACTCTGATACAACCTTGCAGCGATCTCATTCTCTTTTTGATAACTGGTCGCAATGATCTCAACTTCAGGATGTAGCTTGAGACGACGAATCACCTCAATCATGGTGGCTCGTCCATAGCCTTGCCTCTGGTACTTTTGATCAACCATTAACCGCATAATAAACCCTACACCCGCAACAATTTCATACATCGTGAACCCAATCAGTGGTACTTCAGGTTGTTCATAGCCACATGCCGCAGCATCGTAGATAGCCAAAGGAAAAAGATTGGGATCAATATAGGCTTCTGCGAGAGATTGGGTGGCTGTCGCAACCAATCTCCTCTGCACCTCAGTCACCTGAAGATTCAGGCACGCGTGGAAATTCTCTCGCGTTATTTTGCGAAGATGAACTTTAGCCATAAGCTTGCTTACCTGGTCAAATTTCTTGCCGTTGGCTAGCTTAACACTCACCTTAAAGATACTTTGAGATCGCTTCACCAATAACTTCCAGGCAGCTACCTCATTGCTTCCTCCAATCTACCTAGTTGTAAATGCCAGCAATTACTCTTCAGACGACTGCTACTACAGAAACCGAAGCTGCACAGCATGTTTATCGCTCTCTCCATGTAACACTCAAACCTCTATGCAAAAGCGGATTCTCGGACTCGATCCAGGGCTGGCGACGTTGGGGTTTGGCGCGATCGAGTGTTCAGGGCTGGCAAGGGGTGAAACTGAAGCTCCGGTGTCTGTCCTAGATTATGGTGTGGTACAGACTCCAGCAGGTCAGGAAATTGGGCAACGGTTGATTATCATTCATGACGATCTGCATACGCTGATGAAGCAGTGGCAACCCGATCTGGTGGCGATCGAGAAGCTTTTTTTCTACCGCATGGGCAACACGATCGCGGTGGCACAAGCTCGTGGTGTGGTCATGCTGGTGCTGGCACAATACAACGCGACGTATATCGAGTTCACCCCGGCTCAAATCAAGCAAGCACTGACCGGATATGGCAATGCCGATAAGCATCAAGTGCAAACCGCTGTTACCCGCGAGCTTAATTTAGACCAAATTCCGAAACCAGACGATGCCGCCGATGGATTAGCCGTTGCGCTGACAGCCTGGTTTCAGAATTAAGACCAGAGAGCAGGCCGGGGAAGCTAGGAGAGCGGAGGAGGCCGGGGAAGCTAAGGGAACGTTTTGAGTTGCTTGAGCAATTAGCAGTCAGCGGTCAGCTAGCGCTTTCTTCTCTTCTTGGATGCCAAAAGGCTTTAAAGGTAAAAACCTTTCTTGGTTGCCCGAAGGACTTTGTAACAACTCCTTTCTCCTCCTCTCCCCTAGCCTCCCCTAGCCTTCTCGGCTCCCCTTAGCCTCCTCCGCTTTCCCGGCTCCCCTAGCCTCCTCCGCTTCCCCAACCTCCTGACCACTCGAACACTAGTCCTTAAACGTTGCTGTAATCCGCTTCATGGCTTCTTCTACGTTCTCGCGGCTATTAAAGGCTGAAAGGCGGAAGTAGCCTTCGCCCGCTGCACCAAAGCCTGAACCGGGTGTACCAACCACATGGCAGGTGTGCAGCAGCTTATCGAAAAAGTCCCAGCTTGAAAGACTATTGGGGGTTTGCACCCATACGTAGGGTGCATTGACACCACCATATACGGTCAGACCCGCCGCAGTGAGCTGTTCGCGAATGATGCTGGCGTTTGCCATGTAAAAGTTGACTAGCGTTTTGGTTTGTGTCTGTCCTGCTGGTGAGTAGACGGCTTCGGCTCCTCGCTGCACGATGTACGAAACGCCGTTAAACTTTGTAGACTGGCGGCGATTCCACAGCTTCCACAGTTCAACATCAGAGCCATCAGCTGCTTTGCCAGTGAGGGTTTTAGGAACAACCGTGAGGGCACAACGGGTGCCTGTGAAGCCTGCATTTTTGGAGAAGGAGCGAAATTCGATCGCGCATTCCCGTGCGCCTTCAATTTCGTAGATCGAATGGGGAATCGCTGAATCGGTAATGAACGCTTCGTAGGCCGCATCAAAGAAAATGATGGAGCCGTGCGATCGGGCGTAGTCTACCCAGGCTTGTAAATGCTCTTTGCTAGCGGTGGCACCCGTTGGGTTGTTGGGGAAGCAAAGGTAGATCAGATCAATCTTCTGAGTGGGAATCTCAGCCGTAAAGTGATTTTCGGCGGTAATGGGCAGATACACTAAACCGCCGTATTCACCTTTTTCGATCGCATCGCCCGTATGCCCTGCCATCACGTTGGTATCGACATACACAGGATAGACCGGATCAGTTACGGCAATGCGGTTGTTACTGCCAAAAATATCAAGAATGTTACCGCAATCGCACTTGGAGCCATCCGAGATGAAGATCTCCGAAGCGTCAACATTGCAGCCCCGTGACTGAAAATCTTGGGCGACAATTTTTTCTCGCAACCAGGCATAACCTTGCTCTGGGCCGTAACCTTTGAAGTTGGCACGATCGCCCATATCTTCTACAGCCTGGATCATAGCTGCACGGCAGGCTTCGGGCAGGGGTTCTGTCACATCGCCGATGCCTAACCGAATCACCTTCGCGTCAGGATTTGCGTCTACAAAAGTGGTTACCCGTCGCGCAATTTCGGGAAACAGATAGCCTGCTTTGAGTTTGAGATAGTTGTCGTTAATGGTAGCCATGAGTTCGATCGCTAAGAACACTTGAGACAGTAAAGCAGAGTTAACTGGAGTGCAACGCTTTGGTTGCTCCAAGGCGAGTGGTCAATATCTGTTTGACCTCGCACGGTACATTCGCTTACAGTATCCATCATTGCTCAAAACCTTAACTCTGATTCAACAGAGGCAGCTTTAGCGAGGTAACTCAACAGAAACGCTTTACTGATCCGCTTAGGCCCGTAACAAAATCACCACAAAAAGTTTGTTGTAGCGACATATCGAGGCTCTAAATACTTCATAGAGCGTGTCATTGAAGTACTTAGAAACACTCATTTCTGTCATCAAAAGTACTTTATTGGCTGATGGATGGATGGATGCTAAATGACTGATAAAACGCCTGGAAACCCTTGCAGCCTCGTCGTCAGGTCAACGTTAGCGTAGCCCAACCAAAGCAAGCTTGGCGTTGGTTTTCACGCCGTTTAACCCAACCTACAACAAAAAATCTGTCAGCTAAGCAGGGATTGATGAGAGTGCGCTTGCTAAGCGCCAAGGTGCTATGTGCGTTGCAACTTACATGTGCTAATTAATACTTAAGTCAAGATGCTGGTTTAATTTACTAAATTTTTAATGGTTTTTTACTTGTTGTTAGAGAGGTAAATGAATACGCTTATCTGGCTATCGATCGAGTGCTTAGCCGTTTTAGCTGATGAAGGCCAGTCAACATTTCTTTTCTCTCCTTTCTTGCATTTCATATGGCGTATCTACACTCTCTTTGGTCTCTCTCAATGCTTCTAACTGCATTTCCCATCGCCAGGGTTGAATTCGCGCCTTACTTACTCTTGCCCTTATTCTGCCTCTGCTTAGCTGGCATTAGCTACTACGGCTACGCTATCTACGCTGCTTTCAAATTTTTAAAGCAGGACACTGACGTTGATCTCAGCTTTCATCCTCCAGTGAGTATTCTGAAACCCATCTGTGGGTCGGATGATAAAACGTATGCTAACCTTGCCTCCTTTTGCCGTCAGGATTATCCTGAATACCAAATTATTTTTGGCGTGCAAGATTTGCATGATTCCAGCTTGGAGGTCGTCAAGCAAATCATTCAGGACTTTCCAGAGGTAGACATTCAACTGATTGTGAGTGAGCGCATTTTGGGCACTAACCGCAAGGTGAATAATCTCGCCAGCGCTTTGCCTAGAGCCAGTTACGATGTTTTGCTGCTCGCTGACAGTGATGTGCGGGTAAGGCCAGATTACCTGCAACAGGTAGTGCAACCGCTGAAAAAGCCCGATGTTGGAGTGATCACCTGTCTCTACCGTTCGATTACCCAGGGTTGGGTGACGACGTTGGAATCCCTTAGCACTCCGACAGAATTTCACCCTGGGGTGCTGGTGAGTAATCAACTGGAGGGTACCAAGTTTGCGATGGGGCAGACGATCGTCATTCGTCGCTCTGTTTTAGAAGAAATTGGCGGATTTAAAGCGATCGCTAATTTCCTCGCAGATGATTTTCAGTTAGGTTATTTACCGGCTCAAGCGGGTTATCAGGTCGTGTTGTCATCCTATGTCGTTGATCATGTACTACCGAGCAACGATACGGTGATTAATGCCTTACAGCGCCAAATCCGTTGGTTAGTGGGCATTCGGGTGTCGCGCCCTTGGGGGTATGCCGGACTCATTTTCACCTATGGTACGCTTGGCAGTACTGTGTTGTTGCTAATGACCGGAGGCGCGTTCTTGAGTTGGCTCCTGTGGGGCCTTACCCTGTTAACCAGAATCGCAATGGCCTGGATCGTTGGGGTTCGTTGCCTGAACGATCCCGTCGCCAGAGCCTGGTTTTGGCTATCTCCACTGAGAGATCTGCTGAGTTTTACCCTGTGGGCCTATGGCTTTCTGGGCAACACCTTCCGCTGGCGCAGTCAATTGTTTCGGTTAACGAAGAAGGGAGAACTGGTCGTTCTGACCTCTGGTATCTCAAATAGCATTAAACTTAGCCCTCGCTGATTGCAGGGGAGAAGGCAGAGGGCAGAAGGCAGAAGGTAAAAGGCAAAAGATAAAAGATAAAAGGCAAAGAACAGACTTGAGGATTTAATTGACCGTTTTGCTCAGGGTTTAATTGATTTGGAGGAGGCGTATGGGACTTGGAACGGATGCCCACAAGGAGCTATTTTCGCGATCGTTTTTAGACAGTCATCTCACCTATGAGCCGGAAACCATTGACTGGCCCAAGTTGGATGAGGATGCTTTGGCCCGTTTGCGGGGGATTCCCTTTTGGCGGGTTGCTCTAGAAACGGAGCGGCAGGCAGGCGTGATGGTGGGTGCCTTTGCTGAAACGGTGAAAGATCCTTTGATTCAGCAGGCGGTGGCCTTGCAAGCGCAGGAAGAAAGCCGCCACGGTAGGCTGCTGGAATTCTTGATTAACCATTACGGTGTTGAAATCACAGAACCTGCGCCTACCAGAATTCCGGCTCATCCTGAGCAAGAGTTTGTAGACTTTGGGTTCGGCGAATGCCTTGATTCGTTCTTTGCCTTTGGGATGTTTGGCCTAGCTCGTCAAACAGGCTATTTCCCAGAGTCCATCTTCACCGTCTTTGAGCCAATTCTGGATGAAGAAGCGCGACACATCGTCTTTTTTGTGAATTGGATTACTTACCAGCAAATTCAGTCAGGGCAGGGAGCCGATCTGTTTAGAGGCATGCATGCGTCGTGGCATTACAGCCGCGCCCTCTTGCACCTGGCTAAATCGTTTGGTGGTGCGGGTGGCAGTGGTGAGAGTTTTACAGCTGCGTCTTCTAACAACTTTATCGACAATCTGACGCCTGAAAAAGTGTTTGCTATGTGCTTGCAGGAGAATGCTCGTCGGATGAGCCGCTTTGACGATCGCCTGCTACAACCCCGACTCTTTCCTCGTCTCTCCGCGATCGCGCTACAGGTGCTAAAGCTACTGCCCCAACGGCGATCGACGCACACCACTCAAATGAGTCCGTCAAAGCCCTAAGCAACATCGATTGTTTGTGCCAACAAAAAACGCCTTGAATACCACCGCCAATCTTTAATGGCTGCATTACGCTTCAAGCACATCCACGCTTCAAAGCACATCCACACTTAAAGCACATCTACACCTAAAGAGGAGAGGGTAATGACCTTGTTAAAAACACTGCTGCTCAATCCCCCATCCTTTGAAAAATTTGACGGCGGTGCCAGTTCGCGCTGGCCTGCAACGAGAGAGATCGAAAGTTACTGGTATCCAGTCTGGCTGGGCTATCCAGCGGGAATGATCCGCGACCTTGGCGGCCATTCGCGAGTGTTGGATGCGTCACCTCACCACGTTGGCCCAGAAGAGACCGTTCGCATTGCTGCCGACTACGAGTTTGTCATCCTGTTCACCTCACACGTCGGCTTTACAAACGACGTCACACTTGTGGAACGGATGAAGGAACTGAAGCCGAGCCTCAAGATTGCCTTTGTCGGCCCGCCTGTCACCACACATCCTGAAGTGGCCTTACGTGCCTCAACCGCGATCGATTTCGTCACCCACAAAGAATTTGACTATGCGGTGACGCGTTTTGCCAGTGGTGAAGCCCTGGATACCATTCCGGGTGTGCATTTTCTACGCGACGATCAGATGGTTTCAACGGCACCGGAACCACCCGTAGAAGATCTCGATCGGTTCCCCTGGGTCAGCAAAATCTGGAAGCGCGACCTGGATATTACCAAATACAACGTGCCGTTCCTGCTGAATCCATACCTGGCAATGTACTCCACGCGGGGCTGTCCAGCACTTTGCACTTTCTGCCTCTGGCCCCAGACGTTCGACGGACATCGATGGCGCACGCGATCGGTCGAAGATGTCCGCAATGAAGTCGAGTGGGCGTTGGATGCCTTTAAACCGGAAGGCTTGCAGGAAATCTTTTTTGATGACGATACGTTTACCTACAGCCCCAAGCGCATGGTCGAAATGGCAAAGGCGTTCAAACCTTTAAACTTTCAATGGTCTTCCACGTCGCGATCGCATCTAGATTACGACACTTTGAAGATTCTGGCGGATTCTGGTTGCCGTCTGTTTATCGTTGGGTTTGAATCCGGTAATGAGCAGATTCTCAAAAATATCAAAAAAGGGATTACCGCAAAACGTTCCCTGGAGTTTGCCAAAGACTGCCACAAAGTTGGGATCAAGGTGCACGCAGATTTCATCATTGGTCTGCCAGGCGAGACCCGCGAGACTATTCGCGAAACCATTGAATACGCCAAGGAGATGGACCCTGAGACTCTGCAAGTGTCCGTTGCACATGCCTATCCGGGCACCGAGATGTATGAATGGTTCGAGGATCAAGGCATCATTATGACCACCAAGATGTCGGATGAACTGGGTCAGCAGTTGCCGATGGCAAACTTCCCACACCTGTCTGGTGCCGAAATGCTGGAGTGGGTGCATCGTTTTTACGATGAATACTACTTCCGACCCAAGCCGATTTATCGCATCATCAAGAACGCCATGTTTAAAGGAAATGAGCGCAAGCGCCTCTATAAAGAAGCCAAAGAGTTCTTAATCACCCGCGCTAGACGGCGAGACTTAGTGAAGACGGGGCAAGTAACGCCACTTGCTGGGGAATCTAACTAGTGTGTCAAGACTGTTTTACTGTTTTGAGGGTTTTCATTTGTATACCCCTCAAATCTATTTTGACGGACTACTAGAAGCGGAAGTCGTTTGCATTGAGGCCATATTATTGTCGGTTCTACACCTGTGTCACAGTGTTTTTTCCAGTTGTGAAGACGTTAAGCGATCGCGGTTACTGCTAGACCGTTTGCGAACAGGCCGTCCTAGCCTGAGCACTACTTCGATCTCCAGATCATACAGAAAAGCGGAGATCCTGACTGAGGAAAACGATGGAAACACAGAGTCAGCAGCGACAACTGATCATTAATGGAGATGATTTTGGCTTTTCTTCGGGCGCTAATCAAGCCATTATCGACGCTCATCTACGGGGCGTCTTAACCAGCACCAGTTTGATGGTGACAGGGGATGCCTTTGAGGAGGCTGTGGCTTTAGCAGAGGCTCATCCTACCCTGGCGGTAGGACTACATCTGGTGCTGGCGTGTGGGCGATCGGTGCTGCCACCAACTCAAATTCCCCATCTGGTTGATGCTCAGGGCCGTTTTTCTAGCCAACCAGAAACAGTAGGGCTGTATTACCAATTTAGCCGTGCAGCCCGACGAGAATTGCCGCTCGAAATTCAAGCACAGCTAGAGAAGTTCCATCAGACTGGGTTGCCGCTCTCTCATGTAGATGGACATGTGCATGTACACGTTCAGCCAGTGGTACTGCACCAACTCGTGAATCTGGCAGAAGCCTTTAAGATTCGGTTCATTCGCCTGCCCTATGAGGAAGCGTCGATCGCGCTGAACGCCGACTCCTCAGATTGGGTCATCAAACGGCTATTGTCCTTTGTTTATGCGGGGCTGCGCCTTTACGGAAAGCGATTGCTACAGGCACACGGCATTCAATATGTCGATCGCGTCTATGGCTTGTTGCACAGCGGTCGCATGACAGAAGACTATTTGCTGAAGCTTATTCCCCAAATTCAAGCCAACCGGGTGGAACTCTACGCCCATCCTGCCATTGCTAGACCGGGTGAACCTGCGAACGAAGCGTTTGGGCTAGGTCAGGCAGAACGCGACGCGCTCATGAGCGATCGTGTCCGCGCGGTGATTCACAACCAGGGCTTTGAATTAACTAATTACCGCCACTTAGGAGTCACTAGCAGATAGTGTTATCAGCCTTCAAGCAGATGGAGCGAATCACCTATTACGCTCCATTTTTACCATTGCTCTTTTGTTTAAGCGCCATCGTTTATTACTGTCTTGCACTGTATGCCGCGATCGCTTTTTTAACTGAATCGACGGATACTGATCTTGATTTTCATCCGCCTGTTAGCATTCTGAAACCCCTTTGTGGACTTGATCGCAACACCTACGAAAATCTTGCCTCCTTTTGTCGCCAGGACTATCCAACTTACCAGATCATTTTTGGCATCCAAGACCCAACCGACCCTGTGATTGCTGTCGTCAAGCAACTGATCCATGACTTTCCTGCCTGTGATCTTTGTCTGGTTGTGAGCGATCGTGCGATTGGCCTCAACCGCAAAATTAGCAACCTGGCAAATGCCGTCACAGAAGCTAAACATGACCTTTTGCTGATTGCCGATAGCGACATTCAGGTGGGTTCCGATTATTTGATGCAAGTGGTGCAGCCCTTACGCGACCCGACCGTAGGAGTCGTCACCTGTACCTACCGTTCGGTAGCGCAAGGCCGTATAGCAGCTCTTGAGGCTCTGGGCGTTACCACAGAACTGATTCCAACGGTATTCGTTTCTCGCCTGTTGATGGGCATGACCTTTGGCATTGGTGCCACCATTGTGCTGCAAAAATCAGTGCTGGCTGCGATCGGCGGGTTTTCAGCCGTTGCGAACTACCTGCACGATGATTTTCACTTGGGGCGCATACCCACGCATCTAGGGTATCGGGTTGTGTTGTCCCGTTACGTGGTGGATCATATGTTAGCAGCCACGCAGTTAACCGACTTCTTGCAGCATCAAACACGCTGGAATCGTGGTATTCGCTTTTCTCAACCCTGGGGCTACGCGGGGCAAATTTTGACCTTCGGCACGGTAGCTGGCGGTTGTTTCTTGCTGACGATGCACGGCTCCATACTGAGTTGGATGGTGTTAAGTCTTACCCTGGCATTCAGACTGCTCATGGCGTGGGGGGTAAGCGTTAAGGTGTTGCGCGACCCCACGGCTCAAAAGCTATTGTGGCTGGTGCCGCTGAGTGATCTGGTTCGTTTCGCGCTGTGGTGCTATGGCTTCACTGGCGATCGCATTGAGTGGCGAGGGCATACGCTGACGTTAACCGCCAGTGGCAAGTTGCTTGGTTGGTCTTCAGCGCTGCCTAGTGATTCATCACAAACAGATGCTGCCGATGTAACTGCTCCATATCTCAGTGCAGCGCAAACAGAAGCAACGGCTCTCCCCTCTCAACGGTGAAAAGAGGATCGCCAAATACTTTTGCATGCCCACAAAAACCAAGAGGCTTTGGGTTTCTAGGTATCAACGTCGCTTATCACCAGGAACCCAGGCGTACCGAAGCATCGTGATCATTTTCTGAGGAAGCAGTATTGTCCAGGTAATGGGTGATCAGGAGGCGTGTAGACTATACTAATACTTAGCGTGCTAAGTAATTGGTGTTCAACATGTACCGATTTTGAATGGCTAAGGTGCTAGGGGCTGTCATCAATTACCCATATAAATGACTTGCAGCAAGGGTTACAGCCCCTAGCCTGGTTTGTGAGGGCGGGCGCGGTAAGGCTGATACTGCAAGGCTTCCAAGCTTAATTGATGACGTGCCCTAAGCCTCTTGCAGTTCCGTGTAACCTGCACAACATGTGCACGATCGCTCCTCAGTGTCATGATCACAGTAGAGTGTGTCTAGTACAGTGGCTTTGAGAGGTGACTGAAATTGAATCAATTGTCAGCGCTTCAACGCAGCTTTGCTGATATTCACTCAGTTCATTCCTTCAGGCTCAACGGCTTGTCCTTATGCGATCAACCATGATTACCTCTTTTGTGGTGCCCTTAGTATGGAATCGATAAACTCAGATAACCAGGCTCAAGAACTCGATGGTCAGAAGCCTGCCGTCCTCGATCGGGAAGCCACTCCGACCAGTCCGGCTGCTGATCAACCGAAACCAGAAGCCAAAGCGCCTAAGCGGCATCCGCGTCGAAAGTGGGTTCTCTTTGGTGCCTTGGGTGTTGGCCTGATTATCGGTAGTGTTTTCGGCTATCGCTGGTGGCGCTTTGCCGCTACTCATGCTGAAACTGACGATGCTTACATCACGGCTGATGTGCATCCCATTAATGCTCGCATCAACGGCACCGTAACCGAAGTTGCTGTTAATGATAACCAGCAGGTGCAGCAAGGACAATTGCTGGTCAAGCTCGATCCCCGTGACTACGATGTTTCCTTGCAGCAAGCGAAAGCAGCCCTGGATGTGGCTCAACAGCAGGCGCAGGTTGCGCAGGCGAATATTGGCGTAACCGCAACCAACGCGCAGGGCTTAACCACACAGGCGCAGGGCAACATTGACGCAGCGGCTGCTAGCGTCTCCACATCACAAGCGTCGCTAGCAGAAGCACAGGCAGGAGTGCCAGCCGCTCAAGCCCAACTGGCACAAGTGAAAGCCAATTTGGTCAAGGCTGAGCTTGACTACAGGCGCTACACTACGCTGCTTAGAGAGGGTGCCGTTGCTCAAGAGCAGTTTGATACAGCCAGAGCGACCTATGAATCAACGCAGGGACAGTACAACGCGATCGCTGAACAAATTAGGCAAGCTCAAGCCAGAGTAGTGCAGGCACAGAAAAACCTCGACAACGCTCAAGCAAAACTTAATTCCACCCAGGGTGGTTTGCAGCAGGCCAATGCGAGCGGCAAGCAAACAGAAGTCAATCGCCGACAATATCAGGCCGCACTAGCCACTGTTGCCCAGTCAGACGCTCAACTCAGAAATGCTCGGCTGCAATTAGCCTACACGTCGATCACGGCTCCCCTTGTGGGACGCATTGGCAATCGCACGGTGCAGGTAGGGCAACGCGTGCAGCCTGGACAAACGTTAATGTCTCTAGTCCAGCCGCTGCCGTGGATTACGGCTAACTTTAAAGAGACCCAATTAGGAAAGATGCAATCTGGACAAGCGGTTGCAATTAAAATTGATGCCTTCCCAGGCCGCGTGTTTAGAGGCAAAGTGGATAGCCTCTCACCTGCATCCGGTGCTAGATTTGCCCTCCTGCCACCCGATAACGCCACAGGCAATTTCACTAAAATTGTGCAGCGCATTCCCGTCAAAATCGTTTTTGATGCCGACAGTATCAGAGGCTATGAAACTCGTATTACTCCTGGGATGTCTGTTATAGCGACTGTTGAAACGCCGTGAACGGAAGGGATGAGGGGTGAGGGATGAGGGATGAAAATGGCCTTTAAAGACCAACTCCTACCATCTCCAACAACGAACAATCAATAACGATTCTCAATGACCAGCACTCGTACCGATCGCTCTTCTACCCTCCCTCCAAATGCTTCACCCCAAGGCGCTACAGAGCGTACTATCTCTTTTCGAGATTGGGTTGGTGTGATGGCAACCTTGCTGGGCGCATTTATGGCGGTGCTGGATATCCAGGTCACGAATGCGTCATTGAATGACATCACGGGTGCCTTGAGTGCCACGATCGACGAGGGTTCGTGGATTTCAACGGGCTATCTGGTCGCTGAAATTGTGGTCATCCCCATGACGGGATGGTTATCGCAGGTGTTTTCAGTGCGGCGCTATCTGCTGGTAAATGCCACGCTGTTCCTGATGTTTTCGGTGGCATGTGCGTTTTCAGTCAACCTGGGCATGATGGTAGCGTTTCGCGCAGGACAAGGCTTTACGGGTGGTGTGCTGATTCCAATGGCGTTCACCGTCATTTTGATGACGTTACCGAAGTCAAAGCAGCCGATCGGTCTGGCAATGTTCTCAATTACAGCCACGTTTGCGCCGTCGATCGGCCCCACAGTGGGTGGTTGGCTGACCGATAACTATGGTTGGGAATATATCTTCTATCTCAACGTCATTCCAGGATTGCTTTTAATTGCAGGCGTTTGGTACGGACTGCCCCAACGTCCGATGCAGCTTAACCTGCTGCGTAATGGCGATTGGTGGGGCATTCTCACGATGGCGATCGGGTTTGCATCGTTTGAGTTTTTTGCGGACGAAGGAAACCGTAAAGACTGGTTTGGGTCGGTTGAAATCCAGCGGGCAGCAATTATTGCAGCGATCGCGCTACCGCTGTTTGTAGTCATTCAGCTCACGCGCAGACAGCCGTTATTAAATCTTCGCTTGGTGGGACGACGCAACTTTGGCTTATCGATTATCGTGACGTTGGCGTTAGGTTTAGGCTTGTATGGCTCGACGTTCATTCTGCCACTCTATCTGGCGCAGGTGCAGGGCTACAACGCGATGAAAATTGGCGAAACCATCATGTGGTCAGGCATTCCGCAGTTGTTCATTACACCATTCGTGCCCAAGCTGATGCAGCGGTTTGATCTACGCTTGCTGGTGGCGGTTGGGATGGGGCTGTTTGGCACCAGTTGCTTTATGAACTCTCACATGACACACGATACGGGCATTGACCAATTAATTCCGGCGCAGATTGTGCGGGCACTGGGGCAACCGTTGGTGATTACACCACTGTCTAGCATTTCAACGGCGGGTATTGAACCAAAACAGATTGGTTCTGCGTCGGCACTCTATAACATGTCGCGTAACTTGGGTGGTTCGGTGGGGATCGCCATTTTGGGCACGATTCAATCTCAACGCGAGAAGTTTCATTCCAATCGATTAGTAGATGCGGTGTCGCTCTCCAATCCCATCACACGCGATCGCATTGACCAACTCACCCAATTCTTCACGACAAACGGTGCGGATGCTGTGACCGCGCAAAACCAGGCGATCGCGCAGATTGGCAACATCGTTCGTCGTGAAGCCAATGTCATGGCCTTCAACGATTGCTTTTTCTTTATGGGCTGTGCGCTAGTGGGCAGCGCTGTGCTGGTATTCTTTCTCAAAAAAGCGAAACCTAGCGGCGGAGGAGCTGGTCACTAAGGCTGAAAAGCTTTTCGCACTCTGGGCAATCGTGGAAGGCGGGCGGGCGCTCCATCGGTGGAATTTGGTACCCGCAAGTTTTACACATGCTGGTAAAGCGCGGCAGTGTGCCACGTGAGGTTGCCAGCACCATAACTTGAGTTAACACTCCCAAGGCAATAAGGGCGATCGCGATCGTCATGGCTCTAAAGACAGAGAAGTTGCAATACCTTTATTAAACGCCTTTTTTCGATCGGCTGAGCAAAATGTGATGAAACGTAGATTATTGAGTCTTACACAGTTGACCAAAACCTCGGAGGTTTAAGGCAGGCATCGCACCCCACACCCCACACCCTACCCCCCAACGAACTTCCTCCACTCCCGCGCCACCCACTCACCCCACCCACCCTCTCGCTCCGGCACGGCTGAGACCTTTTTGACGCGCCCAACACCGTCGCAGAGATGACGGTCAGACTCGCTGACGTTGGGGTTATTGGTGAGATAGTCATGCAGCCAATCGCAGCCGCATGCCATTAAGTCATCCAGATCCAGGTTCCACAGCTTCACCGTGTTGTCCGAACTGGCGGAGGCGAGCGTCTTGCCATCCGGGCTGAAGCTGACGCCATTGACCGTATCGGTATGGCCTGCCAGTCGGTTGTGCTCTCGCATGGCGTAAACGATTTGTCTCAGGGTGGCAACCCCCTGCGTGCGGGCATCGGCTTTTGCATCGTTACCCAGTTCCTTTAATTTACGTCCAACTTTCACACCCTCCGTGAGCGCATCCAGTTCAAAATTCGAGGTGAGGAGCTTTTCGGCATTCAGGCTCTGAGCCGTCACTTCAGTATTAGCCTTTTGTTTTTCCACAAGGGCTTTCGCTATGAGTGCTTCTCGCCCTTTCTGTTCCGCAATTTGCTGCGCAGCGACCGCTTTTTCCCGCTGCTCCGCTTCACCGATGCGGGCGACCTCTGCTTTCTGTCGCAGCCGATTGGCAATCTGACGTGCCCGTTCTGCCTGTAGTCGACTTCTTTCAGCCAGTGCCGTCTGCCGCTTAGCCAGTGCTGTTTGACGCTTAGCGATCTGCTCATTCTGTTTGGCTAACAATGCTTGCTTTTTCGCTTCCTGTTCACTCACTTGAGCGAACTGAGCCTGTCGCCGCGCTTCTTTCTCGTTGCGAGTTGCTGTATCAGCATTTTTCTGAGCAATCTCGCGCTGCTGTGTGGCTTCGTTTGCTTGCGACAATGCATAGACAGTTAGAGGAATAGACACCAACAAAGCTGCTAACGCCGCTGCTATGCCACGAGCGCGTTGAATCCGCTTCATCCAGTTGACAGGCAAGTGGCTTTTCACCCACTGGTCATCAAACACCTCCCCGTAAATGGGGTTCCGCACGGTCAGCGCCCCATCGGCTCGCTTCACCACGCCCGATAGCTTCAGGTGCGATTTATTGAGCGATTGCTCCTCATCCGGCACAGGTTGTCGCCCGCGCCACACCTCGCGGTAGGTGGTCAATACGCCGTACACATCATCTGCCCGCCTCGTCAGCATGTCGCGCACAAACTGCATGTTGCTGTCTTGCTCACACATTGCACCCAGGAACGTGCTGCCAACGACGCGATCGACCTCTTCCTTTGTCCAGTACAACTGCCCCGCATCCACCAGGGCACGACACAGGCGCTGCGTCAGGTAGGGGTGTCCTCCTGTCCACTGCATCACCCAGCCCAACACCTGGGTTGCCTGGTCTGCGGATAGCCCAAAGCCATCCGCCAGGGGCAGGGCTTCCGTCTGGGTAAAATCGGTCAGGTCTACCCGCTGCCCAATGTTAAAGGGGGTGCGCTTGGGGTCGTGGATCAGGTCGCCCGGTGTGGCAACCCCGACCAGCACAAACGAGAGCCGCTGAAAGACAGGTTTATGGGCACGGGCGAGGTAGAGATACCGGATAGCGGTGAAAAAATCGTCGGTAAAGTCGAGGCTAAGGGTAGTGTCGATCTCATCCACAAAGATGACGATGCGCTCTGGGATCTCGGTCAGCAGCACCGCTTCAAAAAAAGACGTTAACCGTTGCGACACGCCCAGGTGTTCACGATCGCGCCACCAGCTCACCACGTCCGTGTCCAGCATTAGTTGGTCTTCCAGCTTCACCAAAAAGCCAAAGTACCACTGCTCTGCCGTCACCTGTGCGCCCAAATCCTGAAGATCCACAACGGCAGAGCGAATGCCCTCCTCGGCTAGCGTCTCCGCTGTCTGCACCATCAGGCTCGACTTCCCCATCTGGCGTGGCGTGAGGACATACGCAAACGTGCCCGATCGACACAGCGCCAACAGTTCCTCATCGGCGCGACGGGGCAAATAGACCCCACCCCCCGCCTGCACCGTGCCGCCTACCGTGTAGATGGTTGTGCCTGTCATGCTTTTCTCCTCATCCACGCCTGCCGATCGCTGGAAACTGGGTTTTTCTACGAGTCTCCCCTGTTGCAATCAGATTACAGCCAGAAACCCGGTTTCGACCAAAACCTCGGAGGTTTCAGCGACGACATTGGTCAGATGCTTGACGCTTGATCAAACCCTCCAAGGTTTGCATCAGTCCTGCATCAGTCCGATTTGAACCTCGTGAATGAGTCTTTGAACCTCATCGACGAGTCTTTACTACTCATCGACGAGCCTCTACTACTCGTGCATGAGTCTTTGATACTCGTGCGTGAGTGTTTACTACTCGTGAATGAGTGTTTACTACTCGCCGACGAGTCTTTGATACTCGACAACGAGTCTTTGAACCTCATGAATGAGTCTTTGAACCTCACTGCTGAACCTTTACTACTCGCCGGCGAGTCTTTGAATCTCGTGAATGAGTCTTTTAGGACTTACGCATTTGCCCCCAAACCCCCAATTTTTGGGGCTTTGATTGAGACGGTTCCCCCAAAGTTGGGGGCTAGGGGGCGAAAGATGACCGCTTTTGCGTAAGTCCTATCTTTAATACTCACCCCTGAGTCTTTAGTACTTACTAACAGGCCTTTGAACTTCATCCCTGAGAGGAGTTGGGTGGGCCACTTGCCCTGCTGATAGAACGCTGGCAATAGATAGCAAACGGATGAAGCAGATGTCTTCATTCGCTACTCACAGATCATTTATCCGCTTCATCCGCTACAATCCGTTGCCAATTATACTCGCTCTCTAGAACAAAACAGCCGCCATCATCCATCATCCATCATCCTTTCCCCTCACCCCCTCAAATGCTCTCGAAAGTAATCTGCATACAACTGACACCTCGGTAACACCGTCTGCCCCTCCCGCCGCACTAATCCAGCCCCTCGTAGACGGAAAAACACCTGCTCATCCTGACAAACATTGTTCTTAATCACCTGCACAAAGCCCTGCACCAGCGCTTTTTTGTCGTGCATCCGAAACAGGTGGTAGCGCAGGTGATCGCCAAAGGGGCCGCGATCGTCGATCGCCCTGGCAAACAAATCCGCCACCGAAAGCTGCTGGCTGGCGGTCAAGTACAGCGCCCGTCGCACTAAATAGGGGTGTCCGTTCAGGAGCCGCATCAGTTGTTGCGCTTGCTCTCGGTTAAACGGTGAACCGTGCCGCTGGTTCAGGGATGCCATCTGGTCGGTGGTGAAGTCTATCAGGTCAATGACCAACCCCACGTTAAAGGGCGACTGGTTCAGGTTTTCAATCAACTGGTAAGGTTCGGTGGAAGTCACCAGAGTCAGATCAAGCTGCCGCCAAATGGAGGATGTGGCACGGCTATTGTGCCAGCTCCGCAGCATACTGAAAAAGTCCGATCGAAAGTCGGTATCAAAGACCGATTCCACCTCATCCATCGCCAGCACCAGCGGGCTGCCCAGTTCCTTCAGCAGATAGCGCTGCATGTAGCGCGTACAGCGCTGACTGTTGCCCAACGGCATCGCCCAATACTCTTCCACCTGGCTGTCCATCTCTAACTCATCCGTTAACCAGGCGCAGAATTGGCGAAAGAATGGCTCTGGATGGGTCAACGCCGTTTTATCAAAGAGTTGAAAGTCCAGAAACGCCACCCGTTTCCCAGCGTTAACGGCGGCATCGATCGTCCGCACCAGCAGCGAACTCTTGCCCATCTGCCGGGGGCCTTTGATGGTAATAGTCACGCCCTTTCCTGTTTGCTGAATCGTGCTGAGGGCGATCGCATCGGTCGGACGCTCCACATAAAACCGCGACTCTGGGTTCATGGTTCCCTCTGGCATTTCTAGCGCTGCCAACTGAGCCGAGGGCAGCGGCGGCGGCATGGCATCCGGTTCACCGATTTGTAGCAGCTTTGCTTTTGAGTCCTCAGTACCGAGCGACAGGCTATTACCCGCGATCGCCTGCATCAATTCCTGCAAGAGTCGTGGTGTATCGGTCTCATTCTCCCAGAACGCCCAGTTAATGCCATTCAGGTACGCACTCAGCGGATACACAAATGGCTCACGGTAAGCAAGCCGAATCGGTAGAATGATGGGCTTGCCTGCCTGCTTCTTCGAGAGGTGATGAGCCGTCTCAATCTCGCCCAGCACCATTTCACTGTGAACCGATTGCGCTGACAGCAACGAAATCAAAAAGTCTGACTGCCGAATTTCTGCCTCAATGCGCTCCGCCCACCGGGTGCCCACCGTCATTGTCTGGTCGATAAACACCTGATGGTGCTGACTCAGAGTATGGAAGAGTTGCAGCGCGATCGGCTCGTCTGGCTCCACACCGCGCTTATAGCTAATGAAAATCCGTCGCGGTGCCTCGTCTGATGATCGTGGCTCTGTAGGCTTGGGTTGAGTAGACGGTGCATCAACAGATAGACCAGGCATGTGTGAATGTGGCACGGATGGATTGGAGGCAGCGATGCCCTCAATCTACATTAACTTTATGCAAAAAGGATAAGGCGATCGGGTCGTTTCTGATGCCCTCGCATTACCCCAACAGATCTTGAAAAAAGCCTGGTGATTGCCAGAGTACGTAGCCAATGCCTGCAACGGCAAGCGTGATGGCGATCGTCATACCATAGGCAATGCACATCAACAACCCATCGGCCTCTAACGTGGCGATCGCCAATAGCAAGATTCCAGCAGTCGGAATGGGATTGGTAAAGGGGATGGGGAGCATGAGCAAAAACGCCAGCCAGGCAATACAAAGCCCATTAAGCTGCCAGATGTGAGAACTTTCAGCCAGCTGCCGTAACCGGGGGCGAACGAGTTTCTCGATGAGTCCAGTCACTCGGCGGAGCAGGCCCAGTAGGTTCAACACAAGCCAATTGGGAAACTGAAATTGTGCAATGCGTCTGGGTAACCAGGGCGATCGCCGTCCGACTGCCATCTGCGCCCCTAAAATGAGGCAACCTAAACCCAGTGGGCCTGCAAAGCCCGGTGGCATCGGTAACAGAAACGGTAGAGCAAGCAACCCGATCACAAGGCTAAAGCCTCGTTCGGAGGTTCCTGTCAAAATGTCGCCTAGCGTCAGGGGTTTCTCTGCCAGTTGCGTTAGCAGTGCTTCTAAATCTTGCGAAAATCTTAGATTCATGGCGCAGGTGACAGTTGAGTACGATCGCTGAACGAGTGTGTCAAAGAGAGGCACAACCAAACACAGAAGGCATTGACATCAAACATTGTCACCAAAGATTGACGAGGTCTGCTCGGCTTCACTCGCCAGACTAACCGATCCTAATCCGAGTTGACATCCCAACCTACGGATGATCCCTGCTCATCCGATCGATTTTTGTTGCTTATTTTTAACAAGCTACTGAACAAGCCAAAGTTGGAGATCACTTGTGTCGCGAAGCTTTTGACGCAGTATCGCCTCTTCGAGCTTCAACCGGGTGTGATCAATTTCTTAACATTGAGAATTATGAAAAAGCCCAAATCTGTACAGGATCTATCAGCTAGCGTTGAGTTGTGGCGCACTTTAATTGCCCTTTCAGCACCAGCCATCGTCACTATGAAGATTCAACTAGAACGTAAGCTTTATCCTTGCCGAGACAACCTTCGCTGCACGGTTTGTCAGCAAGTGTTTCATGTTGCGCCGATCCGTTCGCTGCTGTACCAGGACAATGGTCTCTTACAAGGCGATGTCTGCTCGACCTGTGCCAAATTACCAGCAACAGAGTTTAAGCAACGCATGGTCTTAAATGCAAGAATCTTATTGCAACAAGAAAGCGTGCAGGATGCTCAGACCGTCACATTACATGTACAAGCCTTAGAGTTATTAGACGTTGCAAAAGAATCCATCAAATTTCCTTCGTTCTGGCAGCAATGGCTTATGCAGCTTGATGTCTTTGCCCAAGACACACAGGAGCTAGAAGCTGCGCGCTTTGGCTTGCAGGAGTATCCCTACTCATGGCGATCGCACCCTCGCCCGTTCCTTGACGACGATCGTGCTCAAAGCTAGCGCAGCTAAATCAAGCTCAGGTCTTTTCTAAGAGATCTGGGTGACTTGACCCTCTAAACCCTGGTGAAGCGCTGCCGTCCGTTGATACGATTGAGGGTAACCGCATCAGTAGGCAGCATGACCACAAGCTGGAAACGATTCAAAGGCGTTACCCCTTCCCTTCAGGTATGTTTGCGCCTTTTCTGGTGTGTGCTGCTTTGTTGGTTGGTCTCTATGAGTGCGGTCAATGCGGGTCTGCTTGACGATCGCCTTGCGACCTTCCCAAAGTGGGACAATAAGCCTGCTGTGCAGCCCGCCAATGGCGACTTGGAGTACCCCGATTGGTTAGCAGGCTCTTGGACAATGACTAGCACTCTGGTTGAACTTGCAGCCCCCCTGGCACCGGATGTGGTGACGCCAGGGTTTGACAGCAACCAGCAGTACCTCAATCAGCCGATCGCCTGTAAAGTTCGGTTTGTCCCCTCCAGTCACTTGTCGATAAAGCGTGAGTTTCTGTCCTTACTGCCGCTGAAGGGACTGATTAAAGATCCTGTGGTGTCCGATCGCGCCTTTAACGGGTTAAACCTTGCAAAAGCCTATCTGGGTGACAGTGTGCTAGCTGTGACGGTCGATCCTCGATCGCCCAACCGTCAGATGACGCTACTGCAAGGTGGACGGCAGTTGATTTCTGTCATCACTGCCCGCGCTATTGAAACGCCCGCTCCCGATCGCTTTCTCACCACCGAGCTTTTTCAGCAAGTCTTTCGCGGTGTGCCCAATCCTTACCTGAACCAGGTTGAGACAACAACCGCTTACCAGCACCTTGCAGCCCAGGATGCCTCAACCGAAAAGCCAACCATCACAGCCGATCAGGTGACTGCCATTTATCTCTCGCCGCAAGACCCAGAGTACTTTAAAGCGGTCGATCGTCCAGTCGCTTTGTATCGCTATCGCTTGGAGTTTACCCGCGAAGAGGGAAATCAGTTTTGAGGTTTGACCAGTCACCAGTGAAACAATGAACAGCACATGGACAGAGCTTGACTGAAAATTGGAGACTGCCTCTGCTTCCTCCGCTCCCCTTGCTTCCCAGCCGCACACACCCTTCTACCTTCACTGATGCTTCATCGCTTTCAGCAGAGACATCAACGCCTGATCTTCAGAGGGGTTAACGGCACGATCGAGCATGGCGATGCTCACTGCTTTAGGCAGGGCGACAGCAGCCACATCGGAATCGAGTCCTTCTAGGAGGTCTTCGAGTGATTGGGGCACTTTTAAGGCCGATCGAATCCCAAGGATTGTCTCCTCAGGCAACCCGAACGCTTGCAATTGAGGTTGGAGGCTTTCCCAATCAACTGATTGATCAGGATTGCCAACCTGAATCAGATACGCCAGTAGCCGTTGCATCTTGCTTTTCTGCTGTGGTGTAAACTCTGCGGGATTGGTAACAACAGCATCGGCTTCCGTTTCAGACACATCCAGGTTGCGGAGAATTTGCTGCCAATCATGGGTATCGCATGCTTCGGGTTTATCCACAGAGATTGAAATGTGGATTTTGCCAGCACCTGCATTCAGTTGTGTTACCTGAGCACGAACGCCCAGAAAGCCCAGCCATTGCGCAACAGTCGAGACCATTGTAGGACGGGTAGCGCGACTATTTGCCAATAGCCTGATTTGGGTTTGAACCATCGGACGCACAATTTGTGAAAGCATAGCAGAGGCTTGTTCATCAACTGTTCTCTAGCCCCTAGAATAGCCAACTTTTCGCATGGATGTAGCAGTTTTAACCACATTCTTGCCGTGCTTGCCGTTCAGGCCTGGAATCTGCGCCTATTTCCGCTCTGGATGCTTTGCCTCTTCAGTCGATGCGCCGAACTGGTTAATGGTGGCAATGAGTTGATACAAGCGCCCTAAGTCGCGTTGATTAAAGTACATGCTCAGCGTGGATAGGCCCTCGGTTGCCAGGGTCTCATGAGGCAAAGGCTGACTTTTTTCGATTCGTCCTTTGACTAGAATGTCGCTAAAGGTGGCGTTCAAGCGCTCAACGTCAGCATCTGTAGGCTCTAGGTTCAGCCGAATGACGAGTCGGTTGCCTACATAACGGCAGGAGTGGAAAACACGATAAAAGCTGGCGATCGCCTCGCATGCCACATCAAGTCGATCGGTAATGGTATAGAGACTGGGATCATCGGGGCTAATCAAGCCGCGTTTTAGCAGTTGTTTGTGGATGTAGTCGTTCCAATCATGCCAGTAGTTACCACCCGGTTTATCAATGAGAACGAGCGGTACAGGCGACGATTTCCCTGTTTGACTCAACGTAATGCATTCAAACGCTTCATCCTGCGTGCCAAATCCACCCGGAAACAGTGCCAACGCATCGCTTTCGCGCAAGAAAAACAGTTTACGGGTGAAAAAGTATTTGAACGGAACGAGCTTGCCATCGCCCTCAATAAACGGGTTTGCACCCTGCTCAAAGGGAAGCTGAATGTTTAAGCCAAAGGACTTTTCACGTCCTGCACCTTCATTGCCTGCTTGCATGATGCCGCCACCCGCACCCGTAATCACCATAAACCCTTGCTCTGCTACACGACGTGCAAATTCCACTGCCAGGGCATACTCTTCTGTTTCAGGTGCAATGCGAGCAGAACCAAAAATTGCAATTTTTCGCACGTGCCGATAAGGGTAGAACGTCTTAAAAGCCCGTTCCATGTCCTGTAGCGACGCATTGCAGATTTTCCAGTCTAAGCGGTCAATGTCATCCTCGGCCATCCTGACAATTGTTGCTAGAGCAAGCTGGATGAGTTCCCCATGCTTTAAATTTGGTAAGCGATCGAGCAAATGAAACACATCCCCATGCAGTGACTCGGATGGGTTTGATGACGGAGATGAAGCCATGCATTCCTCCAACAGCTAGCACTCTATTTTATCGAGATAACCGCTCACCTCGTTCAGCAAATAAACTGAAAACGCCCCAGAAGTTATGTTTCTGAGGCGTTTGTTTGCGTTTTAGGTAATTCGCAGCGGCTGCAAACTCTGGCGATGCAGCAGAGTTAGAATGCTAATTTAATAAGCAGCGTTCAAGCATCAACTCTTCGCTGACACGCTTCAACGCCATCTTCCAGCCTGGTTCCAGCTATAGATATTTTTCCAGCGTGTTTGATAAGGTTGTTTTGGGCACTGCACCAACCACCATGTCAACGCGCTGCCCAGCCTTAAAGATCATCAGCGTTGGAATACTGCGAATGCCGTATTGGCTGGCGACACTAGGATTCTCATCAGTATTGAGCTTAACCACCTTTACCTGACCGTCGTACTGTGCAGCGATTTCATCAACGATCGGTGCCACCATGCGACAGGGACCGCACCAGGGAGCCCAAAAATCTACTAAAACTGGCACATCGCTTTCAAGAACTTCTTGTTTAAAAGTAGAATCCGTAACTTGTGCGGCTGCTGACATGCTTGGAACCCTTGCCTATATCGTTTCACAAGATTCTACCATAGCGACAATTGGCACCTTAGAGGCAACGATGCCAATCTTTAGACATAATTTTTGATGTTTTCAATGAATAGAGCGTTCTCTAGCTCATGCTGATTCTTGCCTCAGCAGCCAAAGGACACAAGACCGTAGTTTTGACTTTTCAGTCGATCCAGCAGTAGGATGACGTTGTAGCATCTTAGTGAAGCAATGGTTGTTGACCCTGAGCGGTAAGAGCGATCGCTTGAAACCATTCAGTAAGCTAAGCATCGCTGTAGGCGTGTCGCCTTTAGTCGTGTTGCCTGTATTAAGGTGCCAACAGAAGTCTCGTTCCTCACTCACCTGATTGCAGCTCCAGTGCCAGCTTAGGGTGCTCTTGCCGAAAATCCCATACAAAAGACCCATAAAAAGGAACCGCCCAAACAAACGTTTAGGCGGAGTGTGGTGTGAGGAGTGAACGGAAACATGCGTCTCCGCTCCCTTTATTGTAGACGACCCTTTATTTTTTTCCATCTATTCTTAAGCAGTAAGGAAAAAGTCTTAAGAATTTGATCACATCATGCAACATTGCCTTTCTTGAGATAGATATTGCAGGTAGAAAAGCAGCTACAAACAAGCTGCCTCAGAGCACAGCTCTTCGCTGCTTACTTGCCCATACCAAGCTGTTGAGCTTTTTGGTAGACTTTTCCTTCCGTTAGTAAAGAGGGTGCAATCACTACTTCAACGTGCTGCATCTCCTTAATATCCTTCGCTCCCAGGGTGCCCATGCTGGTTTGTAGCGCACCTAAAAGGTTGTGCGTGCCATCATCTAACTGTGCTGGCCCCCGTAGGATTTGCTCCAGCGTCCCGGTTGTGTCAACGCGAATGCGGGTACCACGAGGTAGGACAGGGCTTGGCGTTGCCATGCCCCAGTGAAAGCCCTGCCCAGGCGCTTCTTGCGCTCTCGCAAAGGGAGAGCCAATCATGACACCGTCTGCACCACAGGCGATGCACTTACAGATGTCACCGCCTGTGATAAGGCCACCATCCGCAATCACGGGCACGTAGTTACCGGTTTCTTGATAATAATCCTCACGAGCCGCCGCACAATCTGCGATCGCCGTTGCCTGTGGCACTCCTACACCCAAAACCCCGCGTGAGGTGCAGGCGGCTCCTGGCCCAATGCCTACAAGCACTCCTGCTGCACCCGCTTTCATGAGATTTAAGGCGACTTCATAGGTGACACAGTTCCCCAGAATAACGGGAATTGGCATTTCCTGGCAGAAGTGAGCAAGGTCTAGCGGCGTAACGGACTCTGGCGATAGGTGTGCTGTTGAAACCACAGTCGCCTGGATAAAAAATAGATCTGCCCCAGCTTTAGCAACCGTTGCACCGTATTTTGTGGCGGCGATCGGCGTCGCGCTTACAGCCGCAATCCCACCCTGCTGCTTAATTTCTTGAATGCGCTGTTCAATGAGTTCTGGCTTGATGGGTTCAGCATATAGCTCTTGCATCAAGGTCACGAATTCGCTTTTGCCTACAGAGGCAATGCGATCGAGCACCGGGTTAGGATCAACATACCGGGTCTGAATCCCTTCTAGATTGAGCACGCCCAACGCACCCAACTCCGATAGCCGCACTGCCATACCTACATCGACGACACCATCCATTGCGCTGGCAATGATGGGGATTTCGCGCTCAATGCCACCAATTTGCCAGTGGGTATCTGCCAGCTTTGGGTCAAGCGTTCGCTGTCCAGGAACGAGCGCAATCTCATCAATACCGTATGCCCGACGGGCGGTTTTGCCCCTGCCAATTTGAATGTCCACCGTTCTTCCCATGTCTATTTACGTTAGGGTATCAAATTGCGAAAGGGATTGGCGCATTTTCAACCCTACCTGCTTCCCCTGCTCCCCACCTCGACCGTAACGCAATGGGCAGTAATCCGAACCTGGTGCAGACCGAAACGTAGGCTAGACCAGAGGTAGATAATATCGTGTCAGTAAGTGCCTACCGTAAACTTAGGACAGACAGTGTTTGATTGAGTGGCTGTAATTTCCATGAAAGGACATGAGCTATGAATGCATGGCGCGATCGCCTGAATCAGTTTAGCGGCAAAACCCGCTTTGTTGTCTGTCGTCTCTTTGTGCATTTAGCAGGGGAGGAGGTCGCTGCACTGTTAGGTGTACTCAATAGTACTGGCCGTGATGCAGTGGACAGTGAGGGCGATATGAACGTTTTGGGAGAAGGACTGGTGGAGATTTGCCAGAGCCTGCTGCAATATGACACTTACTGGCAAGCGGCAGCAAACGAAGGCGATGTGTTTTGGGAAGAAGGCGATGCGGGCGACTTTGTGACGGAGCTATTTACGGATTCGGCTCAGCGCTATCGCAGTGCGCCCGCTTTAGACACACCAGATAACGAGCCGCTGACCTTGCCTACCACCCGGCATCTGGTTGTAATGCTGACGATCGCCTACGAAGGAGAAGTCCCCGAACTGGAAACGGATCTCGCTAGCATGGGTGCATTGAAAGCCGGACTCAAGGCCATGATCAATCTGCACTACCAGGAAAAACTGCGGGCTGTGCAGGTGCACTTCTCCCCAGCTCAGTTGGGCGACGAGTTGACAGATGATCAAGTACTAGTCGCCTTTCCAGAACTGATTCCGCTTTAATTTGCTTACAACCTGGCTTACGGCCCATTCATTCACCGAATCGAACCTATTCACTGACCTATGCTACGTAAATTTTTGCTTTACTCAATGGCGTTGACGCTGCTCTGGACTTCCGTTGGTTGTGGTAATCCGATCGCTGACCAACCAGATGAAGGACAAACGCAGACTGCCCAAACTCGCACGGTTGCCCAAACTCGCCTCTCCGATGGGCAATACCCTGTTCAGCAGGCAACCTACAATGACGACGGTGGCGAATATAACGTCGTTCTACTCAACACGAAACCTGGGGAATCATCTGTTTTTCGCGCAACGAATCTACCGATGGCGCGTCTGACGAATGAAGAGGTTTCGGCTGGCAAGAAGAGCTACCTCAAAGTGGAAAACGGTCAGCCGTCGCTCTATTTGACTGAAGACTTTAAGATTGAATACGTCCATAACGTGACGGAAACGCAGACCAATTCGCAAACAGGTCGCCAAGAAACGGTTGTAGTCCGTCAAGAATCTAATTTCTGGACTCCGTTTGCGGGGGCATTGGCAGGGCAGGCGTTAGGTAGTCTGCTGTTTAGACCGCAGTATTATGTACCGCCGATCTACCAACCAGGTGTGCCTTTGGCTGGCTACGGGGGGTATGGCACCTCTTACAACCAGGCGGTTAATAGCTATCAAAGCCGCTATCAAGCACCTCCAGCAGAAGTGCGAAATCGTCAGTTACGAACAACGGGACAGCTTAGAACGCCAACCTCTAGTGCCGCTCGATCGCGCAACACAGGACAGTACGATCGCTCGACGGGTTCTGGGTATGGCAACAGCACGCTACGTCGTTCCAATCGTTCGACTGGTAGCTACCGGAGTCCTAGCAGCGGCTTTGGGAGTGGTTCGCGATCGCGCAGCTTTGGCAGAAGACGGTAACTCTGAGCCGCTAACTTTTGGTAGGTAGCTTAGTTTTAGCGGTCGGCTGTCAGCCCTGTGGAGCCGATACAAGGCTAACTGTGAAGCTGTGTGGTTCTAACCGCTTTTCAGTAAACATATACCTTCTTATTGGTGTTTGTCAGTAGTTGCCTTCTACCTTTTGTCCTCTCCTACACTTTGGTCGCTCCCGATGGGCACTGAATGTCTTTATCGACTAGTTGGGGTATTGCAGGAGGCGTTTTGGATGGTTTGCTAGTAACGCAGATCGTTGTGATCGGCGTGTCGTTGTTTTTATCATCTTTGACCAAAAGTGTGACACCTGCGTAGCTTGGTAAGCCATCTTGTTTTGCTGTCGCGATCGCGATCGCTTGCTTTGACGGCAACACATCAGTGCTGTAAGCGTAATTTGGGGTGTCGGCAGGAATGCTGCTCCCCAATTCTGCAAGCGTTGGGGCATAACGTTTCTGTTTGGCAAAAAACTCAGTTTGCTGCTGAAGCAAGGCTTTGACCGTAGCAATGGCAGTGGTTGCAGTATCTTTTGCCGTATCGGGGTTTGCGGACGGTTGCCCCCCTGCAATGAGCGGTGTGCCATCTTCAGCACTACCTCCTTTGGCAGCAACAGCCGTCTGTGTCCCCCCTCGTTTCGCTTGTTGCTGAACGCGTGCCAGTGCTTGCTGATAGCTGGGTAGCAACTTTTGGGCGGCGGCGTGATTGGGGCTAGAAGTAGGGACGGCTTTCATAAACGCGATCGCGCGTTGCCATTGGGTCAGCACCAGGTTCCAGTCTTCTGGCGTTTGGGCAGACTGAGCCAGACTGGTGGCACTGGCAGCCTTGTCCACGCCTTTGACAAACGGATCGCCCGTCACGGTTGGTGTAGGTGATGGGCTACCAACAATGGGGCTTTCTATGACGAGTTCTGGTGGCGATGACGTTGGACGAGACGTGCTGCAAGCCGCCAATGCCATCACGATCGCCACTAAAGAGGCATGAATCCAAAAAATCTTCATATCTAGCGATTCTACCTTTGCAAAGTCGTTTGAGATGAATAGTTTTGAGTTTTGAATAGCAGTCAGCTATCAGCTTTCTTCTAAAAACCAACAACTAACAACTTCTTTAGCCTTCTACCTTCTACCTCCCACCCTCTGCCTTCTGCCAGCTTCTAACAACCAAAAACTTTTCTGGTATGCCCTTTCTTGTATGCCTGCAAGGCTTTAGGGCTTTACAATCAAAAACTGCTTCTGCCTTCTTCAAAACGGATTGACGACAATTGAAAAGTACACCCCATTTTCCTGCCATGTCTCTTTTGTACCGCTGATTGCGATGAGTGGAATGCCCCAATCCAGACGGGCGGTGACGCGATCGCCACATTGCAACCGCAACCCCAATCCCACAGCGGCTAGTGTTCTTGGATCTGGGTCAAGGTTGGTGCCCAGGTTCCAGGTGGTACCCAGGTCGATGAAGGGGGTGAGTTGGAGCAGGCTTCTCAACTTGGGCAAGCGCAGAATGGGAAGGCGAAGTTCAATGGAAGCAAAGAGTCCGCTATCGGTGAGTAAGGCATCCTGCCGATACCCACGCACGCTGTCTTGTCCGCCCAGGCTAAATTGTTCGAGCGGTAGGATGGGTCGATCGGCCAGTTGCAAATCGCCGCGCACAAGCAGCAGGGTTTCTGGCGCTAGTAGCCGTACCCATTGGGCTTGCCCCCGCCAGGTAAAGAAGCGGCTGTCGGGAGGACTGGGATTAATGGTGGCGTCTAGGGCATTGAGTCCTACGGTGAATTGAGAACGGAGGGCAATGACTTCAACCCCGCTGCGCCAGGTCATGTCTTGGAAAAAACGCAGGGCGGTGAGGCGGGTTTTACCGTTGCGATCGGCTCCTAATACCGGGAAGGGAAAGAGTCCGTCTGCTATAGTTGCTTCGCTTTCACGTCGAGTAGCTGTCAAGCCGAGTGCAAATTCGTAGGTTGGTGTCTGGACGATCGGTTGTCGAAGGGTGAGTTCGTAATAGCGTGATTTGGACTCAATCCCTAGACGATCGAAGGGTGGCTCAATGACATTGCTGGAGGCGCTGCCGTAGTTAAAACTAAGGGTGCCATTTCGCGGATTAAACGGAATGGTATGGCTCAAATCGATCGCGTTGCTGCCGTTTGTGTTGGTGTACACCCCACTGAGACGATCGCCTGACCCGGTGACGTTGCCAAGGCTGACTTGCAGCTGCCGTCGATCGGTGCCAACACTGGGGGCACGCCCATTGTCTAAGGTTAGCTGTGCATTTAGAGGGGGTTCTTCAATGATGCGCACCGACAGCACGCTTTCGCCAGGACGTGACCCAGCCGTTAACTCTGCTGAGAGCGATTGAATGAGCGGATCAAGTTGTAGTAATTGCAGCGCTTCTAGTAAGCGATTGCGGTTGAGTGGGGTGCCTGTTGCCAGCGCTAAGCGCGATCGCACGTAGTTTGGATTCAGTCGGCGGGTGCCTGCAATGGTGATGTTTGCCAGGTTGCCCTCGACTACGCGAATGGTAACGATGCCACGCTGAAGCACCTGCGACGGAATGTAGGCTCCGGACGTGATGTAGCCGTTATCGAGATAAAGCTGAGCAATGGCAGACCGTAGCTGAAATAATTCGGCGATCGTCAGAGGGCGTTTGGTGTAAGGTTCGGTGATTTTGGCAAAGTCTGCGGCGCTAAACACCTTGCTGCCAACGACTTCAAAGCGATCGACCGTAATGGTTTCGGGCGGTGTGTCAAACGGTGCAGGTGGGGCTGAAGGGGGGGGGAGCGGCAGTAGTCGATCGAGCGATGGTAGCGGGTCTGGTACAGAGGCTGGTGGTAGTTGGTTGGAGGGGGGGGAAGGGTCTCGTGGCAGTGTTGGCGGCACTGCCCGTGTTGGAACACCCCTTGGAGGGATGGTTTGGGCGATCGCATCTGACCGCTGCGCTAACAAGAAGGGCGACGGTGGTTGTACGGTGATGGTTGCTGGCGGCAACCTTTGAGGAAGACCAGGCTTACTATATTGCGCTCTCACAGGTTGGGTGCACAACACCTCAAAGGCAACGAACAAGCTCAGCCAAAACCGAAATGAGATCGACGAGTGCTGCATGAAACCTTTGCTTCAACCTTTGGCATCATCTCATGTGCGGTTGGTTCCAGGGTGTTGAGTTTCAATGATGCCTTCGGCTTCGTTGGCGATCGCTTTCAGTCGTTCTAACGTTTCGGGTGCGACCTGTTGCCATAGGCCGCGCTGATTCGCCTCCAGGAGCCGTTCTGCCATGTCACGCAATGCCCAGGGGTTACTTTTTTGGATAAAGTCCTGCACGGTTGGGTCAAAGACATAGGCATTGGCAACGCCGTCGTACATAAACTCTTCGACGCAATGGGTGGTGGCATCGTAGGCGAATAAGTAATCGAGGGTCGCTGCCATTTCAAAGGCTCCTTTGTATCCATGCCGCATGACACCAGCAATCCATTTGGGGTTGATGACGCGAGAACGATAAACGCGGGCAATTTCTTCGCTGAGCTTTCGCACTTTGGGCTTTTCGGTGCGGGAATTGTCGCCAAAGTAGATTTCTGGAGATGTTGCAGAGGCGAAGCGTACAGCGGCTGTTAAGCCACCTTGAAACTGGTAATAGTCATCCGAGTCGAGCAGGTCATGTTCGCGATTGTCCTGGTTTTGCAGTACGATTTGCAGGGTGCCGAGCCGTTGGGTGAAGGCTTCGGGGGCTGATTTACCTTCGGCGTTACGGGTGTAGGCGTAGGCGCTCCAGTTGATGTAGGCGCGGGCCAGGTCGGCATCACTTTCCCAGTTTTGCGCTTCGATTAAACCTTGTAGTCCGGCTCCATAAGCGCTGGGTTTGGAGCCAAAGATGCGGTAGCGCGATCGGGCAGCGGCTTGTTCTGCTATCAGTCCTTCAGATTCCCAGTGCAGGGTTTCTTGTTGTACCTGAGCGGCGAGGGGATTCTGGTCGGCGGGTTCATCAAGGTTAGCGACGGCGTTGACGGCACTGTCAAATAGATCGATCAAATTGGGGAAGGCGTCGCGGAAGAAGCCGGAGATGCGCAGGGTGACATCGACGCGGGGACGACCGAGGAAGGAGAGGGGTAGGATCTTAAAGTCAATGACTCGTCGAGAAAGGCCATCCCAGACGGGCTGTACGCCGAGTAGTGCGAGGGCTTCTGCGAGATCGTCGCCGCCTGTGCGCATGGTGGCGGTGCCCCAGATGGAGAGGCCGAGGGTTTTGGGGTATTCGCCGTGTTCCTGGGTGTAGCGTTCGATGAGGGTTTCGGCGGCGTTGCGTCCGATGTCCCAGGCGGTTTCGGTGGGGATGGCGCGGATATCTACGGAGTAGAAGTTGCGTCCGGTGGGGAGAACTTCGGGTCGTCCGCGTGTGGGGGCACCGGAGGCACCGCTGGGGATGTAATGTCCGTTGAGGCTGTGGAGGAGGTTGGTGAGTTCTTGATCGGTTTGATATAGGGCGGGGAAGAGGCGATCGCGTATCCAGATCAATTCTTGCTGGGTTTGTGAGTTGATCGAGTGTTGCGGTGAGTGCTCGTGTAGAGAGGTAGTGGCTTTGGTTGAGAACCTGCTCCGGGGGACTTCCCCCCGGCCCCCGGCGATGTGGGGGCCTAACTCCCCCACGCCCCCCGAATAGGAGGTCTTGGGTGGATAGCAAGGAGCGATCGAGAGGGGTTGGGCGTTTGTGGCTAAGTCTGTTGGGTCATGAATGAGTGCGGCGACGAGTGTGGCGGCATGGGTTTCGATGGCTTCGACGGCATCGCCGATGGTGCGGCAGGTTTGAAGGGCAGGATGATCGGTGGGTTCTAGGGGGTCGCCTAAATTGGCGATGAGGGGATCGAGGTCGAGGTGCCAATCTTGGGCGATCGCGCGGGTGAGGCCGAGACGATTGGCGGTGGGGTTGCGGGCGATCGCAAGGGCTAGATCGCGGAGTTGGGTACCAGTGGGACAGTGTCCCAAAATATGCAAACCATCTCGAATTTGGGCTTCTTTGAGTTCGCAGAGGTAGCCATCGGTGGTAGTGAGAAGGGTGGCGATCGCGTCTTCGGAGAGGTCAGTTTCGAGGCCTAGATCTTTGTGGAGGTTTTCTTGATGGATGAGTGCGAGCAGGCGATCGCGAATGAGGTTAACCCGCGACGGATCGAGGGTTTGGGCTTCGTAATATTCGTCGATTAAGCCTTCTAATTGATGCAAGCTGCCGTACAATTCAGCGCGAGTCATGGGTGGCGTAAGGTGATCAAGAATGACGGCGTGCGATCGCCGTTTTGCCTGCGATCCTTCACCCGGATCGTTCACGATAAAGGGGTAGAAATGGGGCATCGCGCCAAACACAGCTTCGGGATAGCAACGTTCTGATAGGGCCACACTTTTGCCAGGAAGCCATTCTAAATTGCCATGTTTGCCCACATGCACAATGGCATTTGCTTCAAAGTGAGCGTTGACCCAGTGATAAAACGCAACATACTCATGGGTTGGTTCTAAATCGGGTGCGTGATAATTCAAGGCTGGGTCGCGATCGTAGCCCCGCGCAGGTTGAATGCCAACAAAAATATTGCCAAATTGAATGCCTGCAATGGGAACCGCATTGCTGGTTTGAGGGTTTCCCCAGCGTGTTTGGATACCTGTTTGAACGGACAAAGGCAATGTTTGAAAATGGGTTTGATAAGCTTCTAAAGGTAAAGATTGATGGATCGATCGCAAATCTAAACTTTCTGGATCATTAGTCACTCCGGCAGTCAGCATTCGCATCAATTCATCACTGGTTTCAGGAAAATCTGCAACAGTGTAGCCTGCTCGTTTCAATGTTTTAAGGATTTCCAAACAGCTTGCAGGCGTGTCCAGTCCTACACCATTTGCTAAGCGTCCATCGCGGTTAGGATAGTTCGCCAAAATGAGTGCAATCTTTCGATCGGCGATCGACGTGTGGCGTAATGCAATCCACTTAGCAGCTAAATCTGCAACAAAGGCAATACGCGATCGCTCCGGCTCATACACCACCACATCCGTTTGCAACAATGGATTTTGAGTCTGCACTGCTTTAAATGAAACCGCCCGCGTAATGATTCTGCCGTCCACTTCGGGTAACGCCACATTCATCGCCATGTCACGCGGCATTAAACCCTGTGTGCTTGCTTCCCAATAGTCTTTCGTTCCGCCACTAAAAATGACTTGAAACACAGGGACATTCAGCCTTTGCCACAAATCAACTTTAGGTGTATCCGTATCCAAACTTGCTAATGAAAAACTGGTGGTATTCAGTAAAACATCAACCTTCTCACGGCACAAGCGCATGAGTTCTGCCTGCACATCCGGCTCTTTTAACGATGAAATAAAAATAGGTACAGGCGTTAAGTTCCGTTCAATTAAAGCCTCACAAAGCGCATCGATCGCTGCCGTATTTCCCGCCAAATAATGTGCTCTATAGAATACGATCGCCACCCTTCCCAATCGTTGCTTTTCGTCCCCAAACATCTCTACAGAATGTTCTAAAGCCTCCTCAAACCCTTCAGTGTCTAACAAAGACCCCTCAATCAATCCCTGGTTTTCACGACAGAACTCCTGTTCGGGGGGCGTGGGGGAGTTAGGCCCCCACATCGCGGGGAGCCGGGGGGAAGTCCCCCGGAGCAGGTTTCCAACAAAGCCCAAATTTGTAGCAACCACAGCCTCCACCAAAAGCTTCTTAGAACCAGGTCGATACAACCCCACACGCGACACCGACCGAGGCAGTTCATAGTCGATCGCCACCTGCAAAAACTCCACCGCCACAAACTTCAAAAGGTTCTGATAATTCTCACTACCCGCCTCAATAAAGTACTGCCATACCCGATTTACGATCGCCAGCGGTACCGTCGAATGACTCGTCAACGTTGGGTCAGGACGTTCATCCCCCGGAATGAACATCAACGCAGCCCCAGTTTGCCTCGCCGTTTGCTCAACCACATCCAACCCATAGCTCCAGTAAGCCTGCCCACCAATCAACCGCACAATAATCACACGTGCGGCAGACAAAACGTCTTCAGCGTAGGTATCGATCGTCAACTGTTGCTGAAGCTGAAGCAAATTCACCACCCGCAACGATGGAAAATCGGCGGGTAGCTGAGCCACCGCTACTGCAAGCGTCTGAATATCCGTATCGGCGGCTGTAAGCACCACGATCGGTGCAGGCTGTTGCTCCACAAAAATCACCCCATCCGCAGATGGGTTCCAGCCTCCTGGCAAAGTGGCAAGACGATGCATCGCGTCAAAAGGTAGCGGACAGTGGCTACCATTATTGCAGGTGAATCAAGCATTGCGCCTGAGATCGATCGATAAAGTAGGCATGGCAACACTTTGCCATTCAAGGATGGCAAAGTGTCAAATATTGAGTGGAACCTGCAAATTGAACTTTTCCTTCAATATGCATGCTTGGCGAGAAGCTGTCAGACACCCCCAGCAAAGCTGGTGGCTTGATGAGTGTGACCGCCCCAAGGGCGGATGTCCTTGCTCAGGGGTGTGCGCCAGCGTTAGAACTGACCGCTTTGATCAGCCGCTTCCTGTTCTCGAATGTCGCGACGTACTGTTTCTAGTTCAAAGCCAACCGTCGAAACGGCATAGCCTCGTGCCCAGAAATGCTCACCGTTGAACTTGCGTTGTTTGCCCTTAAATTGCCGTGCAATAGCCATCGCACTCTTGCCTTTCAAAAAGCCGATGATGGACGAGACCGCCTACTTGGGTGGAACCTCAATACACAGATGCACGTGGTCGGGTAGCAGATGTGCTTCGACAATCCGACATGCCTTCTGTCGAGCCAGTTCATGGAACACCGGACCGAGCTATTGTCGAATGTCATGGAACATCGTTTTCCGTCGAAACTTGGGTACGAACACGACATGATACTTACAATCCCACTTGGAATGAGACAGGCTTTGGTACAGTTGTGACATGCTATGCCTCCTACGGTTTTGCTTCATCAAGCCACCGTAGGAGTTACTTTATTGCCGTATCGCTCAAAGCTGCTCGAGTCGCACTGGTAGAACCAGTGGCTTACCCCATAGATTCAGTTAACCGTCAGGGTGCCCGTGTCAAAGTCGGTGGAGTCGAAATCGGTGACGGTGGCAGTAGTGTCGATCGGGGTAGCGGGATCGTTCTCGGTATAGCTAAGGGCAGTCCCAGAAACGGTCAGGGTTGGTGCCACGTTGGGTTGTTCTATCCACAGCTCATTCCCATTTACACTATCATCCGCAAAAAATAGCAGGTGATTGGCATCAAGGGCACTCAGGTTGGTTGGGTTGGAACTGTTGGAGCCAGGATAGATATCTTTAGTTAGGACGGTGCCTGCGGCAGTGCCATCACTCTTCCATAACTCATACCCATTGGTGGAGTCAGATGCCGTGAAGTAGAGGGTGCCGTTGAGGTTAGTCAGGTTGTATGGATTGGAACCGTTGGTGGGGAAGGAAAAGTTGGAGAGGTGGGTAGGTGTTAACACTCCGCTGTAGTGGGCAAGGGTCTGCACCTGCCATGCCAGCTCCGATTCGATCTCGCCCGTCTGGTACTCCAGCGTCCAATCGCCGCTCTTACTGGCACTCCCTGTCAAGTCATCCGATGCCGCGACATCCGCCCCTGTCAACTGGCTGAGAATCGAGACAAACGCTTTGCCCAATTCGCCCTGCGCTACCTCACAGCCATAGAGCAAAATATCCGCATCATCCGTCAGCGCCTGCTTCCACGACTGAATCTGGTTAGTAAAGGTGGACAAGCCGCTCAGGTTCAGTTTGCCCACACCAAAGTCTAACCCGCCCGCTTCGCCGTGAGAGACAATGTGAATGCTAGAAACATTGTGGCGACTCAACAGGGTATTTGTGATCTGAGTCACAGCATCCTGGCTAGAGTTCAGCAGATGCACTTCGGTGTCCGGTGCAATGCCTGCCACTAGGGTTTGGTAATCGGTGACGGTGGTGTCGATAAAAGCGATCGCGCTAGCCGCACTTGTCCCACTCCAGGTAGCTAGCGGGCTTAGCCCATTCGTCGTTGGTGTTTTCAACGCAGATGACTGCGACAGCTCATACCGATTTAAAGAATGACGGCTACAGATCAATCGGTGGGTAGGGGCAAGGCATTGCCTTGCCCCTACAGGATGTGTCGCATTTTCAATTCAAATTGGTATCACCAGAAGGCACAGTCTTCAGGGCATCACTCAACACAGATGGTTTCGCAAAGTTCATACAGAGACTCGATAGATTGGCACGACAAGATGAAGGACTGCGATCGTCCACGTCAGTAGGGACAATCCAACGTGCATTGAGTCCGAGATGGGTTATGAGAGTTAGTGACTCACGCTTAAAGGAGAAGAGACGCGACTAATGGACGATGTGCTACCGAGCGTTCACCAGTGCATTCGCGTGAGTGCCAACCTTAAACATGAAAACTTAAACATAGAGGTACGTAGTCGCACCTACCTTAGTAGATTTCCCCACAAGCTGAAGAAATATCACGAGTAAAAAGCAATGCGATCGGGCCTTACTACAGTCATTCATTGACTGGTAGCCTATCTCCATCTGCAAACGGAGGAGCGATCGCCGCGTAGCCGTCTTGGTTCGCAAGCAGGGCTAAACGACGAGACGAAAAGCAAGCGGGCAATGCGCCCAACTTTGACTTACAGATGCCTTTGTACCGCACCAGTGGCGTAGACTTCACCCAAGTCGATGGCTTTGGGGTGTTAACCGTGCTGACCTGCTCTCTGAGTTGGTCTTTGACATTGTTGCTAAACCCACCACTCTGAAGGTGTTTCTTAGGAGTCAGTTTAAGTGCCGCGATCGTCCTTCCAGGTAAAGTCTCCTCTTAGAACGGGCAAACGCTGCAAAAAAGCACGCCGTTTCGCAAAATTGTGCTAAAACTCTACCGATAGTGTAGAGTTTGAATTCTAAATGCTACATTTAGCTGAGTTCATGTATTCTAAAGTCACTTTAGTATGACTAAGATCGTCCATCTATACGAGCTTTAGATGCTGCATTTAGCCCACCCCGTTCCAAAGAAGTGAGCGCTTAACCTATGGTTCGAGAACTTCATCAAGTTCGTGCCAATAGCTTGCCAGCCAATCCTAGTTTTGTGCAGGATTCCGCCTTTCTGTCTGCGCAGTTTCCTGAAACCGCGCAGACAGCAAACCCTGTCTTCTACAGAACCTACAGCCGCCGTACCGAAAACCGTCGTGAACCGCTTGCCGATGTCATTCAGCGGACGACACAAGGCTTGGTTGCGCTAGGGAAGCTAACCCGCGAAGAAGCTGACTTAATCCAGCATATGCAGGAGCAACTGAAGAGTATGCCCTCCGGTCGCTGGCTTTGGGTTGGTGGCACAGATTGGATTAACAAGCCAGAGAACTTCTCCGGAGCATACAACTGCACCAGCACCAACGTCATCGACTGGCAAGCGTTTGGGCTGATGATGGATCTCGCCATGATGGGCTGCGGCACCGGCGCAATCCTGGAACACCGCTACATCAACCAACTGCCCGCCATTCGGAATCGTCTAGTGGTGCGGCTAGAAGGTGAGATTGGCACTACGCCTATAGGTCAGCGTCACGATCGCACTCAAGTAACCATTGACGGCAATCAGGTACACATCCTCGTAGGCGATAGTCGTCAGGGCTGGGTGCAGTCCTACAAAGCCTTACTGGAACTCTCGACAGACGATCGCTTTACGGGAGATGTCTCTGTAATCGTCAACGTGAGTGATGTCCGCGCCGAAGGGGAAGTGCTGAAGGGCTTCGGCGGTATGGCAAATCCGATTCGCCTCCCAGGACTGTACGAACGGTGCGCGGCATTATTGAACAAGGCGATCGGGCGACAGTTGACCTCGGTAGAGTGCTGTCTGCTGATTGACGAAGCGGCTGCAACCGTTGTGGCGGGCAATATCCGGCGCAGCGCAGGGATGCGACAGGGCATCAGTAGCGATGCAGCCTTTGCCATTGCGAAAGACAACCTCTGGCAGCAAGATGATACAGGCAACTGGCGCATTGACCCAGAACGTGATGCCCTGCGGATGGCGAATCATACCCGTGTGTATCACCACAAGCCGACCGATCAGGAATGTGTCGATGCAGTGCGCAAGCAGTTCTACTCTGGCGAAGGCGCGATTCAGTACGCACCAGAAGCGATCGCCCGTTCTAACCGTGATGTGTTGACCACTCCTGAGCTAAAAGCTGACTTTCTCGCTGCCTACAATCAGGGCACCGCTAGAGAATGGCTCCAGCAACAGGTGCCTCAAATGCCTGTGGATGAGCTAGAGCATCGCCTGGGGCGCTACGGGTTGAATCCCTGCGGAGAAATCTTGGGTGCCGATTTTCACTGCAATCTGGCAGAAGTGCACCTGAATCAGCTTGATCCTCATAATCTTGAAGAACAGGCGGATGCCTTCCGAGCCGCTGCATTGTCTGTAGCGGCCCTTCTAAACCACCGCTTTGCCGAACCGCGCTACCAAAAATCACGCGATTTAGACCCGATCGTCGGCGTTTCCTTTACCGGGCTGTTCGATTTCTTTGTGCATGCCTTTGGGGTGGAATGGCTGCGCTGGTGGGAAGCTGGCAGACCTAATACGGTTGCTGGCCTGGAATTTAAACAAAGAGAACAAGAATATCTGTCGTTCTGGCGCGAAACGGTGCATCAAGCCGTGTGGGAGTATTGCGATCGCCACCACTTAAAACGCCCCAACCGCTGCACCACCGTTCAGCCAGCGGGTACTAAATCCTTACTGACAGGAGCCAGCCCCGGTTGGCATCCGCCCAAGGCTCAGCGATTCATTCGACGCATCACGTTCCGCAAAAACGATCCCGTCGCGATGGCATGTCTGGATTACGGTTACAGCATAGTGCCGTCGCAATCAGACAAGGACGAGACGGGCAATCTCTTGAACGACCCATTCGACCTACGCTGTACAGAATGGTTGGTCGAAATTCCCGTCGAGGTATCTTGGGCGAATCTGCCGGGTGCGGATACGATCGCCATCGAAAAATTCTCGGCTCTCGCCCAGTTCGACTTCTACATGCAAGTGCAAACCTACTACACCGCGCACAACACTAGCGCCACTATCGAACTCACCGAAGCAGAAGTGGAACCATTGGCGCAGCGCATTTATCAAGCGATCGCCAACGACGAAGGCTATATCAGTGCGGCTCTGTTAGCGCGGTTTGATGCTCCCTTCCCCCGTCTCCCGTTTGAGAAGATCGATCAGGAAACCTTCGATCGCCTCCAACAAGATGTCAAAGCGAGACAGCAAACCAGCGACTTTTATGCCGCCCTCAGCCGCTATGATTCTGGCTTCAGTCTTGCCGAAGGGCCTGCTGGTTGCGATAGCGATAAGTGTATGTTGCCGGAGAAGAAATGAGGAGGCAGAAGGCAGGGGGCAGAAGGTGAGGAGTAGGGAGCAGTAAAGAACTCAAAACTCAAAACTCCTTACTCTCTCCCCTCACTTAGAAATAAAGTGCACCCAAAACTGGTTATCTGTGCAGCACAGGTCATAGACTAATCTGTACGAGTAGGTCAAGCCTGCACCATTAGCATAGATGTCGTATTCGCTGTCACCAGGGCCGTTGTAGGTCAGTTCTCCGTAGGGATCATTTACAACGAACCCATCGGCGTTATAGCCAGTGAAGACCACAATATGCCCAGAAGCGGTGAAATAGCCGTGGGCGACCACTGGGTTGCCCTGGATCAACCATTCTTTTACATTCTCAAAGCTGGCAGTTGTTTTGAAGGTGTCCTGGCAGCCATACACCTGCACGACCTTTGCCAACACGTCAGGTTCGTGACGATCGAGCCCATTGGCCGCACAGTAGTCCTGAAGTTCATCCGGGAAGCGCTTTTCGGGGTGCTTGCGTGATGCTCCCAGATATGCCAAACACATCGCGATCGAAGTGACATTACACGTACCGTAAGGATTTTCAGAATTATCAAGCTGGTCGTAATACGGCACTGACAGCTTCACAGCTTTTGGAAAAATCACCTTGTTATTCTCTAGAATTGCGCCATGACGCTGATAGACATACCAGGTATTTTTGCCTTGAAAGCTTTGATCTGCCAGCGCTACTTTAATGTGATCACTGGCTGGGGCATAAGACTCCACGTTGAGCAAAGTCCCAGCCTTTACGGGTTGAAGCTGAGCCGCTGTAAGCTTTGAGGCTTGAACTGGTTGTTGTTTGAGTGCTGTATCACAAAGAATTTTAAGCTGAGTCATAAGAAAACACCTGCTGTAGACGATGGAGCTTCATTAAGGGAGAGGCAATTCAGGTGAGGCGATCGAAGCATAGTTCGGAGTGGATGTCTCATCCAGCCCGCTTAACATCAACACTGTTGCACCTGGTTCCGGATGTTGTGATGTGTTGTCATCTTGATGTCAAGTTTGCCCGCATTGAGATGCCTAGATTGTGGACTATAAATTGACCACTGAAACGCAGAGGACACAGAGAAAATCTTTCACTGTTTGCGCCTCTGCGATCGCGTCTGAGTACGATTTAATTCTCCTGCCTTAGCCGATGGACTAATTCACTTCGCGTTACAATCACCAGTGGGAGAGCGCTCAGTAACGGAAAAGCAATCAGCGGTCAGCTTTTGAGCTTTACATGCCGTGCTAAGTCTCAATCGGGTTGAGAGTAGAGCGAAACAGATTTCTCTCGTTCGCTTAATACCGACCGCTGATAGCTGACTGCCGATAGCCAGTAGCTAACTGCCCAAACAACTCAAAGGAGCCTCAATTCATGTTTCTAGATGAACTATCCCCTGTTTGGAGAGAGCTTTCGCAACAGCCCATCGCGTTTTTAGGCGGCTTTGTGTCTGGGCTTCTGCGTCTCAATCTCTCGGAAGATCCCGTGAGAAGCTGGCTTGATCAGCAATCAGGTGCCACTAGCTATACATCAACGGCTGGATCAAACAATGGTAATAGCAGTGGGCCTAAGTCGATTTCGATCGATTAAAGTGCGAGTCTTTCGCATCAGCAACCCTCAATAGGTATCAGGGTTTTCAGAATGAGGTGAGGAGGATATGCTATCACCGGATCTATGGGGTTATACATGAACCCTTCGCTCCTCAACCTGATGACTCGCTCATGACTATTTACGTTGGTAACTTGTCCTATCAAGCAACCCCTGACGACCTCACGGAAGTATTCTCTGAGTACGGCACCGTGAAGCGCATTTCGCTGCCAACCGATCGCGAAACGGGGCGTATGCGTGGCTTTGCCTTTGTTGAACTGGCCGAAGATGCTCAAGAAGACGCCGCGATCGCCGATTTAGACGGGGCAGAGTGGATGGGCCGTCAGCTTAAGGTGAATAAGGCAAAACCTCGCGAAGATGCTCGTAGTGCGGCTCGTTAGCTCGTTGCATCATCCGCCACAATCAATGCGAAGGGTTACGGCTGCTGTGAAGGTTCGCCTTGCCACGAGTTCGTTGTGTCTTAATCGCCAAATTTAACCGTCAAACTCGTCCTATCTATGGCAATCTGTAAGGGCAGAGACAAATCATTTTGTCCTGTTTACAGTGTTGTCTTGCTGCCAAGCGTTACTAACAGCGTATGCAAACTCTGCCTAGCCCAACTGCGGTTTCCACTTCCCCGGCTGCTCCTACCGATACGTCTATTCAACGTCGCAAAACGCGATCGGTGCCTGTCGGCAGCCTTGCGATCGGTAGCCAGCACCCCGTTGCCGTCCAGTCCATGATCAATGAAGACACACTGGACATTGAGGGTTCCGTCGCAGCGATTCGTCGCCTCCACGAAATTGGCTGCGAAATTGTGCGGGTCACGGTGCCCAGTATGGCACATGCCAAGGCAATGGAAGAAATTCGCCGTCGCTTAAACACGACCTATCAAAATGTGCCGCTGGTGGCAGATGTGCATCACAACGGACTCAAAATTGCGCTAGAAGCTGCCAAGCATGTGGATAATGTGCGGATCAATCCAGGGCTATACGTGTTTGAGAAGCCGAAGAGCGATCGCACCGAGTATACCCAGGCAGAATTCGACGAAATTGGCGAGAAAATTCGCGAAACGTTAGAACCGTTGGTCATCTCCCTGCGCGACCAGAATAAATCTATGCGGATTGGCGTAAATCACGGCTCCCTGGCAGAACGGATGCTATTTACCTACGGCGACACACCCGAAGGCATGGTGGAGTCGGCGTTGGAGTTCATCCGCATCTGCGAATCGCTCAACTTCTACCACATTGAACTGTCGCTCAAAGCCTCCAGAGTGCCCGTGATGATTGCGGCTAATCGTTTGATGGTGAAGCGCATGGATGAGCTGGGCATGGCGTATCCCCTCCATCTGGGCGTAACGGAAGCAGGCGACGGCGAATACGGTCGCATTAAATCCACTGCGGGCATTGGCACACTACTGGCAGAAGGCATTGGCGATACCATTCGCGTCTCCCTCACTGAAGCACCCGAAAAAGAAATCCCCGTTTGCTACGGCATTTTGCAAGCGCTGGGACTCCGCCGCACGATGGTGGAATACGTCGCCTGTCCTTCCTGCGGACGCACTCTGTTTAATCTGGAAGAAGTGCTGCACAAAGTACGCGAAGCCACCAGTCACCTCACAGGTTTAAACATTGCCGTGATGGGCTGCATTGTGAATGGTCCCGGTGAGATGGCAGACGCAGACTATGGCTATGTGGGCAAACAAGCAGGCTGGATTTCCCTCTACCGGGGACGGGATGAAATTAAGAAGGTCCCCGAAGCGCAAGGCGTTGAAGAATTGATTAATTTGATTAAGTCAGACGATCGCTGGGTTGATCCGTAAGAAAGTTAGAGGAGGTTGTTACTTTTTGGCTATTAAAAGCAATTAGAGAAGTGGTAGGCAAGGAGATAGAAATCACAAGAAGTGAGCTATCCTCGCCTCTGATTGCTGAATTCTCTATCAAGAGAGTTAGACATACCATGACAAATTAGTTGGCTGCTCCGCTTCTAAACCGAGGTATAACCTTAAAGCTATCTTTTAGGCATTGAATACTGCTCAACCTTCTCTTCTATACTCAGATGAAATTGCTATAGTGTACTAGCAAGAGTACTAAAAACTAAAAATTTGAGTTACGGGAACTTATGAGTAACGGCAACTCCATCATTAATCTTGGAGATGTTTCAAAACCTGCGGTTGTTCTAATTGAGAAAATATCAGATGCAATTGGAGGGTATTTCAGGCCTTATCAGATAAGGCAAGTTGCTCGTGCAGAAGCTGATGCTGAAAGAATAAAGGCTCTTGTTCAGATTGAGATAACTGAATTACAACAGCGAGCTTTACATCGGTTCGTCCTTGAGGAAGCAAAAAAACAAGACAACATCGAGTCTATTACTGCTAAGGCTCTACCTTACCTCCAGGAAGATGCAGACCCTAGTAGTGTTGAGGATGATTGGATCACAAACTTCTTTGATAAATGCCGTCTCATATCAGACGAACAAATGCAGGCATTATGGGCAAAGCTGTTAGCTGGAGAGGCAAGTTTCCCTGGCAGTTACTCAAAGCGCACGATTGATCTGTTGAGTTCACTTGATAAAACAGATGCGTCGCTATTCAGCACTTTATGCGGATTTGGGTGGTTTATTGGGAACGTGGTTCCATTAATATATGACGAGCAAGTCTCAATTTACATCGATCACGGAATTAACTTCAATGTCCTGAAACATCTGGATGACATTGGTTTAATTAGTTTAGCTCTCACTGGATACAAGCGAATAAGAGTTCCAAAATACATGTGCATTTTTTACTATGGAGCGCCAATAAGCATTGAGTTTTCTGGTGAACAAGATAATGAGTTAGAGACTGGAAAAGTTCTACTGACACAAGCAGGACAGCAGCTTGCATCAATCTGTGGTGCTGAACCTATACCAAACTTCCTTGATTATGTTTTAACTACATGGAGAGATAGAGGTCTTATTGTTTCATCTCCATATCCGCGTGAACTATCGGTCAATGACAAATAGCTAAGTTGAGTCAATATGGGAAGTCGACAAATAGCCAGCAACCCAAAGTACACCCGATCTGAAGAAGCTATTTAAGGGTGAGGCTACTGTCAAATGGCTTGAGCCTGTCTTGTGAGACGGAGGTGTACAAACCTCTACAGAACAGTAATCGGATTGAATGCTACTTAAGATCTAATAAGCCTTCTTCCTTTAGCTTAGGATTGAAGCGAATTTCGACCTGAACGCCGCGAGATTTTAACACTTCCAGGATTTCTGCCTCGACTCGACGAGCCACTTGCTTGAGAACCTTCGTTTGAGTCAATTCATCGATCGCCCCCACAAGGCTCGCCTGCTCCTCTGGTGTCATTTGAAGCTTGGCATCGATCGCTTGCGTCCATTGCCCCTCATCCACACCATTCCCTGCTGGTACCGATCCATTCTCGCTGATCCAGGTGGTACGAATTTCTTCTAAAATCGTGCGATTGGGGCGATCGATCGTCTGTACTTTCAGCCAGTAACAGCACTCTGGTTGACGCACCAACTGTTGCTTGAGGCTCAAATGAATATCGCGGGAATACCCAACATATTGCAGCATTTGCTGTTGATCAAAAATGGCATACACGCCGATTTTTCCCTGTAAAAATTCAGGCAAGTGACCACGATCGTCAAGATAGTGAATAAACTCCAAACTAGACAGTGAAGGAGTATCGGGTTGAGAAGACATTTGGAGAAGAATGAGAGATGAAAGGTTGATTTTTAGCCTTGAGTCCTAATCATGTAGCCCTAATTATTTAGTCTCGAGCCTTTCGATAAATCGCACACAGGCGACTGGGCTTAAAAATCTTTGCCTTAAACATAAAATTAGGCGGTACGTTGATAATGACATAACCATCAACCTTGTGGAATTTCTCAAATTCAGCAGGCATTCCTTTTGGTGTAGCAGCACTGTAAGGAACGGGCTGGAACAATAGTTCGGTGAACGCAACAACCGGATAGCTTGCTTGCTGAGCCACCTGTTGAAGAAAGGGGCCACTTTGCAGCAGCTCAAACAACGCCGCTTTTGCGTCAGGATCAAGGGTAAAACTGCTGTCGAACTGATCGATAATCTTAAGCGCCATTGTAAAAGGCAGATGATTGTAGAGGATGGTCAAGCTGAGTCGTTCAGATCCTACCGCCTTATGGGGACACTGTGGTTCAGGAAGACTTGAGGTATCAGACAGCCAAAAACGTCGATCGCCATAGCCACCCTGTTATCCTGAAAAAGGTGTTCTTTCCTATTTTTCGTGACTCAAAATCCTCGTCAGTTGGCTTTTTTAGTGCTGCGATCGGTGCAGCGAGGAGCCTTCGCCGACGTTGCCCTGGATAAAGTTTTGCATCAAGCAAAGCTGAGTAGTTTACTCGATCGTCGCCTGTTGACTGAGCTAGTGTACGGCAGCATTCGTCGCCAGCGCACCTTAGATGCCCTCATTAACCAACTTGCCAAAAAGCCTGTCCATCAGCAACCCGCCGATCTGCGTGCCATTCTGCATTTAGGGCTGTACCAACTGCGCTATCTCAACCAGGTGCCTGCCTCTGCTGCCGTTAATACTACGGTCGATCTGGCGAAGCAAAACGGGTTTACGGGATTAACAGGTTTTGTGAATGGGGTGCTGCGGCAGTATGTTCGCTTGAGGGAAAGGGGGCAAGGGGCAGGGGGCAGGGAGCAGGGGGCAGAAGGGATGACAGGAGAGGATCTTGCTCTGCATCCTGATCCTTTAGACTTAAGCCTTTATCCTTCTACTGTCGATCGTCTGAGCGTTTTGCACAGCTACCCCAACTGGATTGTGGAGGTGTGGCTAGAGCAGTTAGGAATTGAGGCAACAGAGCAACTGTGTCAATGGCTGAATCAACCGCCCCACATTGATCTCCGGGTAAATACGCTACGAGCCTCTCTAGAAACGCTTGAAGCGGCAATGCAGTCAGCAGGAATTGCAGTCAGTCGGGTGCCTCAGTTGCCACAGGCGTTGCGCCTTCCAAGTGCATCCGGGGCGATGCAGCAGTTACCAGGGTTTGCTGAAGGCTGGTGGATTGTACAGGACAGTAGCGCGCAACTGGTGGGCTATCTCGTAGATCCGCAGCCAGGAGATGTTGTGGTTGATGCCTGTGCTGCTCCGGGCGGCAAAACCATGCACCTGGCGGAGTTGATGCACGATCGAGGTACGGTTTGGGCGTGCGATCGCGCGGCATCGCGGCTCAGAAAACTCAAGCAAAATGCTGATCGACTGGGCGTGCGATCAATCCAGCTTTGCGAAGGCGATAGTCGCCAACTACCGCAATTTGTCGGACAGTGCGATCGAGTGTTGGTGGATGCGCCCTGTTCTGGGTTGGGCACCCTCCACCGCCATGCCGATGCTCGCTGGCGACAAACGCCCGAAACGGTACAGCAACTGACCCAACTGCAAACCGAGTTGCTAGAGCAAGCAGCCTCATGGGTAAAACCATCCGGCATTCTGGTTTACGCCACCTGCACGCTGCATCCGCTAGAAAATGAGGCGATCGTGCAGGGTTTTCTGGAGCGTCATCTTGAGTGGGCGATCGACCCACCAGCTACCACATCTCCCCCTGCCGCTTTCGTCACAACTGAGGGATGGGTCAAGGTGTGGTCACAGCAGCATGATATGGATGGCTTTTTTATGGCTCGCTTGAAGAAGCGTTAAGGGGTCATAGGTGGGGGTAGGGGGTAGGGTGTAGGGTGTAGGGAAAATAGCTAGTATTCTTCGACCAAACCTTACCACCTAACTTTTTTAGAAACCAATGGCATCAAACTCTGACACCAAAACCCTGCTTAAAATTCTGATTGGGGTTGCCTGGCTTGATGGACAAATTCAGCCAGAAGAGCGCACCTACCTAAACCGTATTGTGCAAGAAAAAGGACTGGAAAACGAACCGGAAATCCAGCCATTGATACACGAATTTCGCGCCGTCAAACCAGAAGAATGCTATGCGTGGGTCAACGATTACCTGGGCGATCACCCCACCTCAGAAGGATGCCAGCAACTGATTGAAGCCATCAGCGGACTCATCTACAGCGACGGCGTTGTTGACAGTGCTGAAGCAAAGATGCTTACTGATTTGCAACAGTTGAATCCTGCTAGCCCCTCCTCTGATACAGGCCACAGTCCCGTACTAAATGCCATCCGGAGCATGTACCAACGCTGGATCTCGACCCTAAATTCATAGACCCAAGTTTGAAGCCCTGTACCCACGCAGATTTATAGTGCTTCAAAGTGCGTTTTAGACAACACAGAGTTAGTCATCAGCTTGCAGTTTGAGCTGATAGCCGATGACTAATACAGCTGTAGACACTGACGGCTCAGCTTTTTCACTATAAGCCAGGGGTTTCTTCTTTCTTTACTTCAGGTACAGCATCGGGGCGCTCTTTGCCTTCCCAACCGGGGGGACGCTTCGAGTTGTACCAAGCGATCGAGCCGATCGAGACAGCCGCAATAAACCCAACCACATAAACAACTGTAAAAGAAACTGGAAACTGCATGCCAGTGCTAGCAGCATCCGCAACCATTAATATACTCATCGATTACACTCCATACGAATTCTAAATCCTACCGTTAAGCATATAGGCGTGAGTAAACCAAGACATCTTCCACAGGGTTTATTTTCACGATCGTGGTATCTCATCACCTTGATGGATATAAAGAAATCTTCAGAAAGAGCGATTCTCTGTAGGGATGCATGGCTCATTCGTACAGAGAATCGTACTGATTAAGAGGTCAATGGTCAACGGTCAGCAGTTAGCCTTCTACCTTCTGACAGCTTTTAATAACTATAGGACTTACGCAGAGCGCAGAGAGAGGGACACTCCAAGCGAATGAAAAATCGCTAAAGTCAAGGTATGAAAGACCCTGTGACTCGGCTAGATCACTGCCAATATTAGAGGATGTTTGGAAATACGGAGAAGGTCTAAAAAGGTTCAAGCCAACCTGCGTAGCATCAGCCGAATCATCGCAATATAGATGAACGCTCTGAGGACTCCGACAGCAGATTGATCGTGCGAGGTCTGCCAGTCGGGGCAGCAGGGGGCAACAGGGCTGGGAGTAACTCAAATTGTTCAAGCGTGAGTTCGCTTGTGTAGGCTAGAGTCATACCGATTTAAAGAATGACGGCTACAGATCAATCGGTGGGTAGGGGCAAGGCATTGCCTTGCCCCTATAGGATGTGTCGCATTTTCAATTCAAATTGGTATCATTGCTTCCTGGAGGGCTGTTGTTGTTATGATTCAGCCTAAGCCCCTAGGAGGCTTTCCTCTCTACAGGTGCCCTTTGCCACTTTCCAAACATCCTCTAAAGAATTGGTATTACAGGATCGTAGAAAGCTCATTAACGATCTGTACGCGTCCTTTCCGCAAGGAGTGTAGAAGACGATCGATGCAATGCAACTCCTCCTCATTGGTGGGTTCATGCAACAGCACTGCCAAAATGCCATAGCGATCGGCCAATGTAATTTGGCCAGAAACGCTAACTTGGGCAAACAGTTCAGAGATGGCGCAAGGCAGTGGACTGATAGCAACCATGACGACAATTAGAACTCGATGGTTTTAGTATCGAGCCTGCGGCCTAAAGTTCCAGTGACAGACAGACGTGCAACCTGTGATTCCTACTGCACTGGCTAGTGACCACTGAAGGGGCTTAGCGTGATGCGTGTCACATGACTGCAAGCTGCAGCGGTCGGAACTTCTGCTGTCAAGCAACCGTTTCGCCTCAGCCACTACTACCAGAAGACGGCAGCGATGGTTGAGACGACGATCGATCAGACCCAAAAATAGGAGTCGGATCAAGTCCTGTAATTTGCTGAAACTGGTCTGGTGCAATGGTGCTAGCGCGTTGTCGCGTCACAGAGTCGCTTCCTGTAAGTGCCTGTTCTTCCCATTGCTTGAGTAGCTCATACACTTTGGCTAGAAACTCACAGCCTCGTAGGAGCGGCACCTGAAGCCAGCCATCAACCAGTGTTTCAACGAGGGCAAGCTCAATGAGAGGGGACGGGTAATGAGCAAAAAGCAACTGTAAATCGTGCTCAAATACCTCTGTATCGTGACCATCTAGTTGGTAGCTGCTGACGATGTGTTTGACTCTCTGCCAGCTAAGTTGCGCTCCAAGTTCCATGAAGACCCTCGCCAATGCACTTTACTTGAGTGCGCTGACCACTCCTGATTGTAGCTCACCTCGATCGAGGCCGACCCTATGCCAACTAACCTGACGCGATTGCAGCCATCTTAACGGCTACTGTTATCGCTCCTTAGCGTTCATAGCCTGGAATCACATGATGCTGCACTTCTTCATAGGCGGCAAGTTGAAGCTTGAGGAATTGATTTTGCTCTTCGATCGCCTTCAGTTCTTCCAGCTTTTGCAAAATGGCGCGGGTAAAATTGCTTGCATCTGGTAATTGATCGGCAATCCAGGATGTTTCTATCTCGATTTCAATCATTTGCAATGCCCGTCGATATTCCCGCACTAGTCGTTGACTGTTGGTAATTTGCTGCTTCAAGATTGTCACTGCGCCAGTGGTTCTAAAAATGCGGGGGGCATAGAGTTGCTGATCGACATCGACCATTTTGCGCTTCAAGTCTTCTAGCCGATCGATAAGACCTTGATTCGATTTGCACTCATGATTGATCTCATCAATGCGATGCTCAATCTTTACTTTCTGCGTTAGAAGGCGTTGATCGCCCGTTAGTCGCCGACCTTCATGCCCTTGCGCATCCAGCGGTGGACTAGTTAATTGTGCGCTATTGGTTACTTTAAGATAGGCCAGCACTCCCAGAGCCGTCACGATCGACACGAGAAAGACATTGACCCCGCTTAGCATAAAAGAACCCACCAAAAGCCCAAGAACGATCGTGGTCAAGGACAGGAACCGTTGGGTGTTACTGGGTACGGGTTTCGGCAGGACGTAGCGTTTGCCAGTGGTGTGGTTGGTGACAGCAACGAGCTTTTTCATCAGGTAGCCCTGCATCGTGTAGAGCACAGACACCACGTCGCCATAGTGAACCGAGAGCGGGTCTGCCTTGCCAGGGATAGAAAACTGAAGTTGCTTCAAATTGCGATCGGGCGTTGTAATTTGCAGCGTGTAGTGTCGTTTATGGAAACTAGGTAGCTTATCGCTAAGAAACAGCAAGGGTTCGCTGATGGAGGAATGCTTAGACAGCTTGCCATGTACCACACCATAATGATGTCGGCAGGCCGCGCAGGTTACCTGCGGCACTGTGTTGTTGAGGTCAGCGATCGGTCGGGAGCAGCTAGGGCAATAAAGCGACAGTTTCATTGAGTCAAAATTCAGTGACAACTGGTTTCTAAGCGCTCCCAGATTTCCCTGAAACGCGCAAATTTAATAGCGGTAGCTCAAACTTTGAGGGCAAAGGTGCGGCAGGTGCACCAACGAGAGCAATCGATGGAGGTGCCTTGGAAAGAAGACGTATCTTCTTTTAACCAATAAAAATGGGTTGTAGAAGCGAATCCCTCTATTTTAGACTGCGATTTGATCGCTTAGAGGCTAGCGTAATGTCGTCTTAACGATCGAATCCCTCTAAAGAATAGCGTGACCGCTCAAAAAGCTGCTTCCTGCGACGGAGACGTAGAAATGTCCATTCCAATAAATTTTGATTACAGAAGTTAATGTGATCAGTGGAAAAACCCGGTCATGACGATCCACTGCGGCTTTTGGCTAAGTCTTGCCAGTTAGACTTGCAGCCGCGATCGCACAGAGACAATTGTAAAAACGACATTTCATAAAGTTGGAGCCTTTCATGCAGACTCAAATCCAAGAGAAGGACATGCCATTCCTTGAAAAGGTGATGAGAAATGGTGATTTACCTGAGCCTTATGACGCTAGAGACGTCACAGAAGTTGTTTTTCGCATTATGCGCGACTTGATGACAACCGAAGCGGCCGATCGCGTCGCTGACGAACTTCACGAAGACGCGCTGCCAACGGATGAGAAAGCGCTACAAATGGAAGTTACTGATCTCTGGCGCGATACCAATCCGCTGGTTGGCTTCCTAAGTCGGGTACGTCCACCGTGGCAAGGTCCTGGTATCTTCAAAATTGATTCTGATCGCTTTCTCTTCCGAGTTGCTAATGAGTCTGGAATGCCTCCAGAACGAGATCGAGAAGCTGTCGTCAAAGCTATTTTCGCTGCGACAAAAGATGAACTCTCTGAAGAACGCATTGAAGAAATTGCTCAATGGATGCCAGAGGGACGAGTCAGTGAACTATGGCATGAAGCTTAAGTAGACGTTTTGTTGCTATTGTTAAGGTGAGTTGCGGGGATAGACTTTATGTTCGTCTCTTGCAGATGCTTAACAGTGCTAGAAACGAATAAAGAAAGCTTTCTAGCAAATGCAAGTCGTTAGTTGACTACGTCCGTCTATAGAAAGCCTCGCTCAACTACGGTACAACTTCAATTTAAGCATTGAGGAGTCAGAAGTTAGTCAGTTAACCACTTCCAACTCCTGAGTTCTGTCTCCTAGATGCTTTCCAATTTTCCATCTTTCACCAGTTTAGGAAAATTTATAAAGTATAAAGTGATTATGACAAAAGCGCTACAAGTGAATAAGTCTGCTTTGGGTGATATTTTTTATGCTGGCTTATTGTTTTCGGTTGTGATTGCTTTCCCAATCATCGCTTTTTCATCCAGCGGTAAGGCAAGTGCACAAACGCGCCCTTCACCTCCCGTAATCAATCCACCTTTACCAAGTCAACAACAGCCTCCGATTGCAACGCTTAGACCTGCAAACGGTTTAGTTAGCGTTAAGTTAATCAATAAGACTGGAGCTGACATCGCCTATCAAGTGATCGGTGATACTCAGGTGCGAACGCTGACCGGACGATCGACCGCAACACTCCAAGCCCTAAAAACACCTGTTAATGTCACGTTCTATCGGCGCGATCGAGGGTTTTTGCTCGTGAGTCCGCAGGTGCCTACAACGGCTCCCAACACGATTGAACTCACGCTGACTGAAACTACTGATTTTGCCATTGATAAGACAGCACTTAGCATTGAGTCAGATGGCGAAGTGTATTTGAACTGATGCCAGAGTGTTTACTACGAATTGCGTGCGGGTGTTTTGGCTAGCGTCACAGCTTGGGTCACGGCATCATTCAGACTGTCAATCAACGAAATTTGAACCGTTTCTAAGCACGATCGCGCTGAGTCCCGATCGCGTCCAACTAACCGCACAACTAACTGAGGGAACCGAGTCGCATGAGAAATCAAGGCTTCAGGGCTGATTTCGCTGATGCTGCGTGGTTTGCGTACTCGGCTGAGTAGATATGTGGCAATAACGCCTGCGATATCATCACAGGGGATCAGGCCGCTCACTAAGTTGATGAGCAGCACGCGCACGTATTTTGTTTGCGCCATCTGTTCTAACCCGCGCTCCAGTTGTTCACGTAATCTTTCTGGAGTTGCATCCCACTGAGTCTCACCTCCGATCGTCAAGAAGGCGGCTGGTTTGCCTCCCGCTTGAGAGACTGCATCCATCGTTGCCATCGTCAATCCTGCACCGTTGCACAAAATGCCAATCTGACCGTCCAGTTCCATTGTCACAGGCTCTGTGCTCGGAGGCCCAGCGTAACTGTCTGTTCTGGCAATGAGAGTGGCTAACGCAGGATGTCGTGCAAGGGCATCATCATTTACGGTAATTTTGCCGTCTAGTGCCATGACTTCGCCGCTGGTCGTAACGCCTAGAGGATTAATCTCTACCAGATCTAAGTCGTGTTGGACAAAAAGTCGATACATCTTCTCTAGCATGGCGCTAACAGATTCGATCAACTCTCCCTGAAGCCCCATTTTGAGCGCTAAACGGCGGGCATAGAAGGGCGAAAACTCTTGATCGACCACCACATGCTGCATCCGTTCCAGCGCGGCTTGGACATCAATACCACCCTGCTGCGACCCCAGCAGCACAGGGCGACAAATCGATCGATTGAGAACAACTGCTAGATAAAATTCGCGTTCGGAATCGTACTTGGCTTCTGCCAACAGCGCTGTTGGATACTCACCCATAATTGGCAAGTTGAAAATCGTTTGCGCGGCGGCTACCGCATCGATCGTGTTTTCGACAAACCGCACGCCACCCACTCGCCCGCGTCCCCCAATATATACCTGCGACTTCAGCACGACCGGGTAAGGGATCGTCAGGCCCTTTAAGTCTTTAGGGCGATCGATGCGCTGAGAGGGCAGCACTGGAATGCCCATTTCGCGAAATAATTCCTTTGCCTGATACTCCAACAAATCCATACCGCTACTACCTTGTTTACCAATGCCCCATAGCCATCAAACTTGATTCTAACGATAGCCTTTTAGCTGGGTTTTCCTCTACCGTGCATTCGCGATTAGTTTACCAGTAATGCTGTCAAGCCTTGTCAGGACACTTTTGAGGGTGTGTATGAGAAGACCTTTGGCTAAGCCACGATCGCAAACGCAAGTGCTGCAAACTAGCTATCCATCTTGCGAGATACCGAACATCGCTCCGTTAGAAAGATGAGCATTTCGAACTCTCCTTCTAATGTGGAATGAGAGATAAGAAGAGGACTGTGTGATGAACAAAGACTCTATGCCGAACGATAACGCAGCGGACATCAACCAACCAATGACCCCTGAGGAAGTTGATCCCGCTCAGAAACAAGAGCAGAGAAAAGCGCTTGATCGCAACCCTGACATGACGGTCAATCCGGGCGATCGTATTGATGAATCCAAATCCTTGGAAGAGAAGGCTCAACAAGTGGCCGTTGACGCGCCTGACATCACAGGTGACCACATTGTTGTACCCACTTACTTTGTCGTTGACGAACCAGATGGCAGCCAGAAAGCGCTCCATCACGTCAAAGATGCAGAAGAAATTTCTGACGTTGTCCGTCAAGCTGGTTACGGTGGCTAGCCGCTGAGTTGCCTGGTTTGTCCAGAATAATCCTAGGGGCACAAGGCAGAAGCAAGACGAATGGGGCTTGTTTCTGCCCTTTAAATTTGTCGTTCGACCGCGACTCTTATCTTCCTCCGGCTACTGATTCACTTTGTTGATCTAATGGCTTGCTCAAAGACGACAGGAGTGGTGCTGTTCCAGCCTACGCAAGGCGTGCATAGCGATCGACCGTAGATACCCGACCAGAGATCGCTGTACGTATCCACAAATTGATTTTATGGAAAGCTGTCTGGATACAGATCTGCTCAAGGGATTGTGTTTATGATGAAGACACTGAGTACTGGTCGAAAAGCTGGATTGCCACGTTTCCTTCGCTGATTAATTAAGTGAAAGCAGGCGACGACACTTTAGTCATTCCAAAACGGTACGGTACAGAAAAGCCGCAAATATGCAAACGAGCCACGCACAGTCTGTAGTTAAGTCTTCCGCCTCCATTCCCACGCCCCCTTCTGCACAGGACGTTTGGTCGCGTACCGTTCGGCCCTTGGGAGCTTACGCCATTCAAGGACTTGCGGTTTTAGGCGAGTCTCTTGTGGCACTCGATTCGATACGGGGCTATGTGCTAAGGATTGACCCTGCTACTGACAATGCAACGATCGTTAATTCCTGTCAGGTAGAGGATTTTATTGGTGCGACTGGGTTAGCGGTCTGGCAGTCGAGTCTTTGGTTTGCGCGCGAAGAAAATGTTTACGTTTGCAGCGTTGATGACTTTTTGCCGCAGCTTTTTGTCACCATGCCTTACGAGGTTGATGGCATTGCTGTCTGGGAATCAACGGTCTATATTGCCAGTCAAAAAGAAGGGTATATCTCGATTTTTGAGCGTCAGTCACGACGGTTAATTACTCGCTTGCCTATGCCCGGTGTGGGTGTTGCTAACCTGGCAGTTCGCGGTGAAGAGCTTTGGGTGTGCGATCGCCTAGAGCAAACCGTGTACTGCCTCGATCGAGCGACGGGTGAACAGCAGTTTTGCGTGTTAACGCCTTTTGAATTTCCGACTGGGCTGACGTTTTACCCCTCTCCAGACGAGGGACGGGATATTCTTTATGTCTCCTACGCAGGTGAAGAACCCTATATTCGAGATAACCCAAACAATCTAGAAGAGCCGCTAGAACTCACGTTCCGCGATCGTACCTTCATCCACCCGCTCTACATTCAGCACAATGCCAAAGACCGCTACACCTTGTCTAACGGCTATTTGATTGAGATGTCTTATGCAGAGGAGCTACTACCGTTAGAAGAAGTCGAGATCCACAACCTGGAATGGCGGATTGCCTTACCGACTGAAACGCATCGCCAAAAAATTCTGCGCGTTGATGCGATCGGCCTTCCCTTTACCGAAGAACTACAAGATGGGCAGCGGGTTGCTGTCTTCCACTTCAATAAGCTCAAAGCGCAAGAACGGCAGGTCTTTGGCTGGAAAGCACTGCTGGAGGTGCGTGGCATTAAGTATGCCTTGACGCCAGATGATGTGGAGACATTACCTGCCATGCCCGCCGATTTTCATGACCGTTATCTTGTGGATGATGACGAGCTGGCAATGGATATACCCGTAATTCAGCAAGCCGCTAAGGCCGCGATCGGCACCGAAACTAATCTGTTGCGAAAGATCTTAAAGATTCGCAATTACGTGTACGATCGCCTTTCCTACAGCCTCACGCCTCATATTGATACGCCTGATGTCGTGTGGGAGAGAGGCGTTGGTTCCTGTGGCGAATATGTGGGTGTGTTGCTAGCGCTAGCACGGTTAAATGGCATCGCCTGTCGTACTGTTGGTCGTTACAAGTGCCCTGCCAAAGCCGAACAGCATAACGTTCCGCTAGAGCCGGACTATAACCACGTTTGGATTGAGTTTTACGTTCCTGGCTATGGCTGGCTGCCGATGGAATCAAACCCTGATGATGTGGTTGAGCGGGGGCCATATCCAACCCGATTTTTTATGGGGTTGCCCTGGTATCACGCCGAAATTGGCAAGGGCATTCCATTTGAAACCATGACGACCCAGAATGATGGAGTAGATGTGTCGATCGGCGAGTTGGCGATTAATCACGTCCGCTTCACGATTCTCGGCGAATTGCCTCCTCCGGACGCAACTGGTCTGTAAATTTAGCACATCAGAAGTTTTGTAATGTCGGTTGAAAGAGTGCTGAGGATTGAGTAGCGCTTAAGCATATTGCATCATTTCTGTTTCAACACACAAATGGTTTGTTTAGTTCATACACGCTTGTGTGAAAGCAGCAACACGCGATAGATCGTAAAGCCAGTCATCAACGTTAGCAGTAGCAAAGAAAACATCGTTACACCCAGAGTTCTGCATTTAAGATTCCCTGGCTACTTGTCAGCATTCTCAGCCAAACTGCCGATCTTTCTAAGCATTGGTCAATCGTTTGCTTGCTTTGACTCTAAATCTGGACTGAAAACAGTCCTGCTGGTACTACGGCTTTGGTCATTCAAACCCCTTGGGCGTAAGGGCTGTAAGCATGTAAGCCTTGAAACACCTATGCCGAGCTATGTAGCACCGATGAACCCTAAGTATTAGCTTGTCAAGAGTCTATAAACTTGAGGACTTCTGGCTTGTTGCCCTCAGTAGAATTGCTGATAATCCGTTAAGAAAGACACGCTTCAATGACTTTAGCAATGTTGATTTGAGATCCCATTCAAAGCCTGCATTGGTACGGGTTGCATCTCCTAAGTACTTCACTCTCTATTGACTACAAGAGCAATCCATGAAACCGTCTCTCCGTAAATCCACCCCTAATCCACCTGAAGGTTTTACCTTAATTGAACTGCTGGTTGTAATTGTGATTGTTGGCGTTCTATCGGCGATCGCACTCCCCTCGTTCTTGAATCAGGCTAACAAAGCGAAAGAAACCGAATCAAAGCAGTACATTGGTTCGCTGAACCGCGCTCATCAGGCGTACTTTCTTGAGCAAAATACATTCACAAACGATTTCTCGCTATTGGGTTTGGGCATCAAAACTCAAACGACAAACTATACCTACGCCATTCAAGACAACACCAGCACGGCTGCGACCAATGTTTCTTATCCCCAGAACACGCTTTCGCTGCGGGCGCATGTAGGTGGGGTGAGTGTGGGCAGTACGACTGGTGTAGTGGGTGGTGAATTGACGACGCTGGCGGTACTCTGTCAATCTCAGAAACCCCAAGCGGGTGATGCCTCTGGCGTTACGTTTGCGCCAGAAGCTGGCCCATCATGTACTGGCTCCTTTGAAAATTTGGGTAATTAATGATGCACGGTCTTTTTGAGACGAATGGCATGAATGCTGCTTGATAAGAAGGTGGAGTTGGCGTTTTGTCAGTAGATTTAAGCATCGCTTGTATCCGTAGAAGCCGCAATACTACCACCGATCGCAGAGAGTGACGTTAGACTGAAGCATCTGCCCAACGGCGCAGGCTAGAAACGCTGTTGGATCACGCCGCGCGATCGACAGGTCGTGGTGGTTGTCATTCTTCTGCAAACTCAAGAACAACGTATGGGTGTATCTACCGCTCTTAAGAACTACATCAACGGTGCATGGTCTACGTCAACGGCTACGACGTATCTAGACGTGCTGAATCCAGCGACGACCGAGACATTGGCAACGGTGCCCTTATCGCCAGCCAATGAAGTGGACGAAGCGGTACAGGCGGCAGCAGCAGCATTTGTTTCCTGGCGACGCACACCCGCAACAGAGCGCATCCAATATCTTTTCAAGCTCAAGGGTTTATTAGAAGATCATCTTGATGCCCTGGCACAGACGATTACGCAGGAATGCGGCAAGACGTTCGCCGAGTCGAAGGGTGAATTGCGACGGGCGATCGAAAACGTCGAGGTTGCCTGTGGCATTCCCGTCCTCATGCAGGGCTACAACTCTGAAGATATCGCAAAGGGCATTGACGAAAGCATGATTCGTCAGCCGCTTGGCGTCACAGCGGTGATTGCGCCGTTCAACTTTCCGGGGATGATTCCGTTTTGGTTTATGCCCTACGCGATCGCCTGTGGCAATACCACCATTCTCAAACCGTCTGAGCGTGTGCCCCTCACCCTGCAAGCGGTGATGCATCTGCTGGAACAAACAGGGCTGCCTAGAGGAGTGGTGAATCTGGTGAATGGTGATAAAGCGATCGTGGATGCCATTCTCGATCATCCATTGATTCGGGCCATCAGTTTCGTCGGCTCTACGCCTGTTGCTAAATATGTTTACAGTCGTGCGGCGGCAAACGGTAAGCGTGCCCAATGCCAAGGCGGAGCAAAAAATCCGGTTGTGATTCTGCCGGATGCTGATATGACGATGACAACTCGCATTATGGCGGATAGTGCGTTTGGGTGTGCGGGGCAGCGTTGTCTAGCCGCTTCGATCGCGCTCACCATTGGCGATGCCCGTCAACCCTTTACCGATGCGATCGCCGATGTGGCTCAAACGCGTACCGTAGGCTATGGTCTGGACGACGGTGTGCAAATGGGGCCAGTGATCACCCCTCAAAGCCAGACCCGCATTGAAGGCTTGATTCAAAAAGGGATTGATGAAGGGGCATCGATTCTGGTGGATGGTCGTCAGCCCAAAATTGCTGGTTATGAAGCTGGCTACTTTGTACGACCCACTGTTTTACAAGATGTCAATCCACTGGGCGACGTTGCCCGCACTGAAATTTTTGGCCCTGTGCTGAGTTTGATGCATGTTGATACATTGGATGAGGCGATCGCGCTGATCAACCAGGGGCAATATGGCAACATGGCCTGCTTGTTTACTACTAATGGTGGGGCAGCGCGTAAGTTTCGCTACGAGGTGGATGCTGGGAATATTGGTATCAATATTGGTGTGGCGGCTCCGATGGCCTTTTTCCCCTTCAGCGGTTGGAAAGACAGCTTCTTTGGCGATTTACACGGGCAAGGGCATCAGGCGGTTGAGTTTTTTACGCAAACGAAGGTTGTGGTAGAACGTTGGCAGGATTGGACACGGAAGTTTTAGCCGCGATCGCACAAAGACAGCGGTTCTCGATCGACTAAGCCGCAGTCTGATTGAGAATGGATGCAGGGTCTAGGGCTTCGACGTGAGTGCTCAGCCGAACGGTACCGGGTGTGGTGCATCCAAACGAAAACGGCTGTGAGATCGCACAAATAAGATGAGGGGGTTCTCATCGCCCATCAACGCACCCGGTTAAAAAAGAGCAGGAACAGCGATCGCCATTCCTGCCCTAGCTTCACACGTGTTCAAATATCCGATCGCTTAGTGCATCAGCCACTACTTCAGCGAAATCAAGCGCTGCTTAACAGTGGGCGAAATCAGAACGCGATCGATCGCATGCACAACGCCGTTAGAAGCCTCAATATCGGGTTGAATCACAGTGGCATTGTTCACAACGACTTTGCCTGCGCTGACCTTCACCGCAAGACCACCACCCAGCGTTTTGACCAAGCCCGTCTTAAGGTCGCTTGAAGGCAACTCAGTGGGGGCGACATGGTAAGCCAGAACTTGTCTCAAAAGCGCTTTGTTTTCTGGCTTCAGCAGTTTTTCAAGTGTGCCTGCTGGAAGGGCCGCGAAGGCTTCATCGGTGGGAGCAAACACGGTGAAAGCTCCATTGCTCTCGCTCAAGGTTTGCTCTAACCCGGCTGCCTGCACGGCTTTAGCCAGAGTTTTGAACGAGCCTGTGCTAGCTCCTTTTTGAAGCAGCTCAGAAAGAGTCAGATTGCTAGTTGAGGCACCTGGTGTGCTGGTAGCAGGCGGTTGAGTGGGATCAATAGGTTGGGTTGTGCCTGCGGGAGCTTGAATGGTGCTACCAGGCTGAACTTCGACAGGAGCCTGAGTGGGCGACGTTTGCACGCTGCCTGCGGGAGACTGCTCTGGACTGGGTGACATTTGAGCGATCGCGGGGACGCTAACCACTCCTAGCCCAGCAACACTTACGAGTATGGAAAAGGATTGGAACAGGGTCGGGCGATGAACGTTTCGCATGTTTAGCACTCCTTAACAGTGTTAACAAACATGAACAAAATTTACTGTAACGATGTTGTGTTAAGAACTGCTCTACCATTTGGTAGATTTGAAAAAACGCTACAGGTTGCACGGATTACGACTCAAAAGACTCTTTTTGAGGAGCTTTATGCTCAATCCGTCGCTCATACCATGTCATGAGAGGGGTGGAACTGATGCCATGCAGCACCACCGAAAGCACAACGGTTATAAAGGTGATCCAGGCAATGAGTTCTCCTGTTTGCCCTCGTAGTCCGTGCCCAAACGCGTAGGTTAAATAGTAAAGAGAACCCACTCCACGGATGCCAAACCAGCCAAAGAGCCAGCGCGTTGCAGGGTGAATGGGTGCGCCGATCGTGCTGATCCAGGTGCCTAAGGGACGAATCACAAAAAGCAGTAGCCCTGCAATCAAGAGAGCCGGAGCGGCAAACTGAACGATCGGCTCCAGCCGTAGCATCGAACCTAGAATGAGAATCGCGCCCACCTCGGTTAACTTTTCGAGACGCGAAATAAAGCGCAACTGAGAGTTGGACTTATCTGGGCTAGCAACCCGTCGCTGCATCACCATCCCAGCAACGAAGACGGCTGCAAAGCCATAGCCATGAATTAACTCTGTCAGCGAGTAAGTCACCAGAATCGTGGCAAGCGCAACAAAGTCTTCGATTAACTCATCCGCTGGTCGGTAGCGTTGCAGGGAGCGATCGATCCATCCAATGCAGCGTGCCACTCCAATACCCATCCCAATACCAGCCACGATCGCCCAAAGGACATTGACAGCGGCCCATTGTGCAAACCAGTTTTGCCACTGATCGTCCTCAAGCCACCGCAACCCAAAGTAGACGAATGGAAATGCAAGAGCGTCGTTTAAGCCACCCTCAGACGTGAGACCAAACCGCAATTCATCTCGATCGCAGAGACCTTCTAGCTGCACCTCTGATGCCAATACCGGATCGGTTGGTGCCAGAATTGCGCCCAGTAGAACGGCAGCCCCCCAGTTGAGCTGCAACAGCCAGTGTGCGATCGCCGCCACCGCAAAAATAGAAAGGGGCATCAGAAAGCCAATGAGTCGAATGGTCGAGTTCCACGCCCACGCTTTAAGGGGGCGGTTCATCTTCAAGCCGCAGCCAAAAAGCGAGACTAAAACGACAAACTCCGTCATGCGCTCTAGAAATTTCGCATCGGGACGGAGTTGAATTAAGTTAAAGCCATAAGGACTGAGTGTGATACCAACAACCAGGTAAATGAGCGCATAGGAAATGGGCAAGCGAGCAATCCATCCCGACCCTAGCGTAACTAGCAGCAGCAGCAAGCCAATGACCAGTAGGTCAAGAATGTAGATATCCACACAAGTGTTGCGAAACGGTCATCTCAACTTTAGAGATTGGATGGGCAACCGTAATGCAACCTGTGGTGGATCTTGTTGACTAGTAGAAGCTTTCAATTAAACTGACACTCTCTAAAAGCGATCAGCGGTCAGCGGTTAGCGGTCAGCCATCAGCTTTCAGCCCATCTAGCCTGTTCAGCTTACTTTACTCCTCATCCTTCTGCCTTCTGCCTTCTACCTTTTGCCTCTTAAAGTTTTGAGGCGTACAAAGCTGCACCAATTAACCCGACTTTGGGATTAAGTACCACGTGAACAGGAACGGTTTCTAGCAGAGGCAGCATGCGTCCTTTGTCGATCAGAGAGCTAAGGAAGCTACTGTCTTGAATGAGTGGCAGAATTTTGGGCGCAATGCCACCAGCCACGTACAACCCGCCATAGGGAAGCAGTTTGAGTGCCAGGTTACCAGCTTCGGCACCATACGCATCCACAAACAGATGCATCGATTGTTCCGCAAGGCGATCGCGCTTTTCTAAAGCGGCCTGTGAGATGGCGGCGGCTGGATCAACGCTCTTTTCACGCCCCGTTTCGCGTTCCCAGGTACGCACAACTTGTTTGATATCGGGTGATTCTTCCGCCAACTGTCGATCGCGCAAAAACTGATAGATGGCTACGATTCCTTGTCCAGACACGACGCGCTCGGCTGAAATACGCTGAATATTATGCTTATCGATCAAGTAGCGTGACAGTTGAAATTCAATTTCGGTACGGGGTGCAAAATCAGAATGCCCACCTTCTGTGGGGTACACCCTGTGATCGCCACCTTGAGGAATTAAAAAGCCCTGACCGAGACCTGTTCCAGCACCAATCACAGCGATGGGCGCATCGGTTTGAAGTTTCCCAACTTGGAGCGTCAGCAGGTCTACTGGCTTCAAGCCAAGCACACCATAGCCAACCGCTGCAAAGTCGTTAATTAGAGATACCTGCGCAATGTCTAGCTGCTGGCTCAAGCGAGTGCCGCTGAGCGACCAGGATAAGTTGGTGAGCTTTGATGTATTGTTGACAATCGGCCCCGCGATCGCAAAGCATGCTTTTTCGGGTGAAACTGCATAACCAAGCCCCTGCTCTGCCTCCGCCAAGAACTGTCGCACCATCGGCACCAAATCTATAAAATTGGCGCTCACGTAACGATTTTCGTGCAGCGTTGTGAAGTTCGTTTCTGGATTCGGTTTACTGCTTTCAGCGTCTACAAGGCGAAGGGCTGTTTTTGTGCCGCCAATATCGCCAGCTAATAATAATGTCATACCTTCCCTACTCCACGCGTTGATCCGGCTTCGTTGCAGCCCATTACCGCCAAATGCTCATCTAACATTATGGAATGGTAGCCAGTCCTCGGCGCGTTGCTTGAGACACGATCAATTAAAGCGTGATCACAACAGCAGGCAACTGAGCAGTCGGACGGCAGTCACATCATAGCTGTATGTTTAAGCCTTACCCCACCACCCATCAACCAACTAAAGTCGGATTTATGTCTCAATCGAGCTTGATTGTCCTTGGCCCACATATGGGACTTGCAATGTTTCCTAGCCGCTTTACTGCTTATCGCTTCCTTAATATGACGGTTCGTATCGCGATCGCCCTGATGATTCTCGGCGTACCCGTGCTGTCTGCTTGTGCTAGCGACAACAGTGACATCCCGTCCACTCCTAGTGCTGCCTCGCTGCTACAGCCAAAGACCGCTTATGAATGGGTTAAACGAGGTTTGGAGCTAGCGAAAGCGAACGATTTGGACGGCGCGATCGCGTCATTCAATCAAGCGATCGCGTTGAAGCTTGATTATGCCGATGCCTACTATAACCGGGGCACGGCCTATGCCAAAACAGGCAACGTACGGGCCGCACTTGCCGATTATAGCCAGGTCATTTTGCTAAAACCTAATAACGCGGCGGCTCGCTACAGCCGTGGTTCACTCCGCACCGCTACGGGCAATAAGGAAGGGGCGATCGCAGACTTTCAGCAAGCCGCTACGCTGTTTAAGCAGCAGTTGAACCTGCCCTGGCAACAAAAAGCGCTGGATAACGTAAAGCAACTTCAGCAACTGTAATCGCCAAGTTTCATCGGATGTGAGGTTTATTTGAGGAGTCTTGGGAGTAAAACTATCATCAAAGCTTTCCTTGCTTAGGAACTTGGGGGGAAATAGACTCCCCGCCATTCTAGAGGATAGAACGTGCGGCTTGGTCTGCGGCTGCCCTCAATCTCTAGCACTGGAATCGTGAGCATCATGCTAGACAACACCATCAAGCTGACCCTCAAAAATGCAGCGAAGAAGCTGACTGGTCACCGTAAGCGAGACTTTATGGCAAAAGACACCGAAGATTCCTTCGATGGCTCAGCCCGCAAAGCAGAGACAATTTTAGGCTGGTGTCGTCCTAGCGTCCAGTGAGGCTTGCATGAACGGCGCAGTGGGCTTGTCTGTGTGGAGAACTATCGAGCCAGGGGACGGCGCAAAAGTGCAGAGCTTTTGCCTCACTTAGAAGCGGATATTTGTTCCTTGGTGGAGGCTCAAGCCCAGGCAGACCCAAAGTTTCAATCGACCTTTCTGTATGCCTGGATTAGCGCCAGAGCCGTCTGCGAGGCGTGCGTGCGACGGGCTACGACGAGAGCGCTTGGCCGACTCGTCAAACTATCGGTGAAAGGCTCAATCGCATGGGGTATCGCCTCAAAAATACACAAGACCAAGCCCGTAAAAAAGATGCCGCCAACCGATTGTCCTTTTCGCCCATGTCTTCCGAGCAAATCGCGCAGCCGATGACAAGCCGAACGCGTTGCGATTGTCCATTGCTACTAAAGCGAAGGTCAAAAGGAGGAAGCTAGCGCGCAGCGGGAACGCCCGTAGCTTGGAGGCCAAACAGGCAGAGGACTACGATCCTGAGTGGCAAGCCGGCTGGGTGCCTTTTGGCCTTCTCAACACGCACAATGATCAACTCTCGCTTGACTTGGGTCAGTCAGCAGAGACCAGTGATTTTATGGTCGATTGTCTAACTGCTGGGTGGCGTGAGCATCCCCTCGATTCCCCGCAGCTTGACGAGTGGGTCGTTGACCGCGATAGTGGCCGTGCGACCCGCCGTCACCACCGTCAAACGCTTCGAGCTTGCCCGCTTCCACGACCACATCACAGAGTGGGAACAGCAGGAGTATATGGAGATTTATTAGAGGATGGGGGTTAGGGGATAGGGAGTGGGGAGAGTTTTGAGTTACTTCTGACTCCTGACTTCTGACTCCTGACTCCTTCTAACAACCAAAAAACAATCACTAAAAACGCTCCTGCTTCCTCCGCTGCCCTTGCTCCCCCAGCCTTCATTTACTGGGACTGCCGTTATCCCAAGCCTCGATCGCAAACTCCTCTGCCTTAATGCACTGCTCAACTTGCTCTTTGTCTTGAGTAGCAATAAACAGCAGAATGCCGCCGCTGTTGCCATCGCCTCGGTTAAGTGACTGGGCGATCGCGTCTGCGGGTTGGAGGTGGTAGCCTTGCCAGCCAAAACTGGGATAGGTGTCGCACGTCAAAATGAGCGATCGCTCGTAGCCTTCCACTATGCCTGCTAGCGCCAGAAAATGTCCCACGTTCCAATCGGCGGCTGGAGAGGTGATGGGTTCACCGTTAAGGTAGGCGATCGCGTCACTAACTGGCAGGCTTGCACTCCAGCGGCGATCGGTGCGGAGATTGCAAAGCGGGATGGCCTTCCAAGTGGGATGGCGGCAGAGATCAAGCACCACTTCGACTCGCGCGGCTGACCACTCAGCTTGAATAGCTACCAACGTATACGCCCCTCCAATAGCGTTGAGACTGCCGCCATTAAACCCTGTGCAAGACGTACCCGCATCACTCAAACCAGCGGCTACAGGAAGCGCCACGCTGTAATCTTGTCGTGAACTGGCGGTTCTGGGAAGCCACGTTTTTGGGTCACCCGTTGGCAAAACGGAGCCTGCACATTGGGCGACCGCTTCTGGAGTAAGCTGATGAAAGCCACGCGATCGCAACAGCAGGGCAATCCAGTACGGCCCGCAAAGATTATCGTGCTGTTGACCCGCCAACCGATGCACGTCAGCAAGCTGCACCATCCCTGGCAAAAGCCTTACCAAGAAATCACCCTGTTCCACGACTGTCCTCCTCCTTTCCCATCCGTTATACGCTTCACCCACTAGCCTCGATCGCGCTTTCTACCCGTAAACAACCGACCAATGCAAGGTGTTCACACAATGACCCTACTCCCTACTCCCCACTCCCCACTCCCCATCGCCTCCCCCACCGACCTCAATGCCTTCTGGATGCCCTTCACGGCCAACCGTCAGTTCAAAGCCAAACCGCGATTGATGGCCTCTGCTAAAGGCGTTTATTACAAAACGGTGGATGGTCGAGAGGTCCTCGACGGTACGGCTGGGCTGTGGTGCGTCAACGCAGGACACGGGCGTGAGCAAATTGCCGCCGCTGTGCAGAAGCAAGTGATGGAGCTTGACTTTGCGCCGACTTTTCAAATGGGGCATCCAGGGCCATTTTCGCTGGCCGATCGCCTTGCCAAAATGCTCCCTGGCGACCTCAACCATATCTTCTTTACCAACTCTGGCTCTGAGTCGGTGGATACAGCCCTCAAAATTGCCCTGGCATACCATCGCGTGCGGGGAGAAGGGGCACGTACTCGGCTCATTGGGCGTGAACGCGGCTATCACGGCGTTGGGTTTGGGGGCATCTCTGTGGGTGGCATTGCGCCCAACCGCAAGTTTTTCGGCAGTTTGATTCCAGGGGTCGATCACCTGCCGCATACTCACAATCTCGAACACAACGCCTTCTCAAAGGGACAGCCGGAGTGGGGCGCACATCTGGCAGACGAGTTGGAGCGCATTGTAACGCTGCACGATGCTTCGACGATCGCTGCTGTCATTGTGGAACCGATGGCAGGCTCAACTGGAGTCCTCATACCGCCGAAAGGCTATCTAGAACGACTACGCGCCATTTGCGATAAATACGGCATTCTGCTGATTTTTGATGAAGTCATTACGGGCTTCGGGCGGTTGGGTTCAAGTTTTGCAGTGGACTACTTTGGCGTGATGCCTGATTTAGTCACGGTAGCCAAAGGCATTACGAACGGCACCGTGCCAATGGGGGCAGTGTTTGCACGGCAAGGTATTTATGACGCCTTCATGCATGGCCCCGACAATGCGATCGAACTCTTCCACGGCTACACCTACTCTGGTCATCCCGTCGCCTGTGCTGCTGCCGAAGCTACGCTAGATATCTATGAGGCAGAAGGATTGTTTGAACGAGCGCATAGCCTCGCAAGCTACTGGGAAGATGCCGTCCATTCTCTCAACGGCTTGCCGCATGTCATTGACATTCGCAACCTGGGCCTGGTTGCCGGGATTGAACTTGCCTCCTCTGGGCAGCCTGGTGCTCGTGGATACGAATGCCTGGTGAACTGTTTTGAACAAGGACTTTTGGTGCGTACCGCTGGCGATGTCATTGCGCTGTCGCCCTCACTAATTATTGAAACCAGCCAGATTGATCAACTGATAGAGCGTTTAGGGCATGTCCTTAAAACACTATCCTGAGCAGGTATTGGTTGAACCAACCGGCTTACGGCCAGTCTGCAAAGACTCAGCATAATGCCGGAGAAACTTCAGCTTTGTGCCAGAGGAACCAATCTTCAGGCAGGACTATACTCAATCTGCTACCGCCCGTAGTGCGATGCCGTTCACAGCAGATCAATCTTCTATAGCCATCCTCTTTGAGTTGTGAAAGTCATCTTGTGACCAGCGATCGGCTTCATTAAAAGCTGACGGCTGATAGTGAATGGCTTTAGATCGGGTCTTGCTGATAACTGACTTCAGGGGTGCTATCTGATTACTGACAAAGCTCTGGAAATCTCGATGCTTGCGTCGGTTGGGTAAAGCCGTTCTGGCGTGCCAGGAAAGCGATAGCGAAACCCAATAGAAACCAGGCTGGTATTGAGTCTCACGCTGTACTGTTACGCAAAAGCAAGCTACAACTCAGCCTGCAAATTTCGAGGGTTGAGGAGCTTGTTTGCCGCACGCCTCTACAAAAGGCGATCGCAATGTCTCAGACGTCCTCTCAGATTCCACAACTTTGAAAAGTTTACTCTTCTTAAAAAATAAGCGAAGTAATACGCATATTACGTTGACATTCTACTAGCATCAAGTCATACTCGCCAAGTTAGTAGTGTACTGAGCAACCCTTATGTGGCTACTTTTACTCCTATATTTCTTCCTCTATTACTCATTAGCTGCTGTCTGAAACTCGGTCAAAGTATGTTAACGCCTCTGATTCGGTTTTCAGATCTCATTATTAATATGAACTGTATTTTACAGTCAAATATTAGTACATATGCAGCAAATAATGAAGAGGTAGGGGTTTCCATTAGCAACATCTGCCCTATGCTTCCTGAAAGCTCGATCGACGGCGAGACAGAGCTTAAAGCTGAAGTCTATGGCAATATAAAACGATTAGAATTTGAGAGAGACTCAGCACTGACAGTACGGGAGTGCTTTGTTAACTCAGGGCAAGGTTGACGTTTTGTTTGAGTAACTTTTTCCTACTTCTGCTTATTTAAACCTCAGAATACGTCGAAGTGATTAGAGTGATCAGCATCTATTCTAATCAAGTGCTTTACTTGAATTCTAAACGTGGTGTACCCTTTGATTGAACTGAATCTTTAGCAGCAATAGAGTTATGTCTATGAAGATCCTATAAAGATCGTCTTACAGAATTGCTGATTATTTCTGGGACGTTGTAAATTCTAAAGTATGGGTCTGTAATACGCGTCTTTCATCCTACTTGGTTAGGTTTAATCCCGTCCCAAGGATTTAAAATTTTTAGGCTCGACTAAGTCGGCATCACCAGGGCTATCTACCTTTCGTATCAAGTTTCGGGCCTGTTCTGTGATGTTGTTTCGGATGCTAGTTGCATGAGCTTTTTTAATTTGAACACGAATTTTGAAAAACGATCGCTTAGCGGCTTTAACTCAGGTAAAGCTGAGCCGTTACCCTATGAAGCGGTACCGTCGTTTGATTTCAGTGCTCACCTTGAGACGTTGGCGCTTTTTCTAGCACAAGCCTGGAAAGATGATCATCCCCATGCTGTGGCCGACTTCGAGGAAGATGTGAACCAGTGCATTTTGGCTGTCACTACAGAGTTGGCGATCGCGGCCAAGGCTGTTGGTGGCCCTGTGGGCCTAGAAATTTTGACTGGTGGCGGTTCTGCGGCTGCTCGCGCTGTGTGTAAGCGGGTGCTTAGCTGTAGTGACTAAAGTAATTTGCCAAGAAGTCTGGCAATCAGGTTTGACCCTACAGAGCTGCTGACCAGATTTGATCAGCAGGTTGGCATCTGCTGAAGTGCTACGCAAACGCACTTCACGCTTAATTTTTGCTGCTAAGGATTGGGGAAATCATGGGTATTCACCAGGCTTGGCATGGCTTTTCTCTGCAAACGTGTTGGAACGCACGTCGCTCAACCATCTAATGATTTAAGGTCTCGCTTTTATGACGAATCAATTGGCAAATCAAGTTCAACCACTGCTTGCAAACGATGAGCATGATCAAGCTGAGGTGTCTGAGCGATCGCGGTCTGGGTTAAGTTTGACCGCAAGTGGGCCAGCGCCTCGGCAGCAATCATTGGTGCCACGCTGGTTTAGCGACCAATCACTACGGCGCAAATATCTTCTTGGCTGGATTACATCTGGAGTGTTGTCGGTGACGGCCGTTGCAGGTGCCACCGTCTGGTTTACAGCATCGGTTAACCAGATACAGGTTAATCAGTCTGGTCTGAAGCCATCGCTGACTGAACAACAACGAGGCACCTTAAAGCAACTGGCTTTGCAGCAACAGCTTTTGACGATCGCCTTCCTTGTAGCAACGCAGGCAGGCGTGATGCTTCTGTTGTATCGGGCGATCGCAAAGCCCATCAAGCAGCTACAGCAAGATACCCAGATGTTTGCGCTGGGCGCTCGTGAGATTCGTGCTGATAGCGCCACAATGGATGAAATCGGCAAAATTGCTCAGGTGTTTAACCAGTTAGCCGATAGTGCTGTTAAGGCTGAGTCCCTGCTGGCTAACCAAACCCTTCAGCGCGATGGCCGGGTGCAACGAACACACGTCATCGGGCAAATTGCAAGTTCGCGTGCACGCACCGAGCAAGACTTAGAAACCGTTTTTGAGCAGGCAGTGCAGGGAGCTAAAGCGGCTTTGAATGTCGATCGCGTGGTGATTTATCGCTTTTATGCTAACTGGAGCGGCTATATCTCTACTGAAGCGGTAGCACCTGGCTTACCGATCGCGCTAGCAGACACCATTGAAGATGCCTGCATCAGTGAAAACCTGATTGAAGCCTATCGACAAGGGCGAGTTGTCGCCACTAACGATGTCTTTAACGCTGGGTTTCATCCAGAACATTTGAAGTTAATGGCAAAACTGGGCATTAAAGCCAACCTGGTTACACCCATTCTGAAAGATGATCAGCTATATGGCTTACTCATTGCACATCACTGCGAAGCTCCTCATGTATGGGACGCGAGTGAGATTGACTTCCTGAAAGAACTCGCCATCCAGGTGGGGTTATCGCTCGATCGAGTGACCTTCCTGGAACAGAAGGACGCTGAAACCGAACGAGCACAACAGCTCTATCACATTAGCTCTCGCATGCGGAGCGCGCTTACCCTGCAAGAAATTTATAACGTGACGGTGCGCGGCGTGCGAGAAACGCTCAAAACCGATCGCGCGATCGTCTATCTCTTTGATAACCAGTGGCAGGGCATGATTGCGGCTGAGGCCGTGGGACATCAGTATCCCAGTGCGTTGGGCACCGTCATTGCTGACCCCTGTTTTGCAGAAAACTATGTCGAAAAATACAAGCAGGGTCGCGTGCAGGCGTTGGAAGACATCTACAAAGCTGGTCTTACAGAATGCCATTTAGCACAATTAGAACCCTTTAAGGTCAGAGCTAATCTGGTGGCTCCCATTTTGGCAAGCGGCACTTTGCATGGGTTGCTGGTCGTTCATCAATGTTCGCGCACGCGTGCCTGGCAGGCTCCAGAAATTACGTTCTTTCGAGAGGTCGCGGCTCAAATCGGTTTGGCGATCGATCGAAATGAAGTGTTGCAGCAGCTTGAACGATCAAGCCAGCAAGCGGAACAGTTAGGCGAAGAGCAACGCCAGCAGCGAGAAGCGTTGCAGCAGCAATTGGTGGGCTTGCTCTCTCAGGTAGAAGGTGCCGCCTCTGGCAACTTGACCGTGCGAGCCGATGTCACCGCAGGTGAGATTGGGACGGTAGCAGATTTCTTCAATGCCATTGTGGAAAGCTTGCGCCAAATTGTAGTGCAGGTGAAGCGATCGGCAACTCAGGTCAACACCGCGCTCGGTGAAAACGAAACGACCGTTCAACAACTCGTGGCTGAAGCGCTGCGGCAATCAGAAGACATTACCCAAACGCTTAGCTCTGTGGATCAAATGACGACTTCAATTCAGGCGGTCGCAGAGAGCGCGCACCAGGCAGCCACCGTTACCAATACGGCATCGGTTACCGCAGAGGCAAGTCAAGCGGCGATCGACGTTACGGTTCAGAGCATCTTTACCCTCCGCGAAACCATGTCTGAAACCGCCCACAAGATGAAGCGGTTGGGCGAATCATCGCAGTCTATCTCGAAAGTAATCTCACTGATCAATCAAATCGCGCTGAAAACAAATATGTTGGCACTGAACGCCAGTATTGAAGCGGCACGAGCGGGCGAAGGCGGGTTAGGGTTTGCTGTGGTTGCCGAAGAAGTGGGAGAATTGGCAACACAATCATCCGCCGCAACTCAAGAAATCGAGCAACTTGTGGACGACATCCAGCGCGAAACGCGCCAGGTGCTTGAGGCGATGGAGCAAAGCACTGTGCAAATGGTAGAAGGCACGCAACTCGTTGAAGATGCCAGGCAAAATCTTGGGCAACTGCGCCAACTTTCTCAGGAGACTGATCAGTTAGTGCAATCCATTTCGGAGGCAACTATTTCTCAAACTCAGATTTCCCAGGCAGTCGCCCAACTCATGCAGCAGCTTGCCCAACGATCGCAGCAGACGGCCCATACGTCTCGGCAGGTAACAGAGTCGCTGCACGCAACGGTGAACGTTTCTCAGGCATTGCAACGATCGGTGAGCACCTTCAAGGTTGAAACCTGACTGCCTGACAAAACTTTTCTAATTGAGGGTAGAACCAGGTTTACAAACAATGGAACGAACTCGATGAAACCAAATGTGGTCATCGTAGTCGTGCTTGGACTTGCGGGAGGCAAAACAAGCTT
>JAHHIE010000011.1 GCA_019358945.1 Stenomitos rutilans HA7619-LM2 | reverse complement strand
CTGATGGCAGTCGGGAGTCCCAAACTGTCAGTGGGAATCTCTTTGAGTAGCCGTGTGCTTTGAAAGAAGCACGCACGGTTTCGGAGGAGAGGGGGTAGACGGTAACGCCTGCCCTCGACTCTTCGACCTTCGCACGGCTCTACCAGAAATACTTGCAGCGCATTTACCCGATCGTAGTATTCTCGTTTGACGAGCCACAGCGCCCAGAAGCTTGTACCTACACCGTTGAGTTTCCACACCGCAAAATTCTAGAGTTCAACTTTGAGGCCATTCAGTTAAATCGGCTGCACTGGCGGGATTATCTCAACCAGCGTAATCCTGTAGCAGCCGCACTCATGGCAAAGATGCAAATCGCATCAGAAGACCGTCCCAAAGTGAAGGCAGAATGTTTACGTCTGATTGCAACCTTGCGGTTAGACCCAGCTCGATCACGCCTGCTTTCAGGGTTTGTAGACACCTACTTACGGTTGAATGAGCCGGAGTCGCAAATGTTTCGGGTGGAGCTTGATAGACTAGAGCCAGCAGAGCAGGAGAGCGTGATGGAAATTGTCACCAGTTGGATGGCACAAGGCATTGAGCAAGGCATTGAGCAAGGCATTAAACGGGAACGATCGCTCATTTTGCGCCTACTCTCCCGCAAGGTTGGAGTGTTACCAGACTCCGTGCGATCGCGCGTTGCGGCAATTGCTATTATCCAACTGGAGTCTTTAGGAGAGGCGCTGCTGGATTTCTCCAACCTGTCTGATTTGGAAACGTGGTTAGCAGAAAACGCTGAAGAATAATGGCGATCGACCGTCCATTTCTCTGCTTCAAGCAGCCGTTGCTTGATCGATTTGGTTTGCCTCTGCCTGAGAAAGGCTGATCGTTGCGGCTGTAACCGAATCTTCGATACTTTCTGGTTTGCTGGCTCCGGGAATTGGTAAGACGCTGGGCGATTTCGCCCGCAGCCATGCCAGCACGATACTGTAAACCGAGACGCCTTTAGCTTGAGCCAATTGCACGATCGCCTCAATCTCTTTAATCTGGCTAAACCGCCGACTGCCCCCTAACGGACTCCAGGGGAAAAAGGTTAGCCCTTCGCGATCGCAATATTCCAGCACGCCATCTGTTTCAGGTTCTCGGTGCCAGGGGTTGTATTGGTTCTGCACAGACGCAATTTCAACGACATCACGAGCGCGTTTAATTTGCTCTACCGAAAAATTAGAGACGCCGACAAACCGGATGAGGCCATTAACAACCGCTTCTCTAGCTGGTTTGAGGGAGGCTTCGATCGAGTAGTCAGGATCAGGGGCATGGTACTGCCAGAGACCGATCGGCTGGTCGCCACCCAACGCCTCAAAACTGGCATGAATGGTTTCCTGCAGATGGTCAGGATTGCCATTACGCGTCCAGGAACCGTTAGGACGCATCAGCCCGCCTTTGGTGGCGATCATCACATTGGTTGTGTCCTTGTCGTACTCCTGAAGTGCTTTGTGAATCAGGCGCTCATTGTGGTGCTTGTCGGATTCGTCTTTGCAGTAGGAGTCGGCAGTGTCGATTAGCGTGACACCTAAATCCAAAGCGCGGTGAATCGTGGCGATCGCCTGCGCTTCTGGTGGACGACTGCTGAGCGACATGGGCATACCGCCTAAGCCGATCGTGCTGACGGTGATGCCTGTATTACCTAACTGTTTTGTTTCCATGTAATGCCTGCTGTAAGAGAGCTACGGTTAAGAGAACGACTGACAGGCGCACTGCTAGAACGGTTGAAAGTATGACCGCTGAGGCGCAGAGACACGGAGGCAACGCAAGTTTGCTGTTCTCTAACCGTAGATCACCCTAATAACAAGAAAGCGTCATCTGTCTAGAGGTGTGCTGCTTGGAATTGGCTATTAGCGGCATCCTGAAGCAGAAACGGTATATGAATTGCCAGTGACTGGAATCCCACCGACGACTACATTGACCTGATACGGTTCTGTATTCAAGCGGGGTGAGCCTGAGAGGTTCACGGCTTCATTGTCTTTCAACGACACCTTGCTATCGTAGACTTTATCCGACGTGCCGTTTGCATACTTCAGGTTCATCTGAATGCTGTAATTGCCCTTATTTTTAGCTCGGATTGTCGCCGCATAGGAGCTATAGCGTTGTCCACCTGGTACAGCAAAATCGGTATTCCAGTTACTTGGGCTAACGGGGGTGCTGGCAGCCGAAACTTTTTTCTGCACAGAATAGGCACCTTTCCCTTCAACTACCCTCAGCAGGCGGCATGACTGAGCGTTTGCTGATACTCCCAGGCACATCACAGCACCAACCACCATCGTTGTTCCCAGCCATTTCAACATAAAAACCTCTTTAGTTTAGTAATGTTGCCTCGAAAACCGAGGTTACTGACTGAGATACACTGGTGCGCGCTCTTATGCAACCTTCCCTGAGACAGATTTGCTGCTTCTAACTCGTTAAAGTAGTGTAATTCATTGAAGCAATGGCGATCGCCCTACTGCACTCGACTCGCTTCAGACTCCGGCAATGATTGCTCCTGGAGTGATTGCCAACCTGCTTGCCAGAGCGATCGATCCTTCAACAAGCGTGCATTAAGCCAAAACCGTACTGTTGGATCGCAGGCAGCAACCAGTTCGGCAAAGACCCACTGCCCCTGATTCTTGCGATTGGTCACTTGAAAATGCCGCCATCCGTCAATTTTTTGCTGAGCCGTCCATTTGGACTGTACGAGATGCGGGTACTTTTGTTTGCGTGGCATATTGCCATTATCAACTACTTTGTCAGTGATTCGCCTGCACTGTCCATAAGCGATCGAGCAAATGCCTCTGGCGTTTCGTAGATCTCAAACACTTTGTTCATACCGCTATGCTCAAGCACCATATAGGCCTGCCCATTGAGGCGACAGAGCGCCAAACGCCCGTTTCCTTTATGTACCTGCTTCAGCGCAATGACTAGTGCCGATAAACCAGTGCTGTCCATAAACATGACTTGTTGAAAGTCAATCAAAATGTTTAAGGTGCCAGTTTCGAGAGCGTGGGTAACGCCATCAAGAAGATCGCCTGCTGTTGAGGAACTGAGAATTCTTTTGGGATAAAACGTTTGTATCATTGCAATCTTAAACCTCGCCTGTCTCTATCGATTTAGAGTGCCCAGACGGGGCTGTGATGCATCTAGCCTTAAAGACTTACAACAGTGAGTGTTCGCAGTCGCCTACAGTCTTCTCAGGCATGCAGAATTGCCAAGTACCGGAATATGAATGGCAAGGAAATCATCCGTAAGCTTAGGGCCCGTCATCAATAAGTTCAGAAACCTTAAAGTATCAGCCTTGCCGCGCCCGTCCTCACAAACCAGGCTAGAGGCTGGAACCCCTGCTACAAGTCAGGTCATGAGTCATTGATGACAGACCTTAGTCTTCTGGCTTTTCATGCTCGACTACAAACACGTTGGAGTAGAGATTAGCCACAATCTGCTTGCCCTGCTGTGTGAGTGACAGATAGTAGAGAGCGTCTTTAATATACGGAAAAACGCCGTGCCAATAAAATTTGGGGTAGTTCTTGCGGAGATCACCGGGATGACGGTAACCAAGTGCCTGATTGACACCTGTTTCTTCAAATTCGTAAAACAAAGCGCCAATTTTCTTGAGGTAACGCGGATCGCTTAGTTGTCCAATCAGGTCAGAAGCACGAATCAGGCCGGGATAGTTGATGGTGTCTTGATGATCTTCGGCGGCGGGGACGGGAAAGCGGGTGAGTTCAATATTGCGCTTGACGATTTCGGCATCGATGAGCTTGTGGCCTCCAAAGCGTTCGTCAATGAAGAGCTTAGCGCGATCGACATGGTATGGAGTCAACCCTGCATCGGATGAACCGGGAGGCAGATTCACCATGCTGCCATCCTTGCCTGTTGCGTACATGCTATCCCGGTCTTGGCGACACACGCCTTTCACATAGCCAATATCATGGCAGACCAGCGAAATGATGAAATGCAGCCAGTCTTCACAAGAAACACCGCCCATACGAATATGCCGACCGCGCAAAATTTCCTGCCCGACCAGCGTTACGAGAATCGAATGCTCCACGTTGTGATAGAGCGCATCGCTATTAGCAATATTCTCCATTGCCATTGAGCCAACCCACCCGATGATATCTTCATAGTCAGACTTCCAACCTCCATAGGTGCGCCGATAGCCTTCCTTGAGCTTGTTGACAAAGTCTTCGATGAGAAGTTCGGTAGCGTTGAACATGCTGGCGACTCGCTTACGCTGGATGGCAGTAGAGGAAAGGGGTGTCGGAGAGGAGTAGGGCAAACGGTGAGGAACTCTAGAAATCTTATACAGGATTAAGTTATAGAGACTGCACTTCTCACTAACTTTCCCAGCTTTTTCTTTCAGGTATGACGAAAAGGCGAATGAATCATCGTGCCTTACGATCGCCCCTATCTTTACTCACACACTCGAAGCAGTAACTTCCTCTTTGTGGCCTCTTTCATGTATAGCAATTCCGGTCTAAGCGTGACCGCACTGAGTTACGTTTGCCTTCAGTGCTGCTCGTGGATAGCAAAGGCAACAAAAATTGACAGTTAGACAAGTGGCACTTCTATAGGGGGTAGTTGGCCCTGTAACTTCTAACCTGAGAGTAATGCGAGACCCGGACGTTTAACCAACGTCTGGCGCATCGCAATCAGATATCAGCGTCTTTGCATGAGGTTTGTGAATGAATTCCTCTCTGCCTGTATCCTGGTCAACAGTTACGACAATGCTCACACAGGCGTCGGTGTCAGTAAAAGACTTACCAAACCTCGATCTCGTTTTACAGTGTCAGGCAGGTTATCGTCCCGACAAAGCAGCGTTTGCTGAATTGTTAAGACGCTACCAGCCACATGTAGAAAAGGTGCTTTATCATCTCGCGCCCGATTGGCAAGATCGGGCGGATTTAGTGCAGGAAGTTTGGATTCGTGTGTATCGCAACCTGAGACGGCTCAATGAACCAGCAAAGTTTCAGGGCTGGCTGAGCCGTATTGCCACAAACCTCTTTTACGACGAACTGCGGAAGCGCAAACGCCATGCAGTGCCTTTATCGCTGGACGCACCCCTGACATTCAGTGATGGCGAGATGGATTGGGAAATTGCTGCCGATACGCCCGAACCGGATGAAGCGTTGAGCCGTCAGGAGTTTTACGACCAGCTTAAAGTGGCGATCGCCGATCTGCCCGAAGTCTTTCGCACAACGATCATCCTTCGCGAAATCGAAGGCATGAGTTACGAAGAAATTGCTGCATTGACAGGTGCTTCGCTGGGCACCGTAAAATCGCGCATTGCCCGTGCCCGTCAACGCTTACAACTCCAATTGCAGCCATATTTGGATGAATAGGGGGTAGGGAATGGGGAGTAGGGGGAGAGTTTTGAGTTCTAAGTTCTGAGTTTTGAGTTAAATTTCCGTCTTCCCCTACTTCCCTAGCCCCTCCGCATTCCGACTCCCGATTCCCAACTCCCTCTCTTCTGCCTTCCCTTCACACTCGCAGATCACTTACGACTCTCAAAAGCGCGTGATCCATCGCATTATCGAGCGTGAGCAGGCGTGTGACGTGATCCAGGTCAATCCACTGCCAGGTGTCGTATTCGTCCGATCGCAGCTTCACTTGCTCCTTTTCCGGCACCGTTAATTCGATCTGGTATGTCACGTTTAAGCTGTGAGAGCCGTGATGCTTGGGTGCTTGGCAGCGAGTGGCAAAAGCGGTGGAATAGACACCAACATACCGAAAGCGGTTAGCGTCTAAATTGGCTAACTGCGCTTCTTGCTGTGCTTTTCGCCTGACAGTATCTGTTGGTGCTTCGCCTGCGACCATTCTGCCGCCCACAATCCACCAGGACGATCGCGGCTCAGTGTTGCGCTTTGCCAGCAGGATTTGGTGCTGGTGGGTGAACACCAGATCAACACAGGCAAAGACAAGGAAATCCAGCGCTGTGCTGTAGGTGGTTTCGGACATGCGATCGTCGGGGCTAACAGGATTAATCCGTCCTGCTTCCTGGAAATGAGGCACATCTGGCATAGAGCAGTGGCTGTAGAGGAACGCTTCTACTGTGTCATAGGAGTGCCTGTTACAACGATCGATTGCTGTTGGTGTCACTGCCGGATGCGGGACGGGGTTGGGCTTTAGCAGTGCTAAGTTGCTCGTCTGCGATCGCGTACCACACTTGCCCGAAGGTGCGCGGATTCAACGGTTTACCTTTCTGATCAGGAAAGAGCTGAAAGAAGCGACTGTCTGCCAGCGCATCGAGGCGAGGGCTACTTTTGGTACCAGCTTCGCCCAAAACTTTTAGCCACTCATCATAGTTGACGCGGCGGTAGCTGCCCATCTTAGCGCGCGTTTCAGGTTTCAACGTCGCCAGTTTGTCCATCGCATTGCTGGCGATCGCGTTCCATTCGCGTTTAAACTTGTCTTGCTCTGAATCGCCCAGTTTGCGCGATCGCAACTGAGGATATTTGCCATAAAACACCTCGTCTACCAAGCTTGTAAAAAACTCAAACTTAATGTTGAGATCACGACGACGATCGCGCAGCGCTTCCTCTGAAACCGAGTCACGTTGGGAAGACGGGCTTGATGGACTCGCGGAAATGCTAGGAGACGGCGCTTTTGGTAAACTGCTTGGGCTGGCTGCTGTAACGGCTGGTTGAGTGGTTGGGCTGGTATTGGGCTTAGCCTGGGGCTGGTTGTGCGGCAGAAACTTCCACGCTACTGCTGCAATGAGCATGACTAAACCAACCACCATTGCGGCTGAAGCGCGTGGATCGCTATCACTACGCCGCTTTGTTTTTTTTCGCCTCTTGGGTGTGCGGGGTAGATGCATGGAGGGGGCATCTGTTGGCGCACCTGTTGCAGGGCTACTTACTGCGGGATTAACTGAAGTCTCAACGGGTGCGTCATACGCAGGCGCAGTATGGTCAGAGAGGGTACTGACAGCAGCCGTCGGTAACAGCGGCTCTAAGATTTTTGATACCTGTGCGGCTGAGGTGGGGCGCTTTTGGGGCTGAAGCTGAAGCATCTGGCGCAACAGCCGCATGAAGTTTGGATGCACCGTTACAAGTGACTCCCAGTCAAGCCGTTGGGTTTGGCTGTTGTAGAGTGATTCGGGCATTTTGCCTGTGAGTAGAACGATCGCTGTGACTGCTAAGGCATATAAATCACTGCCAGGCTCAGCCTTACCATGAAACTGTTCTGGCGGCGCAAAGCCCCACTGCCCCAAAACCTCACGTTGATCGATCGGGTGAAGCTGCAACTGCGCTACTAACTCTTGCACTAAACCAAAGTTAATCAAGACAGGCACCTGGTCTTGCTGCCGCAAAATCAGCGTATCGAGAGACAGGTTTCGATGCACCATCCCGCGATTGTGGAGGTAAGTCAGCACCGGCAGCACTTTAAGCAGAAGTTGAAGCACCTCCGCTTCCGAAAAGACTTCCCCCTGTGCTTTGCGTTCGTCTAACAGCACACCGTAGCTTTTGCCTTCCACGTAATCTCTCACCCAATAGAGCCGATTCTCCTGGGCAAAGACCATGCGCAAACGCGGTAGCTGAGGATGCTGAAGCTCATAAAGCCCCAAGATTTCTTGATGAAAGCGTTGACGCAGATCTTCGATCGCCGCTGGCTCTTGCACCACTGGCGTAAATTCTTTGACGACGCAGAGTTCATTCAGCCGCTTTTGATCACGGGCCAAATAAGTTTGACCAAATTTACTCTGGCCCGCTGCACCAATCAAACAATAGCGGTTTTGAAGCAGTGTACCAGGGACGATCGAAGGGTGCATAACAGTATCGGCTTAATGTGGGCGATCGACAAAAAGATAGCAGCAGAAAGACGCTATGGCAGCAAAATTTTAGAGCTGTTGCAGTTGAGATTGAGATCTCTCATGCCAGCGTCGATCGTTCAACCTTCAAGCAATCGCAGCGGTAAGGTGAAGACCACCATTACTGCATTAGAAAACAACAACCAGCGATTCGTTAATCGCTGATGGCTCATGTGCTAACGCCAAGTGATGCTCTCACCGTTGCTTGCTGCCATTCGTTGAATGGTTGACAAAATTATAGAACGCTTGTACTAAATCGCGCCATTTTTATGTCGAATTGTCGCTTTAAATTCAGGCCACGACTATAAAGAGCCGTGACTGTTTGAAGAATGCGTTGTCCTACTTTATGCTGTCTTTTACAACACTACTTGCGCTTAGTAAGGGCTGGGCGTCAAGTAATGGCCTAGCACTTCCTGTCCGCGATTAACAAGTCTTTCGGAGCCTTCAATTAACAGCAGATACCGTCCTTGATCTAAATGATGTCGATAGATACTAGCTGTACTTCCTTCGCCTAAGAAGCCAACTAACGCACCAACAAGCGCAGCACAAAAGCCACTAAGTATGCCTGTTACTAACACAATAAGCGCTGTATTCCAACCTGGATTGGCGATGAGTGAAATGCTTAAACTTAAGACAACGCCTGAAACCATTGCAAATAGACCTAACCTGCGAGCCTTATCAGCCGCAATTTGTAGGGGTGCTTTTAGGCCAACCCGGTCTGGACTACTATATCCTTCACCAACGATCGCCAAATGCTCTGGGGAAATACCGTGGTGATGGAGCAGTCGATACGCTTGAAATGTGGATGCTTCATCAGGCAGCACCACGACCGTCAAGTGGGTTAGGCGGCGCTTAAGCCTCGAACCACGAAAAAAACGTGCAATAGTCACAAACGTAGTCCGGTGTGAGAACAGCGATATTTCTTTATTAGAATCCGTAACCTTCTGAATTTTAACCTTACTCATCCGCTAGCTGGGCCTGACTGATGCCGCAATTTAAGCAATTCTTTAGACCAATGCCTTTTGGGTGAAGAAGCGGTGTGACAGATTTTTGAAGGGGATGCAGGCTAACTTTCTTGTTTAAAGGCTAAAAGCTTGATCATGCAGATGGTTGCTTCGTTACTCTAGAATGAGACTTTGAACTTCAGTTATTCATAGCACTTTCACGATTTATGCCTCCTCGCTGGCCCCGTCAACCTGATCGCAACGATCCCGCTTACCGTAAGCTGGACGATCGCATGAACTTTGCGACGCATGTGGCTGTTTTTGCCGTGACCAATTCTAGCCTCTGGTTTTTCCGTATTCTTGGTGAAAAAACTTCGCCCTTGGGCACACCGGGAGGTCTACCCTGGACTCCCTGGATTACGCTTGGCTGGGTTGCACTGCTGCTGCTGCATGCTGTCTACATTTTTGCGATCGCCGACTACACTGAGCCAACCCCTACAACTCCCAACGCAGGCATAGGCTTTAAACCAACCGTCTCGACTAAAGCGTCTAAATCAACTAAGTAAGTAAACGATCGCTCGTGGCCTCTTAGTTTCGCGCGATCCGAACTTTCCACAACCTCTTTTTTAAGCTCAGTTTGCTGCCGCTATCAGGCAACCGTTGTTTAGCAAATTTGGAACTCACGGCAATGGCAAAAACCAGTTCTACCGAAACGATCGAGGCTCTTGCAGCGGAGATTGGTGAAGCGATTTATATCGACGTGGCAAAGTGGCATCTTTACCTCTCTGATGCTCATCTTCACACGGTGCTTGCAGAGAAGCTTTATCCAATGCTTGGGTCTAAAGACATTGTGGAAGACGATGTTGTCCAGGTGCTTCAGCAGATTCCGGTCAAGCTTGGTGGCGGCAAGCGGGAAGTCCCATTATCGGATCTGCTGCCGATGCAGTGCCAGGTTAATTTGATTGACCTGCTAGAGGAGTTTCAGCGGAAGCTTTAGAAAGTTCTGAGTGTTAAGTTTTGAGCCGATTGCAGTCCACTCAGGGTTTGAAGTGCGCTTAACGCCTGAAAAAAGTTTGCTTCAGGCGATCGACCACTTGCTCTACCTCCGGCAATCGAAGTTGGGCGGCAATCAGCGCGAAGACGAGCAGTCCGATCGCGCCAGCAAGGCATAGCTGAAACAGCAAGAGTAGTAGTCCGTCTCGACCCCAGAAGTGTTCACTGGCCTGTAACGTCCCCCAAGCTGCGAGGCCAGCGATCGCGCTGCCGATCGTTAATCCAGCCACAGAGATTGACCACGATCGCAGCGGCAAACCACCCAGACGGCGGTTCAAGATCCACAGCATTGCCACCATCGAAATGGCATTGACGCTCACGGTTGCCAGCACCAAACCGGGTGCTCCCAGCGGTTTTACCAGAACGAAATCGAGCAGCGCATTGAAAAAAATGTTGACAACGCTAATCCGAAAGGGCGTTTCGCCGTCTTCTAGCGCGTAGAACACCCGCACTAGCACATCCCGCGACAGGTAAAAGAACATGCCTAGGGCGTAGGCAACCAGTACGGAGGCTGTCAGGTACGAATCTTCCACCTTAAAGGCGTAGCGCTCATACACTACTCGTGAGAGCGGAAACGCTAGCGCCATCATTAAGGCACTGACTGGCAGCATGGTTACAGCAGTGGTGAGCAGCCCCTGACGGATACGTACCTTTAGTTCAGGCCAATTGTCGGGAGCAGCAAGTTTGGCAAAGGCAGGCAGGAGCGGCACCAGAATCGCATTAGAGATAATGCCCAACGGCGTGAGTACCAGCAGCCCAGCGTAGCCCATTGCCGAAACAGCAGCGGCAGCATTGGGAATGAACGACGCAAAAAACAGATCCGTCCAGACGTTAATTTGCATCATGCCAGACGAAAACGTCGCTGGCCCCATGATTTTGATCACTTCCTGCACATCCGGTTCACGGAAGTTGAAGCGCAACCGGAAGCTTCCTAACCCAGATTTCAACTGGGCTGGAAGCTGAACGAGCCATTGCAACACAGCTCCGGCTAACGTTGACCAAGCCAAAACAGCGCCACCTAGAGCGGCGTATTGTGGCAACGCCGCCTTATCGCCTAGATAAAGGGCTAGCCCTCCCAACCCAATCAACATCGTCACGCTAGAAAATAGTGGGCTGATGGAGGGCAACCAATATTGATCCGCCGCGTTCAAGGCTCCAAACCCAATACCAATAAGCCCTGCCAGCATTGCCATCGGTGCCATGATGCGAAACTGCTGAATGGCAATGTCTTTCGTCTGTTGCAGCACTTGAAACGTTGCTGCATCAATCCCTTTCACGGCAGCCTGAGCAGAGGTCAGGTATAGCCCTGGAGCAACTAGATGCATCAAGGGATCGGCAAAAATCACCAGCCCGATCGTGACTAACAATAGAAGACTAACGACCAGTGTAGTAATGCTCTCCATAATGGGAGCCACTTCATCTTGCTTTCGCTTAGCCAGGACGCTGACGATCGCGCTGTGGAATGGCCCATTGATACCACCCAGCAGGATGAGCAAGAATCCTGGAATGACATACGCAAAGTTGTACGCGCCGTATGCTGGACCCACCCCAAAGGCTGCCGCGATCGCCTGCTGTCGCATCAGCCCAAAAATTTTACTGATGAGAGTGGCGATCGCCACAATTCCGGCAATGCCTGCCAGAGAACGAGTTGGCTTCGATTCAGTCACGCAGACAGACACATTGAAACGGCTTCATCTATTTAAGCTTGAATCGGGAGCGTTTAAGACGCTGATCAACTGGTTGAGGCTGGCGGTTTGCCGCTATTACGTACATTGACAATCTTGTTGAGCACATTGAACCAGAAAGGTGCACCCATTGAGAGCGCAATCGCGCTCACCAACCAGCCAATCAGGAGCTTAAGACTTGCGATCAGCCTGCCCTGGGGGTGTAACTGCCATTGCTCTTGCCAATTAGTGGCATTCCAGCCGATCGGTAAAGCCGTTGTCCGGTCAAGGGCAACCCGCAAATTTACAGCATTATTGTTCAAACAGGCTATTTGGGAGGCTTGATCAGTTTGAGCTTGCAGACAGACGATCGCGTTAGGGTTGGTGCTCACCAAGGTGCTGGCTGCCTGACTGTAAGCGGCACGGAGGGCAGAGTCTTGTGCCAGACGATTGATAATGTGTAGCGTGTCAGTGTTTGTAGTAACTGCAATCACCAGGCCAATGAGCATGGCAACCCCTTTCGCGTTGCGTTTATAAACGCCTGCGCTACGCTCCATTGAGCGATCAAACCAAATGGCGACTTCTTGTGCCAACTGGTTTGTCCCCTGCTCAAACGGGGGAATCTTCGTCTGTGCCCGCTTTGCAAGCATTTCTAAGCTATCGCGTAAATGAGGGGAAAGCTGCGTTAGCATTGCCTGAAAATCATCTTGCCCCTGATCGGCAACCTTAATCACCTGCTTCGTTGCTTGTAGCAAATCGTACCCCGCTTGAAAGCGTTGCTGTAATGCTGAGTCAGGTATCTGGTCTAGCATTGCCTGATCGAAGTTATTGGACGGTTGAAGGGATTGGGCGACCCACGTTAGAGTCTTGAAGGAGGACATCACTTCAATAAAGTTAGGTTCTGCCTCTTTCTCTAACGTAGAAACCTGTTGCTCGATCGCGGTCAGTTGCTGCACATAGCCCTGGCTCAATGGATCGCTTTCAGGCAACACCGCTTTGACATTTGTAAGTAAGCGGTTTACAACACCAGCCACCTGACTCAAAGGGATAGAATCTAGTTCTGGCTGATGGCTTAACGTTTGCTCAATCGCCTTAATTTCGGTTTGAAATGCTTGCAGTTCGGGTTCCAATAGCAGCTCGTTCGCGTTGTGATGCCGCAAAGCACTGATTACGTCAAAAATCGGTTGTACAACCTTTGTCACTATTAGCTGAATGAACTTACGTTGGGTGATTGCTTGAGTGAGTGCTCCTATCTTTAAAGTTTCTAGTAGAGCAGTCGAAAACGTTTCTGAGGGTAAATAGGATGGCCCGCTGGCTTTGCCTGCAAATGTTTTGGATGCGCTTGTCCATTGACTTACTCGTTCCGCAATGCTGCCTAGTAGTCCCTTCGATTCATGCTCAAGGGATCGAATAAGGGCGTGATTATAGAGGCGATCCGCAAGCTCTTTAGAAGCCTTAAGCTGCGTTTGAATCTGTTGAATCTCTGCGGCTGATTGACCTAGTTCGGGTTTACTCTCGCCTGCTAAAAGGGTTTCAATCGATTGCTTCAGGTGCTGTGCTCGCCACTGCAATAACGTCGTTAATAGCTCTTGAAATTCAGAGGCTAGAAGGCTAAAGGTGACGTAAATCACAAAAAGCCCAATGCCAATATCGAGGAGCAGCGGTAGGTTCATGCGTCAGTGCTTATTAAAGTCAGGCGATAGGCTCAGCTTGTATAAAGATGCGATCGTTTTGTCCAGGAAATACAACCAATCACAGAGCACAACTTGTCGATCGCGCTCAAATAAACTGACGACTTGACTGCTTTTTACAACAATCAAGTCATCAGAGAGGGGGAACATCACGACTACCAACTGTGTCACTAACGCGAGTAAAATTCGATGCGTTCAAACTTCTTCAAACTGTGAGCGCTGATTGGGCTTGCAGCAAATTAGCTAAACGTGATGGGTGAGAAAAGTTGTAGCGAATCTTAAGCTGATCTAGCGTTAAATCAGGCATTTCTTGCCAGCAATGGGTACAAAACCAGTAAATGCCAGTATGGCGAGCATGACGTAACAACACTTCGCCACAGCAAGGACACGCGCTCATACTAATACCTCTGATTTAAACAGTTAAGAACCGTGGGGTTTTGAAAAGACGAATTGGAAAAAATTGCTTCTGAAAAGGCTAGAGAACTGCTTGAGAAGCTAGAGAACTCTCTACCAGGATATGAGACAGAAAAAGTAGCGGCAAGGGACTAGCTGCTCTGCGTTCTGTAATAATTCCGATTTTTTCACTTTTGGATGGTATTAAACAGAACTTGCGCTTAACCAGTAACTAACGCTGGCTGTGTGTCGCACGATTTCTGCGGTAGGAAAAAGGACGCAAAGAACGTTTCCTTAAAGATTTATTTTGCTTAAAGATTCATTGCCGATCTGCATTATTTGTTTGCAGTTTGATTCAATTCTTCATACAACAAAGCTACAATCGCAGTCGCCAGAACTTCATACTGCTCCAACCGATTGTAAAGTTGGGCCGAAACTCGAACAAGACGGCTGTTGGCGGTTGGAAATGGCACAATTGGCACCTCAATTTGATAGCGCTCTAACAGCGAATCTTGCAGCCATTGAGGATTGCCGTCCAGTAGGGGAAGAACAGCCAACGAGCCAAGCATTTCATCAGGGCAGGGCGGCACGATTTCAAGCGTTTCACACAGATGGCGACGAGCCGTGATCGCCAAAGCATGATTTTTTGCCATCACATCCTGCCAACCACATGGTAACAGCGATTCCATGACACGAATGGCAGTGGGAATACAAAGGTAGGCGGTGGGGTCGTCCGTCCCTGTCCAGTCAAACTCCAATCGAAAGCGACTGCGATCGGTGCGGGTCGCGTTAGCACCGTGGCTTATAGTCAGTGGACGAATGACTGCTTGGCGATCGCGCTGCACATAGAGAAATGCCGCTCCCTTGGGTGCACAAAGCCACTTGTGACAATTCCCGGTATAGTATGTTGCTCCGATTGTTTGCAGATTCAACGGCACCATTCCGGGCGCATGCGCACCGTCCACCAGCGTCTCAACACCTCGTTGCGTGAGTGCTTGCACCAGTTCAGCAATGGGAAACACCAACCCCGTTTGACTGACGACATGATCCAGTAGCGCCAAGCGAGTGCGTGCCGAAATACAACCAATGATTGCTTCAACCACTTGCTTTGAAGACTCAATGGGGAATGGTATCTCTGCGACCACAACCTTCAGGTTATACCGTTCTGCCACATAGTTCAGGGCATTCCGGCAGGCATTGTATTCCTGATTCGTCGTCAGCAATTCGTCACCTGGTGCAAAGACGAGCGATCGCAAGACGGTGTTAATGGCAGTCGTCGCATTCGGCACAAAGGCCAGATCATCCGAATCAGCTCCCACAAACGCGGCGAGTTTAGCACGGGCATCATCCAGCAACGCTTCTAGATCGCGTCCAAAAAACTGGAGGGGCTGTTGCTCCATACGTGCCCGCAATTGCTGCTGCTCCGCCAGCACCGCTAACGGACACGCGCCAAACGAGCCATGATTTAAGAAGGTAATCGTTGGGTCGAGAGACCAATATTGTAGAAATGGCAGTTCAGACGGATGTAAGGCTTCAAGCACAATTTGGCGGACTAGTAGAATTTGGCGAACTGACAGAGTAGGCGCATACTCCGCTGAGTGTAACTCAATCCCAGTCTTCTCCTGACTGGTAATCCCCCGACTTTCCACCTGTTTTACTCACCAGATGGATTTGCTCAATTTGCATGGATTTCTCCAGTGCTTTTGCCATGTCATAGACCGTCAGGGCCGCAACAGAAACGGCTGTTAGGGCTTCCATTTCAACACCCGTTTCGGCTTTCGTTCTGACCAAGGCTCGAATGCGGTACCCCGGCAAGGCAAGATCTGGCAGCAGGCTCACTTCAACTTTATGCAGCGGCAACGGGTGACAAAGGGGAATGAGTTGTGCGGTTTGCTTGGCTGCCATAATGCCTGCCAACCTAGCAGTCGCTAGCACATCGCCTTTGGGTAGATTGCCTGCCGTAATTGCCGCCAGTGTCTCCGATCGCATCCGCACCTGCCCTACCGCGATCGCCTCTCGGATAGTCTGTGGCTTGGCTGAAACATCAACCATGTGAGCATGCCCCTGTGCATCGAGATGAGTCAGGGGTTGGCTGGCGATCGAGAATGGAGTATCAGAGGAATTTTGTGTCATTCTAACCCGATGTGATAGTATAGGGTTCTTGCAAGGGCTTGTAGCTCAGTGGACTAGAGCACGTGGCTACGGACCACGGTGTCGGGGGTTCGAATCCCTCCTAGCCCGTCTAAGGACGGTATCAGCAAATTTCTGTGTATCGTACAGATTATGTATTGCCATGCGGCTGGGTTTGCTGCGTGTTTTAGCAGCGCCAGGTTGACAGGCTTCTTGCTACTTTAGCGTTCTCCAAGCGCCTACGGTTTAGAGGAAGCATCTGTACTCAATCAACGCTGGTAGAACCTACGATGCAAAAGCCAATCAGTGCTTTGGCGCGATCGGCTATCATCAGCACGTGTTGACCCATAGAACCCTTGCAATGACGGTAAGACTGAAACAGCGCCATGATTCACGTTTTTGTCTACGGCACGCTAAAGCCAGGTGAAAAGAACTATCAGATCTGTGCCAGTCACGTTATTGCAGCAAAGCCTGCCAGCGCTAACGGTTGCCTATATGCCCTACCATTCGGCTACCCCGCCATGACGCTTGAAGTGGGTACCGTGCATGGCATGGTGCTATCATTCGCCGATGAAACTGTCCTGGAGGCGCTCGATGCCTATGAGCGGCACGATCCAGCAGAATTTTATGCGTCTGTGCCCAATCAAAGCCTGGAACAAAACGAGTACGATCGCCAGAAAATTACAGTGTACGACCAGGCAAAACGAGAATTAGGTCAAGCCTGGACGTACCTGATGACGAAAGCGCAAGTTCAACGGTTGAGCGGCGTTTTCTTACCCGACGGGCAGTGGCACCAACAGTAACGCGTGCGCCTGAAAACAGTCTGCTAACGCGCAGTTGGTTTAGACCCTGTAGGCGTTGTTGCATTCTTGAAGGCACCATTATTGGGCACCGCAACGGGGGTTTTAGGAATATCGACTAGCGGTTTATCCAACGCGACCAGTAATACCTCGTTGGCATTCGTTTGAGGTGCCTCGATCGCTGGCTGCTGAGAGCCTTTGGCAAGCTGAGGCGAAGGCTGATTGCCAGGTAAGAGGTTGCTGACGAGAGCACCAACAAACAGCGCTGCGATCGCCGCTCCGCCCCAAACCAGTGACAGCTTTGGCTTGCGCTCTAACCGCTCAAACACCTGATGTGCAGTCTGCTCGGCTGTTTGTGTGGCGGCTGGCACTGGCATGTTTTGTAACCCATGACGCAGCTTGAGCAAGCGGCTATGTAGACGCTGCACGGCTGGATCATTGGCGAGCCATGCTTCAACTAACTTGCGTTCGGCTGCGGTGACCTCGCCATCCAGGTAAGCACTTAGCAACTCAAAGCGATCGCGCTGCATCAAATTGGACGAGGATGAAGACGAATTTTGACCATTCATAGAAGGTGGCTGTTGAGAATCGTTTGGAGTACTAAAGTTAGAGGTCATTTCGGCACCACGTCATAGGTTGAAACGCACTGGTAGTTTAAACGCACTGGTATCAAAAGCAAACAAGCTTTGAGAGCAAGCATGAAGCAAAACCACAAGCCAGTCGAGAAAGCCACTTAAACCTACTCATCAGTAAACCCTGAAAGCCCTAAATATGCGAGAGTCTTAATGAAAAAATAGTCTTAAAAATGCTTTGGCCCTGACATTGTCTGCGCTGGTGATTAATCGCCATCTAGATAACGTTGCAGTTGAGTCTGTAACCGTAACCGTGCCCTGGCAATTCTCGACTTCACGGTACCGAGCGAAACGCCCGTCAACTCAGCGATTTCTTCGTACGCCATGCCCTGAATTTCACGTAGCACGATCGTCGTGCGAAAGACTTCTGGGAGATCTGCGATCGCCGATTGAAGCTGGTCGTAAAACTCTCGGGTAGTCAAGTCCTCGTCTGGGCCGGGGGTTTCAGAAGCAATTTCCCAGTCCATCTCACCATCCTCAACGGTCAACCGGGCATCGAGCGATAACGGATAGCTGCTGCGCTTGCGTTTACGCAGTTCGTCGTAAAACAGATTGGTTGCAATCCGACTGAGCCAACCCCGAAATTTGATAGGCTCTTGCAAGCGCTTGATATGCCGATAGACGCGAATCCAGACTTCTTGCACGAGGTCAGAGCGGTCTTGCCAATCAGGCGCTAAATGGTAAAGCACCCGTTCTACATGAGACTGATAGCGACGGAGCAATTCTGCAAAAGCCGCTTTATCGGGTCGAAGACCAGCTTGACATTGCAACACCAGATCAACATTAGACAGCTTCTCGACTGGCAGCTTTTCGATCGGCACTGGCACATCAATGGTTTTCATGGATGCCCAGGATGCAGAAATAGACTGATTCATGGATAACGTCACTCTCAGACATACCATGCTTTAGGACGCTTTCTGGTGGAGTAAGGTTCCTCAACAGTGAGCATATCTAGTGCCAAAGACGCTTAAAAATGGCGACTGACTGAACCAAATTACTGAAATAAGTTCCGTAGTAACGGGCTATCGTGCAGTGCTTTTGCAAGATAGACGGATTGGTGCGTGGGTTGGGTAGCCGTTGATTGAGCCGCTGTTGATCGAGCGGTTGTTGCTTGGGCCGTAACGGTCGGCTGGCTGGGAGCTTGGACGCTCATGCCGATAAATAGATTGAGCGAGAATGTAATTGTTCCGGCTAGTAGTAGTTTCTCAAGCATAGTCACTCCTCTTGCATCCAGACTAACCGTGTGTTTCTTTGCAGAAATCAGGGTTTAGTTACAGCACACTCAACAGGGATTCCAGAACCTTATCTACGTTCTTCAACGAAATCTTTGCCCATATTGTGCCCGTTCTGCTTGAAAAATCCAGCCTTGAAAAATCAAGATACTATAAAGCCTGACGTGCAGTTTTTTGCTGTTTCCAGTCTTTGCGAAGCAATCGCATAGGGCAAGATGTCTGGTAGGTCGTGATCCCCATGATTGGCTGAGCACAGAATCACTAAGTTTGTGCTTTGCTGCCCAAATTGCTTTGCTTAAGAGATATTTGAAACTTTCGCTTGCAGCTTTATTCATTCGCGGCTAAAAATTACGGGTTATCCATTTATGACCACCAACCCATAACACACGACAACCGCGATCGCCCTGGGTGCTCGTTCTTGCCCAGTCACATTCAATCGATGAAATTGGGGTGGTCAAAGCGGTCATATTGTGTTCCATTAGGTAGCATGCTGACGAGCACGGAAGCACTTCTCTAACAACCAGCGGTGGGAGTCTTCAAACTTTACCGCCATGATCGATTAGCTCAGAGGTGGCAAGCATGCTAGCTGAAGTATCCCTACCGTCGCTCGAGATCTGCCCTTAAAAAAGGCTGTATTTTTCTTTGAAGTTGTCAGCATCAGAGCCTATACTGGATATTCTGGCTAAAACTTTTAGACAAATTAGAGGAAGTTAGATGTCGCGATATCGAGGTCCGCGCCTGCGGATTGTGCGTCGGCTGGGAGATCTCCCTGGCTTGACCCGCAAAGCACCCAGACGGGCATATCCGCCGGGTCAGCACGGTCAAAACCGTAAAAAACGCTCCGAATATGCGGTGCGCTTGGAGGAGAAGCAAAAGCTTCGCTTTAACTATGGTTTAACGGAGCGTCAACTACTACGTTACGTGCGTAAAGCTCGTCGTGCCGCTGGTTCTACAGGGCAAACTTTGTTGCAATTGTTGGAGATGCGACTGGACAATACGGTCTTTCGCCTGGGCATGGCTCCGACGATCCCTGGTGCCCGTCAGTTGGTCAACCACGGGCATGTGACAGTCAATGGTCGTGTTGTGGATATTCCCAGCTACCAGTGCCGTCCCGGTGAAGTGATCGGGGTGAAAGATCAAGAGCGCTCTCGTAAGATGGTGGAAACCAATCTGCAATATCCGGGGTTGGCAAATTTGCCCAGTCACTTAGAGTTCGATAAGAACAAGCTGACAGGTAAAGTCAACAGTGTGATCGATCGCGAATGGGTCGCACTACAAATTAATGAACTGCTGGTCGTTGAGTACTACTCTCGACAAGCCTAGAGCTTCTCCTTTTACGCTTTAGTTTCACCGCGGCATTTGAAACTACTAAAAGAAAAGCAACTTGCGCAGCCTCCTAAACCCGTCAGATAGGAGGCTGCTTTTTGTGCATAAGGATAATCGACAGAACCTGGAACCGTCGCTTTCGTGTTATCCCCAAGAATCCAGATCTAACGCCTGGGAGCCGCCGCGCTCCAATTGAAGGAGAATTTTGCCCAGTTGTGACCAGATCAACCAACCAATGAGCACTGTCAGGGGCAGCGCTATCGCGTAGGACAGGTTGGTGGTAAATCCGAAAACTTCCATCCCAGACGACAGAAACAGGCAAATTCCTAAAAAGATTCCCAGGAAGGGCAAAAAGAGCTGCATCCCTTGCAAGGTAGCTAGCGTGCGAGTTGAGCGGTTTTTTGACCAGTCCTGAACCGATTTTTTCAAGACGGACTCAAAAGCGACACCAGAGGTCAAGCTAATGAATAAACCGACAACCAACAGTACGTAGGGCGGTTCGGGGATCGAATACATCATGGATAAACGCGATGAAATTTATGTATTGATTTTCTAACCCTACACCGTTTCGGCCTTCTATGCTTTGCGGATCGAGGTTAACGCAGAGGGTAAAAGAGCCGCTGTACCAGCCGTAGAAAATTCAGTGAGCGCCCCGATCGCGGCATTAAACAACCGAGCAGGCTGAAGGTCGTCTTTGATCAAGTTCCAAAGGCGTTGCACTTCTTCCGTGTGAAGCCGATCGTCTTCAGTCAATGCAATGATCAACTGCCGCCGAAGAAACTTGCCTTCGTCGGATAATAAGTACTGCAAGCCCAACTGTGCTGTGGGCAACAGGTCAAATGACTGATCGCTGCGCGCGATCGCGATCAAATTTTCCAGCCGCTCCCATTGAAACTTGCCATCCTTGAAAAGTACCTCCAGTAAGCGACGGCGTAGTGCGGGTGATTCGCCTGTCAAAAGCCGTTGTGCCACGTAGGGATACGCCACATCCACGATTTTGAAATTTGGATTGAGCGTCAGAGCCAACCCCTCTTGTGTGACCAGGGAGCGAATAATTAAGGCAAACTTTGCAGGTAACCGAAATGGATACTCGTACATGAGTTCCGAGAAGCGATCGGTAATTGTTTTGAAGTTAAAGTCCTTGACGCTTTCTCCCAGCACGTCTCCCAGCACGGCTTCTAAAGCAGGCACGATCGGCTGAATATTGGCATCAGGGGTGAGAAAGCCCAGCTTCACAAAGTCGTTTGCCAGGTCAACGTAATCTTTGTTGATGAGATGCACCACAGCATCCACAATCGTTTCTTTGGCAGACTCCTCAAGCTGATCCATCATGCCGAAATCGATGTAAGCCATCTGAGCCACCAGGGGATCAGCCGTCACCTTGCCACCCTGGACATCACAATGGGGTGCCATCGCAAACAGGTTACCGGGATGGGGATCAGCGTGGAAAAAGCCATACTCCAAAAGCTGCCGTAACCCGGAGGTCACGCCAATTTCAATCAAGGCATCAGTTCCCAAGCCCGCCTCGCAAATGCGATCAGTATCCGTCAGCTTAAAGCCATGAATCCACTCTAGAACCAATACATGCTGGCTGCTGTAGCGCCAGTAAATTGCGGGGACTTTAACCGTTGGATCATCGCGGAAGTTGGTGGCGAACTTTTCAGCATTTCGCCCTTCGTTGAGGTAGTCAATTTCTTCAAACAGCTTGATCCCAAACTCGTCTACAACCAGTGTGAGATCGTGCCCCAGGTTGAGCGGCAGCCAGGGGGATAGCCAACTCGCAGCCCAACGCATCAAATACAGGTCTAACGTCAACACGGGCAAAAGCCTGGGACGCTGCACCTTAACAGCCACCTCTTCACCTGTAAACAAGCGGGCTTGATACACCTGCCCTAAACTGGCCGCTGCTACTGGCAGAGGCGAAATTTGGCTAAAGATTTCATCCACCGAGCGATCGAGTTCGGCTTCAATGAGCGCAAAGGCGATCGGTGTGGGAAAGGGCGGCAACTGATCCTGAAGCTTGATCAATTCATCCAGATAATCTTTGCGGATCAAGTCTGGCCGTGTGGAAAGTGCCTGGCCCACTTTGATAAAGGTCGGCCCTAACCGAATCAACGTCTTGCGTAACTGCTCTGCACGCTTCAGTCGAGCCGTTTCCTGGTCACCTCGCCACTCGTCCCACTTAAGCCCGACGAAAAAGGCCAGGAACGAAGCAACAATCTGCAAAGAACGCCAAAACGCTTTCCAGGGACGATAGCGATAGTATTGAGCGATCGCGCCCGCGTCGTAGTGTCGTAACCGACTAAGGGGATGCTGACCCACGCTTGCCTTTACCTCTCTAACGATGCTCTCAACAAGGGAGGGCAGCGCCGCAGACTGCTAGCATCGCCCCCAGTGGAATCGATTAAAGGCAAGAGTCTTACGAGTTATTTAAGACTCAGTGCTAATCTTTTCACTAACTTAATCATAGTATACGAAACTACAAACAGTTTGAGAGGTTGCTTTACCTGACGTTAACAACACTGTTTAACGTTCCCATCTTGTGCTTGGGACGATTGCTCAAACGAGGCAATCTTTCAAGCTATACACAACGCGATCTTGTGCTTCCGGTGAAAGTTCGGGAAACATCGGCAACGATAGAACCTCGGCTGACGCTTGCTCTGCGATCGGGCAGTGGACTGCCTGCGGCTCTTGTTTGTAGATCGGTTGCAAATGCAGCGGCAGCGGGTAATACACCATTGAGCTAACGCCTTCTGCCTGCATACGTTGGCGTACTTGATCTCTCCGGCAATGGTCGCTTAGCTCATAGTTGGAAGCTGCACCGAGCACGCGGAGCGTGTATTGATTCCAAACGCCCTGACCACCTGCTGGCTCTTGCGGTACAACGATGCTGGGAACGTGTTGCAGCAGTTGTTGGTAGCGATCGGCAACCACTCGACGCTGATGATTCCACGTGTCCAGATAGCGCAGTTTGATTTGCAGAATTGCAGCCTGGATTGCATCCAGGCGTGAGTTAACGCCGATCGCTTCGTGGTAATACCCGCCTGCCCGTCGACCGTGATCACGCAGCATCCGGATATTGGTGGCGATCTCAGGATCATTCGTTGTGACGGCACCACCATCGCCACAGGCACCCAGGTTCTTGGTGGGATAAAAGCTAAAGCAGCCAATGTGCCCAATGCTGCCCACTTTTTGCGCGGCCCACTCTGCACCGACCGCCTGAGCACAATCTTCGACCACCGTGAGGTTGTGGGCTTGAGCGATCGCCAGCAACCGAGTCAGATCGACGGGTTGCCCAAATAAATGCACTGGTAGAATAACGCGTGTGTGATCGGTAATGGCCGCTTCAACTTGGGCCAAATCTAAATTAAAGGTAGCCGCTTCGATATCGACAAAGACAGGCTTCGCCCCAACTGCGCTGATGACTTCTGCCGTCGCGATAAAGGTAAACGGTGTGGTAATGACTTCATCACCAGGTTGAATGTTTAACGCTCGCAGTGCCAGAAACAGGGCATCGGTGCCAGAATTACAGGCTATGCATTCGGCTGTGCCGATGTAGTTGGCAAACTGTTGTTCAAAGCTTTCGACGATCGTGCCGCCAATATAGCGACCAGAGGCCAGTACCGCTAAAACGGCAGCATTGACCTCCTCACCAATGGTTTTGTACTGCTCAGATAGATCAAACGGGGGAATGTTACTCACTCAATTACACCACACGTCACACTCTGTTAATAAAATCAAATTTTGACCACAAAGGGAATCAAATTGCAGCAGTTAGATGACTGGACGACCTCAGAGCGGTATTGTTTCAGTCCAATGTGTACTTAAGGCATGTGCAAAAACTGCTGCAGGAGTGCTGTTAGCGCTTCCTGTTTTTCTGGTTGTTCGTGCCCTGGGTGTAATTTTAGCGCCTGACCCGATCGCAGATTTCTTCTATACTGCCCGCAGGAAGACTCAAAACGTCTTAGTAAGGACTGGCTCGCTTTTTATGGATTCACCGTTACAGATTGTCTGGGCTTTGGGGATGATGGCAATCGCCATTGGACTTTCGGCATGGCAACGGCTGGGATTGGAGTGGAATTTAGCGGTTGCGACTGGACGCACCGTAATGCAACTGCTGGTCGTGGGATACGTGCTGGCAGCGGTCTTTGCGATTCGGAATTCTCTGGCAGTGCTAGCAGTGTTGGCTGTGATGCTGGCGATCGCGACGATCGTCGCTCGTAACCGCATCAGTAAGAAAGTGCCAAACCTGCTGCCATTCGTTGGAGGTTCGATTCTAACGGGGACAATGCTGACCTTAGCCTATACAAATCTGTTGGTGATTCGACCGCAGATTTGGTACGAGCCGCAGTACGTGATTCCGCTAGCCGGGATTGTGCTGGGCAATGCGATGAATGGGGCAGCGATTACAGGCGAACGGTTGGTCAGCACCCTTAACAGCAGTCAGCTAGAGATTGAAACCCACCTGAGTTTGGGCGCTACTCCGCAACAGGCGATCGCTCAGTATCGCAAAGATGCCATCAAAGCGGGACTCATTCCCACCATCAACACGATGATGGTCGTGGGTCTTGTCACCCTACCTGGGATTATGACGGGACAACTGCTTGATGGTGCTGAACCACTTACAGCCGCCGCCTACCAGATACTCATTATGTTCATGCTGGCGTTTGCCACGCTGGTGACAACGCTTTTAATTACCTGGGGCATCAGCCGCCAATTTTTTAACCAGGCAGCGCAGTTAATACTGTGGTGATTGTGTCTGAAGCTGCTCTTGTATCCATGTACGGAATACTTTGACCACCCCTCTTTCACCCAGTTGAGTGCTCTGGTTAAGAAACCATTCGCAGTGTGCATGCGCCGCAAAACTTTGCGCTGCTGCGCCAGATTGCGCTCAATCTGCTGACCCAGGAGCAGAGCGTCAAAGTGGGTGTGAAGGCGAAACGCAAAAGAGCATGCTAGGACGATGCCTATCTGTGCGAAGTCCTCGCTCCATAAGACGCCTTTACCCTGCTAGCAGCGTTCATCCGTTGGTCACAAATGTGGAATAGTGCTGCGTCAGTATGTCGTGGACTCTTACTAGAGTTCCTTCGGTGATGAAAATTAGAATGCTGCGAGTTAGTTTGGGTATAAATTGAGTGTAACAATGATAAAAAATGGCTGAAATCTCTATACAGCCGTTATAGCTCTCAGCTTTCCAAGCTGAATGTCGTCGGTTCGAGTCCAGTTACCCACTTAGTGGTTCACCTTGAGCCTGCTTACTTCTGGGTGGGGTAAAGCATCAGCCGCGGCCTGTGCGATCGTGCCCAGTTGGAAGCCAGGAGGATAAATACCCTCTTCTTTAATTTGCTTAATAAGCGCTTCTGAAACCGGAAGCTTCATTTTTTGAGCGAGCACACGCACGATATCACCGCGATCGATCACGCCAGCGACTACCCCAGCCGGAAAAAGCACCGTGAGACGCTTGAGCTGCGCCGACTCCATCAACTGGATCACCGTCACTAAAGACGCTGTTTCTTCTACCGAAGGAATGTCAGCGAGTGGTTGAATAATGCGAAAGAGAGTCTCGGTTTCCCATTCACTGCGCTCAATGGTGTGAAGTGCCGTGATGCTCACCATGCCTCGATACCGTCCGTGGGAGGCTGCAAAGTATGTCGTTGAGCAGGCCGTTTCTAACAGATAAGTATCTGCAAACTGTCGCAAGGTCATTTCAGCATCGACCACGCGAAAATCACGCAGCATGGCATCAGCAGCCTTGATGTGCAGCAGGGTTTCCTGAAGATCCGTGACGCGATCGTAGTTTGTGGCATTACGGACACCAAACCAACCTAAGAAGGCAATCCACAAGCCGCTAAAGTTGCCCATAACAAGGCCAAAAGTGCCCCACAAAATTGCCAACCAGCCCAAAATTTTCCCAGTTCGGGCTGCCCAGTGAATGCCCTTGAAGCGACTACCTGTCACTTTCCAAACGGCCGCTTTGAGGACTTGCCCTCCATCCAGCGGCAGTCCTGGAATCAAGTTAAACAGTGCCAGGATAAGATTTGTCCAGGCCAGGTTGCTTGCGAGTACATTTACCACACTGGTTGGACTCGGAAATGCATACGCGATCGCACCCAGCAGGGCTGCCAAGCTAAAGCTGACCATCGGCCCCGCGATCGCCACCTGAAACGCTTTGCCCGGAGTTTTGGATTCTTCCTCGATAGAGGCAATACCACCAAACAAAAACAGCGTAATTGAATTGACTTTGATGCCCTGCGATTTAGCAACCAAACTGTGCCCTAATTCGTGCAGTACGACTGAGGTAAAGAGCAGCAGTGCCATCACTACACCCATGCCATACGCAAGTGCAACGCCCCATTGAGGGAAACCTTGCTGCCACCGTAGGCCAGTAGGAATGGCAATCAAAAGCAGTACGCTAACCCAGGATGGATCGATAAAAAACGGAATCCCAAATAGCGAACCGACCCGCCAGCCTGATTGCATAACAAACCTCTACAGATGATGCCTCTACAGATGATGCAAGAGCCTTGACCTGCGATCGTGACTTGTGTAATCCACCGTGCCGCCCTGCGTGAAACACGACGGATGACACGCTCACCATCCGCTCGATCGTTCTCTCGTCCCTTCTTCCAGAATACAAGGGTGTGCAGAGAGACGGGCAGGTCAGGCAGCACGGTTAACCGAACGCAATGGTTACAGCCGCTTCGCGTCTTCCCAGGGTTGCTACTTTAACAGGCGTTGCTTCCGGCGGAACAAGCTTTTTGGCTGCTGTGGGATGGGCTTTTGCTTGATCAGCAGCGGCATCACCGAGAGTAACGTCAGCACGCCCAGTGCGAAGAAAAACGGTAGGTGATCGCCGCCACTGAAAGCCTGTTTACCCGTTACACCCAGCCAGGTATACGCGATCGTCAGTGGAATAATGCCTACAAACGTACCAATGGTGTAAGTTTTGAGGTCGATCGGCGTTAAGCCAAAGAGAAAATTTACCAGGCTAAAGGGTGATAGCGGTGTAAAGCGTACTGCCAGCAGAAAATTCATGGGCTTGTGTTCGATCGCTCGGTTAATCCGTTGCAAAAGTGCCTGTTGTCCAAACCGTTGCGTTGCCCACCCGTGCAAAAAATAGCGTGCCAGCAAGAATGCACCAACGGCTCCCAGCGTCGCACCCAGCAATGACCAGAGTGTCCCCCAATAAAGTCCAAAGACTGCACCACCTGCGACCGTTGCCACATTGCCTGGAAAACCGAATGTCGTGGCGATTGTAAAGCTCAACACAAAGATCAAAGCCGCATAGTCGCCCAGATCATCCAGTTCCATCACCAAGAATGCCTGGTTAAACAACAGGTTAACGGGCGTATACAAACAAACCACTACCAGTACAAAGACCGCAAGCGCAATCCAGAGAGCAGTTTTGTAGGGTGTAGTCGGCATCGGCTTTTACCAACAGGTCAGCAAACGATCGTGTGATCTGGCAGCATAGCTTAATCTGGTCACAGGTCTTAAGACTGATGCAAAACGTTTGAAGTTCATTACGCAAGAGCAATATCAGCAAGCAGCCATCGGCACTGAGCGATCGATAAAATAGGTGATCGTGAAACAATCGCCATTGACTATACCCGGCTTCACCTTTGCTAAGTTGCCTTGAGCGACAGCTTTCTGTTTTGGCACACACCCAGTTTTGACACACGCCTTGCCAGAGAGCGAAGCTGGCAATCACCAGATTTTGCTGGCTTCTGCCGCCCGCTGCTGCCTATCTTCTACCTTATCCAACCGTCTCAGTTTTAGAATATGCCCTTTAACCCCTCCCGCATGAACAGCGTGCAGTCACCCATCATTCCCACCGTTGCCGCAATGATTCAGCAGCATCCGGGAACGATTTCGCTGGGGCAGGGAGTTGTGTATTATCCACCGCCACCCGAAGCGATCGCCCACATCAGCGCCTTTCTAGCAAAACCAGAACTGCACAAATATCAGCCAGTTGAGGGTATTGCGCCCCTGCTTGAGCAGATTGCCCTCAAGCTGAAAGCCGAAAACGGGATAGCGATCGACCCGCAGCGTCGTATTGTAGTCACCGCTGGAAGCAATATGGGGTTTCTGAATGCAGTGCTGGCGATTACCCAACCTGACGACGAAATTATTCTGCAAACGCCCTACTACTTCAATCATGAGATGGCCGTGACGATCGCCGGGTGCCGTCCTATTCTGGTCGCAACCGACAAGCAGTACCAGTTACGTCCCGATGCGATCGCCCAAGCCATTACCGAGCGGACACGGGCGATCGTCACCATTTCACCCAATAACCCAACCGGAACCGTTTATCCAGAAGCGGCCCTACGACACATCAATGCCCTCTGCCGCGATCGGGGCGTCTATCACATTCAGGACGAGGCGTATGAATATTTCACCTATGACGGTGCCCAGCACTTTTCACCAGGGTCGATGCTGGACAGCGCTGAACATACGATTTCGCTGTATTCACTCTCCAAAGCCTATGGTTTCGCCAGTTGGCGCATCGGCTACATGGTCATTCCCACCCATCTCATGGCAGCCGTGATGAAGATTCAGGATACAAACGTGATTTGCCCAACCGTAATTGCTCAATACGCCGCCGTGGGTGCTTTACAGATTGGCGTGCGTTACTGTCACGAGAAATTAGAGGCGATCGCGGCAGTGCGTCAGCAGCTCTTGCAGGCACTCTCTGCTCTGGGCGATCGCTGCACCATCCCGCCCAGCAACGGGGCCTTCTATGTCTTGCTAAACCTTCATACTCAACTCGATGCATTGTCACTGGTAGAACAACTCATTCAAGAGCATGGCGTTGCCGCCATCCCAGGCACAACATTTGGGTTAGAGAAGGGTTGCTATCTACGCGTTGCCTATGGTGCCCTCCAGCCAGAAACCGCGATCGAGGGTATTGAGCGGCTTGTCAAAGGGCTAAACGCTATTCTGTAAACAATCCCATCGTTTACCAACCGATCATGCTATGCCATCGCCATTGCCAACGGAGCGGTAACAAGAGCCTGCTGCTTGATCGGAAGGATGATTGCAAACTCAGTGCCCTCTCCTGGCGTAGAACAACACGTTAGCTGCCCGCCATGCTTCTCGCAAACAATCTGATAGCTAATCGATAAACCCAAGCCCGTACCCACACCAATCGGTTTGGTGGTGAAAAAAGGCTCAAATAACTGTGCCTGATGCTCCAAGGAAATCCCTGTCCCATTATCGGCTAAGCGAATGCTGACATAATCAGTATTTAAGCATTCAGTGGTAATCGTAATCGCTTTCGTGCTTTGACTTTGCTCGTTCAGGGCATCGATCGCATTGCTCAAAATATTCATAAAGACCTGATAGAGTGGCCCCGAAAAGCCCTCGATCGTGGGCAGTTTCCCATAATTGCGCGTTACGGTAATGCCCTGTTTAATGCGATTATTGAGAATCAGAAGCGTGCTATCTAAACAATCGTGAATTTCTACAGGATGCGTATCTGACTCATCCAGACGAGAAAAATTTCGCAGGCTCAGGACAATTTGTCGTACTCGTTCAGCGCCGATCTGCATGGATTGAAGCAACTTCGGCAAGTCTTCTCGCAAAAAAGGAAAATCAATTTCCATTGCTTTGCGTTGAACTGCGATCGATGGTTGCGTCATCGCCAACTCATAAGTGTTAACCAACTCAAGAACATCGTTCAAATAGTCCTGAGCATGGCTGAGATTGCCATAAATAAAATTCACGGGATTGTTAATCTCGTGTGCCACTCCAGCCACCATCTGCCCTAAACTAGACATTTTTTCACTCTGCATAAGCTGCTGGGTTGTCGTGGCTTTTTGTTCAACCAACAGCCTCTCTAGCTCTTGATTGATGACCTCTAACTGCTCTGGGGTCCTCAACGCCAGGAAGCGTGGCAATAGTTCTACCATCGATAGGGCTGTGTAACAAGAAACCAATGCAGTCATTGCTTTTTCAATGCCAGTCAGCCAATAATCTGGATGCCAGAGTGTCCAAATTTCTAGCAAATGACCCACACCACATAAAGTAATAAATGCCCCAAAGAGAGCAAAAACTCTGCTAAATGGTACATCACTCCGCTTCAACACGAAGTAGATGAGCATGATCGGAATGGAGAAATAGGCAATCGCGATTAAGAAGTCGCTGACAATATGGAGCCAAACCAACGGTGTTTGCCAAAGGTAGCAGTGACCGTGAGGGATATATTGGTTGGATGAGAAGAGTGTATTGAACAGTTCTGCCATTTGGTTTACTGATATAAAGTCGAGAAGAGGATAGGTGTTTTAGTGAGCGACGAGTCGTTCGCTTACTACTAATTACTGATCTCAAAGCACTTCTAGTTAGTTACCTTATGCTTCATTAAATTCTATTAAATAGAGTCGCTGTAGCATTGATTCTCTAGTGCTTGAGAAATCAATTTGCTTGAGAAATCAATGCCAGTTAGTCTTATTCCTACACTAAGAGCAGACAATGCTTAAGGGAATGAGCAAAACAAGTAAAACTGGCAAGCACTTTTGCTGAATTACATTGAGGCACCATTTGCTATGCAGGAATTGTATAAAACGGTGTAAAACTGTTAGGCTGATTCTCTTATTTTGGAACCTTGCTTAAGCCGTATTATTTCGCGCTTATTTAAGAAGACTTGGTATAGCTAAAGCAGGTTTTCATGAACATAAGCAACGAATCTGCCCTTTAGTATGTTCACCGCAGTGCCTTAAGGCGTAAGAAAGAGAGAACAGGCGTGCAAGAAGCTGCATTGCTCCGGACAAGTTGTACCGTTGATGGATCTTTGACGCGATCGTGTTTTTTTGCGATGCAACGTTACGAACGCTTAACAAACTGGCACATGTTTGCGTGCTTTTGCTTAGTCAACCAGCAGATACTGAGATTAGAGCGTTAGGCCGCCCCCTAAGCAAGTCCTCCATCTCAGGCTGCTTGAAGTCTAGAGCCTATCGAAAGCTTTGTACTTGAGATCTGGAAACCAGTGCGGCATACGCGTCGCTATGTTGAGTTGTAACGCTGCCATCACAAGTCCTTGCAGGTTTACGGGTTTTCAAGGACGTAATGTTACTCAGTGACTGTGTAGATCCTCTTAGGAGAGCGCGTTCAATCTTAAACCTGCACTACTAAAAGTGTAGACCATGTCCTTGCTTCAGGTGAGTCAAAGCTCGACTGCTCTTATTCTTCAGTTGTCGCTTGTGTTTTCTCTATAACGATCATGAACCCATCTAAACCTAAGCTTTTACCCACGTTGCTTTGCTTTGCGATCGTTGGGCTGGTGGCTGCAACACTGCCTTATCCCAAGTTAGTCAATCACTTATCAGTAACTAGCGCTAGCAAAGCTGAGTAAGACTTACACCTGCTGCTATCCTACTGGCGCTAGAGGGCTGGGAAATTGCTGCTTGCTAAGATCTGGAAGAACGTTTGATCAGGTGAGGCATTATGAAAAGCCCTCTTTGGACGCTATTACTGTTGGTATTACTGCTAATTGCGATTGTCTCTCCTTTCTCTGCGCTGGCAGCGCTAATGCTTTTTACGCTTGTTTCGGTTCTGGTTTGGACCTTTTGGACACTTGTTCGTAGCTTATTTTCGGGCGATGCCACGTGAGGTAGCTATGTTACGCCGTGTAGGGTTAATCCTCGTCACTGCCTTCTTAACGTTTCTAATCTTGCAGGGACGCACATCCGCTCAGTCGGCATCAAATCTTCAAGCAGACATTTTTCAGCTAAGGTCGCAAGTTAACCAACTTCGCGCTCAGATTGCCGAATTGAGTCGCCAATCACCTTCGAGGCTATCACCAGCGCCCTCCTCTGGTCGAGCGCGCCGCAGTCCCGCTGATCCCACGGATCCTCAAATCATCGATCGGCTAGCAGAGTTAGCGATCGAAGCGAAAGAGCGTCTAAATACTTTAGAAAGTCGTGTTTCCAAATTAGAGAAACGATGAAGTTTGTGGGCCAGGCTGATAGCCCAAGCTGCTAACTTGCTCACGATGCGGATTCACGCCACAATAGAGAATGTAACAAAGCCTTAAGCTCTTTATCGAATGCTTAGAAATGACGTTGGAGCAGTTAGACACGATCGCATCCTCAAGCACCTTCCAGAATCCCGCTGTACAACGCTGGAACGAGGCGAATCAACGCACGGATTATGATGTAGCGATCGTGGGGGGAGGGCTAGTCGGTGCCACGTTAGCTTGCGCGCTGAAAGAATCTGGGTTACAGGTGGTGCTGCTAGAGGCAAAGCCCCAGTCTGAGGCGGTGGCGAGAGGTCAGGCATACCATATCAACCTTCTGTCTAGCCACATTTTTGAGGGTATTGGCATTTGGGAGACGATGTGCCCCGGTGTGAACCCGATCGACCAGATTCATCTCTCGGATGCAGGTGATGCAGCAACAGTACAGTTTGTGCCAAAAGACTTGGGCACTGACGTTTTGGGCTATGTAGCAGAGCATCGAGTGCTATTGGAGGCATTGCGGCAGCGGTTGTGCGAATGTTCCAATGTGACGTACTTATGTCCAGCGGCGCTGGTGAAAACGAGTGCGCTAAAGACAGGTGTGGCGCTAGACGTGCTTCAGGAGGGGGATGTCAAGCATTTACAAGCACGGTTGCTGGTAGCCGCAGATGGGGCGCGATCGCCCTTACGCCATCAGGCAGGCATTCGTACTCGCGGTTGGCAGTATTGGCAAACCTGTGTGGTCGCGTTCATCAAATCCGAAAAACCACACAATAATATTGCCTACGAGCGCTTTCAGCCCGCTGGCCCGTTTGCGATTTTGCCATTGCCAAACAATCTTTGCCGCATTGTCTGGACGGCTCCCAAGGCTGAAGTAGAGGCCATCATGGCGTTAGATGATACAGCCTTTCTATCAGCCCTAACCCAGCGCTATGGTGAGCAAATGGGTACCCTGGAACTGATGGGCGATCGCGCTGTCTTTCCCACGCAATTGATGCAGAGCAATCGCTACGTGCTGCCTCGATTAGCGTTGATTGGAGATGCCGCTCACTGTTGCCATCCCGTCGGTGGGCAGGGTGTCAATCTTGGTATTCGTGATGCCGCCGCTTTAGCGCAAATTCTTCAAGCAGCGCACCAGCAGGGTGATGATATTGGCTCGTTGCGGGTGCTGAAGCGCTACGATCGCTGGCGACGCTTGGAGAACGTTATCGTTTTGGGCTTTACGGATACGCTGAATCGAGTCTTCTCAAACAGCTTGCTGCCGCTGGTGATTCTGCGCCGTTTAGGGCTGTGGACATTGCGAACGCTACCTCCAGCTAGATGGATGGCTCTAAAGCTCATGACGGGGCTAAGTGGACGTGCGCCTAGGCTAGCGCAAGGTATCAAGAAATAAGGTGTAGGGTGTAGGGTGTAGCAGCAAGACAGTGCTAACTCTATGCGAACCATTGCCGAAATTAACGACAAAATTAGCCAGAAGAGAGCCGTCGTTTGGACAGTAGAAGAACTGAAGGCGCGGGTGGCTGAGCTTGGCGTCACGCAAGCAGCAAAAACCGTTGATGTGATTACGACCGGCACGTTTGAGCCGATGGAGTCTTCAGGAGCCATCATTAACCTGGGTCATACCGATCCGCCAATCAAAATTCGTCAATGCTGGCTCGACGGTGTACCCGCATATGCCGGGTTTGGGGCAGTGGACTTGTATCTGGGTGCTACGCAGGTGGGGGACGCGATCGAGGGTGAAGAAACCCGTGAGAGAGGCGGCGGCTACGTGATTGAGGATCTAATCGCAGGTAAACCTGTACAGTTGCGTGCACTTGGACAGGTGACAGATTGCTACCCACGTAGCTCGTTTGAGACAACAATCACCCGCGACACTATCAATCAGTTTTATCTCTTTAACCCACGGAATCTTTATCAGAATTTTATTGTTGGTGTGAATGGGGGCGATCGTCCCTTATTCACCTACCTGGGTCCCCTACAACCCCGACTAGGCAATGCGGTTTATTCAAATCCCGGTGCCATCTCGCCCTTACTGAATGATCCAGACTTACAGCTTGTGGGGATCGGCACGCGCATTTTTTTGGGTGGTGGCATTGGGTATGTGTCTTGGGAAGGCACGCAACATTTTCCCCTACAGCGACGACTGCCTAATCGCACGCCGATCGGTCCGGCTGCAACATTGGCACTGATTGGCGACGCAAAACAGATGGATGCTCGCTGGGTGAGGGGCTGTCACTTCAAAAGCTATGGGCCATCACTCATGTTAGGGGTGGGTATACCGCTGCCAGTCTTGCACGAGGAAGTGGTCGCTCGCTGTACGATTCAAGACCAGGATCTGGTTGCGCCTGTGGTGGATTTTTCGATTCCACGACGGGTACGCCCCACCTTCGGACTGGTTAGCTACTCGCAGCTCAAATTGGGACGGATTACGATCGATGGCAAGACAGTGAGGACCGCTCCTTTGGCTAGCCTTTTTCTCTCTCGTCGGGTTGCAGTGGCCTTAAAGCAATGGATCGAAGCGGGAACGTTTACCTTGACCGAATTTGTAGCACCGATTCCCGCTGATCGCGCGTTCCGACCGCAGGATGCTTGGGGTACCCAAATTGCGATCGACTGACTCAGCAATCCATAAAACGCAGGCACTAGAACGGGGTGCCTAGCGCCTGATCAAGCTAACCTTCGTTTGTTTGCTTTAACCTTCGCTTGTTTGCTCAGTCCGCTTCACGGGTTTTGGCAATGGTTCGCGACGTGGACTACCTACGGGTGCAGCAGCACCTCTAGCACCAACCACAGGACGGGCTTTGCGTTGAGGAGGGCGTCGATCGCCCCCGCGCTTGAAGCCTGCACTGGCGGTCTTTTTCTTGGGCGGCACAAGACCGATTGGGGTGCCGCTCGTCACCACCAGAGCCGCGCTCCGTCGCTCCACTTGAAGATCCCAAAAGTAGCCCAACGCCTTTGGACTGCTCAGGACACCATCTAAACGGAGTTTAAACGCCTTCTCACGGTCAGCCGTTTTGCGGGGTGCTTGCTGGATTTTGATCACGATCTGCTGCTCTTCGGCAGAGTAAAAGACCACTTCACCACGAATGGAGAAGTAGCTTTCATCCAGACCAGTATCATCCGGTGGCTGGCTAGAGGAGATTTCTACTGGAGGCGGCGGCTCAGGTGGAGCATCTGATGTCGTATCTGTCTCAGAGGCTTCTTCGGCTTTATTCAGTTTTTCTGGTTCCCAAACACCCACAATCTGAACGTGTAAATCCTGCCGCATTTCACGCGTGCGGGGATAGACAACCCACAAATGTTCTTGCTCCAGATCGAGATGGTTCCGCACCAGGCTCATCACACGTCCTAGTAAGACAGCCTCCACTTCAGTGCCATCACTCGTCAGCATGGCACCCCGCGTAAATTGCTCTTCAGAGGGCGTATACCGCCCACGAACAAGCCCGATCGCGCGATATTGCTTTGGCTCACTCGGTGGTGGAATGGGTTGCTGTCGAATGAGAGCCTGGGCCGCTGCTTCAGAGGTATCCGCAGGTGTGTCTGCGTTCACGATAGCATCGGGCGGCTGAGAACCCATTGCTGTGGGCGCTTTAGCAATCGCTGGTGGCGCTGTCGCTACGGGCACCGTAGCCGATTCTGCTACAGGCGGCGGTTGAGGACGATTGACAGGACGCATTAACGGTCGTTTGGGCACCAATGGCGTTGTGCTGGCTGGAGGAGTGCCTTCAGCGGTAGCATCCGATGACACTTCAGTCGGGGGTTCTTTCACCGTGGATGCCTCTATTGGAGTTGATTCAGAAGCAGCGGACTGCTCTGGCACGGGAATCATTTCTTCGGGCAAAGGGGACTTAGAGGGTTGGGAGGAGCGATCAGGCTGGGGACTCATAGGCTTTAACTCGGTCTGAGCGCACGATAGCATCAGTCAGCATATTGTACTGAATGCATCGAAGCCGTGGACTAATCCGCAAGGTTTGCGGAAGGTTTACAAAAAATGAACCTGTGGTTGGTGGGTCTACACCGCATTTGGTCAAACGCTTCAGAAACTGGAGCCTTTAACCTTAAGAACTCAGTCTTAACATGGGCGATCGGCTGGCAGCAAGATGAATAGACCTATCATACCCAAACACAAACGGTTGAAAGAGGCCGGAAAGGGTTGAAAGCCATAGTAATTGGCTCCTACCTTTGCTTGCGTAGCGTGTGTCACGACACAGAGCGATCGTTCTAATTGATTTAGCAAATTCAAAACATTCTCTAAGTTCAATATTTACTGAACTTACTGTGCTAAGCTGAAGCCATAGCACCTCTAATTTGATTTGTGGGAAAAAGTTCTATTGCAGCTTTTAGCGGTCGTTGCCTCAATACTACTGATCGAATCACGCTTTTAGCTTTCAGCTTTAATTCCAGGCTGATGGCTAACCGCTGATGGCTCCCCAACAGCATGCTTTTCACCAATCATTTAGGACTGCTCTATGAGTGCAACAGTCCCGCTAGACACCGATCCAACTTTGATGAAGCTATCTCCAGAGTTTGAGCACCAGCAATTTATCGAAACAGTCGGCATCTCCTTTGAGCTGGTTGGCTTGCCACGGATGGCAGGGCGCATTCTTGGTTGGCTACTGATCTCTAACCCGCCGTATCAATCGCCCAGCGAACTTGCAGAGGTGCTGCAAGCTAGTAAGGGTTCCATCAGTACCATGACTCGTTTGTTAACGCAGTTAGGGTTGATTGAGCGCACCAGCTTGCCTGGGCATCGGCGAGACTACTTTCGCATCAAGCCAAATGCCTGGGCTGAACTGACAAAGCAGCGTATGACGCAAATCACGACGTTCCGTAAAATTGCAGTCCAGGGGTTGAAGCTGATGGATGGCAGTCCGCCTCAGTTACGTCAACGGTTAGAAGAAATGCACGCAGTTCATACTTTTTTGGAGCAAGAACTGCCGTTGATGATAGAGCGCTGGGAGCAACAACAGACTCAGCACTTATCAGCCACGATCGATGAGCCAAGTCAGGTGCGTTAAACATTATCGGTTGATACGTATTGATGCTCATCCCTCATTTCAGGTCTCAAGCTTCATGCCTCTCAATCCTTTGCCACGATCGCCATCAGCCACATCTTCTCTCCCCTTTTAAACCTCTTCCTCCCATGCAACGTTCTTTTGGCAAAATAACTAAGTCTTTTGGCAAAGTAACCAAGTCAACCCCCTGGACGATTGGACTGGTCGCCGCCAGTTTGGTCGGTCTTGCCGCCGTTACGGTACCACTGATGCGTCAGTCAGCACCAAAACAGTCACTCACTGAATTAACGGTGCCTGTACAGGCAAAAGACATAACCGCACGCATCACGGCAAATGGTGAAGTGCAGGCCGTCAAAGAATTGAACCTGAACCCAAAAACGGCTGGTCGTCTGGAAGCGCTGCTGGTGCAACGCGGCGATCGCGTTAAGCAGGGGCAGATCGTCGCACGGATGGAAACCAGAGAACTGCAAGCCGATCGCGCCCAGTCCCAAGCCGAACTTGCCAAAGCGCAGGCCAACCTATCGTTACTGCGAGCGGGCAATCGTCCAGAGGCGATCGCGCAAGCGGAGGCAAGCGTCGATCAAGCCAAGGCGCAAATCACCTCTGCGCAAACTCGCCTCAGTTTGGCCCTGGAGCGATCGCAGCGAAATCGTGCGCTTGCTACCGATGGGGCCATCAGCCGTGACAAGCTCGACGAAGTGCTGAATGAAGAACAGAGTGCCAAAGCCAATTTGGAGCAGGTAAAGGCAAGCTACAACAACGTTTTGCAACAGCTTGACCAACAAAGAAATGGTGCCCGCATTCAAGAAGTAGAGCAAGCCGCCGCGCAAGTACAAGCGGCCCAAGCAAGCGTCGATAAGATTGACGTACAGCTTGAGGATGCAGTCATTCGTGCTCCGTTTGATGGTGTGATCACTCAGACGGGTGCTGAAGTCGGTGCGTTCGTCGCTCCTACGAGCTTTGCCTCCAGCACCTCTTCGGCAACCTATGTGGCGAACCTTGCGAGTGACCTGGAAGTAAAAGCCAAGGTGCCAGAAGTAGACATCTCTCAAATCAGGTTAGGGCAAGCGGTTGAAATTCGAGCTGGTGCATACCCTGACCAGACCTTTAAGGGCACGGTGCAGCGGATTTCGCCAAAAGCCGAAGAGGAAGACGCTACTCAGAAAGGGGTTGTGACCTTCGCTGTTTGGGTCAGGTTGGACACGGGCAAAGACCTGCTGCGATCGGGCATGAAGGACATTGACCTGACCTTTTTGGGCAAGCAACTTAAACAAGCACTGATGGTGCCCACTGTGGCGATCGTCACTGACCAGGGGCAGACAGGCGTACTGGTGCCTGATGCTCAACAAAAACCCAAATTTCAAGCTGTTGTAGTGGGTGCCACGATCGGCAACGAAACCCAAATCTTGAGCGGCATCGAGACAGGCAAACAGGTTTTTGTCGAACTGCCCGAAGGCCAGAAGCTCGAAAACATTACGAAAGGCGTGAATCAGCAGAATTAGGGAGTCGGGAGTCGGGAGTGGTTAAGAGTTTTGAGTTAGGGGGCAATCAGCGGTCAGCGATCAGCGTAGAAGTTTTGAGTTGAAGAGCGGTCAGCGGTCAGCGATCAGCTTTCTTCTAAAAACCAACCACTTTTCTGGTACGCCCTTTCTTGTATGACTGAAAGGCTTTAGGGCTATGACAACCAACAAATGCTTTACCGATCAGCAGTCAGTACACTCCCGACTCCCCACTCCCATCCTTCTGCCTCCTGCCCTCTGCCTTCTGCCTTTTCCCTCCTCTCCCCTCACTCCTCTCCCCTTACCTCTCAAATGGATTTACTCGAAAGCGGCAAAATGGCAGTCAAAACGCTGACTGCAAACAAGCTCCGAAGTGTGCTGACGATGTTGGGCATTGTGATTGGCAACGCGTCAGTCATTGCAATGGTAGGTATTGGGCAGGGTGCCCAAAAGCTGGCCTCTGAGCAGTTTGAGTCGTTAGGGCCAAACGTGCTGTTTGTTTCGCCAGGTAATCCTGAAGCCCGCAGTCGTGTGTCTGATGTGCCCAAAACGCTTGTGTTGGAAGATGCTAAGGCGATCGCAGTGCAGGTGCCATCGATTAAAGAAGTCGCACCGCAGCGTCAGAGCCAGATGACGATCGTTTATAAAAATCTCAACACCAGTGCATCTGTGGTCGGCACGACTCCTGAATTTCTCACCGTGCGAAGTTTTGACATGGCGAAAGGTCGCTTCCTCAGCGAACAAGACGTGAAGCGTGACACGCAGGTTGTTGCTTTGGGATCAGATTTAGCCAATCGCTTTTTTGGGAATGGTGATCCCATTGGGCAGCAGATTCGCATTCAAGGCACTAGCTTTCAAGTCATTGGCGTTTTGCAGGCAAAAGGGTCATTTTTGGGCAGCAACCAGGACAATACTGCCTACATTCCCATCACGACCCATGCATATCGCCTGACTGGACGCACCTCGCCCTATGGATTGGATGTCACCGTGATCTCCATTTCTGCCAAAGGCGAAAGCAATATTCGCGCGGCCCAGTTTCAAATCACGAACCTGTTGCGTCTGCGGCACAAGATTGTGGATAGCGACGACTTTCAGGTGCAAACGCAAAAAGATGTGCTGACGATCGTCGATACCATTACGGGTGGCCTAACGGCAATGCTAGCCGCGATCGCAGGCATCTCTCTCCTGGTGGGCGGCATTGGCATCATGAATATCATGCTCGTTTCCGTTACCGAACGGACGCAGGAAATTGGTTTACGCAAGGCGATCGGCGCTTCGCAGCAAGATATTCTCATCCAGTTCATGATTGAAGCCGTCATTCTCTCAGCCGCTGGTGGACTGTTGGGCACCACGATCGGCATTGGCGGGATTCTCGCAGTTGGTGCCGTCACCCCCCTCAAAGCCAGCGTTTCACCAATCGCGATCGCTCTTGCAGTTGGTGTTTCTGGCGGCATCGGCCTCTTCTTTGGCGTAGTGCCTGCCAGACAAGCGGCGAAACTTGACCCGATCGTGGCGCTGAGAAGCACTTAGTAGAAAGTAGTTAGTTTTTGGTTTCTAGTTGTTAGAGGAGTCAGAAGTCAGGAGTCCGAATTTCCTTGCCCCCCCCTGCTCCCTTTTCTTTACTCATTCTCCCCTTCCTCCAATGCCTAACTCCACCATCATTCGGCTTGAAGACATTTACAAAATCTACGGTTCTGGTGAAACAGAAGTGCAGGCGCTTGCGGGCGTGAATCTGACGATCGAGCAGGGTGAATATTGCGCCATTATGGGTGCGTCGGGTTCTGGTAAGTCCACGATGATGAACGTGATTGGGTGCCTTGATCAGCCCACACAGGGACACTATTACCTAGATGGTGAAGATGTAGCTCAACTGGACGATACAACGCTGGCGCATGTGCGGAATCGCAAGCTAGGATTTGTCTTTCAGCAGTTTCATTTGCTGCCGCAGCTCTCGGCGATCGAGAATGTGATGCTGCCAATGGTGTATGCGAATGTGCCTGATCGGGAACGGCGCGATCGAGCGGTGGAAGCGCTGACTCGTGTAGGTTTAGCGAACCGGATGAACAACAAGCCGTTTCAGCTATCAGGTGGGCAACAGCAGCGGGTTGCCATTGCACGGGCGATCGTCAATCGTCCTGTAGTGCTGCTAGCGGACGAACCGACGGGCGCGCTAGATTCTCACACAACGGTGGAAATTCTCAATATCTTTACCGAGCTAAACGCGAGTGGCATCACCGTTGTGATGGTGACGCATGAAGCAGATGTGGCTCGACGCACCAATCGAGTGATCTGGTTTAGAGATGGGCAGGTGGTGCATCCAAACCTTGCGCCCCAGGAGCTAAATCAGTTTGTGGCGGCGTAAGATAGCAGTCAGCGGTCAGCATTGACGCTAGACGCTAAGGATCGTGAATTTAATCACTCCGAATGCTTGGGTAGGATGTGTCTAGCTTTCGGCATCCAAGAAAAGCGCAGCGTAACGCATCACTTCTAGGACTCGATGCGTTACGGCTAGTGCCTAACACATCCTACAAAATGCGGTTTTATTTAATTCTTGCTCCTAAGAAGAAACGCGGCTGGGGCGATCGCGGGTGGTCGATGCCACACTGCGAGTGAGGCTGGCACGGTGGGGAAGATCGCTTTCATCGTAGATTTCGCCGACCAGTTCTTCCAAAATGTCTTCTAGCGTGACCAGACCAACAGTGCCGCCATATTCATCCACCACGATCGCGATGTGCAGGCGTTGTTGCAGCATTTCTTTGAGCATGTCCGCCACGCGCTTTGTATCAGGCACGTAGAAAGGTGGGTTCATTGCCAGCGTCACTGAACCGTTGGTTTGACCGCTTTGGCGAAGTTGATTGAGTTGCTGCAACGCTCGTTTGAGGTTGACAACGCCAACAATTTCATCCTTGGACTCTTCCTGTACGGGAATCCGCGAATAGCCCGTTTCCAGGCACAGCGCTACCAGATCTTGCAGGGTGGCTTCTCGCGAAATGGTTCGCATCGCAATGCGTGGTTTGACGACTTCTTTGACGCTCAGGCGATCGAGCATCAGCGCCTTGTTTAACATCTGGTGCTGATCGAGGTCAAGCTGCCCTTTGCCACCCAAAATTTCAATCATCAACTCCAAATCTTGCAGCGATTCGCCTTGCTGCACCACTTCACCCTGAAATGTCCGAATGGCCGACTGCGTAATCTTCTCAAACAGTTGCACCACACCCAGCAGAGACAGCAATCTTGTGAGCCAGTAGATCGGTTGCACCACCAATGTGAAGATCGGCATGACGTTGTTGATTGCTAGCGACTTGGGCACAATTTCGCCGAACGTGAGCGTCAAAAACGTGACGACAAACGTGGCAAGCCCGATCGTCTGGTTCCCAAACCACAAACTAAACAAATTACTCGTCAGAATGGCGGAAAAGTTGTTGACCAGCGTATTCCCGACCAGCAGCGTGGTGATAAACCGTCGTCGATTGCTTAGCACCAGCGTAAAAATGCGGCTGGGATCGCCCTGCTCTTTAATTAACGCCTTCAGCTTCAAATTATCTAAGGCCGTAATAGTGGTCTCAGAACCAGAGAAGAAAGCAGACAGCAGCAGCATGAGCACCAGCGCCGCCACATCTAACCGAACATCTCCCAAAAGAGGACTGATATCTGAAGCCGTCAACAAGTAGGAAAAAGTAAGCAAAGTTCAGAGAATGCCTTAAGGCAAAACCGAATTGAATGTAAGCAAAAGGTTATTCGTTGATGATACCGTTCCTACCTGTAGGCTTCCACTCAATCTTGAGGACGTTTGGAAAAGTAGACAACTCGTAAAACCTTTACACCAGGGCAGTCAATCTTGCTTAAAGCGTTGGTTGCTATAAAGACTGACGTGTCAATGACAAATACCTGAGTGATATTGATAGCGAGATGAGCAGTCTCTAGGGCAGCACAAGCATCAACGACAGTAGCACGAGCCATCTCAGCGCTAGCACGAGTAGTCTTAGCAGTAGCACGAGCCATCTCAGCGCTAGCATAAGCAGTTGTAATGACAGCATGAGCAGTCTTAGCAGTAGCACGAGCCATCTCAGCGTTAGCATGAGCAGTCGTAATGACAGCACGAGCAGTTTCAGCGTTAGCATGAGCAGTCTCAGCGCTAGCACGAGCAGTCTCAGCGCTAGCACGAGCATCCGTAACGACAGCACGAGCAGTCTCAGCGCTAGCTCAATCACCCTTTCTCGAAGAGATTGGATTAGAAGTTACCAGAGCTTACGCAGTTTGACTAAAAACTCTGAGGTTTAAGGCCGCTAACTTTAGTTAAATGGCTAGGGGCTGTCATCAATGACTCATACACATGGCTTACAGCAAGAATTCCAGCCCCTAGCCTCGTTTGTAAGGACGGGCGCGATTACGCGATACCTCATGGTTTCTGAGCTTCATTGATGACGCGCCCTAGTGCTTGGTTAAAGCCTCCGAGTTTTGCGTCAGTTTTATCCATAAAACCCAACACGATCGAGTTGTGGAGTTGCCTATGAGAAACAGCCGACGCTAGCGGCCTCTCACCCTATGGTTCTTGCGCCCCGTACTCCAAATCCTGACTAACGCGATCGCCTGGGATGCGATACCCTTTAGAGGAGCAATGTACCTGTAAATTGCCGCCCATCGCCTTACTGCTTCATGACTCAACCGAAAGACTTTCTTAGCCATCTCAACCCATCACAGCGACAGGCTGTCGAGCACTATTGTGGCCCCTTGCTGGTTGTTGCAGGGGCTGGTTCGGGCAAAACCCGTGCTTTGACGTACCGCATTGCTAACCTGGTGCTGACCCATCGCGTTGATCCGGAGAATATTCTGGCGGTGACGTTTACAAACAAGGCGGCCAGAGAGATGAAAGAGCGGATTGAAAAGCTCTTTGCTGATCGCGAGTCTTATAGCCAGTTTGGTAAGCCGTTGGATTCGCTGCCAGCGTATGAGCAGACGAAGCTAAAGTCGAAAGTATATAAAACCATCACAAAAGACTTATGGATCGGCACCTTTCACGCGCTCTGTTCACGGATTCTGCGCTTTGATATCGAAAAATTTCAGGATGAGAAAGGGCGGAGTTGGAACCGCAACTTTTCGATTTTCGATGAGTCAGATGCACAAAGCCTGGTGAAGGACATTGTGACAAACCAGTTGAATCTGGATGACAAAAAGTTTGATCCTCGATCAGTGCGCTTTGCCATTAGCAACGCTAAAAACCAGAGCTGGTCGCCACAAGATTTGGAGCGCGAACAGCAAAACTATCGCGGACGGGTCATTGCCAACGTCTACAGCATGTACCAGGATGCGCTAGTAGCGAACAACGCGCTGGACTTCGACGACTTGATTTTAATGCCCGTGAGGCTGTTTCGCCAGAATGAACAGGTGCGCGGTTACTGGCACAACCGCTTTCGACACATTTTAGTAGACGAATACCAGGACACGAACCGGACTCAGTATGACTTGATTCGCTTGCTCGTAACGAACAGCGAAGAGACGCAACTGTTTGACAAATGGGAGTATCGATCGGTCTTTGTGGTCGGGGATGCGGATCAGTCGATTTACTCCTTCCGCGCAGCAGATTTTACGATTCTGATGGGCTTTCAGAAGGACTTTGGCGATCGCCTGCCCGACGACGACACCCGCACGATGGTCAAGCTGGAGGAAAATTACCGATCGACGGAAAATATTCTCGCCGTTGCCAATCAACTGATTGAAAACAACACGGAACGCATCGACAAAGTGCTGAAGCCCACGCGGGGCAGCGGTGAACCCATCTTCTGCTATCGTGCTGACGATGAAGTAGCGGAAGCAGACTTTGTGGTGCAGCAAATCCGCACGATGGAGACAAAGTATCCCGAACTGCACTGGGGCAAATTTGCGATCCTCTACCGCACCAACGCCCAATCCCGCGCCCTTGAGGATGTACTGGTCAAGCAAGGGATTCCCTACAAGATTGTGGGTGGACTGCGGTTTTACGATCGCAAAGAAATCAAAGACGTGTTGGGATACTTGCGGGCGATCGCCAACCCTGCCGACAGCGTGAGCCTGCTACGGGTGATCAACACGCCTCGACGCGGGATCGGGAAAGCCACGATCGATTCCCTCGTCAGAGCATCCCAGGAGCTGGGGCAACCGCTGTGGGAAATTTTGGTGGACGAAACTTCAGTCAGAACCCTGGCAGGACGATCCTCCAAGGGTGTGCTGAACTTTGTGCAAATGCTGCAAAAATGGCGATCGCAGCTCGATACCGTGCCAGCCAACGAAATCGTTCAGGGCATTATGGAAGATTCGGGCTACGTACAGGACTTGAAAACTCAGGGCACCGATGAAGCCGAGGAACGCCTGCAAAACGTGGGGGAACTCTACAACGCGGTGCTGCAATTTCAAGAGCAAAACACTGATGATCCCAGCCTGAGCGGGTTTCTCGCTAGCGCTTCTCTAGCCTCAGATCTGGACAATCTGGAAGAAGATGCGACGCGAGTGTCGCTGATGACCCTACATTCCTCCAAGGGGCTGGAGTTTCCCGTTGTCTTTATGGTGGGATTGGAGCAGGGGCTATTTCCCAGCTATCGATCGCTGGACGATCCCGCCGCACTGGAAGAAGAGCGTCGTCTTTGCTATGTAGGAATCACCCGCGCTCAAGAACGGCTGTTCATCTCCTATGCCCGCGAACGCCGACTGTATGGCAATCGGGAACCTGCCAGCCCATCCTTGTTCTTAGCCGAACTGCCCCGCGAAATGCTGCAAACCAACGTAGCTACGGCGATCCCAACTCGCTGGACGAAAGGCACGACCGCTTCTGCCCGTAGTGTCTCATCTGAAACCGCATCCCTCCCCGACACCCATGAAGACGACTGGACGGTGGGCGATCGCGTGGTGCATAAAGCGTTTGGGCAAGGTCAGGTGACGCATATCTTCGGTGCCGGGAATAAGATTTGCCTTGCGGTGAAGTTTACGGGAATGGGGCAAAAGATTGTTGATCCCAGACTCACGCCGCTGCAACGGGTAGAATGAGTGCGATTGACTCACCGCTGTGGAATCAATCATCATCCTTTACGGGTAAGCCGTTATGGTCACGCTTCAGCTTCGACAACTGGTGGTTTATCCCGGTCAGAGAATCCAACTCCAAGAGGTTAGCTGGAGCGAATTTGAAGCGATTCTGGATGAATTGGGGGATAAACGGGCTTGTCGCATTGCTTACAGTGATGGAACGTTGGAGATTCGGATGCCTTCACCAGAACATGAGGTCGATAAAGAGTTAATCGGCGATATGGTGAAAATCTTGTTGGAAGAGTTGGATCTTGATAACGAATGTTTTGGTTCAACAACCTTTAAGCGACAGAATGTAACAAAGGGAATCGAGCCGGACCAATGTTTTTATATCGAGAATTATGCGGTGATGATTGGGAAACGGCGCATTGATTTGACTGTTGATCCGCCTCCCGATTTAGCGATCGAAGTGGATGTGACCTCCAAAACGGGACTGGATGCCTATCAAGCACTTGGGGTTCCAGAACTGTGGCGGTTTGAGGACGGACGACTGCGGATTAGTGTCTTGCAGGACGGGCAGTATCAAGACGTGAATGTCAGTCCTCATTTCCCCCAGTTTCCCATTGTTGATGGCCTTTCTCAGTTTCTGGAACGCAGTCAAACGGAAGGACGGAGCCGCACCCTGAAAGCGTTTCGTCAATGGGTACAAGAACGACAGAACGGTCGGAGCGATCGCAAGCACTAAACTCACCCACTGCAGCGGGTGGAATGAAGCGGTAGAGGGAGAAAAAGCATCAGAAAACGTTTTGGAGTTTAATTATCTGTCAGTTCTCGCGCTCTTAGGAAGTCTCAAACAACGATCGCGGCAGGCCTGACTGCCTAATAATGAACTGTAAAGTGCCAGTACGTACTCTGAGTAGTTTGGAATCGGAACGGTTATGGTCGAATCTTCATTGCGCTTTTGCATGATGATATGGTTTCCACGCTGCCGAACCCTGGCAAAGCCGTGCTGTTCAAAGATTCTACACACCTCTTGGGCTGATAAAACTCGTAACCTACCCAACAATAACCTCCAAATTAGTCACAAAGACTTCACTGTGTAATCGACTTCTAATCTCAAGCGGATCAGCCACTTCAAAGAATAGCTCAAGTGCTTCAATCAGATTATTTCTGGCTTCCTCAACGGTATTGCCTTGACTTGCGATATCTAGTTGTGGGCATAAAGAGACATAGCCGTCTCCCTCACGCTCAATGATGGCTGTAAATTGTTGTTTTTGACTCATCTGTTTACCTACGAACATACCTAGCCTATCTTGGGCTGCTTCACCAAGGGGGAATACTATTTGCCATATTGAATACGATTAATCGCCATTGCAGTTCGCTTGTTTCACTGGTATGTCCCAAAACACTTAGGAGGCTAATACGAGGATTCGTGAATAATTAGCTTTCAGCAATGAGTCGCAGCAGTTCATCGGTGGAAACTTTGCCGCTCATTTCGGTGCCTTCGAGGAGACTGTCGGCGAGGTCGCGTTTGTGCTGGTGTAGATCGACAATTTTTTCTTCGATCGTGCCTTTTGCCACCAGGCGATAAATGGTGACGGGACGCTGTTGCCCGATGCGATGGGCGCGATCGCTGGCCTGGTCTTCGACGGCAGGATTCCACCAGGGATCCATGTGAATCACATAATCAGCAGCGGTGAGGTTGAGCCCCGTGCCGCCTGCTTTGAGGCTGATGAGAAAGACATCGCCTTCGCCTGCTTGAAACGCATTGACGCGCTTTTTGCGTTCTGCCATTGGTGTACTGCCATCAAGATACTGGTAAGCAACGTTTTGAGTATCCAAATAGTCTCGAATAATGTGCAAGTGATCCACAAACTGACTGAAGACCAGCGCTTTGTGCTTGTTTTCCAACAGTTCCGTCAACACTTCGCCAAACAAGTGCAGTTTAGAACTAGGCACGGCAAGTTCTGGTTTGACCAATTTGGGGTTGCAGCAGGCTCGTCGCAAGCGCATGATTTCTGCCAGCACCTGCAAATGCTTTGCCCCTGCGGTGGCATCGCTGTCAGCAAGTTTGGCGATCGCGTCTCGTCGGAGCGCTTCATAGAAGGCCAATTCTTCACGGCTTAATTCGACTTGCAGCAGAATCTCAGTGCGTGAGGGCAATTCTTCCAGGACTTGATTCTTGGTGCGACGGAGAATGAAGGGTTGAATCAATTTTTTGAGGCGGTGGCGGGCTGGGCGATCGCCATAGCGTTCGATCGGGTTAGCATAGCGTTGGTTGAAGCTTTCTAGCGATCCCAATAGGCCTGGGTTGATGAAACGAAAGAGGTTCCACAGTTCGCCCAGATGATTCTCGATCGGCGTACCAGTGGTCAAGAGTTTGAATCCACCTTGCAAGTTCATGGCGGCTTGCGATCGTTTGGTAGCAAAGTTTTTGATCGATTGAGCCTCATCCAGCACGATCGTTTGCCATTGCACCTTCGCTAGTTTCTCGGCAACGTCTTCCTGCTGCAACAGCCCGTAGCTGCACACCAGCAGATCGAATGGTTGCAGTTGGTCAAGCACCTTTTGTCGATCGCCCGCACCAAACTGGATGGCGTTGAGCGTGGGCGCAAACCGCTGGGATTCACCCATCCAGTTCATACATACAGAAGTGGGCGCTACGATTAACGTGGGGCCATCTGGTGCACGCGTGAGAATGACGGCCAGCCCTTGTAGAGTTTTGCCCAGGCCCATATCGTCTGCAAGGCAGGCTCCCACGCCCCAATGGGCCAACCGTGCCAACCAGCGAAAGCCATCGATCTGGTAATCGCGCAGATCGGCTTGGAGGGTTGATGGTAACTGCGGTTCAAAGTTTTGGATGTCCTTGAGCCGCTGAATGTGTGCTTTCCAGTGTTTGTCGGCTTTGAGATCCCCCACTTCTTCCATCCAGTCTTCAACAGCGAGGGCCGCTAAGGGATGCAGTCGAACGCCTTTGCCTGATCGCTCTGAAAACGCCCGCAGTTCATCCAGCCGTTTCCGAAATTCTTGCGTTAGCGCGAGAAATTGCCCGTCTGCCAGCGGAATGAAGCGACCGGGGGTTTGCTCTAGCAGTTGCATGAGTTGCTGCATATCCAGCACCAGGTCGTTGCTGACCTTCAATTCGCCATCGGTGGCAAACCAATCATTTTGCTGTTTGATGTTGAGTCGAAAATCCTTGAGGGTGGCCTGATGGCTAACGCGGAATTTTTCGCCTTCGGGGTGTTCAATAACGACGCGATCGCCCAACGCGTGCAGTTCCAGCAGCAGTTCCAGGCACGCTTCAGGATCATCAATGAGCCATTCGTTGTCTTGCTTTTCGTGTTGTGAAAAGGTGAGGCAAGCGGCGATCGCGGCATTTGCCAGCTTCTTCTCTTCGCGTAGATTCCGATTGGTCTGCAAGCGCTTGCCGTCCACTTCTGCAATCACCGTTTCGCCGCCAGTACCAGGACGGTAGTAGGGGCCACCTTGCGCAAAAGGACGTGCCAGGACAGCAACTTTCAGGCCCGTGCTGGCAGGCAACAAATGAATGTGTGGCTTGGGATCAGAGGGGACTTCTTCCGTTGCCACGCCACCACCAATATCGGAATGAACGGTGACAATGCTGGAGACGGCATTAATCGCTGACAGAACGCGTTCTTTCGCGGCGGCTGGTACTTCTAACCGATTTTGCAACCCTAAAATTTCGGCAATACGGCGATGCTCTGGCGTGATTTCAATGACCTTGAGCCGGGTCGGGCTTTCCTTGACCGTCAGAATTTCTTTATTGTCTTTCAGCTCTGGCGAGAATTGCAGCGTGAGTTTCTCATCCTTACCTTTCTTGACCAGCAGTTCGGGTTCGCCTTTCACTACGTCGATGCGTGTGGTGTGAGCATCTTCCCAAAAGACGTGGGGATGTCCGACGAGAAGCGCGATCGCCTTGTCGGTAAAGGTGTAGTCCGTTTTGTTGCCCCAGCCGTAATTGTAGGTTTTAATTTGAGCGCAAATCCGCTGATCCTGGGGGGTGAGGTAGCTGAATTCATCGGGGTTGCTTTTGAGTCGCTTAAGGGCGATCGGGCGACCCTTGCTCCACTCACCTTTGGCATTCAGGGTTTGCTCTCGCGGCAATAGCACACAACCCGTTTTGGGATAAAATGTCACAAACCAAGCGAGGCGTTGGGTAGTCTCTACTTTGGTCGTCGCTGTGAGCTGGTCTTTCTGCAATTGAGACAGTGCTTTCAGGCTCAGTTCCCACCCTTCCTGCGGTTGGATCAGGTCTACGAGCGATCGCAGTTTGGTGTCCGGGAGCAACGCAGCAGCCTGTTTGCTATAAGGACTGCGGGGTTGCAGTTTGGCAAGCGTTTCTCCAATGGTCTTGGCAAGCCACTCATAGCCGGAGGCCATTGCCGCTTCGTAAAACGGCTCCAGCAGCCCTGGTAAATGCTTTTTGGCCTGATCCACATCCACCCAGTAGAGGCACAAACACGCCATGAGCGTTTCCAGACTGTTGCCCGCGCTGTAAGGCGCGATCGGTCGGTGGCTTAGCCAATCTTTCTGGGCAAGATCGCCCTGTTGCGTTTTGATGAGGTGCTCTAGAACCGTGTAGGTGGGACTCAGCCAAGTTTTCGACTGTCGCGCAGTGCTGGTGTATTCAGCCGCTTCCATGAGGCGATCGGCAGACCCATCTCTGAGCAACGCCAGAATAAAAAACAAGCCGCTCATCGCCTGGAAATAGATTTTCCGTTTTCCAGTGCCTTTCTTCAGGGCCTGTAGCGCCATCGTGTATTGGGTGATCGCGCTGGCATCATCCCCCTGCAAAAAGTAGAGTTGCCCCCATAGCGACGCAAACTGATTGTGATACTGCTCAGGAATCTGCTCCAGCATTTGCTGTGCTTCTGCCATCCGTCCACGCAACAGTAGATGCTCAATCAAAACCACAAACTGTAGGACAGAGCTTTGTTTACCCGCTTTGGCGACATCTGCCTCCAGCATCGAAAAGGCTGCGTCGGCAGGGGTGAGTTCCAGCATTGAAAGATTCAAGATGCTGATGAGTGCACTGTTGTAGAGGTCGGAGGGTAGGGTGCGAAACCACTCTGGATCGAAGGGATTGTTGCAGATGCGCTGATAAATATCGTCGATCGAAAGCTTATCTTTTTGGTAGCTGTATTTGTAGTAGTCCTCTAATTGTTTATGAATAAAGGCGATATCGTGGCGATACACGCCAACGCGAATTTCACGAATCAGTTGACGATCGGTGCCAAAGGAAATGGGGCCATCTTTCCATCGTCTGGGCACCGGAAAGCCCTTTTGCACAGCCTGTACGAGCCGTTCAAACCGCTTTGCTTTAACCGCATCACGAGTCGCCACTTCAGCTAAAAGTGGATGACACTGTGGCCCGGTGTTCCCCTGCTGCACCAAAACATTTAGCTCAATCAGACGATCGATGTACGGTTTAATGCTGGGAGCTGTGAAATGCTTGCTGCCGCGATCGTGCTCGCCAAGATAATTCCAGCAGTTGACCAGCAAGGCTCTGCTGACTGGCTCATAAATCACCGAAAACAATTGCACCATCAACTGTTCGATGGCTTGCAGCGATCGATACGTTTTCACCAGATGGTTGCGAACCTGTTCAGGATCAAGAGGAGCGCCTGCCATAATGCACCTTACAAGCGATCGCGGCTACTTACAGTTGAGTCAGAAGATAGTCAACAAAAGCAGGGCGGTTAATGCGCTTCAAACAACGTTATCTGAACAATAATCAGTTTCCTATTATGGCGTTAATCTTTGCCGCTCTGCCAGCTATTTTCAACCGCATCTCGACCAAAACCTTGGAGGTTTAAGCAACCGTCATGCGCCGTGCTGCTTAAACCAGGCTTGCAAACGCTGCCAACCATCTTTGGCATCGGCTTCGCGGTACGATGGGCGATAGTCTGCAAAAAAGGCGTGACCGGAGTTGGGGTAGACGATGATTTCGGATTTGCTGCTGCTGGACTTGAGCCGATCGCGCATTTGCTCCACCGTGTCGATCGGAATGCCTGTATCCTTGCCGCCATACAGCCCCAGCACAGGCACTTTGAGCGACGAAGCTATATCAACCGGATACGTCGGCATGAGTGCATTCGTTTCGCCAACAAGCCGTCCGTACCACGCCACACCCGCTTTCACTTGAGGATTGTGTGCGGCGTAGAGCCAGACAATCCGTCCACCCCAACAGAAGCCTGTCGTCGCCAGTTTCGTGGCATTCCCCTTAGACGCTTTGACGGCCCATGCGGCGGTTGCGTCGAGATCAGACAACACCTGTGCATCGGGCACTTTAGCAACAATGGGGCGAATTTCATCAATACTGCTGAGCTTGGCAACATCGCCCTGCCGCGCAAACAGGTCAGGCGCGATCGCCACATAACCCAACCTGGCAAAGCGACGACACACGTCTTCAATATGCGCGTGAACGCCAAAAATTTCGTGAATTACCAGCACGATCGGGAAATTGCCACCCTTCGCTGGCATCGCTCTATAGGCCGTAACGTCGCCATCCTTTGCAGGGATTTTGACCGTACCTGCAACAAGCCCATCTGCACTAGTCATGATGGCACTCAACGCGATCGGCTGGACTGCAAGCGCAAAGCCACTAGCAAACGCGGCTGTGGTCATAAATTGGCGACGGGTAATCTCAGGCATGATGTACAGTTTGAACAAAGTCACTTCGGCAATAGTGTGTCAAAAAAAAAGCTGAGGTGCAATCATCCTTTTGGCGTGTGAAGGGGGGATGAAGGATGAAGGCTAAAGGCTAAAACGCTGACCACTGCTCCTTTCTTCCAACTCAAAACTTAAAACTCAAAACTCAAAACTCTCAAGCTGCCCTCTGCTCCTCTCTTTCAACTCAAAACTCAAAACTCCCAGGCTGACCGCTAAATCGTAACGTTATGCAACGCTCTACAGCCGAATAAAGCTGGACACTTGACGCCGATCGACTCCATTCTGCATTCTAGTGAGATCAGCCCTACCTGGAAACCCGCATGAGTGATCACGAGCAAGGACTACGCCTGTTTGGCAGAATCATTCCACTCTATCTACAAATTTTGGTTGCGCTTGTTCTGGCTGTCGTGCTGGGCATTGTTCTGGGTGCTGGCAATCCCAGTCCCCAAAGCGCCGAAATTGCTAAAGATTTAGCACTCCCCTGCACGTTGGTACTGAAGGCACTGCGGGCGCTCGCAACACCGTTGATTCTCCTCGCTGTTCTGCACGCCTTTTTGACCACCAATATTCCTGGTCGATCGGGTCGTCGTCTTGCCATTCTTTTGGTGACAAATACAACGGTAGCCATTGTCATTGGTCTTCTGGTTGCCAACGTGTTGCGTCCCGGCACCTGGGAAAAGATTAGCTTGGCGGGTAGTGGAGAAGCTCTGAACAAGCAGTTTGATCCCTGGGGATTAGTCGATAGCGGTGTTCCCGATGCGGTGCTTAAACCGCTGGTGGACAATAACGTGATTCAGTTGATTGTGCTGGCGCTTTCCTTTGGCATTGTTCTACGCGCCATCAAAGCTCAGCAGGTCGAGGAGGGTAAAACGGGCTATCAAGCGCTGGAACACGTCATCACGATTCTGTTTGAAGCGGTGGTGCGGATTCTGTCGTGGGTGATTATGCTAGTGCCGATCGCGGTTTTTGGCATTGTCGGCAGCACAGTGGCTCTCAAAGGGTTTGCGCCGTTCAAAGCCCTGGCAGCCTTTGTCATTGCCGTAGTGTTAGCACTCGCCCTTCAAACTTGCTACTACCTGTTGCGAGTTCACTTTGGCTCCTGGGTTACCCCAAAGCTGTTTTTGAGTGGGGGTGTGGATGCTTTCCTAACGGCCTTCTCCACCGACTCGTCAGTTGCGACTATGCCCGTCACCTTCCGAGGTTTGCTTGAAAAAGTGGGCTTGCGAGAATCATCCGCGTCCTTAGGTGCACTGGTTGGCAGTAACTTCAACAACGACGGTACGGCGCTTTATGAGGCCATGTCCGCTTTGTTCATTTCACAGGTAATTGGACTGAACCTTAACCTTGAACAACAGTTTGTCGTGATTTTGACCTCTATTTTTGCTTCTGTGGGTGCCGCAGGGATTCCTGAAGCGGGCTTGGTCACGATGACGCTGGTGTTTACCGCCGTTGGACTGCCAACCCAATACATCGCGCTGCTCATTACAGTGGACTGGTTTCTCGATCGCTGCCGCACCGTCATCAACGTCATGGGCGACATGACGGTAAGCTGCCTACTGGATGGCAAAGAACCAAAATTAGAAGCAGAGCCTGATTTAGAAGAAGCCTTTGCCTCTGAAGGGGATTAATTGGCATCTTTGATGAAACCACTTTGGACAAATGTTTCTCCGTGCACTCCGCGTCTTGCGGTGCTTTAGCGACAGCACCGATCGCAATGTCCACACTGTAAACTCGCTGCCTCAGAGCCAAAACCAAAAGCTTTCAGCAAAAAGCGCCACCGACAGTCCTTTGTTTTGAGATAGTCAGTCATTTGCTTTGCAGCACAGGTATTGGTTTGCCCAGTGTGATGAGGGCTTCCAGGCTTCATGACGTAATGGAACGGATCAGACCATTCCAACTGTCCGTTGCTGTTGAGCAGAGAAAGGGCGATCGCGCCATCTCTAAACTCCCTGCTGACATTCGTAACATTTCCTTGTAGTGGCAATTTGGGGCTAAGTGCCTGCGCCGATCGCTGCTGCTTTTCTGCCTGCTCCACAAAAAACTGTCGCCGCTGTTTGTCCTCTGGGTCAAGCAAGCCCGTTGTTTCGCTAATCAGCGTCAGAGCCGTCGCAAGCTTGCCATCGCGTCCGGCTCGCCCAACCTCTTGCACGTACTCAGAAAGCAACAACGGTGAGTGAAAATGCACGACCCATCGGACATTACTTTTGTCGATGCCCATGCCAAAGGCGCACGTACAAACCACAAACTGCATTGAGCCGTCCAACCAGGCTTTTTCAATTTGCCGCCGCTCATCGGGGCTTAACCCTGCATGATACGCCGCTGTTTGAAAGCCCTGTTGCGAGAGCCATTCTGCTAACGCTTCACTATCGCGGCGAGTGCGGACATACACCAAACCTGCTTGCCCTGTCTGCGCCTGAATGAACTTCAGCAGTTGTTGTCGTCGCTGTCTAGGTGTCCAAACTACCCGCACGTTGAGGTGCAAATTCGCGCGGTAAGGATTGAGCCGAAACACCTCTGGCTGCTGGAGTTGCAATACCCGATGAATGGTCTGCTGCGCGTCAGGGTTCGCCGTTGCAGTGAAGGCCGCGATCGCCATTTTCGTCCCCTTTGGCCTACACGTCAGCAGAGCCGATCGCACCATGCCCAACCGATAGTACGCTGGACGAAACGTATCGCCCCACTGCACTAAGCAATGCGCTTCATCCAGCACGATCGTATCGATTTGCAGCTCTGGCTGGCACAACCGCTCCCATACAGGCTCACTCAGCAGCGTTTCCGGTGACAGATAAAGCAACCTTAGATGCTGGTTTTCTAAGGCCCACAATGTTTGTTTGCGCTGCTGTTTTGGCAATTCACTATGCAACAACGCGGCTGGCAAACGACGCTGACGAAGCTCCTGCACCTGATTTTCCATCAGCGCGACTAACGGCGAAACGACGATCGTCAACCCTCTCTGCATAAACGCTGGCAACTGAAAGCAAATGGATTTTCCCCCACCCGTCGGCATGATGATCAGCGCATCTCGTTGCTCTAGCAAGCATTGGACGATTTCTCCCTGCGGCGATCGAAAGTCGTCATAGCCCCAAATCTGTTTCAGCTTCGCGCGAATGCTCTCACGTACAGACATCGCTGGCTGTTTCATGGGCGATCGTTCCCTCATGGCACGCTTCTATAGTCATTGCTTTAGAATGCCCAGCTTTAGAGTGCTGATTGAGACAGAACTCAGAATTGTAAGCTGTTTTACCTCACCAACTAATCGTTGCAGGCCAACTATTTTAGCTTCAAGAGAATTTACCTGTTCTCAGGGCGATCGCGTACCTATCCATTTGTTCCTTTATAGGACTTACGCAAAAGCGGGTATATCTCGCCCCCTAGCCCCCAATGCTGGGGGAACCAAGCCGATTAAAGCACCCAGAATTGGGGGTTTGGGGGCAAATGCGTAAGTCCTACTTTACAATACGCAAAGGAAGTCTAAGCGAGAAGGACAGAATGCGAGTTGCGATCGTGGGCGCGGGGCTGGCGGGTTTGGCAGCAGCGGTAGAGTTAGCCGATGCCGGACATGAGGTGGAAATCTTCGAGTCCCGCCCGTTTGTGGGTGGCAAAGTGGGCAGTTGGGTTGATGCAGACTGCAACCATTTGGAAATGGGTCTGCACGTCTTTTTTGGCTGCTACTACAACCTGTTTGACCTGATGAAAAAGGTCGGAGCCTTCGAGAGCCTGCTACTGAAGGAACACACCCACACCTTCATCAATCGTGGTGGGCAAAAGGGAATGCTGGACTTCCGCTTCATCACAGGTGCGCCGTTTAATGGACTGAAGGCATTTTTCACTACGTCTCAGCTCTCTCTTCAGGACAAAGCGCAGAATGCGATCGCCCTTGGCATCAGTCCCTTGGTGCGCGGCTTGGTGGATTTCGACGGTGCCATGAAAACTATTCGCAATCTGGACGGTATTAGCTTTGCTGATTGGTTTCGTAAGCATGGTGGCTCGAACGGTAGCCTGAAGCGCATGTGGAACCCGATCGCCTATGCACTGGGGTTCATCGACACCGAAAACATCTCTGCTCGCTGTATGCTTACCATCTTCCAGTTCTTCGCGGCTAGAACGGAAGCCTCGGTGCTGCGGATGTTGGAAGGCTCACCGCATGAGTATCTGCACAAGCCGATCGTGACCTACCTGGAGGCCCGTGGGGTGAAAATTCACACCCGTCGTCGCATTCGCCAGGTTCTCTTTGATGGTAACGGCGATCAGACGCGTGTCACAGGCTTAGTCGTTGCGAAAGAAGAGACTGAAGAAACGATCGTGGCAGATGCCTATCTTGCAGCCTGTGATGTGCCTGGTATACAACGTCTACTGCCTGCCGCATGGCGCACTTGGAAAGAGTTTGACAATATTTACAAGCTGGACGCGGTGCCTGTTGCCACTGTACAACTTCGCTTTGACGGTTGGGTGACGGAATTACAAGACCCAGCGCAACGCAAACAATTGGATCATGCCGCTGGTATTGATAATTTGCTCTATACGCCCGACGCGGACTTTTCGTGCTTTGCCGATATGGCGCTCACCAGCCCCAGCAACTATTACCGCGAAGGCGAAGGCTCTCTCCTCCAGGTGGTTCTAACTCCGGGCGATCCATTCATCAAGCAGAGCAATGAGGCAATCGCGCAGCACGTTCTCAAGCAAGTTCATGATCTTTTCCCCTCCTCTCGCGACCTCAAGATGACATGGTACAGTGTCGTCAAACTCGCCCAGTCGCTCTACCGCGAAGCCCCCGGCATGGATCTGTATCGTCCTGCCCAGAAGACCCCGATCGCCAACTTCTTCCTTGCGGGCAGTTACACGCAGCAAGACTACATCGATAGTATGGAAGGAGCCACCATTTCCGGTCGGCAAGCTGCCCAAGCCATTCTGGAACCGACAGGGTATAAGGTTCAGGGTGTGGGGTTGTTTAACTATTAGGGAGTCGGCAGAAAGGCTAAAAGCTAAAGGCTAAAAATGTTGCTAGTGGTCAAATTAACTCAAAACTTAAAACTCAAAACTCTCCCTTATGTCAAACTGGCTCGAACATAGTGTCCAAGTAGAAGTTGATGCCCCGATCGATCTGGTCTGGAGTCTCTGGTCTGATCTGGAGCAAATGCCTCGCTGGATGAAATGGATTGATTCTGTCACCGTGCTGGAAGACAAGCCTGAGCTGTCACGCTGGAAACTCGCAACAGGAGGCTTTGAGTTTACCTGGCTATCGCGGATTCTCAAAGTGGTGCAGCATCAAATTATTCAGTGGGAATCGGTGGATGGGTTGCCCAACCGGGGTGCCATTCGCTTTTACGACCGTGGCGACAAAGGCAGCATCGTCAAAATGTCTGTTGGCTACGCTATTCCTGGCTTCCTTGGTCAACTACTCGATAATCTTTTTATTGGGCGCGTCGTAGAGTCAACGCTGCACGCGGATTTAGAGCGCTTTCGGCAATATGCATTGAGTGCAAAAGCGAGCCAGTGAGTTGTTCAGCTACTTTGTACTGTTTGAGCCAGTAGATGAGAAACGGCTGCTTGAGAGCGACCTTTAGCTCATCTGAGTCATGTTGCCCCATGCAGGAGCAGGTGGAGTGGTTTGAGTGGTCGCCATAGGCACTCGCTGCGGCATTGGTTGCGGCATTGGCTGCGGCATTGATGGCACACCCGTGGGGTAGCTGCTAATGTGCACGAAGCTGGGCGTAAAGAGGAAGATATGTTCACCAATGCGCTCTTGATGTCCATCGATCGCAAACGCCGCCCCGGCCACAAAATCAACGCAGCGTTGCGCGGCATCAGCATCCATGAGGCTCAAGTTGAGGATGATCGATCGCCGCTCACGCAAAGCCGTAACAGCTTGGGGCATTTCCTCAAACGATCGTGGCTCCATCAGAAACATTTCGGTATGCGCCATCTTTCGATTAGGCATACCAACGACGTTGCTAGCAGGAGCAATGGGCTGCTGCGCCGCATTATACTCGTCTGAAGAATAATAAGACGGTGTGCCCTCTTCCTCATACTCGTACTCATATTCGTTTTCGTCGTAGCGGTCTTCAAACCCAAATGAGTCCCATACTCGCCGAAAAATATTCATAACGACCAACCTTTAGATTAGTTCATGCGTTCCATCTTAACCGAGGATTGTTTTCTTCACCAGAGGCTTGCGGAGGAACCTCCGATCGACAGTTTTTTTGCTAGGGCGTGCTTTAAAACCCTCGAAAGCCCCCCCACCCCCAATTCTGGGGGCTTCCAAACAGGCTTCAAAGTCCCCCAATCTTGGGGGCTTAAAGCCCTTTGGGCATACAAGAAAAGGGGGCAGAAGCTTCAGCAACGAAGCGATTAGGAGTTTTAAAACACAGCCTAGCGCTCTGACTCGTCTTAAGCAACTGGACGCAATGAAGCTGAACATGGCTGACCGCTGACCGCTTTGAAAGCGCGTCCGTTTCATTGAGAACTGCTACTGCTCAACAGTGGGATTATAGGCGAAGTCTCTTGCAATGGAATCATAGGCTGGCGATAGACAGGATGCACTAGTGCTTACTAACGCCCAACTCCACTTCCCGACGAACGTTCAGCGACTACAACCATTTTGGATGCAGCTACAAGAACGTTCTGCATACGGCTAAATCGATCGATCAGGTGCAGCCTGAAGTGGTTGTCGTATGGGAATTTGAATGATGAACTCTGTGCCTTGTTCCGGTGTTGAAAGACAGATGAGTTTACCTTGATGCTTTTCAGCAATAATCTGATGGCTGATAGACATGCCCATGCCAGTGCCCTTACCAATGGCTTTTGTTGTAAAGAACGGCTCAAAGATTCGCGCTTGCAGTGCTTTGGGAATGCCAGTGCCGTTATCGGCGATCGCAATTTGTACCCATTGAGCATCAATTGCTGTCGTCCGAATCGTAATTTGGCTTGGATGATGTTGGTCTTCTGGATACGTGCGTTTAGCGCTCAGTTCTTCCAGGGCATCAATGGCATTTGCCAGAATATTCATAAATACCTGGTTCAGCGATCCGGCATAGCATTCTACAGGTGGCAACTGACCATACTCTCGCCTGACGTGAATTTCTGGATGGTCAGATGTGCTTTTGAGGCGATGTTGCAGAATCAAAAGCGTGCTGTTGATGCCTTCGTGGAGATCCACCGCCTTGCATTCGGCTTCATCCAGGCGAGAAAAGTTGCGGAGCGATCGCACAATTTCGCAGATACGCTGGGTGCCCATCTTCATCGACGTGAGCGTTTTGGGCAGATCTTCTTGAATAAACTCTAAATCGAGATGAGCGGCAGCCTTTTGAAGTTCGGGAGCCGCTGTAGCGCTGTGCTGTTGATACAACTGGACAAAGGATAAGATGTCGTCGGCATACCCTTGTACATGAGCGAGATTGCCATGAATAAAATTAACGGGATTGTTAATTTCATGGGCAACACCAGCCACCAATTGCCCCAATACTGCCATCTTCTCTGATTGCACTAATTGCACCTGCGACTGCTGCACTTGTTGCAAAGCTTTTTGGAGTTCGGCAGTGCGTTGTTCAACTTGTTGCTCTAAGGTTTGATGCAAGTGGCGCAATTTCAATTGAGTGGTCACACGAGCAAGCAACTCTGCTTCTTGAAAGGGTTTGGTGACGTAATCCACTGCACCCAGGTTAAAGCCTCTCACCTTATCAGTTGTGTCAGAGAGTGCCGTCATAAAAATTACTGGAATGTCGTCGGTCAGCGAAGAGTCCTTGAGGTAGCGACAGGTTTCAAAGCCATCAATGCCCGGCATCATTACATCCAGCAAAATTAAATCCGGCTGGCTAATCGTTGCTTGTTTAATGGCGCGTTCTCCATCCGTGGCGATCGCCACCTCAAACCCAGCGTCACCCAATGCTTCTGCCAGCACCGACAAATTGGCTGGAGTATCATCGACCACTAAAATTAACGGAGTATCTTTCATGATTAACCTCTTCCAGCGCGGATACTTTCATCGAGTAATTGCTGCATCAACGCTTCCAATTTGGCAACCTGAAAGCCCTTACTCAGTTCAAGCAGTTGCTTTGCCAGGGGCGCGTATTGAGGATTTTGGTGGGCTAAACCAAGTGCAACTTCGGTCAGTTTTTTCAATCGCCCCTGTTGGGCTAACTGAAGCAACTGCTCCAGATCTGCTGACGGTGGCACGGCTAAAGGTATGGATGGGTTAAGACTGCTCTGTGGTGCAGAGATTGACGCTTGCACCTGTTCATGCGCTGAAGCCGTAGATTGATAAATCCAGGTCAGTTGCAGGTGTTTGCGGAGCATTTGAAACAAGTCGTCTGCCTGCACAGGTTTGGTCAGAAAATCATCGCCGCCAGCATCTAAGCTCTGTTTTTGGTCCATGCTGGAGACGGAGGCCGAGGAAACAATCACTGGCAACGTTTTGAGTAGATTAGACTGCCGAATCTGTTGGAGTAATTGATAGCCATCCATCACAGGCATCAGAATATCGGTGATGATAAGATTCGGCTTGTTTTGAATCGCTTTCGTCAGTCCATCCTGGCCGTCTTCTGCTTCAATGACCGTGAAGCCCAACGGTTGTAGCATGTTGACAATTACAGAGCGATTTTCCCATTTGTCATCAACAATCAGAAGGGTTTGCCGTTCCTCTTGATAGCCCATCAGTTGCTCTCCTATGGTGTTGGTTGCCTGTTGCCATTCTGTGGCGATCGGCAGTGTCACATCAAAGAAAAAGGTGCTACCTGCACCAAGCTGACTTTGCACCTGAATCTGACTGTTCATGAGTTGAACAATCGTCTGACTGATGGCTAGACCTAACCCGGTGCCTTCAGCATTCCGTTTTTGGTCGCTGACCTGTTCAAACGGCTGGAAGATCTTTTCTAATGCTTCTGGACTCATACCAATTCCGGTATCGGTGATCTGAAACCGAAGTTTGGTTGATGAAAACTCAGTAGAAGACTCCAGACTAGTTAGGGGAAGTTGATCAAGTCGTTCGGCCCTAAAGGTGACCTTCCCCCGATCGGTAAATTTGACGGCATTGCCCAATAAATTAATCAATACCTGCCGTAGCCGTTTTTCATCAACTTCAATGCTCTCCGGTAAGCTAGTATCTGGCAGATAGACAAAGTCAATGCCTTTCTGCTCGGCGCGAATACTCACAATCTCGGCGATGCCCTGTAACAGTGCAGGTAGATAGGCCGTGTGAGGAGCTAATTCCAGCTTACGGGCTTCAATTTTGGAAATATCCAGAATGTCATTAATCAGGGTTAGTAAGTGAGAACCGCACTGATAAACAATATTGACGCCTTTGCGTTCTTTTTCGCCCCAACTTTGAGAGCGGCTAAGAATTTGGGCATAACCCAGAATGCCATTAAGGGGTGTGCGAAGTTCATGGCTCATGTTTGCTAGAAATTCACTCTTGGCACGACTAGCAACCTCAGCCGTTTCTTTAGATTGTTTCAAGGCTGCTGTACGTTCCTCAACTTTGAACTCTAGCTCTTCGTTGGCCCGCTCTAGTCGTGCTTTTACCTGTTCGCGCTCAATAATGACGGCTGATAAAATCAGTGTTGTAACCGTGATCGTGCCAATAAAGGCTTGCAATAGCAGCAGGGATTCATTCAGGGTGCTGCGATTGAATGAACTCGTCCCTCGGAGAGCACCCGCGATCGCCAGAGCCGAAACTAGCACGATCGCAATAGCAATGAACCGTTGCTCAGACCGAAAGGCTGACCATACAAGCAACGGGATCAGCAAGTATTCAACTGGGTAGCCGAAGCCAAAAGCAACGGTTGCCACGCCTAGCAGTGAGCAAGCCCAGATCACCACTTCCAGAGTGAACTGAAGCGATCGGGGGGATGAGGATTGCAATTCTGGGGTAGTTGCTTGATTGGCTGTGTGGTTCCGCCTGCGCAACCAATGCTCAATCCAAAACAACAACAATGGAACAATGACCAGAACGCCAATGGTGTCTCCCAACCAGAACGTTAGCCAGCTAATGATGTAGTTTTTTCCCTCAATGAATCCACAAAAGTGCATGGTAGTCGCCCCAAAAGTCGGACTCACCATGCAGCTTAAAAGTTCAATACCAGTAAATTTAGTCACGTTCGGTGCATTGGTAAATGCCTGGTAAGACCCAATGAAGCGTTTGATGAGAAACGCACCCACAAGTGCCTGTAGCACTGAGCCTGTAGCAATGCCCAAACCCGACGCGATCGACATTGATAAAATGCCTGTATTTGCCCACAAAGGCCACGTTGCAGCAACAACAGCTCCTAACCAAATGCCGACCCAAGCGCGATAGCCTACGAGTAAAATGACGGCAAGTGCAATGCCGGAGGGTGGGTAGACAGGGGTAATAAATCCGGGTGGAATGGCAAGATATTGCCCAAGTTTTGCTGTGACATAGTAGACAAGCGCGATCGAAAAGATCAGCAGAACTTTGTTGGATCGATTGGGGAAGGCTAGCGAATCCATCACAGTGAGTCAAATCTGAAGTATGAAAGGGTTAAGCCGTTTACGGTCAGATCTTAAACTGCCCGGATTCAGCGGTCGTTTAGCAATATTTTCAATAAAGATGGCGATCAAAGCACCTCCAAAGAAACCGCTGTGTAGAATTGCTGCGGCTTAAAACCAACGTGAATTCGATCGAGATGAAAGTCGCCCAATGTCAGTTCGCTCTCAGTATTCCCGGCAACCCTGCATGAGTAACATTGGGTATGTCGATCGCAAAAGCAAACGTTCCCAAGTTTAAAAATCTCCAATCGGATCATGACGTTATGTATGGAAACGTGGTCTAACGTCATCCTGAGCAATTTAGAAGCTTATATCGACTTGGGCAGTATGATAGAAGCCATTAAGCGATCGACCCACCCAGCATTTCATGAAGGGCTGTCATAGTCAGCGGTCAGCCCATCGAGCATACTCAGTTTGATTACGTTTGGTTACTTAAAAGGAGCTGCGCTTCTAAACTTAGTCGTAAAAATTGCTCCGACGGAACTTTTTTAGTTGATATGGTGTCGAGTACCTGACAGGATGTTGATTCCCTTATAAGGTCATTCTAAATATGCGCTTATTTCCTATATCTTTTATGACGTTGCTCTTACTAGCCGCTACAACTTTAGTAACTCAGGCACAAGCATCCTATCCCAGAAACGTTGTTGCTCAATACATTAAAGACTGTACTGCCGGACGAGGTGCTCAAGCTCGTGCTGTTTGTGCCTGCATCATTAAGGGCATTCAGTTAAAATATACCTATGAGGAATTTCAAATTCTTAATAGCCAGATCAACCAAACTGGAAGTGTGCCAGCGAGTTTAAATAATATTATTAAAACCTGCAAAGCCAACCCAAATACTTCTAGTTTCAACTTCAGGAAATTAGAAAAGACGCTCTATTAGTGCTTTTCAAACTTAGGCGCTTTCATCCTGGTTACTGGAGTCGGCAGTTTGATTTGATGCGATCGCGTTTTGGTTTCGTCTGCTCTGGTTTGCAGCTTTACTAGAGCGAATGACTATAACACGAGTATTGACTGGTTGTTGTGAGGTTTCCTTCTCTTCCTGGCTACCACCCTCCAGCTTAGTAATAGTGTCTTTCGCTAACCGTTCGCTAAAACCAACGACAAAAGCTACGGAGAAAAGGAAAAAAGCAGCTTTGGTCTCTGGATTATCAGCCGCTTTAATCGCTGCATCTGAACTGGAAGCATTGGTTGTTGCAGGTATGAGCGGTGTACTGACCACGCCAGAATTAATGAATGCTAGAAACAGAATACCAAAAGATGCACCGACTACAGGTTTGAAAAAGCCGATGAAGATGGGGGTAAGTCGATCGCAGTATGCTTCCTGATCATACGATTTACCGATTACACGAGTCAGAATGCTGACAATACTGCCTAGTGTGCCTGCTGCTGCAACCCAAAGTATTTGACTAAGTATTTTTGAAAATCCAATGTCAACGCTAGATAAAATATTTTGTATTAATGAGCTTCGTTTAGTCTGAGCAATTCTTTCTTGCTGAGTTTCAAGCTTTTGCTTAACCATCTGTGCCTCATCAGTCTTTCGTTGAAGATCGGCAATGACTAGCGCTTTAGTAGCCAATTCATCATCCAATAAGGCTTCTCTTTGGTTTTCAGCTCCCAGCTGAGAAGGTGTCGTTTTTGTTTTGGCTCTTTCCCGATCTATTTTAGCGTTAAGGTCGTCAATTTTCTTATCTTGCTTACTAATTAAAGCCTCGACTTTTCTAGTATCTGCATTAGAATTATATACTGCATACTGGAGTAGTGCTAGGGAAAAAAGCCCACCGAATATAATGATAAATGACCAGGAAAGTCCATAAATAACACTAAGTCGAACTGACTTTGAATGCCAGATATAAAAGAATTGGTTGGCAAGCAAACCTATTACTCGCGGATGTTCATGTCTGATTACCTCTTTTTCAATATCAAGGCGGATTTGTCGAGTGAATTCTTTACTGAGTTTCTTCTGAAATAAAGAGGACAGTGCAACTTCCAGTGAACAGACCAAGCTGTTGAGTGCGCCTAACTTTTTGTCTTGATTAGTGCCTAAAACCAGGCGTTCAATTCTTTGCAACAGAACGGCAAGCTTGGGAATTTCGGTCTGTAAGTTCTCAGGTAAGTCTTTTTGATCAAATTCTCTAACGTCTTGAGCAATTCGTTCTCTTAATTGCTTAAGATTATCTAAGACAGATTTTTGAGTATGTACTGCTGGGAAAACAGTAATTTTGATCTCTGGGCGACCATTATTTTGACGCTCAGAAGCAGTTTGGTTTGGCTGAGCGGTTTCTTCGTGCTGAAACGTCATCGAAAACCTCCGCTGTCTGGTTGAAGTATTTCCAAGCTGCGAGGTTTCGCTGATTGCCAAAACTTTCTATGGCTTGCTCAGATTATTCTAATTCTGATGCAAAAATGAAAAGTCAGTGGTACCCGTTTGGGTTATCTTAGCCGTCTGTTTGACCTTTGCTTTTTGACCCTTTCGCTTTGCACTATTTTGCTTTTGCCGCGGCCTCTTCATGCCATGCGATCGCCTCTTGCCGAATGGTTTCTAGTTCCTCTGGAGCCATTTTGTCGAGGTTTCTGAGGATAAAGCTCATGCGTCCCTGAGTGGTGAGTTTGGCACGATGGCGATCGAGAAAATCCCAGTAAAAGAAATTGAAGGGACATGCCTTTTCGCCCGTGCGCGCTCTAGGGTTGTAAACGCACTTGCCGCAGTAATCACTCATTTTGTTGATGTAGTTAGCAGAGGCCGCATAGGGCTTGGATGCCAGCACGCCACCATCGGCAAATTGCCCCATGCCAATGACGTTTGTTTGCATGACCCAATCGTAGGCATCAATAAACGCAGCGTGAAACCAGTCTTCGATCGCTTGGGGTGAGATACCTGCAATTAGCGCGAAGTTGTTTAACACCATCAGTCGTTGAATGTGATGCGCGTATCCCATTTCCTTGACCTGCGTGAGGATCTGATGCAGGCAGTTCATGGATGTGTCACCCGTCCAGTAAAAGTCAGGTAGTGGTTGAGTGTGATGAAACCAGTTACGCTCTGGATAGTCGTCACTCATGAAGCTGTAGATGCCGTGCATGTACTCCCGCCAGCCCAGCACTTGCCGAATGAAGCCTTCAACGCTGCTGAGGTGCCAGGTCTCTCGATTGTCAAGATAGGCTTGCTCGGCGGCTTCGATGACTTCGATCGGCTGTAGCAGGCCCAGATTGAGGTAGGGCGACAGCATGGCATGCCACATCGTGATTTCGCCCGCTAACATAGCATCCTGGTAAGGGCCAAAGTCAGACAGGCGCATCGTGATGAAAAAATGCAGCACTTGCAGCGCTTGTTCACGCGTCACGGCCCATTGAAACGGTTCAATTTGCCAATACTGCTGGCTGGTTTTGAAGTGATCGCTCTGCTTGACCCAGGTGATCACCTCCTGCGTGATGGCATCAGGTGAAAACCAGAGGGCTTCGGGTAGGGTTAGTTTGCCTTTGGGTGGTTTGCGGTTTTCTTGATCAAAGTTCCAGCGACCACCGACGGGCTGCTCACCTACCATGAGAATGTTGCAGCGGCGACGGCCTTCACGATAAAAGTCCTCCATCAGTAAGCGTTTGCGCTTGCCTGCCCACTCTCTAAAATCAGCTTCACTCCAAATGAAGTGGTTGTTGGGAACAAGGGTGACTGTACACGGAAGTTGAAGAGAGGCGATGAAGTGGGCAAAGGGGCGATCGTTCGGCACCATTACCCGCAGTTCCGTGATGTGATGCGTTTTGATCCAAGCCTTCAGTGGCGTGAGAAAATCCTCAGCTTGCTCGTAGGTGACTGACCAGCCTGCCTGTCTAAGTTCTTCAGCGAAATGCCGCATTGCTGACCACACCAGCACCAGCTTTTGCAGATGATAGGGGCGTTCTTGCACATGCTTTAGTGACTCAATGAAAAGCACAGGCGTGCGCGATCGCTGCTCTACACAGCTTTGCAGCGCGGCTTGCTCTGCCCACAGTTGATCCCCTAGCACCCAGACTCCAACGATCGTCATCTGCTTTCCTAACGCAAACACTTACCTGAAATGGCTGTTATAGAAATGACTATCCACCCATCAAGATAGTCTCTGGTCCACCTTCACAGGCTTGTTGGGGAGCGGTTTAGAAGCAGAAGATTGGCGCTCTTGTGTCACTCTAATCAAAAATCGTAATGCTTCATTGACGGCAGCGGCGCTTGGAAGCATTTCTGCCACATCAGGCTCCAAGCGAATGACCATCCTACCAAAGCTTTTTCGTCCAGTGCCTAACTTTCTGACGCTTAAGCCTTTCAGGTCGTATTCTGGACGAAGTTCGTCTTCCAGTTCTGGATTATCCTTCTGCATAGGCTTCTCGCTCAGATCGGGTGACTTCTCTAGCACTAATGAGACGAATGGATTTTCCTCTCCCCGTATACGAAACAAGCAACAACCGTCCTCGATTAGACTCTCCAACAGGACTTACGCAAATTCTCTAAAACTAGCCCCCCAACCCCCAAATTTGGGGGAGCAAGCACTCAAAGTCCCCCAGAATTGGGGGATTTAGGGGGCGACTGCGTAAGTCCTATCCATTCTAAGATAACGCTCTTCTTTCTCAGAGTGGTCGGGGTCGTAGAAGTCAACGTAAAGCGGATGATCAAAAATTGTCTTCGCTTCCTCAAACTGAATACCGTGCTTGGACAGATTGCTGTTTGCTCTGTTTTCGTCTCAAGTAAACTTCATATCTTTGTATGGTAAATTCTCACCCCAATGCGGTAACGCTTGATGCACCAATTTTTTTGATTATCACCCTTACTTAATGATCTTTCTATGCAACAGTTCAAACTGTGCAAAATCTCCTAGCCCTGATCCCATACCCTATCCCTCTATCCTCATCTCGCGTGATAATGAGCTAATGCAACATCTGCTACCCATGACTACAAAACCCAAAATTATTGTTCTGGACGACGATCCAACGGGGTCGCAGACGGTACACAGTTGTCTGTTGTTGATGCAGTGGGATGTGGAAACGTTGCGGCTGGGGCTGACAGACGACGCGCCGATCTTTTTCGTGCTGACGAATACACGGGCCTTAACCCCAGATAAAGCAGCAGCGGTCACGCGGGAGGTGTGCCATCACCTGAAAGAGGCGATCGCCCTCGAACAGATTCACGATTTTTTGGTGGTGAGTCGATCGGATTCTACCCTGCGCGGACATTACCCGATCGAAACCGATGTCATTGCAGAGGAGCTTGGCCCTTTTGATGCTCACTTTCTCACGCCTGCCTTTTTTGAAGGGGGACGCACAACGCGAGATAGCATCCATTACCTAAAGGTTAACGGTGTGGATACGCCCGTACACGAAACCGAGTTTGCACGCGATTCGGTGTTTGGCTATCACCATAGTTACTTACCTGCCTATGTTGAAGAGAAAACAGACGGTAAGATTCTGGCCGATCGGGTAGAACGCTTTCTGGTGCAAGACATTCAGGCGGGTGTCCTCGATCGCCTTCTGCAACTGCATGACAATCAGTGTGGTGTAGTGGATGCGGTGACGCAAGGTGATCTCGATCGTTTCGCAGTAGATGTTTTGGCAGCCGCGTCCCAAGGCAAACGGTTTCTCTTTCGCAGTGCGGCAAGTTTGCTGACCGCGCTAGCAGCGTTGCCACCCCAGCCGATCGCGCCTGAAGCGATGGCAAACTATGTCCGTAACGGGAAGCCCGGTGGTGTCATTGTGGGATCTCACGTGAAGAAAACCACCGAGCAGCTAGAACACCTGCTGGCGCAACCGGGGATCGTTGGCGTTGAGCTAGCGGTGGCACGGTTGCTAGAGAAAGGGGAGAATGAGCGATCGTCCCTCCTTGCCGAAGCCGTTCAAGCGGTCAACGCTGCTCACACTGGAGGCAAAACCCCTGTTGTGTATACGAGCCGTCAAGAACTTACCTTCGACGATACGCAGACCCGACTGAACTTTGGTGAAGCCGTCTCGGCCCTGCTCATGGACATCATTCGCCACTTGCCCGATGACATCGGCTTTCTCATTAGCAAAGGTGGCATCACCTCCAACGATACCCTCAGCAATGGCTTGGCGCTCAGAACCGCTCGGTTGTTGGGTCAAGTGCTAGCAGGCGTTTCAATGGTGCGTACCCCATCCAATCATCCCCAGTTTCCCGATCTGCCTGTTGTGCTATTTCCTGGCAATGTCGGCGATGCGAGTGCTCTAGCAACGGTCTATCAACGCTTGAGCCAGCAGAAGAGTTAGGGACGGCAAATTCCAAACTGGGCATGCTTAGGATGAATACAGTGTTCATCGCTTTAACCCATTCTTATCAGTATGTCGATTGCTGAACAAACGCCACAACCGCTGATTCTCCATCGTCGCTCATTCTCCTTTCGTAGTCTTGCCAGTGCGGTTTTTAACACTCTTTTGGGGGCGGGATTGCTGCTCTGGAGTGGTCCTGCGAAGCTGGACTGCCAAAAAATAGAGCTAACTCAGGTAACGTGCCAATTTAACACTCCCGGCTGGCTCGGCCTGGCGATGTGGCGAAACAAACCCATCCACAACTTGCAAGGCGTGCGCCTAGATACCTCTGTAGCTGAGGGCATGTTCTATAAGATTGTTTTGCTTACCAGCGAGGGTGAGGTGCCATTAAGACCCTACCAAACGTCTGGATGGGACAACACGAGAGAAACCGTCGATCGCATCCAGACCTTTCTCAAAGACCCAGCCGCCACTCATTTAAGTGTTGCCCAGGTGGATTGGCTGCAATGGTGGGGACTTGCACCGGGAGCGCTTTTTTTCCTGTTGGGGTTGCGATCGCTGTCTGTGAGCTTATTTAGCATCAAGACCAGAGCGTTTGAATCGTATCAGTTTGACTCAACTCAACATCAACTGATCTATCGGTATGGCAGCCTTCTACGGCGGCACCAGGAGCAATACCCCTTCTCACACATTCAACGGTTGATTGTCGATTTAGACCAGTGGGCTAAAGCACGGTTTTTGATGGAGTTGCGATCGGGTGAAGTGTTTTGCCTAGTTGGTGCCTCTTTTCAGGGACAGCGGACATCCTTACTCGGTTTAAAGTGGCAGCAAGTACAGCCCCTCGCTGATCAAGCGAGCCATTACACTCACCGTTCCTGGCAACTTACCATTGACTTCTGGCACCACTGGGTGCAACAGCAAACCGCTAAGAACCAACCAATGAATGTGAACATACGGTTTTTCCACACTCGGCTAGAGCCAGTGAGCGTCTGGAGTTTTGATTGGTCAACCCGATCGCTTTCGCATCAGGGTAGTAACACGGTCGATACCTATAAGCTGAAGGATGTTGTCGAGGTGCAAACGCTACCTGTTGGAGATCCGATCGAAAAAGATGATGACGATGTTTACATGTACTACGAAGTCAATTACCAGCTAAGGTTGCTGTTGTCTTCAGGCAAGCCGCTTTTAGTGAAGCAATTCTCCAGTCACGAATACCATTGGAAACCTACCCACGTCAGAAAAGCGGCAGCACAGGAACACGCGGAAACGACAGCTCAGTATATTCGTGAGTATATCTGCAAAAATTGATGGGTACGGCTAGAAGCGCAACTCCCTACTCCCCCTTCACAACTATGGAACGCATCGGTTTTATCGGTCTCGGCATCATGGGCAAGCCAATGGCGCGGAACTTGCTCAAAGCTGGGTATCCGCTAGTTGTTTACAACCGCAGTCGGGCAGCGATGGATGAATTGGCAGTGGATGGAGCGATGCTGGCTGAGTCACCGCAAGCGATCGCCCAACAAACAGATGTTGTAATTAGCTGTGTGTCTGACTCACCGGATGTAGAGGCGATCGCGCTGGGCAGCAAGGGCATTATTGAGGGCGCAAAACCAGGGATGACGTTTATCGATATGTCCACGATCGCCCCTACTACGGCTCGCAAAGTCTACACCGAACTCAAGGAGAAGGGAGTGGATGCACTGGATGCTCCGGTTTCAGGTGGTGATATTGGGGCACAGCAAGGCACCTTGTCGATTATGGCGGGCGGCGATGAAGCGGTGTTTCAGCGATCGCTCCCCATCTTGCAGGCAATGGGCAAAAATATCGTTTACATCGGCGAAGCGGGAGCCGGGCAGGTGACCAAGGCCTGTAACCAAATTGTTGTCGCGCTCACTGTACAGGCGGTTGCTGAGGCACTTACCTTGGCAAAAAAATCAGGCGTGGATGTCGCCAGAGTCCGTGAGGCTCTCATGGGTGGCTTTGCTCAGAGCCGTGTTTTGGATGTTCACGGCAAACGCATTCTGGACGGAAACTTCCAACCAGGCTTCAAGCTCAAGCTCCACCGCAAAGATATGAATATTGTGTTGCAGTCAGGGCGAGAGTTGGGCATACCATTGTTTGGTTCTGCCCAGGTGACTAGCATGATGGACGCGCTACTGGCTCAAGATCAGGGAGAATTGGACAACGCTGCGATCGCCACTTTGTACGAGCTACTTTCAGGGATGAGCTGAACGATCGCGGCTTCGACATGGCTCTAGCGGCTGTCATCAATGACTCATACATATGGCTCGCAGCAGGGGCTCCAGCCCCTAGCCTCGTTTGTGAGGACGGGCGCGGTACGGCCGATGCTTCAAGGTTTCTGAGCTTAATTGATGACGTGCCCTAGCGATTCCAGACCGACAGCAACTGTCTGGCAGTGGCTAGTTTTGCAGCAACACTATCGCTATCAACCCGCGATCGTCTTCATCTCTCCAGCTTTACTTGCTGCTACCTGTTAACTGCTCTACCAGTGCCAGTACCTTCGTACGGCTCAACTTGGCTTCACCTTGTGCTAGCGCATCCAGGGTGGCATGGGCAAACCCTAACGGCAGGCGGCAGAAATCTAGCGCAGGGCCAGGAGGCAGGGCAGCCGTATAAGCATCTGCCAGGGCGAGATTGCGCCGTGCATAGGCGTACATTTCATCCTGGTGCCAGTTCTCAGGGAAGAACCCAACCCCCCGCACCAAGTCATCCGACTGATTGCGCAGAATATTGACCGCCTGCAAGCCGCGTCCAAACCCTACGGCATGAGCACGGTTTGTTTGCGTGCCGTCATACCAACCCCACAGGTCAGAGAGCAACAAGCCAACGGCACCTGCTGCGCAGAAGGTGTAGCGATCGAGATCAGCCTCTGTTTTAATAGTCCAATTGTGCTCTGCCCAGTACGCCATGCGGTCTGCCATCGCAGCAGTCGCATCCCACACGCGTGGCGCGATCGCAATCGGTGCAAACGTTGCCCATTCCCCAATACGGGTAGTTACCTCTGGTAGCAAGGTCGTATGATTCATCAGAAGCGCCTCTAAGCGGCTCTCATCGAGAGCACCATCTGCGGCCTGCAAGGCCAAGCTAATCATCTGTAGCAGCTTTGCTTTCAGCGCATTATCTAGATCAGGGTGGTCTTCGATCTCGTCGATCGCACGCATACAAAGATACGCTGAAGCAACGGCTTCTTGTAAACCCGAAGGCAGCCGACTGATCGGGATGTAAAAAGTACGGCTTGTTTCTGCCAAAATTTCTAGAGCAGTCTTACGTAATTCCATTCCTTCGCTCCTCTTAACCACCACACCGAGTTCGCTCTAAATATATAGCAAAAAACTTAATTTTTACTAAGAAGGAGACTGCACCCTGCTTAAGGTATCTAGACCCTTATACTACACAACCTAAAAATTGCCCTCCTCCTGCAAGTTAGCAAACGGTAATATTTGCTGGTGTAAGGGAATGCCTTGACTATTTCAGCCTCAACAAACTGACGATGAGACGGCCATATACCTGGCTTCAATCAACCTCAAAATAGGGTAAAGAGCGCTAAAGAAGTCGTCTTAGCCGCAGCGTTTGACCCCAAGCGAAAACGGGATTCTACCTGCAAAATCGGTTCTGTTTTGATCGCCACGGTTGACAAAAAGCTTGCCTAACGTATCAGATGAACGAAAAAATCCAGCCTCGAATCATGACTTAATGCATGAGACCCAAGGCATAAGGAGAGAGAAGCTAAAATAAGGTGAACCGTTCCCGGAAACCGCTGATTCACTAATAGCTTGCATTCTCATCTCATCTTGACAAAGCGGAAATTTTTACGTTCAGATTATTTTAAGATATATTAACCTTTTGTGGTTGCAAGATGAGATTGATAGCGGTTTATTCACCGACGCTTTCTTGGCTATAAGGAGTGCCTAATGCTGCTGGAGGCGTTGCTTTACCTGCCAGACCAATCATCGCCAGTAGCGCGATCGCGTAGGGCAACATCACCAAAAACTGATAAGGAATATTGAGATTAAACGCTTGAATGCGAAGCTGCAATGCTTCGGTTGCGCCAAACAGCAAACAGGCCAGCACTGTGCTTACGGGATGCCAACGCCCGAAAATCAATGCGGCCAGCGCAATAAAGCCCTTCCCAGCGCTAATATCTTCCGTGAAGAACTTCACATGCACCAGCACCAGATACGCCCCTCCCAACCCGGCTAAGCAGCCACTCAACATGACGCTGACGTAGCGCACCAATCCCACCCGAATACCCGCTGTATCGGCGGCACGGGGATATTCTCCAACGGCTCTCAGGGTTAAGCCAAGACTGGTATGAAAGAGAATATAAGTACTCAACGGCAGTAGGAGTAGCAAGAAATACACCAGCGGATCTTGATTAAACAACAATGGCCCTAACACTGGGATTTGGCTTAGCCCTGGAATGGCGATCGCAGGAAGTCCAGGCAGTTTTTGAGTCGTACTACCGTTAAAAACAAGCCGCGACATAAACGCCGTCAGCCCCGCAGCAGAGAGATTAATGGCTAGCCCTGAAACCAGTTGATTCACTTGCAAAGTGACCGATAGGTACGCATGCAGCAACCCCACTAGTCCACCACTCACCACCGCTGCCACGATCCCCAACCACACATTTTGATTGCTGTAAAACGTCGCTGCTGCACCCACAAACGCTCCCGTCAGCAGCATGCCCTCCAGCCCAATGTTCAACACGCCCGATCGCTCAGACCATAGCCCACCTAACGCTGCAAACGCTAACGGCATCGACAGCCGTAAACTGGCAGAGAGATAGTCAGAAAGGAAGGCGAGATCGTTCATAGATGCAGAGGAAAGGATAAGGGATAAAGGATGAAAAGTTTCCACTGACGCGCCCTTGAAAATCAGGATTAAGGTTTTGCGGCGGCGGCAAGCGAGGCGATCGGCTGTGAGCGAGACGATACTTTGCGCTCTAGGACGAGTCCGATAGCGATAAAGAGAACGGTCAGCCCCTGAATGGCATAAACCACTGTAACTGGAACCCCCGCACTGCGCTGCATGACGTTAGCGCCGCCGCGCAACGCACCAAAAAAGAGCGAGGTGAGCAACACGCCCGCTAAGTTTCCTCGACTGAGAAAGGCGATCGCGATCGCATCAAACCCGTACCCCGGTGAAAAGTTCTCAAACAAGCGATATTTCAAGCCCATGACTTCGCCGGAGCCTGCCAGACCTGCTAAGCCACCCGATAATGCCATCACCAGCATAATCGTGCGTTCTACCGAGATCCCCACATAGCGAGCGGCAAGCGGGTTTTGCCCCACCGTTTCAATTTGATAGCCAAGGGGCGATCGGGCAAAGACGATCCACAGAACGATGGTAGCCAGCACGCCCAGCAAAATTCCAGCGTGAGTCTGCGTTTGCGGCAGCACGATCGGCAACTGAGCAGAGGGATCAATCAGGTTGCTGTAAGGGGTAGGCGCTTCGGGATCTTTCATGGGACTGCTCACCAGATAGCTCACCAGGTTTTGAGCGATGTAGTTGAGCAGCAGCGTAGTGATGACCTCGTTCACGCCTCGTACCGCTTTCAAGTAACCAGGGATGAAGCCCCACAACCCTCCTAGCAGAAAGCCTCCCAGCAGCGCCAGCGGTACATGGATCACAAGGGGTAGGCCATGCAGGTACAGCCCGACGATCGTGCTGCCCAAGCCACCCATATAAATTTGCCCTTCGCCACCAATGTTGAATTGTCCCGCTTTAAGAGCAACCAGAATACCCAGACTCGCTAGCAACAGGGGAGCCGTTTTAGTCAACGTGTTGCTGAAGCCGTAGTAGTTAGCCAAGGATTCTGTGAACAGCACCGAGTAGGCTTTGAGGGGACTGACCCCCGCGATCGCAATGAGTCCTGCACCCACGAGTAAGGCAGCCGCGATCGCCAAAAGGGGAGACAAAACAGGCAACAGCCAACGCGCACGATCGTTCACAAGCAGTTAAAGGCGGTAGGAAACAATGACTCGCATACTACCTCAAGTTGCTCTCTGATCACTGTTCTCTGCAATCGTAAATTGGGATGTTTGACCAAACTAATCCTAAAACAGCTTTTTAGAGACCTGCAATTGCTGCAACGATACGCAACCCAATTGCCAACATTGGTATAATTACCCACCAAATTGCAGATTTTGTTTTTCTATCAACCAGAGAGCTTTTCTGAGTCTGGATGATGGCAAGCCCTAAAAGTATTAGATACATTGTACCAACGCCAATGACAATGTACTTGTTTGGGGATAGCGCTGTAATCGCAAAGGCAGCGACTGAACCAAAACTAGCAAATAGAATTAATAAGCTGTTAAGGCGATCGTTGTTTGGTCGTATCTCGATCGGATGCCACTGTTCGAGCTGTTCTTTTAATGTTGTGTAACTCTCTAGTGTCGCTGGTACAAAAATTTGGAGATTTTTATTTGATCCCTGAATTAACAATTCTCGTCCCGTATACTCAGTAATTTTGGCAATTTCACTTCGATCAATGATCACGCCTGGAAAGCCATCCTGAATGCGGCTGAGAGCATCTTCACGTAAGATAAGACCATAACTTGACCAGCGCTTTTGTTGTTCCTTTATGGTGTTGCGAACAGAAAAAAACAAAATAACGCTAAAGAGCGGGATAAGAAAGAGCGAAGTGCTTGACAGTTTTCCCCGATCAGCAACAAGTATGCCAATGACCATTGCGATCGTAAAAGTTGGAATCATTGTGAGAAGCATTCTTTGCTTCATCTGACGGAAGAATTCAGGTGACAGTCTGTAAGTCGTCGTCATTAATTTCTGCGGTGAGTTGCAACCTTTTATCGTGCCCATCTTGCCTTTGTTATACGACATGTCATGCATCAAGTATCCTTTAGACGATCGCAAATGGTCGATCCACACAATGGGGTGAACCAACCATTCAAACCTCATAGTCCACTCATTCGGCGTAGCAGGTTTCTACCGATTGCTTATCCGAAAACCGCGATCTCGTTTGATCTGCCCCAGGCTAGGTAGGCGTTGCCCACCCTACTAAAAACTAACAACTAAAAACTTACCAACTATTAGTACAGCGCCATGACCAACCGTTTGCGGTAGTCTTTGGTCAACGCATGGTTGTCGCCAAGCAGGTCAAACACTGCCACCATTGCTTTACGGGCACCATCCTCTCGAAACCGTCGGTCTTTGGTGAGAATACTAAGAAATTGCTCCAAAGCGGCGGCGTAGTTCTCTTCTAGCACCAGGTTGGCGGCATGTTGAAAGGCACGATCGAGGTCACTATCCCCGTCTGGCTGCAACGCAAATTGTTTGAATTGCACCAGTGCTTTCAACGTTTTGGCATGGGTTGCATACTCTTTGTCATAGTCCTGAATTTTCGCCAGCAGCGATTCTGCTACATCCAGGTGATCGGCTTCGAGGTAAAAGTTAGCCGCTTCCAAGATCAGCCCACGATTGTCGGGGTACTGTTCTAGCAACGCCCTGAGTTGTGCTTCGGCTTGCTCGACCTGACCGATCGCCGCATCGGCATAGATTGCTTCCAGGGCCTCATCCAAAACCGATGTGATTTGTAGCTGCGCCAGAAATTCGCGGAGTTTTGGCTCCGGTAACATCCCGACAAAGCCATCCGTCACCGTGCCGTTGACTGCAACCTTGACATCAGGAACGCCTTCCACGCCGTAAGTATGGGCTAAGTCAGGACTCTGATCGATATCGACTTTTGCCAGAACAAAATCGTACTCCTGTGCCAGCTTTTCTAGCACAGGCTTTAGCATTTGGCAGGGGCCACACCACTGGGCAAAAAAATCGATGAGTACAGGCTTGGCGTGAGATTGCTGAATCACTTCAGCCTCAAAATTGGCCTGATTAACCGCAACGGAAGTACCCATTATTTTGCTTTGCCAGCCGCTTTAGTGGTTTCAGTGTCTGCGGTTGCAGACGTGCTGCCATTGTGAGAATCCACAACGCTCGCTTGCAGGTGGGCTTCCAAGAACCATAGCCGCTTGTCGATCGCCCGCGATACCTCGGTGTAGAGATCAGCCGTATCGGCATCGCCCAAGTCATCAGTTTTGGCAATGCCCTCGCGAACAAGTTTGGCGTAGATGGCATAGCGATCGGCCAGCGCCACCACATGATCTTTGCCATCCAGAATGTCAAAGGGATACTCCGGCAATTCCGAAACCTGTGCGGCAACGCGAGCCGTGCCCAAAGCCAGACCGCCCAATGCCGTCACCCGTTCAGCCACCAGGTCAATAAACTCTTCCAGTTCGCCTGCCAGTTCATCAAACAATTCATGGAGCTGATAAAAGTCCAACCCCTTCACGTTCCAGTGTGCCTGCTTGACCTGCGTTTTAAGGTCTAGCGTAAAGGCCAACGTCTGATTGAGCAGTCCGATAATCTGTGCGCGCGTTTCAGCGAGAAGATCAATGCGCGTTGCATACAGTGGTTGCTTGTAATCCTTACTACCCATGTGCTTGAGCCTCTGACAGAACCATTATCTATACCCAGTTTAGAGAGAAAAGTCCTAAAACGCGCAAATGGTTTTGAGAAATAGCCTGTTGGGTGAGCCTTTTATGCCCTCGCAAGTGAACCGCTTACGACCTCACGACAGTCTTATTAATAGGACTTACGCAAAAGCGATCATCTTTCGCCCCCTAGCCCCCAATGCTGGGGGAACCGAGCCAATTAAAGCCCTCAGCATTGGGGGCTAGGGGGCAAATGCGTAAGTCCTAATTAAAAGAAAGAGCCTTACTGAAAGAAAGAGAAGGGTATTCCCCGGATCACTTGAAGTTTGCATGAAGAACGAAGAGTCATTAACTGCATTTGCTATGAACACTCCCCTTTTCGATCGCGCCATGACATTCAAACTGTTTGCCGTCTTTACCTTAATTGGGACGGTTGTAGCCGTGTTGCCTATCCCTCGCTTCAACGCTGATATCAAAGGTGTGGCGCTGGAGGCTCCCATGCAAAGAGAGACAGCCGTAAAGCTTTCGGCGATTGATCAAGCCTGGTAAAGAGGTAGGGGCGAAGCATACGGTTCATCATTCCTTTAAACTGCACGAAAAAGCATTGCCCGATGCTTTGCCTTTACTCTTCGGTGATTGTCTCTGCAACGGGTTTACGAGTTTTGGATTCAATATCCTCTAGCGTTTGCAAGACTAGGCGTTTAGCTTGCAGGTTCCAACCCCATTTCTGCACGTTGAAGGCGATCGCACTACCGATAAACGTGGCAATGAAATCCAATGGCTGCATGAACGAAATGCCGAGCAGCAAGCCCAACCCTGCAATGCCCCAGAAGGGTAGCGCGACGGCCTGACGCTGATTCTCGACTATCTGGCTAATGGGATCGGTCGGCAATTCTGCCAGAAGGGTCTCTTTGACCTGACGTTGTTCACCTGGAGGTACAGACAAGCCAATTTTTTGCCGCAGCTTTTCAATTTTGCGGGCATCGGTGCTGTATTGCGTCAATTCGTCCTCTGCCATGAGGATTAAGCGCTCGTATTGTCCCATTGCATTCCCCCATTCGACGATTAGCTTGCGCCTGAAGTTTTATTACCCAGGACTTACGCAGTTTGACTAAAACCTCGGAGGTTGAAGCAACAGCATTGTTTTAGCTATCTGATTTCTGGTTCAAAGCTCCGAGGTTTGCGTAAGCCTTATTATCTCTTACTGGCTGCGATCGCCGCAAAGCAACAGTGCGATTCTTCTGGGCCAGTTCGTCGTCTGGGTTGAGCGCTAACACCTTGTCGTAGCAAGCGATCGCCTCGTCTACTCGCTCCAGGCTAAGCAAAATACTCCCTAGATTGTTTCGCGCTTTGGGATCGTTTGGTCGTAGCGCGATCGCGTGGTCATAGCTGTCAGCCGCTTCGGCAAACCGTTCCAGTTGTTTGAGTGCGACCCCTCGGTTGAACCAGCTTTCGTAATGATTGGGTTGATACTCCAGTGCGCGCTCGTAGCTGGCGATCGCATCGTCGTAGTGCCCCAACTTCAACCAGCAACAGCCTCGTCCGAAAGCAGCCGCATGATTGGGCTGAAGCATAAACGCCTTGTCGTAACCCAAAATGGCATCTTTATACCGCCCAGAACGCTTGAGACACATGGCCCACTGATACCAGGATTCGGCATCGTCTGGATTTAACCCCAGCGCCTTGTCATAGCTCACGATCGCGGCTTCGTAGTCGCCCAAGCCCATCAACGCGGCTCCACGACCGCTAAACGCGACCTGGTAGTCAGGCTGTAGCTCTAGCACTTGGTTGAAATGCTTGATGGCGCTTTCGTAGCGACCTGTGGCATAAAGGGCTAACCCTTGACTGTACCAGGCATCTGCAAACGTGGGCTGCTGCTCCAAAGCGGTGTGCAGGTGCGCGATCGCGGCTTTGTACTGCCCGGTCATGTAGAGCGCAAGCCCCAAACTATAGTGCGCATTGGGAAAGTCTGCCTGAAGTGCCAGCACCTGTTCAAAGCTGGCGATCGCGCGTTCATGCTGCCCCAGTACGGAGGCTGCCCAGCCCAAACTGTAGTGTGTTGATGGGGATGCTGCACTGAACTGAATCGCGTGCTCAAAGCTGGTCAAGGCTTCTGCATGACGGTTGAGCGTGATGAGCGCATTGCCCTTTTCGTTCCAGGCGTTGCCATGCTCCGGCTGAAATTGCAAGATGTGATCAAAATGGGCGATCGCCGCTTCGTATTCTCCCTGTTCGCTCAACGTCAAGCCGCGCTGAAAAACGGCTTCAGCTTCAAACGGTTCAGTTTCGGTGGTCTGCGTCATGGATGTTAATGCGCCCTTCTAGCCAGCAAAAGCGTCTCTGGTGCTTTATGCTCAGCATTCCCAAAATTGCCTGAATCGCTGCAATGGTTGTGGCAGTGTATCTAAACGCAAAAAAACGCATGGGCGAGGTGGAGGCACGAAGACAGCACGAATTCTGGTTGACTGCTATCTTCCCCGTAGGTTGAATGGAGGCACAACCCAATGTCTTGATGTAGTATCGCTCTACCTTTATCAAAGCCAATCACCCGTCACCCCCATGTTCTCACAGCCCTTAAAACTTGCTCTTGTTAGGTTCAATTAAATTGAGGACATATGTAGGTTGAGTGAGGTATGAAACCCAACTAGATTACAGCGACGCTAGGAAAAGTTAGCGGAGTCGAAGCTTTCATCTGATGTAAATGGTTACAGTAGCCCAAGCTCATCAGCTATATTAGCTGTGAAGATCTGCAATTTTAAGCATCTTCAGCCAAAAAGGGTTGCAAAATCGCTATTCTTGTCTTGACAGCTTTAGGGAACTCTGCATCTAAACTATTGTCAAAACTCATTGGTTAATAATTTATGGATGAAGTGTTCAGAAAGGTTGCTGCTTTTGGTTTACCTGGTGTACTACTTGTTATCACAATGGCTGCTACTGGTCTGTTTGGTGCCGCTGCTATAACAGCAGCGTTAGCGACCCTTGGGGGGCCATTTGGAATGCTTGGTGGAATAGGTCTTCTTGGAATTACCGGCCTAATTACTGATGCTTTAGTTAGGTATGGGCTTGATGGTTTCCTTATAGGAGTTTACATAGAGCGTCTTAAGAAGGGAGAGCCTAAGCAAAAGCTCTGCAAAGAAATTGGAGATTTGCCTACTTCTGGAGATCTAAAACGTAAGCTTAGAGAAGCTATTGGTTGTATAGCAAACCATTAGCGAAAGTTAATCGTCAAGCTATTACACATTTAACTCATACAAAAATATCAATGAGGCCGTTGCTGGAAGGCGTTTAACTCAGAATTTAGATGATGAGCGGCTTAGTAGCTAACTAAATTTGAAATGGAACTATAAACAATATTTTGTATGGCTTCTAGAAGATTCGTCATAGCAGACGCGCCGTTTCTTTGTAGGGTAGAGTATAGCAAAAGGACTGAGTAGGAGCCGTTTTCGTGGAGTCCCGTTATAACCCCGCATCAATTGAAAAGCGCTGGCAGCAAACGTGGGCAGAGCAGGGGTTAGACCTCACGCCCGATGATCGCAGCCAGCCAAAATTTTACGCGCTGTCCATGTTTCCCTATCCATCGGGAAGCCTGCACATGGGGCATGTCCGCAACTACACGATTACAGATGTGCTGGCGCGGGTGCGGCGGATGCAGGGCTATCGGGTACTCCACCCAATGGGCTGGGATGCCTTTGGGTTACCTGCGGAAAATGCAGCGATCGATCGCGGCGTTCATCCTGCTAAGTGGACGTACCAGAACATCGACCAGATGCGAGCTGAGCTGAAGCGGCTGGGCCTGTCCTACGACTGGAGCCGCGAGGTGGCAACCTGCTCGCCTGACTATTACAAATGGACGCAGTGGATTTTTCTGCAATTTTTTCAGGCAGGTCTGGCATACCAGAAAGAATCGGCGGTGAACTGGGACCCGATCGACCAGACGGTGCTGGCAAACGAACAGGTGGATGGCGAAGGTAAATCGTGGCGATCGGGTGCAAAGGTCGAACGTAAGCTGCTGCGCCAGTGGTTCTTCAAAATCACCGACTACGCCGAGCAGTTGTTGAACGATTTAGAAACGCTAACTGGATGGCCTGAGCGCGTCAAGCTAATGCAGGCAAACTGGATTGGCAAATCTACCGGGGCTTACCTGGAATTTCCGATCGTCGGTTCCGATGAGAAGATTGGGGTGTTCACGACCCGACCCGATACGGTGTATGGCGTAACCTATGTGGTGCTGGCACCCGAACATCCGCTGACGCAGAAGGTGACAACGAGCGATCGCCAAGCGGCTGTAGAAGCCTTTGTGCAAGAAATTGCTGATCAAAGCGAACTGGAACGCACCGCAGAAGATAAACCCAAGCGCGGCATTCCCACTGGCGGCAAGGCGATTAATCCCTTTACGGGTGAAGAAATTCCCATCTGGATTGCAGACTATGTGCTGTATGAGTACGGTACAGGTGCGGTGATGGGGGTGCCTGCCCATGACGTGCGCGACTTCAAGTTTGCGAAGGAGCAGGGATTAGCGATTCGACAGGTAGTGGCAGCAAGGGAGACAGAGGGCAGAGGGCAGGAGTCAGAAGGGCAGGGAGAGGAGTCAGGAGTCAGGAGTCAGGAGTCAGGAGTAGAATCTTCCCCTACACCCTACACCCTACACCCCGCACCCTTGACCCAAGCCTTTACCGAACCGGGAGTCTTGATCAGTTCAGGCGAATTTAACGGGCTGCAGTCTGTAGAGGCGAAAACGGCGATCGTGCAATTTGCTGAACAGAAAGGCTTTGGCAAGGCGCGGATTCAGTATCGATTGCGGGATTGGTTGATTTCGCGGCAGCGTTATTGGGGCGCACCGATTCCAATTATTCATTGCCCGAAGTGTGGCCCTGTTGCAGTGCCAGATGCCGATTTGCCTGTGCAGTTGCCAGAGAATGTGGAGCTTTCTGGTCGGGGAGGCTCACCGTTGGCAACGCTGGAGTCGTGGGTGAATGTGCCCTGTCCAACTTGCGGGACGGCGGCGAGACGCGAAACCGACACGATGGATACATTTATTGATTCGTCGTGGTATTTCTTGCGCTACCCTGATGCCCGTGATGATCAAAAGGTCTTCGACCCTGCTAAAACCAACGATTGGATGCCCGTCGATCAGTACGTGGGCGGCATTGAGCACGCGATTTTGCATCTGCTGTATTCGCGTTTCTTTACCAAAGTGCTGCGCGATCGCGGCCTGCTCAACTTTGGCGAACCGTTTCAGCGCTTGCTGACGCAGGGCATGGTGCAGGGCGAAACCTACCGGAATCCTCGCACAGGCAAGTACGTTATTGCCACACAAATTGCCGATCTGACAAATCCGACTGATCCCGAAACAGGCGATCCACTGGAATGTGTCTACGTAAAAATGTCCAAGTCCAGTTACAACGGTGTCGCTCCAGGTGCAGTGATTGAAAAATACGGTGCGGATACTGCCCGGATGTTTATCTTATTCAAAGCGCCGCCTGAAAAGGATCTGGAGTGGGATGAGGCTGATGTAGAAGGACAGTCGCGCTTTTTGAATCGGGTGTGGCGGTTAGTGATGGAGTTTGGGAATCAGGAGTCAGGAGACAGGAGCCAAGAGTCAGGAGCCAGACCTGATTCAGAACTCAAAACTCAAAACTCAAAACTCAAAACTGTCTTCACAACCCTCACCAAGCCCGAAAAAGAATTGCGCCGATCGATCCACATGGCGATCGCAGCGATTACGGATGACCTGGAAGGTGAGTATCAGTTCAATACGGCTGTTTCGGAACTGATGAAGCTGAGTAATGCGCTGACGGATGCGACCTGCAAGGATTCGCTTGCATATGCTGAGGGGATTCACGCGCTGCTGCTCATGTTGGCTCCTTTTGCACCGCATATTGCCGAAGAATTGTGGCACAACCTGGGTCATACGGATTCGGTACACATGCAACCCTGGCTGACGGCTGACCCTGCCGCGCTGGTTGAGGATGAAAAAACGGTTGTGATTCAAATCAACGGTAAAACCAGGGGCACAATTCAGGTGGCATCGGCGATCGCGGATGACAAGCCAGCTCTAGAGGAACATGCCCGTGCCTCCGAGATCACCAAAAAACATACCGACGGCAAAGACATCAAAAAGGTGATTGTCGTCCTTGGGAAATTGGTGAATTTTGTAGTGGCAGGTTAAGGATGGAGGGGAGTGAGTTTTGAGTTAAAGAGCGGGTAGTGCCCCAGAGGGCAGGATGACGAGAGCGTGGGAGAGGGAGAAATGCCCATCATCACACGCTCTCACCCTCGCTCCACTATTCTTTATCCTTTTCAAAATAGGACTACCAAAGAGCGATTAGCTATCAGCAGTCAGTGTAGAAGTTTTGCGTGAGAGAGCGGTCAGCGGTCAGCCATCAGCCATCACTTTCTTCTAAAAATCAACAACCAACAACTTCTTCTGCCTTCCGCCCTCTGCCCCTGCCCCCTGCCTCTTACTATAATCGGCTCAAAGCAAGGGATCTTTTGATGCTTGCCTTGAGCCGCCATACCCGCTTAGGCCGCGACTTTTTCCATGTCTGGCTGGTATTGTCCTAGAGCGGCGGCGCTATTTAGCTTCGCCCGATGGTACAGTTCTTTTTGCGCGGCTGCTATGTTCGCATCCTGTCCGTTCCAGGTTTGCATAGCGGCTTGCTGGAGCGCCCGACCATAGGAAAACGTCAGTTTCCAGGGCAGTTGGTCTTTGAACAGGCTGTTCATGGCGCTGAGATGGGCGGTTGCCAGTTCATCGCTTTGCCCACCTGAAAGGAAAGCACAACCGGGGACGGCTGCGGGAACACGCTCTCGCAGACATTTTACCGTCCAGCGTGCTACGTCTTCCACGCTTGCCTGCTGAGGACAATTCTCACCAGAAATGACCATGCTGGGCTTGAGAATCATTTGATCCGGCTCGATGCCTTGAACGTACAGGGCATCAAACACCGTCTTGAGAACTTCGTGATGCACGCCATAGCTCTGCATCAGGGTGTGATCGCCATCCATCAATACTTCTGGCTCGACGATCGGCACCAGTCCCCCTTCTTGACACAGCGCGGCATAACGAGCGAGGGCGTGCGCGTTGGTATCAATGCAACGATGGGAGGGAATACCGTTGCCAATTTTGATGACTGCACGCCACTTAGCAAACCGTGCGCCCATTTTGTAGTACTCGGCAATGCGATCGCGTAGGCCATCTAACCCTTCCGTCACGGTTTCTTCAGGGGATTTGGCTAGAGGTTTTGCGCCTTCATCCAGCTTGATACCTGGAATAACGCCAGCGTCCAGCAGTACCTTTGTAAAGGGCGTACCGTCTTTGGTTGACTGCCGAATTGTTTCGTCAAACAAAATCACGCCGCTAAAAAAGTCACCAATGCCCGGAGTGGTAAAGAGCATTTCGCGGTATGCCCGACGCATTTCTTCTGTTGTGGGAATGCCCAGCTTCTCGAAACGCTTGTTTGCCGTGCTATAGCTTTCATCTGCCGCTAAAATGCCCTTTCCAGGAGCGACCATCGCGTTTGCTGTTCTAACCAATTCTTGCGCGTACATACTTCTACCTCGTCAGGAGCAACGTATTCGTCATCCGCACCAACTAGTCCAACGTACTAATTAGTCCAATGCACTCGTACTTTTCAAGCCTAGCTAATCTTGAGCTATCCGTTCGTCTTCTGCATCACTGGCTTTAGGCTGCGACGATCGACGTTAATCAGGTAAATGCCAGAGAAGATTGAGAACGCAAGGGTAAGGGGAGAGGGAGTTATGAGTGTTAAGTGTGGTATGTGGCATCTGCTTTCCGACGCTTAGCTTAAGTGTTCTGCCTTAAACACGGCTTAAAACGGCATGAAAAAACGACTCTCTTAGCGCTTGCCATCTGCCGCCTCATCCAGCAGGCTAAAGATTTCTTGAGCGGCACGATCGCACACGCCAACATCGCCCAGAGCACGACGCATACTGTCATAGTCTGCCATCATGGTCTGACGACGGTTCTGATCTAACAGCAGCGCCAACGCTTCTTGAACCAGGTTTTCTGGCGTTGCCTGATCCTGCAAAAATTCCGGCACGATCGGCTTCATCTCTACCAGGTTCGGCGGCGAGACAAACGGCAACGAAATCTTGAGCACACGGTTTAAAATCCAGGCCGTGACCGGATTAACTTTGTACATCACGACTTGAGGCACTTTAAGCAGGGCAATTTCGAGATTAACGGTGCCCGACTTGGTAATGGCTAAGTCTGCTGCCGCGATCGCTTGAAGGGTGGGCGAAGACGCTGCAACATCGCTGGCAGCGGCTCGTGGCTCTTCGAGAAGAGTAGCCTGTAACCCATAGCGCTGAATGGCTTGCTCAATGAGGGCACGATATTTGGTTAACGCCAGCGGAATCCAGAAGTGTACGTTGGGCAACTTGGACTGAATCTGCTGGGCAGCCGCAAACATCACGGGCATCAGGTACTTTAACTCTTGCTGCCGTGAGGCTGGTAGGAGGACAATCGCCGTTTGATCAGCTGGAATGCCTAACGCAGAGCGAGCACTGTTTCGATCGAGGGCGCTTTGCATGCGATCGAGCAACGGATGTCCTACCCAGGCAACCTGCCCCCCCTTGCGTTGAAAATAGCTGGCTTCACCCGGAAAGATCGCCAGTATGCGCTTCGTTGCTTTGACCACCAGATCAGAGCGAAAAAGCTTAACTCCCCACGGCCATTGATCGCCCCAGACCCATTCTTGCGGCGCAATGTAGTAGATGATCGGAACCTTGGGAAACTGAGCTGGCAGATATTCACAAAACGCCAGATTAGGTCCCATATAGTCAATGAGAACGGTTAAATCAGGTGGATGCTGCTGCAAATAGCGTTTCGCCTGACGCTGCACTTTGAGAGTCGGCAACACAAACGGCAAGGATTCAAAAATGCCCATCGAGCCGATCGCGCTGGTATGCGCCAGGAGCGTTGCGCCTGCTGCCGCCATGCGATCGCCCCCCATCGCCAAGATTTCTAGTGCGAGTCCTAGTTGTTCAGCCTGACGCTTCAACGCCTTAATTAACAGCGATCCTTGAAGATCGCCCGACACTTCGCCCGTACTAATGAACAGACGTATGGGGCGAGGTGAGTGTTGAGTGTTGAGTGTTGAGTGTTGAGTTGAAGCAGTTACCTGAGGAATGGTGTTATCCGTTTGAATGACTGTGCCTTCATGCCCAGTCTCATGTTCTGGCTCAATCATCGTCATCACCTGACGTTACCACTCGCTTACCAGACGTTGGCCCCCGTCGCCCTGGCTGCTGAGACGATCGTAAAAAGTGCTGGAGGTGATGCACATGTTCATCATATGGCAGCATTTCTAGCTTCTCCAGCGCCTCATTGAGGGAGAGGCCAGAACGGTAGAGAATGCGGAAAGCTTGCTTGAGCGCCTGATACGGTTTCCCCTCCATCGCATCTGCAAAGCCAGCACGCTTGAGACCAACCCGATTGAGCGATCGCACCCGTGCAGGATTACCTTCAACCGCCATGTAGGGCGGCACATCACGCACAATGCGGCTCATCCCACCCACCATCGCATAGCGCCCAATGTGGACAAACTGGTGAACCCCAAAGACCCCACTCAAGCGTGCTCTCGATTCGATATGAACGTAGCCTGACAGCGCTACAGCATTAGAAATAACCACCTGATTTTCAATCACGCAGTTGTGCCCAACGTGGACGTAGGCCATGAGCAGATTGCCATTGCCAATCAACGTAGCTTCGTTTGCATAGGTGGGTCGATTAATCGTGACGTATTCACGGATGTAATTGTCATCGCCAATGCTAACTAAGCCTTCGGAGCCGTCGTACTTGAGGTCTTGAGGTTCTGAGCCAATGGTCGCGCTGGGAAAAATGCGAGTTCTCGCGCCAATCTCTGTCCAACCATCCAGCACGACGTGAGGGCCGATCGTAGTTTCTGCGCCAACCTTAACCCGCGCACCAATGACCGCATACGCACCCACCTGCACCGTTGGGTGCAAGTCAGCACCAGGATGAATCACAGCCGTTGGATGAATTAAGGTTGCCATAGGGTATTAGCGATCGAGGATGGGGTAGGAGTGGTGACACGTTACGGGGTAGAAACTGATAACGCAGCAAACTCTCAGCCGTTTAACCACACTAAACAAATTTTAGACAGACTGAAAACGCGGCAGATCGAGAACATAGATTGGCCCAACAGCAATCTCGTGTGAGTCTTGAACGGTGATTAATCAACAAGGGCAAACTTGAGTTCCCCTTCAGCCACAAGCCGTCCATCGACTTCGGCCCGTCCTTGCATGGTGCCAAAACGACGGCGCTTCACCGAGAGCAGCTCTACTGTCATGATAAGCTGATCGCCCGGTACGACAGGCTGACGAAACCGCACTTTATCGATACCTGCAAACATAAACAGCCCGCTTTGCACGTCTGCCATTTGTGTCAACACAACGCCCCCCACCTGTGCCATTGCTTCCACAATTAGCACGCCCGGCATGATCGGCCTGCCTGGAAAGTGGCCTTGAAAATGAGGTTCATTAAAAGTGACGTTTTTAATGCCAACCGCAAATTTTCCTGGCACGTACTTAATGATGCGATCGACTAGCGAAAACGGGTAGCGATGGGGTAGGAGCTTTTGAATCTCTTCAACCGGGATGGTCACTTCAGTTTCGGGATGGGAGTGTTCAGAGGAGATGTGATCCATCTCAGCTTGAAGAGGCGTTGTCACATGGCTGGAAGGAGCATCGGGAGTATTGACATCAGCGAAGATCGACATGGGTTTAGGGCTTCGATAGAGGTGCAGTAGGGCCGGAGGACATGTTGGTTAGCGACTATCTTTTCTGGAAACTTGGAAGCGGCGACGAGTAGCTAACAGTGAAGGGCGGCAATCGAACGTGCCAATTGAGTATGCAGATGGTGGCTAGCCTTGTATGCCAGAAAATGCGCTACGGGAAAGTTTCCTAGCAGGCTCAAATCTCCTACTAAATCTAAAAGTTTATGACGAACTGGTTCATTTAGAAATCGCAACGGCGGATTTAACCAGCCTTCGGAGCCACAGACCAGCGCATTGTCTAAACTCCCGCCTTTGATCAGCCCCCGATCGCGGAGCGCTTCAATTTGGTGGGCGAGTCCAAAGGTGCGGGCAGGCGCAATGACAGCGGCAAAGGTTAAGGACTCTTCACGCATTGCATCGGGTGACCAACTGTGCCACTGATTGCCGATCGCGGACAAATCAAAATCAATGCCATAGGTAAAGCGCAGTTCACTAGAGGGACGTGCTATCACAAAGGCATCGCCCTCTTGGACACATAGCGGCTCTGGCAGTGCCCAGACCGATCGCGGTTCAGATTGGGGCACTGTACCAACTTGAACGATCGCCTCTGCCCAATCCTTGGCCGACCCATCCAGCAGCGGAACTTCTGGCCCGTTAATCTCGATGCGAGCGTTGTCCACGCCCAAGGCGGCTAGCGCGGCTAACAAATGCTCAACTGTCCGCACCGTGGCCTCACCTTGGGCTAATTCAGTCGAGAGTTGGGTTGGGCGAACGGTTGCTATTTGGGCCTTGATGACTGGTGTACCTGGTTGATCAACCCGCACAAAATAGCGCCCTTGACCTACAGTGGCTGGTAACACGCGCACCTGAACCGACGCTCCGGTATGGAGGCCAATGCCCGATCGCACAAAGCCAGTCCGCAGCGTTTGTTGTAGCCCCTTGCCAAAGCCGCCTGTTTCTAGCGTTTGACGGTTGACTTCTGGTTCCATTAGAAGCGCTCTCCGATACCGAAGTGGAACTGCGTATCACCGCTATCGTTAATACCAAAGTCAATCCGAATCGGTCCCAAAGGTGACTGCACCCGCAAACCCAAGCCATAGCCAAAGCCTTCTCCTGGCTTGCCACGAACGCCTGCTGGATTACCTGGAACGTTATCGCCAGTGCCAAAGTCGGTAGCGGCATCCAAGAAAAGCGCACCCGAAATGACAGAAAACACCGGGAAGCGATACTCGACGGTTGCCTGAAGGAAGGTCTTGGCACTGCCCAGATCGCCTTCGTCATACCCCCGGACTGAGTTACTGCCGCCTAAGGCAAACGCTTCGTAGGGGGGTAAATCACCCAACACCGTACCTCCTTGAACGTTGAAGGCAAAGGTTTGCGGGCAGTCTCTAGATTTGGGATCGCGGCAGGCAGGTGTAAATTGTAGGAGGCGTGTGGGTATGTAGAAGCTGTAGCTTGCCCGCAATCGGTTCAAGAGAATATTACCCTTACCCAGAGGGATCGATTGCTCAGTTCCCAGTCGCAGCAACGATCCTGCTGTGGGTCGCAGGAGGTCATTACGACGATCGCGCACGACCCCAAACTGCACCGTATACAAATCGTCTTTGCCCTCGCCGCTAAAGCTGAGGTTGTTACCAAATTCATCTCGTGGGCTTAGTCTGCCGTCACCATCATTAATTCTGACGCGCTGATACTGGAAGCCCAGTGAAGCAGCCCATTCGGGTCGGGTATACGGATTACCATTTAGCGGACGTGAGAAGCTAACCCCTGCTCCTGTCCGCACGACTCTGGGGGTATCGCCGTTTGGCAGGTTCACATCCCTTGGGCCACCATCAAAGATGAGCGAGATAGTTTGTCGTCGGAACAGGTTCACTGTATACGACGTGCGGTAGGGATCGCCCCCAATCCACGGATCGGTAAAGTTCAGGTCAAACAGCGTTTCTCGGATCCCCAACTGCACCTCAGCACCCAGCTTCTGATTGTTACCACCCACGTTTTGCTGCTGGTAGCTGACAGTACCAAAGAGACCACTTGCAGAACTAATCCCGGCACCGGCTGCGATCGATCCCGTGTTCTTCTCAACCACATTTGCCACAACCACCACTTTACGGGGATCTTGTCCCGGTGACAGCGATAGCTTCACATCGTCAAAAATGCCAAGGCCAAAAACGCGCTGTAAGTCACGTTCCACTTTAGTGCGGTTAAAGACCTGTCCAGGCTTCAATTCAAACTCGCGTTTGACGACATAGGGGCGCGTGCGTGCCCGACATCCAGTTGGCTTGCCTTCTTTATTTAAGACCGGGTTGCCTTGAGGGTCCAGAAGGACAAACTTACCCTGATCGTTTCGTTTACATTCGTTGCCATCCTTATCGACGTAGCGTACCTGGATATCTTCAACCACCCCTTCAGCCACTTGTAGCGTGACAATACCATCGGGCGAAACCTGCGGCGCTTCAACCACCTGAGCCAGGACATAGCCATTATCCTGATACCATTTGTTGACTTTCTTGATGCCTTCCTGCAGCTGCACCAGGTTCAGTACTTTGCCGTACTGATCACTGAATGCATCCGTAAGCACTGGTTCTGGTAAAAGGGTTGTGCCCTCTAGCTGCACCTTTTGCAGCACAGGGTTTAACTGCACTTCAAAGGTGACGCGTACCCCCAGGGGAGTATCGGTTGGCACGGCCCGCACGTTAGAAAAGTAGCCCAGCCCAAAGATAGCGTTGATATCTTCCTGTAGCTGAGTGCGCGTTGTGGTGCGTCCTGGCTGCGTCCGAATCGCCTGATAAACCTGCTGCTGAATGTCTCCTTCAACGCCCTGGACAACGACTTCACTCACCAGCACAGGAGGTTCTTGTTCTGTAGGCGCAGTCGTCTCTGGCGTTGTGGTTGGTGCAGAAGGAGTCGGCGCAGTTTCTGGGGCGGGAGTTGCTTCGGGAGCGGGAGACGCTTCTGGGGCAGGAGTGGTACCTGGAGAAGGGGTGGTTTCTGGGGTTGGCGTTGGGGAGGCTTCAGGGCTAGGCTGTGGAGCGGGAGAGCTGCCACCTGGCGTTAGCTGAATCTGGCTGGGAGTTTCTTGCCCTGGCCCAGCTTGAGCGATCGCAGATACAGCAGACTTTGACCGCTGACTGGCTTTTGTCCGTTTCGCGCTTGACGGTGCAGAAAGCCCACTCAGTAACTCTGCCTGACTCGCTTTTGCCTGAGTCACGATGGTCGCTGGCGGAACGATCGTCGCTGGTGTGGCGATCGCAGCGTTCCCGACTGGTTTCACGATCGCAGGCTTGCCGATCGAGGGTTTGTTAATCGAGCCTTTATCGGTAGCTGTCGCAGACTGATTCGATGCCGCTCGCACAAGCGCTGGGTCGGGAGCTTCCCCCCTGGCTGTGTTAGACATACCTAGCGTTGCCGTGGCAGCCAGAAACGCCACCAAAACTGGAGAAAAACGCATATTGTTCGGATTAGTTGACACGTCCACACACCACGCCCTGTCTAAAGCAGGACCCATGAAACAGCAAAAACGTCGGCAGATTAAACCTGGGCGAGATTAAAACAACAGACAAACTGTGAAATTTTACCGCATTGCTTGGTACCAATATAGTGAGCTTGCCAGAATGAGTGCTTTGGCACCAGGAGCAACTACCTGGAAAACGGTTTCGGACAAGACAGCCTCATCTTAGAACGATCGCTACAATGCCTGTTGCAGCACTCTCTCCATAACTTGCCGATAAGCCGATGCCACATCACCCAAGTCTTGACGGAAGCGATCTTTATCCATGACCCGTTGCTTGGGATCATCCTCCGTCAAATTCCAGAGGCGACAGGTATCGGGACTAATCTCATCCGCCAACAGCAGTCGCTGATGCTGATCCAGTCCAAACTCTAGCTTGAAATCAACCAGCGTGATACCACAGGTCATAAAGAACGGTTGCAACACGTCGTTGATCTTGAGTGCCATAACTCGGAGTTGCTCGACCTGTTCTGCTGTGGCAAGCTCCAGTAGGAGTAAGCGATCGAGCGTTAGCAATGGATCACCCAGCGCATCATTTTTGTAGTAAAACTCCACCAGCGGTTGTTTCAGCACAGTGCCCAGGCTCAATCCCGTTTGTTGACAGAGACTACCCGCTGCAATGTTCCTGACCACCACCTCAAGTGGCACAATCTGCACGGCCTGTACCCGCATCTCATTTGCACTCGTTTGCTCGATGAAGTGAGTGGGAATGCCGCTGGCTTCTAGCTGCTTAAACAAATGACTGGCGATCGCGCAATTAAAGGCTCCTTTGCCCTCAATACTGCCGCGCTTTTGGGCATTGAAGGCCGTGGCATCATCTTTAAAGTAGGTAAGCAGCACCGCTGGATCATCAGTGGTGTAGAGAATTTTTGCTTTGCCTTCGTAAAGCTGAGAACGAGCAGTCATAGAGAGATTGGGTTGTGAATTAGGATGGTCCCAGGATGATAGCAGGGGCTTGAGCCACACTTGAGCACAATAGCATCGTCGATTTACTCTATCTATTTGCTTTATCTACAGAATCACGCTCTCGCCGTTCGTCGGGTCGCTCTCATGATTGTACGCTGTGATGCTATCCTCTCATCCTTCACATTGGTTTGAGGCAGGTTAGAACTGTAAGGAGCCACAACGGCTCAGTCTAGCAATGCACCTGGACTGCCCCTCCAAGTTCCAATCATCCACGATCGAAAGTGATGCACTGTTTGCGTTTAACCATCGTTTTATCGACCGGCCTGATGCTGCTAACAGCCTGTCATGCTGACAATCGCGGCTTTGCGGATGAGGTCAGCCAAACGGTAAAAACGGCTTCATCACCTGCGGATGCGACTTCCCCGCAGGCAACGTCAGCGCTCGGCACCTTTATTGCAGCTCGCAAACTCGCTTGGGACGCAGCCGTCATGGTACAACATCCACCACACAGGGTTGAAACCTGGCAAGCCGCGCGGGTCAAGTGGCGGCAGGCAATCAACCTGTTAGAAACGATTCCCGAAGGAACTGCCCTTTCAGCTCAGGCAAAGGAAAAAATAGCCGTTTATCAGGTTAACTATGCGGCTATCAACGATCGCTTCACCACCGAGACAACCGCCGCTGATCGCTTTAAAGCCGCTCAAACACTAGCATGGCAGGCAGCGGTTACCGTTCAAAAGCCACCCTACACGCTCAAAGTTTGGCAGCGCGCCAGCGAAAAATGGGAAGCCGCGATTACCATGCTTCAGTCGATTCCACCCACCACTGCGATCGCAGCACAAAGTCAGGCAAAACTGCCCGTCTACCGCAGTAACCAAAACGCAATCACCCAGCGCCTCATCACCGAAAAGCAAGCCATCCTGACCCTCAAACATTTTTCAGAGATCGCAACTCAGTTAAAAAGCATTCCAGATAACGTCTACCAGGCAAATTTAACCCCTCAGCGCATTGGCATTAGCTACGAAGACTACACCCGTCTTGTCGAGGCCTTACAGAAAACCTTTCAGCAGTTTGCGTCGCTGCCAGAGGCAAAACGTCATCCCATCTATCCCGTGCTAGCAGCCGCGATCAGCGATCATCAGCTTGTTCTCAAGTTGTGGAAAGACTACCTGGCCTTCAAAGCCGCAAACACCCAGTGGCTTTATGATGATGTTTTCGATCAGTTCGTACCCGTTTCTCTGGCAGACGCGACCATGCTGCGGCAAAAATACGGTTTGACCACCGATGCCAGCGGCGAAAAAGTGTCACTTCGCCTCAGCGCATGGACGATCTGGCAAAAAGATAGTCAGCAGCTTCAACAGGTACAGCAGCGCATGCTGAGGAACGAGAATTAATTCAATACGACCGACGCAAACCTCGGAGGTTTGAACCAGGAATCAAGCATTATTGATGTCGTTGCTTAAACCTCCGAGGTTTTGGTCAAGATATCTTGTTGACCCTCTATTCCAGTTTTCTCTATGACTGCTTCCCCTGAACGCCCTGCACCTACCTGGCTAACCGTTTTTCGGCTTCTACGCTGGGATAAGCCAGAAGGTCGCCTGATTTTAATGATTCCTGCACTGTGGGCTGTTGTGCTTGCCGCACGAGGGACTCCACCACCACTGCTGATCGGAGTCATTGTCCTGGGAACGCTGGCAACCAGTGCGGCAGGCTGCGTTGTCAATGACCTTTGGGATCGAGACATTGACCCTAAAGTGCAGCGCACCCGTAGCCGTCCGCTGGCAGCACGAACTCTTTCCGTTAAGGTTGGCATTGTCATTGCGCTGGTTGCGTTTGTCTGCGCGTGGGGGCTATCACTGTATCTCAACCCGCTTACCTTTTGGCTCTGCGTGGCAGCCGTGCCCGTGATTGTGCTGTATCCACTAGCAAAGCGCCTGTTTCCCATCCCGCAGTTGGTGTTGGCGATCGCCTGGGGCTTTGCCGTCCTCATTAGTTGGAGTGCCGTTAGCTGTAATGCAACTCCTGCACCAACGCCCTGTCTGGGCACCGCGACCTGGCTGCTCTGGGGAGCTACTGTACTGTGGACGCTCGGCTTCGATATTGTCTACGCCATGTCCGATCGCGATGATGATCGCCGCATTGGCATCAAATCGGGTGCCCTCTTCTTCGGTGCCTACGTAGCGCACGCAGTCGGTCTCTTTTACGCAGGTACCGTTCTTTGCTTATGGCAACTGGGCCTCGTGATGTCTCTAGGCATAGCGTTCTGGATCACGCTAGCGATCGCCGCTCTCCTCTGGGCATGGCAATACTACCGCCTCTGCCAGAAAACCATTCCACACCACACCTACGCCCAACTCTTTAAACAAAACGTTGCGATCGGTTTTGTGCTACTAGCTGGCATGATTTTAGGTGCAAGGGGATAAACAAGAAGTTTTGAGTTCTGAGTTCTGAGTTCTGAGTTTTGAGTGAAAAGAGCGGTTAAATTAGCTGTCAGCCGTCAGCTTTTTATCCTTCATCCTTTAGCCTTCATCCCTCATCCTTAACCGACTCCCCATTCCCTTCTACTTCATTAAAAAAGCTGGATCAGCTACAGCCGACCCAGCACAGGATACTAGTTACTTAGTGAAAGCGTAACCGAATAATAATGGGTTGCAACGCTTAAGGATCGGTCTGCAACACTTGAGGCTGAAGCAGCGTTACCATTTGCTGAATTCCACGGTGGATGCGGCGGGTGACAGTCATGGGGCTAACGCCAATTTGCTCTGCGACTTCTTTACGAGACAAATCTTTGATGAACACAAACTCGATCGCCTGACGTGTTTTGTCTTCTAGTTGATTGAGGGCACGCTGAAGCTGCTGGCGGTCTTCCTCTAGATTTTGCAAGGTTTGATAGTGAGCATCGGGTAAGGTATCGCCGAGCGTCATGGGTGAGTCAATTTGCTGGCAAATCGTAGCATCCAAGCTAAGTGGCAACCGATTTTTGGTCGCTAACTTGCTTTCACGCCATTCGTTAACCGTGACACCCAGCGCTTCTGCAATCTCATTATCGCCAGGCTGACGACCTGTCGCTTCCATCAACGCTTCACGCACTCGTTGACCTTCTTTGTTGAGTTGCTGCCAGCGGCGGGGAATCTTAACGGTACCGCTGCGATCGCGGAGAAAATGCAGCATCTCGCCACGAATATAAGGAACAGCAAAGGAACTGAACGCACACCCTTGATGAGGATTAAAACGCTCGATGGCACGGATCAAACCCAGGTAGCCAATTTGCTCAAGGTCTTCATAAGGCTCAGCGCACTGGTGGCTTACGCGATGAGCAATCTTTCTCACCAAGCCTGCGTTTAACTGCACCAGTTGGTTGCGTACCCTGACCGAGGGCTGCTGATAGTAGGACATCAGCAATTCCATACCGCGTGAACGAATCGAGGATTGAGTAGCCATCATCTGCAGGTCACCTTTCACTTCAGAGTTGAGCCTATTGTTCTTCACGCAGAGGGGGTCTCACCATCGTCGATCTACGGTACTCATACAGGGAGGTCTAAGGGCAGTTCGGCATAAACACGTAAGCGCGACTAAATCGCTAGCTGTCTAACACCTCATGATTTAGTGGCGACCAGGCGGGTAAATTATCAGCCGCGTCTGGATCGGTTTCCCAAAATTCGAGCGAAAATAGACACTATGACGATCCATTACTGTTTCTTAAACGAGAGAGCGTCCTGTGAGTAATACCAGTAACTTTCGGCAAGCCATGCGTGAGGCTCAAGGTCACGCACTTGTGGGTCCTAATGTCATTGCCAACGCGCTGCCCTGGCTGGGTGGTGGGCTAGTACTCACTGCTGTGGGCACCTTTGGCGGTCTAAAGGTTTTACAAAATAATCCAGAAATCTTCTTCCCTACCGTGATTGGTGCGGTGGTGTTAGAACTCATTCTCTTTTTTGTGGCATCTAGCGTCGCAGAAAAAGGCAACAATGGGGTCGCGCTGCCCCTGCTGGCGACCTATAGCCTGCTTTCGGGCTATACGCTCAGTGGTCTGGTGGCGATTGCCCTCCGCACGCAGGGAGTTGGTATCAATGGCGTTGGCATTGCGGCTCTTGGCTGCGGGATCGCGTTCATTGCGGGGCGGCAAATTGGCTCTAACCTGAGCGATGCCGATGGCTCAGCCCTGGCTAAAACGGTACGCCTCGGCATTATTGCCCTATTTGTAGTTGTGTTGCTGCAATTTGGGCTAAGTTTCTTCGGCATTTACACACCTACGTTTTTAGAAGTTGCTATCTCAGGCATTGGTGTGCTGCTGTTTGCGGGTGCGGCGGTTGTTGATTTCTACATTCTGCCCCGTACCTACCGAGACGATCAGTATCTACCAGCCGCGCTGTCGATGTATTTGACCTACATCAACCTGTTTGTCTTCATCTTGCGGCTGCTCATTGCGTTGAACGGACGACGCTAAACATCCCAGCGAGAAGCAAGTGCTTCATATTTCGTAACGGAGACGCGATCGCAGCTTCATTAAAGACAGCTTCATACAAGAAGCGATGTCTTCAAGGGCTGATGATCGCGTCTTTGCATTCAGCAATCGCCTAAACTATTAATCGAACTGTTATTTTTGCGATCGTGATGGAAGCCCTCGAAATTAAGCGAGAAGTCGAATTGTTGTCTGAGCGCCTGAGTAAAACTCAGGACTATCTTTGACGTACCTGCAATCACTGCCAAAATCCAAGATTTAGAACAAGTTGCCGCCCAGCCAGCCTTTTGGGATGATCAAAACAGCGCCCAACACACGTTGCAAGAGCTCAACGACCTCAAAGCGCATCTTGAACAGTTTGACCAGTGGCAGACAAATTTAGAAGATGCCAGAGCCGTCTTAGAACTACTGGAGCTAGAGGAGGATGAGTCCTTACTCCAGGAAGCGCACTCAAATGTGATGCAGCTTAGTGAGGCCCTCGACCAGTGGGAACTTCAGCAATTGTTGTCAGGCACCTACGATCAGAAAGGTGCTGTCTTGACCATTAATGCGGGTGCAGGTGGCACAGATGCTCAAGATTGGGCTGAGATGCTGCTACGCATGTATTTTCGCTGGGCAGAAGACCATCGGTATAAAGTTCATGAAGTTGAACGATCGGACGGCGATGAAGCCGGGATCAAATCCGTCACGCTCGAAATTGACGGGCGTTATGCCTACGGTTATCTCAAGTCCGAAAAAGGGACTCATCGCCTGGTACGCATCTCACCTTTTAATGCCAACGACAAGCGCCAAACCAGCTTTGCAGGGGTAGAGGTGATGCCTTTGATTGATAATTCTGTGCAGCTTGACATTCCCGATAAAGATCTGGAGATCACCACCTCCCGTGCAGGTGGCAAAGGGGGGCAGAACGTTAACAAGGTGGAAACGGCTGTGCGAATTTTGCATATTCCCACGGGGATCGCCGTGCGGTGTACTCAAGAGCGATCGCAGCTTCAGAATAAGGAAAAAGCCTTAGCAATTCTTAAAGCAAAGCTCCTGATTATTGCCCAGGAGCAGAAAGCCAAGGAAATTGCTGATATTCGCGGCGATATGGTCGAGGCAGCGTGGGGTAATCAGATCCGCAACTATGTGTTTCATCCCTACCAGATGGTGAAAGATCTTCGCACCAGCGTTGAAACCACAGCTATTACCGATGTAATGAATGGCGATCTAGACCCGTTTATCCAGGCATATTTACGTCAAGAAGCTCAACTGGTTGATAGCTAGCACAGGAAGGCAGACGTAGGAAGGTAGAGGGCAGAAGGCAAAAACGTTGTTCTTTCTGCCTCTGAGCTTTTGTGAGATGATCAGTTACTTCTGACAAGGTGTACCAGGACTGTAGAGGGTACACGGCATCGTTTAGCAAATAATCAAAAAGGCAGCCAAGAGCCCATTGAACCATCCAGAAAGAAAGGCGAGTGTGTAAGCTCTATGCGTAAAGGTTTTACAAAGGCCAACGGTAAATTCTGTGAAGCCTCAGTGGAATGCATTTACGCACATCTCATCGGTTTGGTAGCTTACACAGAGAAGGGTTTGTGCAACGCATTTTTCCTTTTGAAAATTTTGAGGCTGGTGCGCTATGGCTAATCTTGCTACACAGCAGGTTGATGAATCGATTCGCTTAACAGCCGCAACAAACACTTCACAAAAAGGGATGCTGCTGGTATTACCAGTACCGCTCCGCTTCGTAGATGGTCGCTTGTTCTTTGAAGCGCAAGCCTGCAATGGGTTAGAACAGTGGGCTGATAATTTTGGCTTTGTCACCGTAGCCGCGCTACTTATGCCAGAATCACTGGCAGCAGAGCAGACCAATATCGTTTGGCGTGATACCGCAACGTTGGCAGACCCACAGCGCTTTGAGTTTGTGCCCTTGCCGTGGGCGTATTCGTTCGCGCTTTTTGGGAAACATTATCGTGCAACCCAGTCGTTGTTAGCGCAATTGGTTGCGCGTAGCCGCTACTTGCAGTTTTGCTTGGGTGGACTAGTCGGCGATTGGGCAGCCGTGGGGGCGATCGCGGCTCATCGGCAAAAGCGTCCCTATGCGATCCACATGGATTGGGTTGAACATGAGCACATCCTGCAAGTTTCCAAGGACAAAAGCTTGCCGAAGCGCTTGAAAGCCAGAGTGTTCTCCGTCCTCATCGAAAAATACAACGGGTGGATTATGCGGCGGGCGGCGCTTGGTTTGTGGCATGGAGCCGACTGTTATTCAGCTTACAGTCCACTTTGCCACAACAGCTTTCTGGTTCACGACATTCATACAAAAGCATTAGATGCCATTGCACCAGCAGCGCTCAGCGAAAAAGTAGCCGCTGTTTTGAATGGTCAACCCATCCAGATTTGCTATGCCGGTCGCATGGAAACGATGAAAGCGCCCTTAGATTGGATTAAAGCGATCGAACGTGCCCATCATTTAGGCATCAACCTAAAAGCGACTTGGCTCGGTGCTGGCAGTCTGCGGGAAGAGATGCAGCGCATGATCACCGATCGCGGCTTAGAAGCCGTCATCGAACTGGCTGGTTTTGAGAGCGATCGCGATTGTCTGCTGCAAAAAATTCGTGCGGCTCATGTGATGCTGTTCACGCACATTACATCCGAGTCACCGCGCTGTTTGATCGAGGCACTCATCAGTGGTACGGCGATCGTGGGTTACCAGAGCGACTATGCGGATGATCTTGTAAAAGAACTGGGGGGCGGTGCTTTTGTACCGATCCATCAATGGAAACAACTCGGCGACTTGATCACAACCTTATCGAGCGATCGTCCTCGGCTAGCGCAATTGGTGCAGCAAGCAGGCGAGAACGGGAAGCGCTTTAACTCTGAGGTTGTTTTCCATGAGCGCAGTAAGTTGTTGAAAGCGTATTTAGTTTAATCAACGTAAATAGCAAGCGAGTAAGGTTAACTGCTGCTGCACAGCAAGACGTTCGCCTAGACATTCATCTGTAGAGCAACGATTGTTACCATAAGTGGGTAAGGTCATTGCAGTAAAGTTTATGGAACCCCAGAATGCCAGTTTTGAAGCGAACTCGCCTGAGCCAGCAGAAGCTGTGCTTTCGCCTAGCACCACACAGGCAGAAATGGCTACCGCAGCTTCGACGACAGCGACGACACCAGCGGTAACCGAGCCAAAACCAAGCTACGTCAAGCTCGCCATGCGGAACATGGTGCGCAAGCGTGGTCTTTCTCTGCAACACTTTACTTTAACCACGATCGCTCTACTAGCCGTTTTGGTGGGGCTATCGTATCTCACGCGGTAAAGGCTGAGCGCTCCCTTTGGCATACTTAGACGGCAGCCATTCGCAGAGGCTTTTGAACTGTGAACGTTGAAGTTTGCGTACAGGCGGATCATGACACGCTATCTGAAGGGGACGCGATCGCCTGGTCGCCTGATCCAACCGCGCTGCCCTGCCCGATCGCCTCAGAAACGTGGGATCGCTGGTTTCAAGCCTGGTTAGAGGTATTGGAGCCAGATCAGTCGCCCATTGAGTCTTACGAGTTGAGCTTACGTTTAACGGGCGATCGAGAGATGCAACAGTTAAACCATCAGTACCGTCAGCAAGATAAGCCCACAGACGTGCTTGCCTTTGCGGCGCTCGAATCAGCGTACCCGCAACCACAAGAGTTGCAATCGACGCTGCCGCTCTACTTGGGCGACATTGTGATTTCGGTGGGTACCGCTCAACGACAGGCCGAGGAGCAGAAACATTCTCTAGACGTTGAACTGGCGTGGTTAGCCGCTCACGGCCTGCTTCACTTGCTGGGCTGGGATCATCCGGATGAAGATAGCCTGAACCGAATGTTAAAGCAACAGCAAGTTCTGCTTGAGATCATTGGTCTTAGAGGCAAGACCGGATAGAATGCTTCGTAGTTTGTAGCTAAGGCTATGATCTGCACAAAACGAGTAGCTACATAATTAAGGCAGTTCTAGCATTTGCTTCTTGCGGTGGTTCTTTACCTCTTTGGCAAGCTTAGCTCCGTCTCTTTCAGTCGCTTCACGGTTCTCTCTCCCTGTGGTGTATGCCTCCTGAACTTCAAGCCCCGACCCCCGATCGTACAAATGGCAAAGTGGTGCCGATCGCAACGCTAAACCGAGATCTTTCGTGGCAAGTTGCGCCAAGTCTACTGGTTAGTTTTAAGTACGCATGGGCTGGTGTTAGCTACGCATTTCAAACACAGCGTAACTTCCGTGTGCATGTGTTTGTCGGTACGTTTGCGATGGCGTTGGGTGTTTTTTTACAGCTCGATGCGGTGGAGATGGCAATTATTGGACTCACGATCGGGGCTGTTCTGGCGATGGAGCTTTTGAATACCGCGTTAGAATCTGTGGTTGATTTAACGGTGAAGCAGTCTTACCACGAGTTAGCCAAGATCGCTAAAGACTGTGCAGCCGCCGCTGTGTTGGTTTCTGCTCTGGCAGCCGTTTGTGTCGCAAGTTCGCTGCTACTGCCGAAACTATGGCTATTGATTGCCGCTTATCTGCTTTAGGGTGGAAAGAAAAGGCGAAAGGTAGAGGGGAAAAGGCGAAAGGTAAAGGGCAAAAGGCAGAAGGCGAGCAGCAAAAGAAGCTGAGGGCTGAGGGCTGAGGGCTGACAGCTAAAAATCATAAAACGGCTAGGATGTTTAGCGTAATACCGATTTAAAGAATGACGGCTACAGATCAATCGGTGGGTAGGGGCAAGGCAATGCCTTGCCCCTACAGGATGTGTCGCATTTTCAATTCAAATTGGTATAAGCAATCCCTTGTCCAAAACCTGAGTGGTTTCCAAATGATTCTTGTGATTGACAACTACGACAGTTTTACTTACAACCTGGTGCAATACCTGGGCGAGTTGGGCAGTGAGTTTCTGGTTGCGGCGGACGTTCAGGTTTATCGCAATGATCAGATTTCGTTGGCGGAAATTCGTCAGCTTCAACCGGATGCGATCGTGATCTCACCGGGGCCGGGTCGTCCTGAAGATGCAGGCGTTTCGCAAGCGATTATTGAAACCTTTGGGGCAACGCTGCCGATTTTGGGTGTTTGTCTGGGGCACCAAGGCATTGGGCAGGTGTTTGGTGGCAAGATTGTGTCTGCGCCAGTGCTGATGCATGGCAAAACGTCTCCTGTCCATCACACGGGTGTGGGCGTTTTTCAAGGAATCGAAAATCCGCTGACCGCAACCCGGTATCATAGTCTGGTGATTGATCGGCAGGCTTGCCCAGAGGTACTGGAAATTACGGCCTGGGTGGACGACGGTACGATTATGGGTGTGCGTCATCGGCAGTATCCCCATGTTCAAGGCGTGCAGTTTCATCCTGAAAGTGTTCTCACGAACTCCGGTAAGCAGCTATTAAGGAACTTTTTAGCGTCGATCGCCAGTCAGCAATGAGCAGTTATGAGTTCTAAGTTTTGAGTTTTGAGTTGATGTTTAGGTGTTGATGTTTAGGTCAATCAACCTCTACGACCTGTTAACTCAAAACTCTTAACTCAAAACTCAACACTTTTTTGTTCGGTGAGGGGAGATTATGAGACGGCGGCGATTGTTACGCTATGCAGGGGCAGGCTTACTGTCTACGGTTGGGTTGGGAGTGGCTTCTGGGTTGCAGGGCTATCACGCTCAGAGTGGCGGTGGTTTAGGCGTGCAGTGGTTGGGGCATTCCTGCTTTTTATTCACAGGTGACGGGCGGCGGATTTTGGTGAACCCGTTTCGATCGCTGGGCTGTACGGCTGGCTATAAGGCACCGAAAGTGTCGGTAGAACTGGTCTTGATTAGCAGTCAGCTACTGGATGAAGGGGCGGTAGAAATCGTTCCTGGCAACCCGCGTCTGCTGTATGAACCGGGCGTGTATCAGTTCAACAAAAAGCGGATTCAGGGCATTCAGACGGATCACGATCGCTTCGGCGGGAAGCGCTTCGGCACAAATGTGGCGTGGCAGTGGCAGCAGGGCGGTCTGAAACTGCTGCATCTGGGTGGCATTGCAGGGCCGATTTCGTTAGAGCAAAAAATCCTCATGGGTCGGCCAGATGTCCTGTTTTTGCCAATCGGTGGTGGGGCAAATGTCTATACACCTGATGAGGCAAAGCAAGCCGTTCAGGTGCTCAATCCCAAATTGATTGTGCCCACGCACTATCGCACTAAGGCCGCGAACAAAGAGTGTGAGAGTGTGGGGGTCGATCGTTTTCTGGCACTCATGAGTGGCACTCCGGTACGCCGAGGTAGCAATACCTTGAGTCTGCGATCAGCAGATTTGCCCAAAGAAGGATCTGCCATTCAAGTGTTTAGCTACCCCTTTTAGACCATTCACACCGCCGCACTCCTTCCCAGAGAAGACAGATTTCTTCTCTTGCTCGTCTAAGATGACTGTAATGAGGACGACCAGGAGCGCGGGGGCGGGTGTTGATGCAAACAAGAAATCTTGCGGCCTCTGAGACAGCGGCTCAGTTTCATACGCTGCAAAGTCAGTTGCGCGATCGCTGGCAGACCGTCGAACGGTTTGATGGCAGCGATGCGGATATTGTAGTGGTGCCGTCGCTCAGCCTTGACCCACACGAGCTGGTCAAAATTCAGGGTGTGCACCATTATGAGGAGCGGCTGCTGTTCTCGCTGATTCGGCTACGCAATCCCCGTACACGATTGGTGTACATTACGTCTCAACCGCTGCATCCCAGCGTGATTGACTATTACCTGCAACTGCTGCCGGGTATTCCGTTTTCCCATGCCCGCGATCGCCTGCTGCTGCTGTCTACCTACGATTCGTCGCTGAGGCCCCTGAGCCAAAAGATTCTCGATCGCCCACGTCTGTTGGAGCGCATTCGGATGGCGGTGCAGCGCGATCGGGCCTACATGATTTGCTACAACGCTACGGCAGCAGAGCGGGATCTGTCGGTGAAGCTCGGCATTCCCCTGTATGCCCTTGATCCTGCTTTATTGGAATGGGGTACTAAAAGCGGTAGCCGCCAGATTTTTGCAGAAGCTGGCGTACCTCATCCAGACGGAAGCAACAGCCTGTGGAGCGCTGAGGAGTTGGCGATCGCCGCTGCCGAGCTTTGGGAACGTCAGCCCACCCTCAACCGCATGGTCGTCAAGCTCAACGAGGGCTTTTCGGGCGAAGGAAACGCGATGCTGGATCTGCGTCCGATTCAATTTGCCGAACCGGGCACAACGTCGCATCAAAAACGAGTAGAGGTCTTGAAAGATCAGTTTCAGCAGCTTGCTTTTGAAGCCACGACCGAAACCTGGACAAACTTCAGCAGCCGGATTCCAACGTTGGGTGCGATCGTCGAAGCGTTTCTCGAAGGTGACGAAAAGCGATCTCCCAGCGTGCAGGGTCGGATCACACCAACAGGCGAAGTCGAAATTTTGTCCACTCACGACCAAATTTTGGGTGGCCCCAGCGGACAGATTTACTTGGGCTGTAGCTTTCCTGCTGATGAAACCTACCGCTTACGCTTGCAGGATTTAGGACTGCGGATTGGCAAAAATCTTGCCGAAAAAGGAGCAATGGAACGCTTTGGCGTAGATTTTGTTGCCGTCCATCAACCCGATCAGCCCGGTAAACCAGAGTGGGATATTCAAGCGATCGAAATTAACCTGCGTAAAGGCGGTACGACTCACCCCTTCATGACGCTCAAGTTTTTGACAAACGGACGCTATGACCTGTCCAGCGGTCTATTCTACAGTCAGCAGGGACGACCCAAGTACTACATTGCCACCGATAATCTGCAAAAAGATCGCTATCAGGGCTTGCTGCCTAATGACCTAATGGATATCGTCGCCCTGCATCAACTCCACTTTGACACCAGCACCGAAACCGGCACCGTATTTCACCTCATGGGCTGTCTATCCGAGTTTGGCAAGTTGGGCTTAACCAGCATTGGCAACTCGCCCCAGCAAGCAGAAGAAATGTACCATCGCCTGATCCGCGCCCTGGACGAAGAAACTCGATCGAGCGACGAAGAACCACGATCGCACGTAGTAGGGCTATCGATGGGGTGGTAGGGGTAGAAGGCAGAAGGTAAAAGGCAGGGGGAGCAGGGGAAGCGAGGGAAGCGGGGGAAGCAGAACTCAAAACTCAAAATTCAAAACTCATAACTCTCCCCATCCCCTTCATCCCTCATCCCCCACCCTTCATCCCTCATCCCCCACCCTTCATCCCTCCCCCCGGAGTTAGCGTCATCAAATCCTCAATATTGCGGAGCATCGTGGCACAGATGGCATCCAGGGGGAGATCGTTGGGGTCGTGCCCGAAAGGGTTTTCGATTTCGATGCCGATTTCTTCGATGCCGAAGAGGGTAAAGCTGATGAGAATCACCACGGGGCCTGTCCACCAGCCAATGCTACCGACCATTTGAAAGGGTAGCGATAGGCAGTACAGCAGCAGCAGTTGTTTGAGATGGATGGCGTAGGCTAGTGGCATCGGCGTTTTGAGGATGCGTTCGCAGGCTCCGAGCATATCCACCATTGCGTCTAGCAGTTTATGCAACGCGCTGACTTGATAGGGATTGAGGGTATTGCGCTCGTACTCCTGCTGGAAGTAGTCCCCAATCCAAAACGCAATCTCCAGAGCTGGATGATTCATTTTATGGAGCATGTCGTACTTCTCAGGTGGTAAAAGCGCTTGTAACTCTTCGTTGATAGGCTCGTGACGTAAATGCAGCTTGGTGGCAACGCAAAAAGCAACGAGCATTCGCAAAACGACCATTTTTTGAGTGTGAGCTTCTGCTGTCGGGGTGGCGATCGCTAGCCAAATTTGCCGCGCCAGGTTACGCACGGTATTTACCAGCGTGCCCCAACTCTTGCGTCCTTCCCAAAAGCGCTCATAGGCTGTGTTAGTGCGAAAGACGAGCAGCAAGCCCAGCACGATGTTAGGAATGAGGCTTGCCAGAGTTGGCATGGCTACGGGTAGCCCGTAGTAAAACAGCACAGAAATAAAAATACCAAACGCTCCACACAGAATTGTGCGTCCCAAAATGGAGGGAATGACTGACCCTTTGATTTGAAAGACCGTTTGAAACCAGTGTTTGCGCTCAGTCACCATAGGCTCCAAATCAGTTTTACCCCACCGTTCTTTCAAGCAGTTTAAACGATCGATCGACTTCTTCAGCCAGATGATGTCGTGTATGAACCAGCGACTTTGAGGATGGGTGTGAGGGTCAGGGTGTTGGGTGTGTGCATGCAACTGAAAATGGTTGTAAGTGCCTGATAGGGTAGCTGGGTCGTTTCCACGACGCTGGCTATCCCATGTCTCGACTTGCGATCGTCGAAGCCTTTGCAGAACTTTGTTATACCTGTCTACGGCTAGAAATTATCGCTGTAAATTTTATGGCTAGTAATTTGTCAAGATCAAGATGATGGGCAAGGAGTGGCTTTTACCTTTTCTCCTGGCTTCTGGGTTAGGTTCATCAATTCTTCATCTTTTACAGGCGGATAATTATCGATCGCTGGGAAGACCTTAGAGAGACATAGAGCGACGAAATACCGTTTTTCAACGAATTTTGCCCCCATTATTCCCTGGAGCCTTCTATGGTTAACCCCTTTCGCCTGGGCATTGTCTTTACACATCCAACACAACACCATGCCCCCCTGTGGCGCAAGTTAAATGAGCAGCCCAGAGTCGCAGTGACGGCATTCTATTTGTGTAATGAGAATCAAATGAGCGGCGATCGTCATCTGGGTAGCACCGAACCGTGGGATGTGGATTTGACAGGAGGCTATGAGCACGAGTTTTTGCCCACGCTCAGCGGTAAGGTTGCCAGCAAAATTGACAAGAAATTGTTCAATCCAGGCCTATGGTCGCGGTTAACCCGGCAGAATTTTGATGCCGTTTTTCTGCCCAGCTTTTTCAACCATTCCTATCGTCTGACGGTGCTGCTGTGCAAACTGCGCGGCATTCCCATCATCATGCAAAATGACGCGACCATCATCACCGACGATCGCTACAGTTACCTGCGAAAAGTCATTCAAGCCATCCTTTATCCCTGGATGTATGGGTTAGCCGATCGCTGGATTTCGAGCGGCGATCACAATGAGATTTACCTGCGGCATTATGGGGTGGCCGACGAGAAAATGGTGCGGGGCTGCTATCCCGTCGATCGCGATCGCTTTGAGCAGACGATCGCCCAACGGCACGACGAAATCCAGGCAATCCGACGGGAGCTTTGCTGGAATGATGACACCATTCTCTACGGCTTTGTCGGCAAATATATCGATCGCAAAAATCCGTTTGAGTTCATCGAGGCGATCGCCAAAGCCCATCAGCAGGATTCACGGGTGCGCGGCGTGATGATTGGTGGCGGTGAACTCAAGCCCGCGATCGAGCAACGCCTGTCCGAACTTCAGGGCGAGGTGCTAAACGTGGGGTTTGTGAACCAGAGTAAGCTGCCACTGTACTACGCAGCGCTAGATAGCTTTGTCTCGACCTCTCGCATTGACCCACACCCTTTAGTGGTGTCTGAAGCAATGGCAGCGGGATGTCCCGCAATTTTGAGCGATCGCTGTGGCAATTGGGGCTACCGCGACACGGTGCAGCACCGCCATAACGGACTGGTTTACGCCTGCGGAGATGTCGAGGCACTCACGCAGGCTGTCTTAGCGTTGACTGATCGCGAAACTCGCACTGCATACAGCCAGCATGCCCGTGAAGTCTTCGCGGGGCAGGACTTGAACTGCGAATTGAACGCCTTCATGACCCTCATTGAACAGCTCCAGCCTCCGCTAAAACGTCATAGCAAAGAAACAAAATCTCTATCTCAAGACATATCTGTTAGCACAATGCCCTGATGACGGCTCGAACCTATGAAGAGTGGACTAACTGCTCATCAAGAGTAGATTAACCGCTTGATAGTGCGGTCTGGAAACAACGGGTGCATCCGTGAGCAAACAGCGCTTTAGCCTACCAACCTCTAAGCGCAGACCCAACTAATCACAATCGGTCTGCCTCCCTTAAAGCTCTGTCTCTGAACGCAAGTTTGGTTTGCTCACCCTCTCAGTTGTTGATCGCGAGCAGTGGAATTCATGCGTATTGCAATGGTTCGTAGGGCGCGTGGTGTGTCCTTTAGCATGGATGTCTACGCAGATGGCATCGTCAACGGCTTAAAAGCCGTTCGACCGCAGTGGAACATCATTGAACTAGCACCTGGCTCAACTCCTCGCGGTTTGGGAAAGTCGCCGATTGCGGGTGCGTGGAAATACACCGAACGCTATTGGCGCTTTCCGTCGCGGGTCAAACGCCTGCAAGCTGATGTGGTGCATGTAGTGGATCACAGCGATGGGCACGTTGGGTACTGGCTGCGATCGTCCCAAACCCCATTCGTTGTGACCTGCCACGACCTCATCAATTTCCTTCAGCCTGAAAACATTAGTGACCAGGCACGGTTTGCACCCATTAGCGCCGCGTTTTGGCGATTGGCGGTGAAGGGCATTTGCCATGCCGATCGCATCCTCACGGTTTCTGACTACACGGCAAAGGATGTCATGCGACTGCTGCCGATCGCACCGACACGATTGACCACGATTCCCAACGCGGTGGAACCCTGTTTTCAACCAGGTTCTAATTATGCGATCGCAGACATCCGGCAGCAATACGGTTTTGCACCCGAAACCATTTGTCTGCTCAACGTAGGTTCCAACCACCCCCGCAAAAATATAGAAACGGTGCTACAAGCGCTTTATGTGCTGAAGGAGAAGGGTATTCCAGTGCATTTGCTCAAGTCTGGTGCCCCGTTCAACGCGGCTCAGCAAACGTTTATCAACACCCATCACCTGAGCGATGTCATCACCCACGTAGGCAGAACGTCTAAAGACACGCTGATCAAGCTTTACAACGCTGCCGATGTGCTGCTCACGCCGTCTTTGTATGAGGGCTTTGGCATGACGGTACTGGAAGCAATGGCCTGTGGTACGCCCGTCATCGCTTCTAACGCGACTTCGCTGCCAGAGGTGACGGGTGATGCTGCTGTGGTGGTGCAACCGCTGGATGTGGGCGCGATCGTGCAAGCGGTTTGCCGGATTCGGAATGATCCGACCTTTCGTCGATCGCTCATAGAAAAAGGGTTGGCACGGGTTCAAGCCTTTACCTGGGAACGCACTGCCGAGCGCATCGCTGAAGTGTACGAACAACTCTCGGATGACACGCTATGAAGCCTCTTAAGCTGTTGCTTTCAGCCTATGCCTGTGGGCCTGGACGCGGGTCAGATCCCGGCATTGGTTGGCATATTGCCAAGGAACTTACCGGGCAGCATCACGTCTGGGTACTCACCCGCGAGGATAACCGTGCTGGTATCGAAGCGGAGTTGGTCAGGCACCCCGACCCCAACCTCCACATCGTCTACTACGACATTCCCTACTGGATGGGCTGGTGGAAACAGGGGTTGCGTGGCGGGCAGTTGCATTACTACCTCTGGCAAGTCGGCATCTACTTTGCCGCTAAAACGCTCCACCGCGACATTGGTTTCGACCTCGTACACCACGTCACCTACGTCAAGCATTGGGGTCCCAGCTTTCTCGCGCTACTACCCGTGCCGTTTGTCTGGGGGCCGATCGGGGGTGGCGAATCGGCTCCCAAACCCTTCTGGCATGACCTGAGCCTGCGCGGCAAGGTCTATGAACTGTTGCGTGATACGGCGCGATCGCTCGGTGAACGCGATCCCTTCGTGCGGCTTACAGCACGACGCAGCGCGATCGCCCTGGCAGCTACCGCCGAAACCCGCGATCGTTTGGCCGCTATGGGGTGCAAGCGCATCGAAATTTTCGGGGTTGCAGGGATTCCCAAAACTGATTTCGCCACCCTTTCGGCTCTGTCTCCCATGCCGCAATCAACCTTTCGTGTCATCTCGATCGGTCGGCTGTTGCATTGGAAAGGCTTCCACCTGGGGCTACGAGCGTTTGCTCAACTCAATATTCCTGATGCCGAGTACTGGGTGGTGGGGGACGGGCCTGAGAAAGCTGCGTTAGAAGCGCTGGCTCAAGCGTTGGGGATTGGCGATCGGGTGCGGTTCTGGGGCTTGCTGCCTCGTGACCAAACCCTGCAAAAGCTGGAGACGTGCCATGCCCTGATCCATCCCAGCCTGCACGATTCTGGCGGTTGGGTTTGCCTGGAAGCAATGGCAGCTAGCCGTCCCGTCATCTGCCTAGATTTGGGTGGCCCAGCCACTCAGGTCACAGAGGCAACTGGGTTCAAAGTACCAGCGCCTGACCCAGAACAGGCCGTCAAACATCTAGCAGAGGCAATGGCGCACCTCGCGCACAACGCTGAGCTAGGCACTCAGATGGGACAAGCCGGTCAGCAGAGGGTGCAGACCGTTTTCGACTGGAACGTTAGGGTGCATCGCTTCACACAGCTCTATGCCGACGTGCTTTCGGCAGCAGAGACGCAAGCCCTCACTCAGGAGATTGACCCACATGCGTATCCTAAGCGTACATAACAAGTATCAAATTCGCGGTGGCGAAGATGAGTCACGCGAAGCCGAAGAGCGGTTGCTACGAGACAGGGGGCATTTGGTTGATGTGTACGAGGAGAGCAACGATCAGGTTTCACAGATGAATCCAGTACAGATGGCTATGAAAACCATCTGGTCTCAAGAAGCCTATCAAATGGTCAGCAAACGGCTGAAGCGAGCTGATTACAACGCAATCCATGTCCAAAATTTCTTTCCGTTGATTTCACCCTCTGTTTATTATGCCGCCAAAGCTGAGGGTGTACCCGTTGTCCAAACGCTGCGAAACTACCGTCTACTGTGCCCTAACGGTCTCTTTTTCCGGGAAGGCAAGGTTTGCGAAGACTGCATGGGTAAACCCGTCCCATACCCAGCGGTAGCACGTGGGTGTTATCGCGGTAGTCGCCCTGCTAGCACGGCGGTTACAGCTATGATCACCACGCACCGCGCCATGAGCACATGGACAGACATGGTGGATGTTTACATCGCCTTGACTGAATTTGCTCGCCAAAAATTTATTGAGGGTGGTTTGCCTGCTGAGAAGATTGTCGTGAAGCCAAACTTTGTCTATTCCGATTCACGTCAGGGATCAGGACAGGGTGGCTATGCGCTATACGTTGGACGGCTCTCGGTAGAAAAAGGGCTGGATACGCTGCTAGAAGCCTGGGAAAAATTGAAGCATCCCATGCCGCTCAAAATCGTTGGGGACGGGCCGCTTGCCGATCTAGTGATGGCAGCTAGCCAACGATCGCCCCACATTGAATGGCTAGGACGCAAACCCATGTCAGAGGTGTATGCCCTCATGGGTGAGGCACAATTCCTTGTCTTCCCGTCTAAATGGTATGAAACCTTTGGTCGGGTTGCTATCGAAGCCTTTGCCAAAGGAACGCCTGTCATTGCGTCAAACATTGGCGCGATCGCCGAATTAGTAGACAACAATCGGACTGGTCTCCACTTCCATCCGGCTGACTCCAACGACCTAGCGGCAAAAGTTGACTGGGCGATGACCAATGCCAGTAAACTCGCGCAGATGCGGAAGGCCGCACGTGCCGAGTATGAGGCAAAGTACACACCATCTAAGAACTACCACAAGCTGATGGATATTTACGCACGAGTGCAGCCAAATGCTGTCTTTAAATCTGTAACGCCCGTTAAAGTTGGTTGATAGCGAACCATGCGATTCATCACACGGCATGAGTAGGCAGCTTAAACCGAAAAGACACGAGATCAGTTAAGCGCAACGTTCGTTAAGCAACATCAGTTAAACGTAAAACAACCGTTCAATCAGAACAGAGTTAAGCAGCAGCAAAGAAGGTTGCTTCGTTTGACTCTCACCAAAAGCTTCAGCACTAACTGGCACACCGTCTCAACGCAAATCGATTGACTGCCCTAGAGTCCAGCCCGACCTTTAGCAGAGCAAAACGCTCCAGACTGACTCAACCAGCAAACAGATAGAGACTGAAACGCAGACAACGCTGTACAGTAAGGCTTCCAGCAGAACGCAGGCATCAGTAGGACTTACGCATTTGCCCCCAAACCCCCAATCTTGGGGGCTTTGATTGAGACGGTTCCCCCAAAAGTTGGGGACTAGGGGGCGAAAGATGACCGCTTTTGCGTAAGTCCTAATCAGGTGAAGTGATCGGATGATACTTGCGTTCTGCCATCAAAGATTTTAGCCAACAGACTTCAGCTAACCAACAAGCCATCCAGTTCGCTCATTTTCCTGATGCAGCAGCGGCACGGCTGCTAATAGAGACAAGGGAGCAGGCTGCCGTTGGTGAAAGCGACGGATTGTTTGCGATCGTCATCATCTGTCATCGCCATAAACTCTAGTCATACCGATTTAAAGAATAACGGCTACAGATCAATCGGTGGGTAGGGGCAAGGCAATGCCTTGCCCCTACAGGATGTGTCGCATTTTCAATTCAAATTGGTATCAGACTGCCCGCAGCAGACAATACTCACCAAGACTCACCTTGAAAGAGCGTCATGAACGGACACACAGTGACCTATCAACACGAAGGTGGCATCTTCAAAGGCTCAACACTCGTTCTCATCGCCTTTGCCACTGCTTTCTTTCCCAGAATTTTGAGTGCAATGGGTGCACCGCCAGCCATTAATTTTGTGCACTTTGCAGTGGTTCCGTTCGTATGCGGACTTATTTTCTTTCAAACCCGCGTCAAAGATCGACAACAAATTGCCACGATTAGAGCCTTAGCATCCAGTCTTTTACTGTTTCTGGGAGTCATTATCGCCAGTGCGTTGCTCAATACAGCCGCTGCTATTAATGTCACATTAGATTTTTTACTGCTGACGGAAGGATTCCTTCTGCTTCTAACGATTCTTTGTATCCCCATCTCCTGGAAAGAGTTTCAATCATTTAGAAACTGGCTATTAGGCTTTATCGCTGGGCATGCTATCCTGGCATTTGGTCAAAGAATTGCTATTGCTTTAGGTATTCTCGCTCATACTAAAGCCACGATCGAAGACAATGTGCAAGGCGTTTTCTATTTCTCCTATGGTGGGCACGTCGTAGCGGCATCTGTTTCCTTATTTTTTAGCCTTTACTATCTAGCATCTGCTAAAAACGTTAAACTTTGGATTCGACTCGCGATCGTCTTTGCGGCTTTTCTGCAAATTTTAATTGCCGATGCAAAGCAGGTGCTTTTGGTCGCCTTAGTGAGTTGGGTTTGCCTGATTCTTGCCCGTGCCAAAAATATCCGTGTGACTTTACAATACGTAGCGCTAGCTGCTGTGGTTGTACTCATGTTATTTTGGTGTGTCGAGAACATCGAACTTTTTCGAGCTTACAAAACGTGGGTAAGGCCAGAAATTTATGGGCCTGATGGTGATGCGACTTTGCAAAAGTTGTCACCGCTTCGCATTATTCCCACCTATTACGCATCAATCTTGAATAGCTTTTTAGGACTCGGCCCTGGGCACACGATCGGTCGTCTTGGTGGCTGGATGATTCGAGACTATGCAAGTATTCTCAATCCGCTTGGTGCAACTAGCAATAGTGTGGTGACAAACGAGTTTTGGAAAATTTGGGATGGCAGCTATCTAGACTCCAGTATGTTCTCTCCCTTCTGGGGATGGGCTGCCATTTGGGGGGATTTAGGCGTTTTAGGCTTAATTGCTTATATCTATATCTGGATCGTTGTATGGCAACGCCTTTGCCCCGATGACCTTTCCAAATTCATTGTTTTTAATGTCTTGATTAATGGCTTCATCTTTACACTGCTAGAAGAACCTGGTTTTATGCTTTCTATTGCTGTACTAATCGGCTTACAGTGGCAAGAGCGTCAGCTTAAACGGCAGCAACATTATGAGCAACTTAACACGTTAGCCACGATGATCTACTATCCAGATAGACAGTAGAGCGAAGGAGAACACTAAAGTGGAGGGGCAATTGCTCTCTACCAACAGCGATTACAAACAACCCTGTATTAGACATGTAGATAGGCACTGTTAGCTTGAGATAACGACTCTATGAATCGTTATTTGATTCTTCTAAAGCAAATAGATGTTGATCTGGATCTTGAACGCACATCCAATGGCTGCCCCAATGAGTTGCTTCTAGTGGAGTTTGAACCACGATTGATTCATTTTTTCCGATCTGTTGAGCATCGCTCTCAAGATTAGTGACGCGAAAATGAACAGTCAATGAAGGCTTTGCAGCTTCCGCCAAAACAATGTAGGTATTACCAGCTTCTAAACGACAAGCACGATGGGTCTCCTCTTCCCACTGATCAACAAGCTTAAAGCCTAGCCCTTTCCAAAAAGTACAGGCTGCTTCAAAAGCAGGGGTTTCAACATACAAATGGTCGATCGATTCAATACTCATTGGAGTGGTCTGTGTTACGACAAAGGGCATTCTTTAACGAATTGCTCCACTGAATCTTAACCGTTCCTCGTCTTTTTTGCTGCCTGGCTTGCTTAGGAAAACTAAACCGATCACCGATCTATAGCAGTCCTAAATCATTTGTGAGATTGAGAGGCTTGGTGAGAAAGGATTCCAGTGGAATCCTTTCTCACAATCCAAATAGGATCGCTATAGCTAATTTCTCTTAGTCAAGATGATAGAATTTTCTCCTTGCAGTGCAACCTAGGTTGAGTATTGCTATTGAATGAGAAAAATGATTAGACAAGCCCGTTCTTTGGCTGCTTGGATCTCCCTTAGTGGTCTGATACTGGTTGGTTACGCTCAACCTACTCAAGTATCAAATACTATTGGGTCTCCACCGTCAGCAGTGAAAGCAACGCCAGAAAGCAGCATTGGCAAAAATACAACTGCGAAGCGAAAGACTGTGGCGGTTGTTAATGTTGCAGCCAGTAAACGAGTCATTGCTAGAGCCGGAGGGATTACCTATCCCGCTTGGGGTAATGCTAACGATTCAGTGGACTACAGAACAACAACAAACTATCCTCAGCCAAGGCGTTGGGGAAACGAAACCAACAATGGCAACGGGACTGTTCAAGTAGTGGATTTAGGCGCGGTTTGTGTACTTAATAAGGTTGGCTACAACATTGACTGGGACGGTGCCTTTAAGAATTCACTAACCTTTCGCGTAGAGGTCTCAACCAATAATAAAAATTGGCAATTAGCATCTCAAATTGTTCATCCCTACTCTGGTACAAGTGGTTCCAATAAACTCAATGTTGATATTGCCATTCAACCGATCGCAGCTCGCTACGTCAAGTATTGGGAACCACCCGATGGCTCATGGAATGGCTAGGGCACCTTCCATCAACTCCGAGCTTACTCTGTAAAGAAAAAGTGAGTCTGCAATCTTATAGAAAGGCAGAACTACTGGTTTCGATCGCATGACATAGTTTTGATATTGGATTTTCTACTACCGATTCAAGTGACGAGATGGACGATCGCACTTTGTTAGCTTGTGAATCTCATACCAATTTGAATTGAAAATGCGACACATCCTGTAGGGGCAAGGCATTGCCTTGCCCCTACCCACCGATTGATCTGTAGCCGTCATTCTTTAAATCGGTATCACCTGTGTTTACTACTTGCCTACCCGTTCAAGTTCCTCGCGCAACACTCGTCTCAAGGTTGCTTCTAAAGGCTCATGTTTTTGCTCAATGTGTTGATGCAGGGCTTCGTTAATCAAGCTTTGATAATTGCCGCCGCCTGCTGCATGAACCTGTTCCCGAAACCATGCCGACACATCATCATCTAACCGAATGGTGATGCGAGTTTTTCCAGCCGCGATCGGTTCAACTGCACCGCGCTTTCCTTGACTGAAATCGTACTCTGCTTCCATCATTACCCCTCTTCATACTGCGATCGTTTCGGCTCAGACCACGATCACTCCGATTCAAACCAAGAAGGGTCTCGTTCAAAACGGCAGCGTTAGGGAAGCTTTCCACAGGAGTCGCGCTTGCAAGAAGGATGAAGGAGTGCGGATCGTAAAGCGATCGCTGATCAAGCGGCTTCGTTCGGCAAATTCTGCTCTGAAAACTGCTTGGCTTCCGCTTCTTCCAGTTCAGCCAGTTTTGCCGTCAGTTCTGCCAAGCGTCTTGATGCATTGGCTCGACAGATGGGGTCTTTTTCCTTCCAGAGCCACTCGCTCTCAAAATAAACGGCAAGTTGATAGGCTCTGATCGAGTCTGCTGGCAGAATGTAATCGTCTGAGTTGGCGCTAGTGTTCATGAGAAAAACCTCATTTGCGTATCAATTCTCAGCAAGCGGCGTTGGGCTTCATTATAAACAAACCGAATGCCAAAAGCAGCTTCAGCACCTAAACCCACGTCGTAGCGAGCTTCGATTGGCATTAGGCTGGGATGCCTCGCAATAATCGTGTAGTCCCCAGCCTCTAAATTTCGGAAGAAAGCGGTTGCTTGGCGAACCGTCACAGATTGTTGCGCTTGAAAACGCCCATCCTTTGTGACGAGAACAACGATCAGTTCGCCATCGACTGAGGACATTGCCACTTCATTCTGGTTCCAAATCGCTACATAGATTTCAGCCATCTGTTCAGGATATCACTTGAGGCTGAATGAAAAAAGGGCGGACATTGCCCACCCTCAAGACTCCTTTAATTCTGGCGTTACTCAATTCCTTCGATGCGGTCTTCGACTTCTTGATAGAGTTGGCGGAGGCGATCGAGGTTCTCCTCAGAGGTTTCCCAGTAGCCGCGACCGTTTGCCTCTAGCAGGGTCGTGACCATCTTGCGGAACGAGCTGGGGTTGAGGTCGAGTAAGCGTTTGGACATGTCTTCATCTTTGAAGAAGGTGTCGTTGGCATCTTCGTAGACCCAGTTATCCACTGCGCCTGCGGTGGCTGACCAACCCATCGTGTTGTTCAACCGCTTCGAGAGTTCCCGCACGCCTTCGTAGCCGTGACTGAGCATCCCTTCGTACCATTTGGGGTTGAGCAATTTGGTACGGGCATCCAGACGGACGGTTTCGGAGAGAGTACGTACCTGGGCGTTGGCAGTGGTGGTATCGGCGATGAAGGACGTGGGGGCTTTGCCGTCATTCCGCAGGCGCGACACGACTTTAGTGGGGTCGGAGTCGTAGTAGTGGGAGACATCTGTGAGTGAGATTTCCGATGAGTCCAAGTTTTGGAAGGTGACATCGGCGGTTTTGAGGGCAGACTCGAAAATCTGGCGATTCTGATCCATTGTGCCAGGATTGTCTGACGAGAAGGCGAAGGATTTCCGCGCCAGGTACATGTCTTGCAGTTCGGCTTCGCTTTCCCAGGTGCTATTTTCCACCGCCAGATTGATGTTGGACGAGTAGGAACCAGAGGCGTTGGAGAAGACGCGGGTGGCAGCTTGCCGGATGTTGATACCCATCTCTTCGGACTGCTTGAGGGCGTGCTTGCGGACGAAGTTCATTTCCAGGGGTTCGTCTGCCTCTGCTGCCATTTTCACGGCACGATCGAGCAGTGCCATCTGGTTGATGAACAGGTCGCGGAAGACACCGGAACAGTTCACCACGACATCGATACGGGGATGGCCGAGTTCTTCTAGCGGAATCAGTTCTAGCTTGTTCATGCGTCCCAGCGAGTCGGGCAGGGGTGCAACCCCCAACATCCAGTAGATTTGCGCCAGCGATTCGCCGTAGGTCTTGATGTTGTCGGTGCCCCAGAGGACAACCGCGATCGTCTCTGGGTACTGCCCACCATTATCAGCACATTGACGAGCGATGAGGCGATCGACCACCACTTTGGCAGATTTCACCGCGGCAGAGGTGGGAATGGCTTGCGGATCGAGGGCGTGAATATTCTTCCCAGTGGGCAACACATCGGGATTGCGGATGGGATCGCCACCGGGACCAGGCATGACGTATTCGCCTTCCAGCGCGGTCAGCAACGCACCGAGTTCGTTATCCGCCACAATTTGCTTGAGGCAGAATTCCAAATAGTCAAACAGGGGCTTGATGTGATCCACCTCGACTTTGGTGTAACCCGCTGTGTGCAAGGCTTCCACCCAGGGTTCTTTTTTACCCATGTTGAAGAAGTTGAGCCTGGACACTCTGGAAACGCGCCCATCGGCATCCACCTGTGCCTGCACGAGAGCAGACACGGACGATCGCGTTGCCAGGGTGATTTCCTGAAGCAACTGCACATCTTCCAGCACACCGCGATCGCTCCCCTGATAAATCTCCTCCATCGTGCGACCAAAGCTGTTGGCAATGATGGACGGCAGGCTGAGGATATCGTCTTCGGGACGATCGAGGCTAGCGATATTGACCAGCGTAGCGATCGCTTCTTCGGCTGTGGGGGGCTTGCCAATGACGTGCAAGCCACAAGGCAGCAGGCGTGACTCGATTTCCATCAGCTTGATGTAAACCTTGCCGACGATCGTGTCGCGGGTTTCTGCGTCCAGTTCCTTCGCGCTTTCAGGGAACTCGATATCCTTGTCCAGATTACAGATTCGCGCTTTGTCCATGATGGAATCGACAATCTGGGCACCGCGTCCGGTATCTTTTAGGGTTTGATAGGACGCAACCAGTTCGCCCAGTTCCTTCAAGCCCTTGTACAGGCCAGCATTTTCAGCGGGTGGGGTGAGGTAGCTGATGGTTTCGGCGTAGGAGCGACGTTTGGCGATCGTGGCTTCAGATGGATTGTTCGCTGCGTAGTAGTAGAGGTTGGGAATGGTACCAATCAGGCTATCGGGGAAGCAGGCATCGGACATCCCAATTTGCTTTCCGGGCATGAATTCCAGCGATCCATGTGTCCCGAAGTGCAGCACTGCATCCGCTTTCCAGATTTGCTCCAGATACGTGTAGTAGGCGGCAAAGCCGTGGTGGGGACTGGCAGAGCGGGAGAACAGCAGCCGCATAGGGTCACCTTCGTAACCAAAAGTGGGCTGCACACCAATGAAAACGTTACCAAACTCCTTACCGAAGATGAGCAGATTTTGCCCATCGGTGTTGAGGTGTCCGGGCGGTGGGCCCCAGGATTCGTGGAGGCGATCGGCATAGGGAGTCAATGCCTCATATTCTGGCACCGACATGCGATACGCCACGTTCAATTCCGGGCTGTTGTACTGGGCGCGGGCATCGTGCAGCACTTCCAGCATCAAAGCTTCAGCCGTTTCAGGCAACTCCTGCACATCGTAACCGTTGTGCTGCAAGGCTTCCATCACTTTATAGATGGAGCCGAACACGTCCAGATAGGCGGCCGTACCCACATTGCCTTTGTCCGGTGGGAAGCTGAAAACGGTAATGGCAACTTTCTTATTCAGTTTGGGTTTGCGGCGGAGGTTTGCCCACTTCATCGCACGTTGGGCAATCGCTTCCACCCGGTCTTGCAGGGCGATCGCTTTACCCGTCGTTCCATCCCGACCAGAGAGAATGATGGGTTCGATCGCGCCATCGAGTTCGGGTAACGCAATTTGCAGCGCCACTTGGATGGGATGCAGACCCAGATCGCTGTCCTCCCATTCCTCTGTGGTTTGGAATACCAGGGGCAGCGCCACCATGTAGGGACGGTTGAGCCGCTTGAGGGAGTCGATCGCCTTTGGATGATCTTGCTTGGCGGGACCACCGACCAGGGCAAAACCCGTCAGAGAGATGACGACATCCACAATGGCAGATTGCCCTTTGGACAACGGATCGTAAAAGAATGCGTCCACAGGTTTGGAGAAGTCTAATCCACCTGCGAAGACCGCAATCACCCGTGCGCCCATGCTTTCTAGCTCTTGCACCATCGACACATAGTGAGCGTCATCCCCGGTTACTAAATGCGTTCGTTGCAGCACCAATCCCACACAGGGAGCCAGCGGATCTTTCAGGTCGTCCGCAATATCGGTACGCGAGTTAAACCAGTTGAGATACTCCTTCACATCCTCAAACATGGTGGGCGCGAGGGGATGCCAGATGCCCATGTCGGGATAGGTGACGGGATCGCGATACTGTAAGGCACCGCTGTCTGTATCCAGATCTTTGTACACGTAGCGATCGGCGAGCATCAGCAAGAAATTCTCCAGATTTTCCTGCGAACCACCCAACCAGTACTGAAAGCTGAGCATGAAGTTGCGAGCATCCTGCGCTTTGTCCATCGGTAGGTACTTCAGCACTTTGGGCAGCGTATTCAGCAGCTTCAACATGCCGTCCTGAAAGCCGGAGCCAGATTTCTCTTTGCGCTTCTTCATGAACTGGGCGATCGCGCTCTTGGACTGACCCAACTGCGCCATTGAGAAACTGCCCATTTTGTTCAGGCGCATCACCTGGGGCATGGAGGGAAAGACTACAGCGACATTGAGGCGATCGCGATGGGGTTCTACAGCAGCAACGACTTTATCTGCCAAATCTTCGAGAAAAATGAGCGACGCGATAAAAATATTTGCCTGCGCCACGTCGCGCTTAAACGCCTCGTAATTGTCCGAATCGCGGAGTTCCTCAATCAAGTAACCGCTAATTTCGACAGCCAGATCGGGGTGGTTCTGGTTGATGGCGCGAACCGCTGCCGAAAGCGAACTTTGATACTGAGGCTCCAGCACGACATAGACCACTCGCAACAGAGCGCGTCCCCGCAGATCATCGGGTGCAACGTGTCTGATGGTGGGCTTGACGTGTGTGAACATGCAGTTAAGCTCCTTATCTGTTAATGCGCGAGGGGTCGCAGTCAATTAGCAGCAAACGTCCTAAATCGCTCAACCGCGCACCTTTCGGGAAACTGGCACGGGAGCAAAATCGTTTGCTGGCAACTGAGCGCAAACTGTTAAGACAGTTGCACAATCATGTTTGTATCAGAAAACCAGACCAGATAAGCGTTCTAGGATATATCCGACACAATTTGATAAATATATTTCAAGTTTTCGTTACATTTATACCGCTTTGGACGAGCCTCTACTTCGCTTTTTCTTAGCAAAACTTAATTCAATTGAGCGAGCGGATTCTATGCTTGAACGTCAAGGCAAAGTCTCTGTATACAAGGCTTTCAGCCTTGCCAAACGCTTTTACTGTCGGCGCTGACGATCGGCGTGGGATGCATAATCTGCGCAATCGATCGCTTGGGCTGTGAGCGCATCGCTTGGGCGAATTGCGCATTTCAGATATGGATTATCTTTAAAGAAGCGGCATTGACGGCAAGGCACGCGTTTGAACAGCTTGCGGCCATCTTCTTTTTGTCGTACCGTGATGTGCCGTTTTGTGTGCTGACTGAACCAGAGCACCGCGATCGCCCAGAGTGCCAGCAGACTCAACGGCACCAAAATAAGCGTGGTATTGCTTAACTGCACGGCGGGTTGGGCAGGTTTGGCTAGTAGAAGCGGTTCACCGACCGCTAGCGATGATGAAGCAAGACCAGACGGGTTGGGTTCCTCTCGGCCTGGCTGAAATCCGTGGTCGTCGTACATAGCGCTTCTTTGCTGCCCAGAGGGTCTGTAGTAGAGAGAGGATGAATGCAGAACAACCTGCGTCGAAGCCTCGAAATGCCTCTACTACGGTTATGTTGAAACTACTCTTTGAATACCTCTCTCATTCGTCAGACTTTTGAGCAGGATTGGCGGTCAGCTATCAGCTATCAGCCTGGAAGCTTTGAGTTGAACCAGTTGTTGGTTATTCGTTGGTTGTTGTTAGTACATGAGCCGCTCTTGACTCCTGCTAAAAACTAAAAACCAACAACTCTCTTGCCCTCTGCCCCCTGCCTTCTGCCCTCTAACCAACCAACCTAAGGTACTGGCAAGAAAGGAAAAAAGGTTTTGATAAATTTGCGGAGACGCAGCAAGTTGAGATTTTTTTCAAGCGATCGTCCAACCACCGGGCGAGATGGCCCAGGCTCTTGAAGCTCTGCCTGGAGTCGAGCGTACTCGCTGGCTGAAACGGGTTTACCATCGATCGGCGATCGGGCACCTGTAATAATTTCTGCTCGCAGCACTTCTTCAGGTGTGTCGTCTGGTCTCGGCAGCGCCAGTGCGGGTTCGATCGCAATCAGAAGCAGTCCCACCAGAAGCAAGAAGGCTTTGAGACTGTTGTTTTGAACCAGGGGAAGGGGAAAGGCTAAAGGATAAAGGCTAAAGGATAAAGTGTTTTCTGCCAACGGCCTGTCTGTCGTTTGATCTACCTGCGTTCTCATCCTTTCATCCCTCATTCTTTAGCCTTCATCCCTCATCCTTCACATCAATCCCGGTGGTAGTGTCTCATTACAAAGCTGATGAATGTCACGAATGCGTTCAAATAGCCATGCCTGCTGCTGACGATAGTGTGGGATCAGCGCTAGAGGACTGAGTAGAGCCGCTGCTGCGATATCGGCTACGCTCAATTGGTTTCCAACCAGGTGAGGACTGTCTTTCCAACGATCGACCAGGGCATCAAAAGCGATCGCTAGTCGCTGACGAGCAAGCTCCACAGCGGCGGGATTCATGTCGTATTGCCAGCGTACAACCTGAATCACGAGTTGGCTAGAGAGCGATGGATCAATCTGTTTTCCTTCGCCCCGACGAAAATCGTAGTAGACAAAGCGTGTGGCGGTGCCAATGCTTTCATCCAGCCAATCTTCTAGCAGTGCCGCCTCGGTCTGCTGATGGGGATCAGCGAGAAAAAAGGTGGGATTGGGCTGGTGACGTTCTAGAAAGCGCAGGATTTGAGTGGAGTCGGCGATCGCGGTGGGTTCACCATCCATATCTGGCAGCAGGACAGGCACGGTTTTTAAGCCAGTCAATGGCTTTAGCTTCAGTACGTGCGCTCCGGGTGTCAGGTTTTCGACCGTATAGGGGATTTGTTTGTAGCCTAGGGCTAACCGTGCTTTACGGCAGTAATGAGACGTGCTGAATTGAAGGAGTCGCATCGTTACCTGGTTGTGTCCCTATGTGGTGTATTCGGCGTTGATTTTGACGTAATCGTAGCTCAGGTCGCAGCCCCAAGCAGAGCCAGAGCCAGAACCGTTGCCTACACGAACGGCGATCGCAACCGTATCGTCTTTTAAGTATTCACCGAGGGCTGCTTGTCGCAGGTAGTTGCTGGCAGCCGCGCGATCGAAGGGTTGCGGTTGTCCATTTTGCATCATTAGAAAGTCGCCCAGCTTGATTTGCAGATCGTCCTGGTTGAATATGACACCTGCACGCCCAGCCGCACCAGCAATTCTGCCCCAGTTAGGGTCACGCCCAAAGATAGCAGATTTGACGAGTGATGATCCCGCGATCGTTCGGGCGATGAGACGCGCTTCTGCATCATCGTTGGTGCCGGAGACCTGCACTTCGATCAAACAGGTTGCGCCTTCCCCATCCCGCGCGATCGCTTTCGCCAGGTGAATACACACCTCTATCAGCATCGCCTCTAGCTTGTCGGCTTCGGGGCCTGCTTCGGTAACGGCAGGGGTGCGAGACTGTCCATTCGCCAACGCGATCAGCGAATCATTTGTGCTGGTATCACCATCAACTGTGATCTGGTTAAAGCTGCGATCAGCAGCGCGACTGAGCATTTGCTGCCAGAGGTGAGGCGATACCGCCGCGTCACAGGTCACAAAGGCAAGCATCGTCGCCATGTTGGGATGAATCATTCCCGATCCTTTGGCAATGCCACCAATGCGAACGGGACGAGCCTCAGTTTGAGATGCGCCGCGAACGTCCAGTGTGGTTTCAAGGGCGATCGTCTTCGGCACCAGATCGGTGGTCATAATGGCCTTCGCTGCACTTGCCCCACCCTCTTCTGAAACGCTAGCCACAAGTTGAGGCAAAGCGGCTTTTAAGGCATCTAGCTTAATACGCTGACCAATCACGCCTGTGGACGCAAGCAAAATTAATTCGGCTGGCACACCGAGCGCTTCACTCAAAGCGCTAGCGCTTTCCAGAGCATCCTGTAGCCCAAGCGCACCCGTGGCAGCGTTTGCCTGACCCGCATTGCAGAGGATTGCACGGGCACTGGCTTTCGTCTCAAGGCGTTCCCGACAGTAATCGACGCAGGCAGCCCGCACTTGACTGGTCGTAAAGACTCCAGCCGCGATCGCCTCTACATCCGAAAGAATGAGTGCCAGATCAGGCAAACCGGATGGTTTCAATCCTGCTGTCATACCTACCGCGCGATAGCCTTTGGGCGCTGTGATGCCTCCAGAAATTTCCTGCCACTCTGCCATGCTTGCCTCCGCTTACTCCACTGCATGACTGGCGATTATATCAGGGGGGCGGGCGTTTAGTTGTTAGTGGTTAGCAATGGTAGAAGGAAAGGATGAGGGGTGATACCGATTTGAAGAATGACGGCTACAGATCAATCGGTGGGTAGGGGCAAGGCAATGCCTTGCCCCTAAAGGATGTGTCGCATTTTCAATTCAAATTGGTATGAGGGATGCAAGTTTTGAGTTAAAGAGCTATCAGCTATCAGCAGTCAGCGGAGGAGTTTTGAGTTGGAAGAATGATCAAGGATGAAGGCTAAAAAGTGTGGCTCAATAAGGATTCCAGGGAGTTAAGCCAGTAGGTTCTCCAACAAAGCACTGAGTAAAGCTTTACCTCGCTTTTTAGCGTTGTGAACGAACTCAAAGAAGCCCAAAGACAGCGGTAGCTTTTCTTGAGAGATCCCACGATGGGGACGCAACCAGGAACGCAAGAGCGACCAAAAGCCTTCCATCGTATTG